>NZ_JAJTTG010000019.1:0-65528 GCF_021341655.1 Bacillus sp. Au-Bac7 | reverse complement strand
ACCAGTCGATTTTACAAGATATGTATAATCTGATCACTCACTCGAATACAGGGCGCATAAAGCTTCTCTCATAACTTAAAATACATTTAGTATCTTCTGCAAATTTATAAGCTTCCTGACACTCTACATCTAATGCCATTTTCACTCGGTACTCTTCATATGCTGCTAAACTTGGAAAAGTAAATAAGGCATAAGCAATGTTATTAGCGCCCTCATGTGGAAGAAAATAACCTTGATGTGTACCGCCCAATTTATTCACTAATCGAATCCATATCTTACCGTATTCCTCGAATTCCTTTACTTTATAAGGGTCAATAACATATTTCAGATAGCATGTAACCATTTTAGTCCTCCTTAAAATCCATTTTTTTCATCTTAGCATTCAATTGATCTAAATCGCTAAAATTATGACATTAATATTCCATTTATTATTCAACGAAAAACATTAAATCCCTTTATACAACGTAAAGTTTTTAGGAGTAATGAGCATAATTAATTCCCCTCATAACAAAAGGTTTTCCAGTAGCATCATACAAAGTATTACCGCTTACATTAAAACCCGAAATATGATTACCCAACTGTGGTTAATCACTTCATAATATAACGATCTTTTCTTAATCCACTTCTTTTTATTTCCGAATTGAAGGAAACATGTATTTTCGCTATAGCATAACCATCATCCCAGGTATCTTTGTATTTCTTAAAATGCTTATAATCCTGTTCTCTCAGGAGTTCTCCTAAACCAAAAACATCCGCATTAAATTCCTCTTTTGTTTTTTGAAAAAATCCTTTTATTTCTTTTTCCATCTTTTTATTAATAGATTCCTCTAATCCCTCAAAGGCGGAAGGATTTGTGAAATTTTGAAGACAATCGGTTCCTTCTAAATTACCTTCTGTTTTAATTTTAATATAAAAATGAGGAATTCCACTTAACTCTTTGGCAGTAACCTTTGTCTTAGAATTAGTAATACGGTATCCAAATTTTCCATTTTTGCAATTAGATGTTATTATTGTGCTTTTAATTTTATTTTGCACAAAAAGCATATCGCGAACTTCATAAAAGGAGGCATATCCTGCAAGCTTCCCAAGTTTAAGAACCGCCATTGAATCAAGGTCTACTTCATTTTCTGGAACTTCACTTTTTAGATTTTCAATATTTCCACCTTTTTTGGGATCACCCACCAACTTTACAGCAGGTAGTACTGGTGCTTGTCCATAGGAGTTATAAATACGAGTATAGTCATTTAACTTAACATCAGGAGCTCCCCCCCACTCTTTTTGCATGGTATTTACTTGAGTATATAGTTTTAGAGAGGGAATTTTTTTGTACATATTGTTTACTTTCAGAATATCACCAGCATTAGATCCTCTGGCAACTACAATAGCAAAATCATCTCTTATTTCTCTGTTTCGATCGAAAAAATCCATAAACTCTAACAATCCATCCTCTACTATTTTCTCACTAACAACTAACACTCTTGTATGGGAATAAACAGGATGAGTGGCATTAACGATATTAAATTTAGAAGTCAGCTCCCCAATATTATTACCTTCTAACGATGAAACCGTTGATGGGGCCAAACCAGCTGCTGTTTGGTAACTCATTTCTCTTGCTTCCGTAGTTTCAATAGTTAATTTGTATTTATACGATTCTCCTTTATCTACAGCCATCCCTGTAACAATAGAAACTTGCCCTAACTCCCTTCGATCCCAACACCCACTTAAAAGGAGGATTAAAAAAATAAAGGTAAAACCTTTTAACCATTTCATAACATAAACTCCCTATAGCGTGAAAAATTTTTAGTTGTATAATACTTGGTATTACTTTATGATATTTTCCACTTATAATTTTTATTGCTTTATTAATGGACTTTTCCTACACTTAATGCGAAGTGTTTCCAGAGAATTTTTTCAACTTCATTGTGTTCTGTATCTCCACACTCAATTATAATAAGCACCTCAGATGTTTTGCCTTTTGCTCTTCCACTTACTTTTCTTCCCCTATGTAAAAATAAATCGATAAGAAAACCAAGAATAAAACCAGATATCGCTCCAATTAATCCCCAATAGATGGGTCCCCACTCGAGTACAAAACCTCTACTTGCTCCTAAAACAGAAAAGAACACAGCAAAAACGATACCTTTATTTATTAAGGAAACCCCATCTGACCGATGGATAGTATCAAAAAGACCAATGCTCTCAGGATTGGTAGAATCTAAAGGGACAGCAAAAATAGTATGAATACCTTTTTGTTCAATTTCCCTTATCGCTAGTTCCAATTGAAGAGAGTGTTCAAAAGTTGAAAAAACCTGCATCTTTTATTTCACCCGATTACTATTAAATTTTAAATTACTGGATTGGTAACTATTAATTAAAAACATTTTTTGTTCTGCTGCAAATAATTTATTATTTTCAACAGTATTTAAATAAGATTCATAAATATTAAAGAAATATAAGGAAGGCAAATAAAAAAACCATTGTTTGTCAAGAATATTGGTTGATTCTTGAATATTCCCTAACAATAAGTAATGTATTGCAGCTATTACATGGGAAAATTTAACGAATATGACAGTTGTTATAAGAACGAAAATTGCTGAGAATATTTGATGAAGATATAACTGACCCATGCCTGGTATACTCAAGGACCAGAATACAGCAATGATAGGATCTCTTTTATCAACATAATTTATTTCAAAGGGTTTTATAGTTATCGCTTCTATAGGAGGTTCATTTTTTTCAGCTAATAAATAGATATTATTTAATTCAATTGTTGCTCGGTAACTATCCCAAATGGCAAATAGGTAAACTGGTATATACATATACACGTAATTAATATTTAATACTTCTTTGGCTAAGTGAATTTCCCCTATAAAGGAATAAACCATAGAAAGGTTTAATTGAGATTTCTGGTTAATAAATATTTCCCATATAATTAATGCGAATCCTCTTATGTATTTATGTAATAATAAATGTCCATAGCCAGGAAAAGTAACGGACCACAAAGCTACTATATAAGGGTTTCTAGGATGAACATACGTTGTTCCCCATATGCTAATTTCAGCTAATTTGCGACGAACTTCCTTTTTATTTTTATTCATAGATGGTCCTCCGGTTAGAAACTGAGATGAATTATCTTCTACTTTATATGCTTAACCTTCTAATAATTACAATTAATACCCTTGTAAAGGAAGATTTAAGAATGATACTAAAAAAGGTATGATACCATTTCCAATTCTTACTCCATACTATATATTCTGTTTTCTTTACAGCCAAAACTTCAATTAAAAATGGAGGAATAGTTACTAATATAAGTTTTAAAAATGCTTTTAGTGCTTTATCTTTATATGTAATTTGATTATAAAAAACAGTAAAAGATGGATATAAAAAATAATTAAATAATAGGTGCGTCTTGAATATTTTAGGGAATAATCGTACTGGATATTTAACAATCTTGTATGAACTTAGAAAATTATCAATAATACCATTTGTAATAGCATTAAATAAATAGACAATTATCCAATCCTTAATGGGAGGTTTTCTCAATATTAAAGGGATTACAATTATTGTATTGATTAGAAGTGCAATATTTAAATATCTTCTTTGTTGTTTATTTTTCCTCATACATAACTTCCTTTTGGATTTTGGATTTTGTTCATTAATATGCTTCAAAGGGTTATGGTTTATTTATAATCTGCATATAACTTCTACTGGCAAAAAGAAATAGCTGCCAATGGTAGCTGAAGAATCTTAATTAGTTTTACCAATGATAAGAACTTTATCTAAACGTTGTTGGAGAGTTTGATCCGATATAGGGAAAAAAATCTGATTGCCTGGTGGTCTTGGAGAAATGTTATACTGTTGATTACCGATTATATAATGATATGGTCCTTCTCCGTAGAAAGGTTAGTTCCAGGCTCCAAATGTAGGTTTCGGAATGTTATGATAGATGGCTCCGTTATTTAATCCCGTTATGATATGCATTTTAATTTCCCCCCTTAGTTGCTTATTACTATATATGTAACTTGAATCATTCCGGCTTGTCTAAATGTGTAAAAAGGGCAAGCTATAAGTAAACACTTTCTTCTTCCTTCAAACAACAGAGTATATAAGCTCTTTAATATGTTTAAGTTTTTTTAAAATGTACTGGACTTTCTTGATGATAAATGTATATTCAAAACAAAACTTTCATCCTTATTATTTTTTAAAATAATAATCGCTAATTCTTCTCAAAATAAAAAGCAGCATCGATTGATGTGCACCTTCAAATGTTGGGGTACCTTAAAGCACTTTTCAAATACTCTTGAACAATTTTTAGTTTGAAATTCCCACTATATTTAGCCATAAAAAACACCCCAAAAGTTAGATTTCAACTCTAACTTTTGGGGTGCAGCACTGTTAGTGATTAGCAAGTAATGGAGGTTCTGGTTACCCTTTCAATGAGGATAGTATGCCAAAAGCAGATATTCTATGCGGAAAGTATCAAGTGGTAATCACCAAAAAAGTAAGATCGACATATTCTATTTCTAGGTAAACTCATTTTTGTCAAAGATGGAGACTAATCCGGGAAGTCTCCATTTTTTGCGTTATATCGGACAAGCAATATTCCATTAAAAAAACTTAGAATAGTTATACAAAAATAAAGAAAGGTGGACGTGGACGTGTACACCTTCGAGGAGGAGGCTCTACATACGGTTACGTTAACCTAATTATATATTATTACCTTTTTCCAATTCAGCCACGGCGCTTGTCCTATTTGTTCCGTTTCTTTATTTTGTTTGTAGAATATTAAAAAATCTTAAAGCACAGTTTTCAGGGGATTGGAAACTAGTCTTTTAAGGTTCATAATAAGGTTATAAATTATATTTATTTATAATTTGTGAATAAATGCACTTAAACAAAACGGCCCTTATAGTGACTGGTGTTAGTTTAGTAGTGATTAATAAAAACAAAGCAGAAAAAGATGATAGCCATTATTTATTAACTGAATATCAAAAAAAGGTATAAAGAAAGCAAAAACTGAGCACGAGGATTTATCTGACGCAGATATTGACAGTTTTACAATTGGTTAGGGAAAATATCTACTTGATCAATATTTAAAAAATCATGACCTGGATTATCAAGTGGGAACGAAAAAAAATTTCCATTTATTGGATTATATTAGTAAAAATAGAGACTTTGATAAATATCCGAGTTTCCAATAATAGACGCATATGCTACAGTATATTTATCAAAACTTCAAAAAAAGGACGGACCCAATATTATTTCGATACCACTTAGAACAATCAACTCTAGAGAAAACAATTAAGGGAGTACGGTCTGAAAATAATATATAAGGTTCTTGTCCGGTTTGCAGAATTTAATTCTATAGTTTTTTAATAATTAGTAACATTTAATTTGGCCGTATTCAAAAAGAATACGGTTTTTTTCTTTTTGAGATAAAAAATTTAAAAGTATTACGTATATCTATTGTCAATTTTCGTCATTAGTATAGTTTATATGAATCCTTTAATGGCTTAATATATTATTTATTATTACTATGGATTCGTAATAAACCCGCACTAAGCCAGGCATAGATGAATAAAAGACATGAAGCACATATAAGACTACTGGAGGACAGAAAGAATTTTTAAAAAAGCTCGAATGACAGTAAGGGTCTGTTATATAGAAACGAAACCAATCCAAATTAGAATATATTAATTACTCCACGATACTGTTCAAAATATCAAGGCAAACAATTAGACAAGTATTTTTGTTAACCTTTTAGAAGTCGTTGCGGATATTATTGCTATCTAGAGATATCACACTTTTACTGGATGATAACTGTATTTTTTTAATTGTAAAAAGCAACATTCAAGTGAATAAACGTAATGAACAATCCCCCCTTGTACCTATTTAAATTTATCTAACCAATTATGAATAGACTCTTTTACATTAATTGAATTATCTTTAACATCTTCTACAATCAAAGCGATTAGACTAAACCAAGATCCTTCCTCGCTATATGGATTATTTTTCTTTATATACTGAAGTACATATTTCAATTCCTTCATTCTCATTTTATCTAATGTTCCGTGTAAATATGTTTTAACAAAAGAATCAAGAAGATTTGTATTTCGTATACTTGCATCCAGCAGTAGTGCTGTTGCTTTCGATGGAGTTACATCTAATGCACCAGATAAGTCTTTTATTTCTTCATAAGTATATTGGGTAAATCTAGTGGTAATTCGCTCATTTTTTCCTTTTTGTGATTTACTCTGAAGAGATTCCCTTCCTGGATCTCCAATGTAGATAGTATTCATAAAACGATATTCCCTTCGAAAATGGTGTGAAAGATTCTCTATTACCTTTCTAGATTGCAGTCCTTTTTTACAGATTATTTCAGATACATCTTTAACAGGGGTATTTGTTATATATGATAAACGATAAATACAATTTTTAAGTTCCACAGAAATTGTTGGTTTAACATCTCTTTTTTTATCCGAACGAACCTTTCTTCCTCTAATACCAAATTCCTCTTCTCTTATCATTTTATCCATTCCAATCTAAGTTTTTCTTTAGGACACTGTCCTAGTGTCCTAAACTTAATTCTATATATATGGGGGATAGAGAGGAGGTATGATTAAAAGATGTTAATTTTTATCTCCCTTATAAAAATAAGTGTATAATATCTAAGAATGTTGACAGCGTAAAATTACTTTATAAACTCCCTTAAATACTTCCTTTAGTTGGTATCTACACTTTTACTGTTCTAAAGGAAACACAAGCAAAAAAAACAACTGCCATATTGACAGTTGTTTTATTTCGTTAAGACCATTTCCCTTGCTTTCTCAATTAAAGCTACTATAGAACAATAAGCTTCTTCTATAGTAGCCAGTTCATTTTGAAGCCGATCATTTTCATCTCGTAGCGCTTTCAAATTTACTAACAATTCTTCTTGATCCTCATTTTGTTTAGCTTTACTATAGATCTCTTTAACATATTTTAATACTTGTTCAAAATCTAAATCACTCTTAAAAAGAACCTTCTCCTGCCCAGGTATTTCTATTTCATTTTCTTGAACCTTAGCATCTTTTTTTAGTTGTTTTCTGAAGGCTTTTGCTGACACTATTGAAGGTTGGTATTGTTTTCGAACAAATGAGTTCCAACGAAAACCACAGGCTGAACTAGTTCTGGATAATTGCTTTCCAACTTCTTCGAATGCTTGAAGCTGTGTACCACCATCTTTAATAAATCGAATAACCGTATCCGCTAATACTCTATCCTCATCTTCTGTCCATGCATCTTGTCGTGTAAACATTTGTAAAATACCTCCTTAGTCACTCCCCAAAAATATATGCATTAGATACAGAAGAAAGTCCATTCTTAACTAGTAAAATTCGAATAAAAGGCTAGTTCCCCTTTCAGGAACCTACCTTATAATGAATTCATCAATTTATGAGAATAATTATAATGGATGAATATCATTTTATTCTCCATTTTTATACTACGAATTCCATTATTAAAACTCAAAATGTTAACTACCAAATTTACCCAGTTTTCATATGGAACTTGAATTAAATGGGATTAGTTCTAACATTTAAAGCTGGACGATATGGAGTATTTAAATTATTCCTGCATAGGATATTTTTATTTAACAAAAATATTGATAGAAGTGTGTGCTAAAATTAGTAAAATCATAAAAATGCCTTATACTATGTATAAGTTATACATAGTATATCAACACAGCAAGGATTTTAAATGAATCCTCGTTTTATAGTTAGGGCGAACACATTGTTTTGTAGCAATGTGTTTTTTTATTCAGCAATAATATCCTTAGAGAAATTTTATTAAAGCATTAGTTCATAGTAACTTATAAAATTGGTATTGTAACAAGGATATTTCTCACGATATCCTCTATAAAAAACATTTTAAGAAATCCCTTATTTGCTACGAAGCATTGTTTTCATATTTAGATTTCTATTTCTGCTAAGAATTTCTTTGAATTATCAGCATCGCAAACTTAATAAAATTAAACCCATTTAATGTCAATTAGGGGGTTTTAAAGTCTTTACGAATTAATTTTGAGCCAATAAAACATATGGTAAATAAATTAAATTTTTTGAGTATGTTTTTCTGTATTGTTGACATTTTTTCACTAACATAACAGTACTTTTATCATTTCTCGATACGTCGTATTTTGCACCATTTTGTCGTGTATTTTAACATACTCTTCTCTTTAATGTTGAATCCCTTTTGTATCCCTTTTAGAATTTTATCTTTAGGACACTGACTAAATGTCCTAGAGTTAATATTGGATAATTGAGGATACTGTTTAAAAAACTTGGAATTTGTTCATACTTATACCAATAAAGTTCGAGAGGAGAAATTAAGTATGAAAATGTCGAAAGAAGATGCACAGGTACTGGCAAAAAAAATGATACAGGTAAGCAAGAAATATGGAATTCCTTTAAAAAACAAAAAAAATTCAACAGCTACTAACAAATAAGAAATCTAAAGTTTCGCTTTCAAGTTCACTGTAAATGCGTTACAGCCTTTTCTATAACGACTAAAATTTAAACATAACTATGTGTGTCGCTACTTCCAATGGGAGCAACAAATAAGTCTCTTGATTTGCAAATACTTTAGTGCTTTTACAAAGACTCGAAAATAAGCTATTTCGGATGAGTTCCCCTTGTAACTTAAGTCCAGACAAAGAATTTTATTATTTAAATACACAACCGGGTTGTTCCTTAACAGTGAAGTTTAAAAAGGATGCTCTCTCCCTTTACTTTATTCAAATCATATTTTTCTAGTTTTTATTTAACCCTCTTGATGGATAAGACATTATATCTAATTACATGTTTAAATTGAATTTTCGTTTATTTCAAAAGTAATTAGAGTAATATTTAAAACAAATTTCAAGAATACAATAATTCCCAGTTGGTTGTCCTGATAAGATAAATCTAATAAATAATAAATCCTAATTAGCATACAAAAAAGAAGGAACAATATTTTATTCCTTCTTTTTAGGTACTTAATGTAAAGTTATTCAATACCAAAGTAAATTTTAACTTTTGTTCATTTCTCTTTAAAAGTTAAAAAATTGTTATTCAGCTCATTTAAATTTATTATTACCTTTTCAACATAGTATCAAACGATTCATATAATTACTTATATCTCTGGATTCTAATTATTTAATAGACTACTTCCTATTTGCTAACTCCACTGCTTTTTTTATAAACTGATCGTGAGTAATTTCCCCTTCTGCCTTCTCTCTAATTAATTTTGCTTGTTCTTCAGATAAATATAAACCTTCTATAGCTGCTATGCCCTTTGCATATTCTAACGCTTTTTCGTTTAACATATTGTTATCCAGTATCCACCTTTTATAATTAATTAGTTCGCTGGTTTTAAAATGTATTTATTTATCGTATATTTTCCCATATACGATATTGATTATTACCTTTCAATAAACCAATTAAAACAAAATAGTTATTGGTTATTTATAGACCAAATTCTTTTTTTAACATTTTCTCATAATTTTCATTAATATAATTTCTAATGAATTCATACCTTTTATTTATGTCTTCTTCTTTTCTAAACAAACCAACCTTTTTATATCTCTCATTTTCTGGTTTTGTAGACCACATTTCTAAAGCTTCATTTTCAAGGGCAGTTTCCACCCTCCTTCTTACAACCATTTCTTTAAACCTTGTTTCTTTTTGCTCCTCTGGTGAAGGTAATTTGGGTATTTGCTCTATTATTGAATCATAATGTTTTTTTATTTCTTCAATCTGTGAGGCAGCCATTTGATTAAATGTTTGTTTCAATTCTTCACTCAATTGTTTTTTCAACGTTTCAAAATCACCATCAAATGCTACTGGTCCAACTTCTTCTGCAGGGAAACCCCTTAAATCAAAATGATTTGCTAAATCGTCATATATTGCTGATAAAGACCATTTTTCTTCTCTTCGTTTTTTTATAAATATTGCTATATTTAAATCTAAGTCATCGTATACTTTTTCTTTAGTATCTTCTGTACGCATAACATAATGAATTCTTTTACTCTCAAGAGATTTAAACCATCCATCAATTGTATTCATATGAATTCTTTCATTCTCAAATGATAATTTTATTTGTTCTGTAAAATCACTTATTTTCCAATAATTCATGGAACCAACTCCTTTTTCGCATTATGTAAACTAAATCAAAATTGTTAGCCACTATATTTATGATTTGTATTCTACATATAGATAACACTCCACATTTAAACCACATTTCAAAAAACATTAATTTAATTTTTTGTGCTTTTTTACTTCTTTTACTAAGTTATGATCAATAACATTCTTATGTAATTCATCTACTATTTTACTCAGATTGAATATCATCGATTAAAATTGTAGAATAGTTGTGCCTTAAAGAAAACATGTAGACCACATCTTCCTATTTGTAACTTAACTTTATTCTATAACTACTGCCAAATCGATATTAGTTTGTGTTCCACTTGTGAATAACACATCATTTGTAGAGTACAATCATCAAAAATCTTAAAATTATGAATCACTAGTATCCAACAAATATGGTTTATGTGTTTGAAATTTGTTGTTTATATGTGTTCTACACAACAACGGTGAACCACAGATGAAAATGCTTTGGTTATTTTTAGTGCATATGTAGAGCGAATTTATATTAATTTTACTTTAAAATCACAATTATTCACAGTATAAACTATTATTTGATTAAATAAAAAATCCCCATAAAAAGGGGATTAATCATCGTCGTCGTCATCATCAAAATTCAAAAAGGTTTTCTGAATAAAACTACTTGTGGTTGAGTTTGCTTTGAATGATTTTTGTTCTGGTTCAATATCTTCAGTTTGTTTACTAACAACTTGAGCACCATTTCCATCAAAGGAAATAGGGCTAGTTGATTGATTAACCACTTGGTAAATCAATTGACTTAAAAGTGATTTAGTATAATTTGAATTTATCCATTCCTTCTGTTCTAAAGTTAAATTAGAGGGAAGAGGGATATTAATAGAATCATTCTGACTTGAGATAAATGAATTTTCTATTGAGTTTACAAATAGGGGAGCAATTTCACTGCTGAAATTTCTCCCTAATTCACTTTTTCGTTTATTTAAATGTTCTATGACCGATTTTGGTGTATTTTGTGGCAATCTAAAAGAAATCGTTTTACCTGGTTCATAAAAACCCACGATGCATCACTCACTTGCAGCAGCTGCTTCATTAATAGAAATACCTTTACTATCCGCATACATCATTAAGATTTTGAAGTAAGCTCTTGCAATCATCCATACACTTTCTTCAGCAGATACAAATCGAAGAGGATAATTTTTATCTGCTTGATTTATCTCTGTCAGGTAAGGTTTTAGGACTACTGAACCTCCGCCGATTTGGTAAGCCAAGCGTGTATCTGGAACATTTCTCCATAATTCTTTAATTAATTTATACTCTTCTTTTGCTAAAATTGATAATTCATCATCAACAATTCCTTTAATTGATACTCTATTACCATCAACCCAGATATGATATTGTTCTTCTGAATCAGGGTTAGTTATTATTTCTACTAAAGAACGTCGACTTTTTATAGTATATTTGTGTGTTGAATAAACTCTTTTTATGATGTTATCTAAATAAGTGGATACACCTTTTTTAATTCCATCACTATATTCGTTGTCTACTTCGGCATCTTTTGTGATAATTGCTGAATCGGTTGATAGACCACCAATATCATTAATTAAAATTGTTTTGCCAAGTAATTCTTCATTCTTTGTAGAACCATTGTCATTTGTTGTTAAGTCTACATATGCTGCAAAACCTTCAGTGTTAACTATCACTTGTTCAAATTTAATTCTAACAATTTTATTTTCAAAATTAGGAGTTTTAAGGAACTTCACTTCATGTTGAGCAGTCTTAAGTTTCTTTCTAAACTCTTTTGCTTTACCTTTTTTTGTTTCATCTAATGGTAATCCTGTTGAAAGGTAATATGTTGCTTCAATAATTCCGTCTTCTTCTTTAAATTTACTAATTGCATCGTAAGCTAATGTTGTTAGCAATAATATGATAGGTTGATCACTATCTGACTTGTCCTGTTCTGGCGTTAACTCATCATTATTAGGGTATTTAGACGCCAATTTCCCAACAGCGAACGAGCCATTTTTAATCTTTAATGCAGACGAAGTTATTTCAACATGAAGAGCATTTAATGGTTCTTTCTCCATTTCAACTATGTCACGATCTTTTAAATCTGCTATAACGTTAGGTATGTATATTTTATTTTCTAAATCTCCTAAATAACCTTTTACTGCGTCATTTCCTATGTCAATAGATACAAATCTTGCCATGGATTTCCCTCCTAGTAATAGTACATATTCTATTACTTATTGTATGCAAATTGCATACATATGTCAAAGTTTATTTGTAGATACGCATGCTTTTTGCATACAATATCCGTTAATCAACATTTATTTGCATGCAAAGTGTATGCATCAGTATTTTAGATGGTTATTATTTTTTGGATTCTACATGTATCCTATTTTAGGAATAAAAGTAGTTCATATATGGAGTAATAAATACTTGTGGAGTATAAATATAATAAATATACTTTTCTTTAAAATAAAGTGATTAGTAAGTTAAGTGGAGTAAGCTATCCGATAACTAGAATAGGGTATTTTCTTTGTAATTATTTTTATTCAATAACAAAACTGGATAGAGAGCTTTAATGATTAGTAGGCTTGAAAAGTGAGAGTATTTTTTACTCTCACTTTTCGATCTTTATGTCCTTTATAAGTGATAGAAAAAAAGATCGCATCATAGTTAATTATTTATTTATTGAATTTAAGGGGGAATAGAAAAAGGGGGATATTTTAATTTATTTTTAAAAATCTAAACCAACTTATAATCTTATAAAGAAACTAACAACTATATTCTTGTTTTAATGTTTTAGTATATTGTTTTAATTTATTTATATTGTTTTAAATGTTTTACGATGTCGAATAACGCTGTGATAGCAAGGGTTCTCGATGTTCAAATATCACTAATCTTGCGTGAAAGATCACTAATCTTGCGTAAACTATCACTATTTTTGCGCAAAGAATCACTGATTTTGCGTTCAAATATCACCTACTTTGCGTAAACTATCACTATTTTCGCGTGAAGCATCACGTTTTTTGCGCAATACTATCACTGATTTTGCGTGCACTTTACGCTTACATCCCTTACTATCACTAATTTTGCGGCGGAGTATCACTATTATTTTGAAGCTATTATCTACAAAAGTTATAAATTCAATGAAAGTAGAATTTATAACTTTAATCTAAACTATCACCTATTTTGCGCAACTTACTTTAAATAATAGAATTCCAAAGGAAAAATACGAAAAATGTCGTTTTTCCTTTGGGATATTAAAGATAGACATTCATTATTATCACTAATTTTGCGCAACATACTATTTAACTATCACTAATTTTGCGTTTGAAACATATATATTAACTATCACTAATTTTGCGTAAATATACTTAAATATATTAACTATCACTAATTTTGCGCTTATTTAGATGTAAATATTACTTATTTCTCCAGATCTATATATTTTTTAGACGAAATTGATCTCTTTGGTTAATCCATAACTACTCAATCAAAAGATTTTTTCTTATTAAAAGTGATAGTTTAGAAGTTCTATAGTGATATTTAGCTTAACTATCACCAATTTTGCATGCATTTCTAATAGTAAAATATAGAACGCAAAATTAGTGATAGTTAAGATCTTTCTATTTAATTCATGTTGTTTCAATTGTTAAATTCAATTTGATTCTTTGGTTAGTTTACAATACTATCACCTTATGATAATTTAGTGATAGTATAACTATTTTGGAGGATTCTATGGAAGATTTAATTATTGATAACGAAAATGAACTCGATAGTATCAGTACAAAAAACTGGGTAACCAAATCCAATGAGTTAATTGAAAGTACATATAAATTATCCTTACAAGAGCAGCGTATTCTTCTGGTAATGGCTTCCAAAGTTCAGCCAAGTGATGAGACATTAAAAACATATCGTTTTAGGGCTAGAGATTTTATAGAAATTATCGGAAACTCAAAAAGAACTGGATTCTATTCGTACCTAAGAGAAATTGTAAATGGCCTTCAAACAAAAGTTCTAACGATTAAAAAGGATGGTAAGCAACGAAACTATAGTTGGGTAATCACTTCTATTTATGAGGACAATGAAGGATATATAACGCTCCAATTCCATCCTGAACTAAAAGGTTTTTTTCTAGAATTAAAAGATAAGTTTACATCCTATCAACTTGAGAATGTTGTACGTCTCAATTCTGTATATTCAATTAGGATATATGAGCTGCTTAAACAGTATGAACGAATCAAGAAAAGAAAGTTAACACTAATGGAATTACGCGCCTTTTTAGGAATAGAACCTACGAAATATAAGCAATATGGACATTTTAAAAGCAAAGTTTTATTAGTCGCCCAGAATGAAATAAACAATAATACAGACATTAGTTTCATGTTTAATGAAATTAAGACTGGAAGAAAAGTAACTAGTATAGAATTTATTATTAATAGTAACTCTCATCAATTGATAGAAGTAGTCTTAGATGAATCTAAACAAGTAGAAGATAAGCAACTATCACTTTTTGACGATTTACAAATTCTATTATCTAATTTAGGAATATCTGCAGATAAAATTGAATGGTTAATAAAAGAATTTCCAGAAGATCAGATCAGAAGGAATATAAATTATGTTTTGACCAGAAAAGACATAAAAAAAAGGGCGGGATATGCTATCAAAGCAATACAACTAGATTATGCTCAATCCATTGAAGATGAAATACATGAATTAGAATTGATTATAAATCCAGTAGAACAAGCCATTCAAGAATTTATAAAAGATAATGTTCCTAAGAGAAGGGTTAAGCGTATAGAACATCTGCCAATTTATATGTTAAGACAGCCTGCTATAAAATTTTTCAGTAAATATGTTTCAGAGGAAGAAGCGATTGAGATATGGGATACTCGCCAGGATGAAATATACAATGAAATTAGTCAGCAAAGGAAGAACAAGCTAATTACTACTTAGATTATTCAATCTTAGGTTGGATTTACTTACATAATAATATTAATCTTTAACCCTGAATACTAAATTTTATTCAGGGTGTTTATATTCTATGATTATTTTATTAAGTAAAAGATAAGAAAGTTTCTCAAACAAAGGATCCAACTGTAAGTGAGCGCAAGCAGCTTTGTATTTCTAATATCTCTTCTGAACAAGACCTTACATATGAAACAGTAAAAAAAGCATTTGATGGATTACTAGATAGCTGAGGTACATACTGATTACGGTACACATTATGAAATTGTAGATTAGGCTAAGTTTAACCAAATAGTTACTAGTAAACATACTGAAAAATCAACATATTTCCTATTCCTATAGCGTTATTTAAGGAAAAAATATTTGGACAATTAATCAAGTAGCGTTATCATAAAGGACCAATACTTCTACTTAAACTGAGCGAATATTTTCAAGTTCAACTGAGAACTAACAGGAGAGCAGTAGAAGATGTCCAGCTGATTAAAGGGTCAAGGAAGATGTCCTATCTAAAGGGAATTTTAAATACTACAGCTAAAAGAGTAAGAAACTGTTTACTAATAATTAATAATGTATACTCTTTTATTC
Organism: Bacillus sp. Au-Bac7; assembly: GCF_021341655.1. Lineage (NCBI taxonomy): Bacteria > Bacillati > Bacillota > Bacilli > Caryophanales > Bacillaceae > Bacillus > Bacillus sp. Au-Bac7. The sequence continues at coordinate 49,830 of NZ_JAJTTG010000019.1, read as the reverse complement.
CAATTTGCGTAAAGTTGAAAGTTCCTTCTTTAGCACATCGTAATAGAAGAAGAACTTTTATACAAGTTTGCATTGAGAAATACAAATTCAGTCTAAATGGTTCTTGTTTTAGTCAACTTGACGAAAATAAACAAAGAAGGACATTTGCTGATTGCAAAAAAGAAATGGCTGCTAGAATTAAAAATGCAAAAATCCCCTTGAAATGGCGTGGAATGAAGGATATTGAAAGATCTATTAGCAGGATGTTAAATCTGTCTGCTCATACTAAAGTTGTCAATTTATCGAAAAAATTTTGAATTACACTATTTCTTCTGTTGCTGATAAATTTGAGGTACTCCAACTTAATAGTCAGTTGAATTCTATTAAATCTATTGGGGCATATGTAAATATTTGCTTTGCGAAGGTTTTTGAAGACTATCAATAGCTTTATGTACTGTGGAAGAAAAGATTGAAATCATCAAAAATACATAACATAAAATGTATGGTAAATATCCACCGTTTTTAATAAAAAATTAGGGAATAGAAAAAATCAATAATATCACTTGCCTTTTCAAAATATCAATCTGAAAAGGTTTTTTGATATTCTAGATTTTTTTAATTTTAGCAAGACATTAAATATTATTATTTAGTTTTTCATTATTTTATGTTAAAAATATGAACGGATAGTAAAGTAAGATTACTATAACTGTATTTATAAATATCTGAACTAGTTAGAATTGGATTTAAAGAGATGTGGAAATTGAATATTGTATTTTCAAACTTGTGAAAAGGTGAATATTGTATTTAAGAAAATAATAAAATGGCATAGAACCATGGAACACATGGACTCTAGACTTTTTATCGTTTTCCTTATATATTTTGTTTTTTATTATTATATGTATAATTTATCTTAATTGTTTTATATATATTATTCGATATTGATGTGATTAAAAGGTTATAGATAAGGTCTGATACCGGAGGGAACAAAATGTTCTACTATTGTAAGTTTAATCATCTACTTGGATTATTTTAAGTAAATATTCAAGGTTCCATAGTATTTTACTTAGGCTGTATTACAGGTAATATTGATCAAAAGTACTATTAATAATCTGAATGTCTACTCAGCAGATCAGCTATGTAAATGGAGATGTTAGGCTATTGTAACTAGATTTAGTATTAGGTTTTATAGGTCTAATTTACTTTAAATGTTCACAATTTTAACTTTTTTTCGTGAAAAAAGTCATAAATTAGTTGACCTGTGAAATGTTGTTCGATATAATTTGAATAACAATTATATTTCTTTTGTTTTTGTATATACAATTAATCAATTAAATGCATATACAAAAACAAAAAAGAGGCGACCGTATTTAATGATTGGAGTCATTTAATACGATATGGCTCACAATAACAATTGGAGTTGTTAGTGTGAACTGCCCCTTACTGTGTTGTAATGTTACAACAACAAGATTATTATATAGATTTTTCGGGGAATTTTCTACTATTTTTCAGTGGTAAATAAATCTATATTATATTTAGTTGTATATTTTACGATATAGAGGAGCTGTTAAGACTAACTTACAATGTCTTAACAGCTTTTTTGTTTTTGTAAAAAAATTATGGGAGGGTTAATCGTGAGAAAAGAATTTCTGATAGACAGGGAAATGAGCTTAGATGAAATTTTTATGAATGGCCATGAAATACGTTTACTTGATGGATCAATTCGACTGGTAAAAGGGAAATATTGTATTCATCAAACAACAGGTTTAAAACGATATTTAAGTGAAGTATATGACTATATTCGTAACGTAAAAAATAATAATGGCGTTATTATCGCTAAAAGATTAAATGAGCAATCTAAATTATTGTATATGAGTTCTGCATTTAAACCGTTTAAACCACAAAGAAAGAAAATTCAAGTTTCTGTATCTCCTGTAAAGTATGAGAAACATGAAGTGTTAGAAAAAAGGAAAAGGTATTCTAATTTCAAAAGAGTGGGTAAATGTGTTCCAGTGTCGATCAATGTAAAAGATTTAATTGTAAATGATAAAGAAATCTTAAAAAGAGAACTAATCACTGCTGGTGCAAACTCTGTTCGATTTTATGAAAGTGACAAAGGGACATTGGTAGTAGTGGAACCATTACATATTATAGAGAGCTTTAAAAAAAGATAAGTTGATAGGATTTAGACGTTTGTCGTGATGACAAAAAATAATTGAATATTAGGAATAGTCCTTCCTCCATAAACATAGTTGCCATGCAATGTTTATGGGTGAATAAGTTCTTCTTGGTGCGAGTGGTTTTAAACCTGTAGACAGCAAGCAATGGCATTTACATTAGCAGATTCAGTTTAGCTATTTTTTTAAACTGGATACTCGACTGCTATAGAGTTGTGTGAGTAACGACTGCTATAAACTCACAATATATTTTGGACATTTATCATGCTGAACGTGTGAATCTTATTAACTTATCATGAAACGTTGGAGGTTAAAGGGGTGAGAAACGATGATACGATAACAGCAGAAAAACATGATTTTGTTAGAGGACTGACAATAGGAATGTTGTTAAGCATTCCACTATGGCTTTCCTTTTTTGGATGGGTAAAAATCATCATCCGATTATAGATAATTATTCCTGGTATTTAGATGTATGATAGAATGATATTGTCAATAATTAGATAATTGGAGGTACGTTATGAAGAAAAAGATACTTCTTTATAGTTCAATTGCAATAATATTGGGAAGTGGGATAGGTGGTTTTACCTATAATCAAAAAGTGGAAGCCGAAGAAGCAAAACAAGAACAAATAAGAGTAGAAAATAGGGAAGACGCAGAAAAATCCCTTGCGGCTTTATATAGTGAAGATAAAGCCATGTTAACAGATGAAGATTTTGATAGTAAGTGGAAAAAAGCCAAAGCTGCGATTGACAAGGTAGCCGAAGGAAAAGACAAAAAACAGCTTTTGAAGCAATTAAATCAAGCAGAAGAATTGAGTAAGCTGGATTCGGATGTAGAGGACCTAATAAAAGAAGGTGTTGTTGGTAAAAATGCTACCCTAGAGCAGTTGCAGGACCTGACTAAAAGAGTTGCGGAAGTGAAAGATTGGAATGAATCCATCTTTAACAACTTATCAAAGCAGTTAGAGGAAGCTGATAAGCAAATTGCTGCCATCAATGAAGCTACAAAGAAAGTGAAAGAAGCAGAAAATACGTTAAAAGACAAAGACTATAATGCTGCATCTGATCTTGTGGCGAAAGTGAAAAATGAAGAGAAGAAAAACGAATTAACGAAACAGTTAAAAGCAGTAAATGAAAAAGTGGTTGCGAAAGCAGAAGCTGAAGAAGAAGCGAAACGTCAAGAGGAGCAAGCTGTTGCAAAAGCAGCAGAGCAAGCTCAAACGAATACACAAGTAAATCAAAATGCTACTTCTAATAATGTAAACTCAAGCACTGCTTCAACATCTAAAAGCAATAATTCTTCAACTGGTAGTTCAAGCAACTCTAGTAATGCTAACAACTCAGTAAGTTCATCAAGTACGTCTAGTGGTTCATCTTTTTCTTCTAATAAGTCAACTAGTTCAAGCAACAACTCTAGTTCTTCTAGTAAGTCGACTAGTTCAAGCAATAATTCTAGTTCTTCTAACAAGTCTAATAGTTCTAGTAATAATAACTCCAACAGCGGAAAAGTTTCTAATGTGCAGAAAACTGGGGAGGGAGTAATTAACACTAATGGGAGTAATAAAACAGCAGAAGAAGGGTCATCTACCTACGAGAAAGGAACTTTTGAGTGGGGCGGTTGGTGATTTAAATTGAATAAATTTTTAGTAGTCTAGTATTTAAATATACTAGACTTTTATTTTGCCTTTAAATAGAAATTTGAGGTGATTAAGTGGGGAACAAAATTAAGAAATTTAGTTATAAAGTGCTTTCACTATTTGTAATAACAACTTTCATGTTACAAATTCTAGAGTACCCAATGTCTGCTTTAGCAGAGACAATATTGAATGAGTCAATAAACATTGATACAAGAAGTGGAAAATCTGATGATTCAGTGGTTGAAGGTGAAAAATTAGAAGTGGTTAAGGAAACTTCTAGTATAAAAGCAGTTGAGGATTTGACTGGTAGGAAATACGTATCAGGAGATGAACCTATAACAAAACCAACTTTAGAGGAAGTAGTTGGAGAAGATGAAGCGAAAGAAGATATCGAATACCTAACTGTTAACGAAAAAGGGGAATTATTGTATGGCGATGAACCTTTATATGTTGGTGCTGGCAATGAAAAAATTCCTGCAAAACTAGATGACTTGATGAAAGAAGGGGTAAAACAGAAACTTACTGTAGCGTCAGCAGTTAAAAGTGTTGTTTTTGGTAAGTCTGTAAGTGCTGCATCTGCTCCTGACATTGAATATCGGGGACAAATTAGTTATGGTGGTTCAATTGTTGGTGATTTCCGAGTTAATGGGGAACAAGCTTTTTGTATAGAACATGAAAAACCAACTCCAGGAACTGGTGCATTATACAATGAACCAACTCCTTATGACAATGCTAAAGTAGCTAGAGCTTTATACTTTGGTTGGAATGGACCTGAGAATATTTTTGGAAATGATAAAAATAGAGGTATAGTAGTTACATCACTAATATTGTCTAGATTGTATAACGGAGATTATGCAGGAGGACAGAGTATTTCTGGGTATGAGAAACTTTGGGATTTATCACAAAATGGAGAAATACCTGATGACGATGTTTCTATGTATAGAGAAAAGTTGACTGTTAGTTTTTCAAATGGGGTTCAAAAAACTCAAACTACCAAATTTGAAGCTGACAAAGCGAATACATTAACTTTTAAAATACCTGACGAAGTAACATTTGTTAATGAAACAGATAATAACTACACCAAACGAGGCGGGAATGTAACAGTTTCAGGTGGAGATTGGTTCTACTTTGAAGCACCATCCGACTTTGGAGGTAAACTAGATACAGGAAGTATAAAAGGCTCGATGAAGGGTTATCAACCATTAATATCTGTTCCTAGATCTTCTGGATACCAAACACTTGGTTATGGAGATTGGTTTACTGACCCTGCCCAAACCGTTAGAATTCAAGCACAGTTCGAGAAACAAGAAGTAACCATGTGGATAGACCACAAGGATAGAGAAACTGGTGAAAAGATTCTGGGTGAGAAAAAAACCGTTACGATCGGAGATGGCTACACCGCATCTTCTAAAACTGGTCTGGAGTCAGATGGGAAAAAAGCAATCCTAGATGATGATAAAACTAAGAAAGGGACAGTTCCTGACAAAAACTTTACAGTAACTTTCTATTACACAACGGAATGGGATGTTTATGCGGAGTATAAAGATTATCAAACGGGTGAAACCATTAGAAAGACGGATAAAATTGGAACATATAAAGTAGGCGATAAGTACAGTTTTAATGCTAGAACAGATATTACGTATAACGATATTGCATATAAGTTACGAGGTTCTGCCGCTAAATCTGGTACCACGCCAAGAAAAGATACCACCATCACCCTTTATTATGATCCTTATGTGTGGGTGAATGTGTGGGAAAAGAATATGTATCCAGAAAATGATGTGTTTCATCACATCAAAGAAAGATACAAAGTAGGAACAACGAATACATTTACGGCTCCAAACATGCATGAATTGAGTGGAAATAGAATTTATGATTTGTTTGGAAATAATACGGTTTCGATTAAGACTCCGCATAACAATGATGCTTCTCATACCTTCGATTATAAGCTTCGAAGAAGTGTAACCGTTCATTATTTGGATGAAAGAACGGGAGAAGAAGTGGCGAAAGCAAAAACGTATACCATACACGAAAAGGACAAATACTCCGAAAGTCCAATTACAATAAAAGATGGAGAATATACGCTGCGTTATGTAAGGACGGATGGGGATTCCGAAAGTGGAACAATGGGAACAAGCAACCTAGTCATTAACTATTATTATGACAAGCCATTGATCAAAACAGGCTTAGAAAAAGTGCAAATATATACAGCGAAAGCCGAGGAAGGTTTACCCGTACGTATCTATCTTTCTAACGTAATTAATTACAAAGGTGATATTAGTAAAATAAAGGATTATAAAGATACGAATAAAACAATAAACGTTTCTTTGTATCAAGGATCTACCAAGATCACAGAAGAGAAATATACGGCTTCTACTCTTCCAGAGTACCTAGAGTTCAAAATTCCGAAAGATAAGTTAGCCGTAAATGAAAATAAAACCTATACGGTTAAGCTAGAAGGATTTAATCCGAATGATTTTGACGTGATAAAAGGGAAAGAAAGCCTGGAAACAAAGGGGTACACTTCTTTTGAGGGGACAGTTACATTTGATGTAAACAGTAATGCTCAACATGAAGACAGTAAATCTTATGTCGTTATGACAGAGAAAACACCTGAAACTACCATGAAATCTTACTATGAAACGATCCAATATAAGGCGAAGCCTTTAGGAAAGAAACGAACTGGTTATGGGGTAGAAACAGAAATAACGTTTGATTACACCAATGAATTGGGGACCGATTATCAATTTGCAACGAAAGTTGCGGAAAATAATCTTTCTTTCTTTGCTCCAGAGAGTTTGAGAGATTCTTACCTGGATTATCCGACAGAAGATGCTCATATCAAAATGGATTTACTCAATACCGAAACATCGAAACAACAAAATGGCGATTTTGTCCGCACCAATGCGTTTATCTTCCCTCATGTGAATGTGGAAGATTTTACAGGAAATCTCTTCACAGATGAACAAGTCGCGAATAAAAATAGCCAAATTAAAAGAGAGCTAAAGGATGGCGGCCATAAGTTTTATACGCCAATCTGGGGGGATTTAGGCACCTATGATGTTTCTTACCAGTCTTCGGACGTGGGAGCTAACAAAGTTCAGATTCATTTAAAAGATAACCTAAATATCTTTGCTCACTTTAAAGTTCACATGGATTCGGAAACGATCGAACAGGATGCCATTATGTTCGAGCCAATTAATAAGGATGATCCATTTCCTAACGGCATACCAGATGATTGGACAGAAGAAGATGTAAAAAACTTAAATGAACTGTTAAATGAAGAATTAGACACAGGAGATTTGAGTCACTTGTTTAATTTCGGATGGTAAAAAAATAGAAAGATGAAAAGAAGGTACACGAGGTGTTCCTTCTTTTTTATGGGGTGATGATCAATTGAGGGGATTTGTTACAACCATCTTCATCATATGGTTAGGATTTTTCCTTACTATTAATCTGACAAATTACTACGTAGAAGTATTTAAAAAAGATTCCATTGTTTTGGCGATGGTGGAATCAGCTAAGATTGCCAGTATTACGAATGTGGACGATAGTTCGAGAATTTTAGAAGGACATGCAGAAATTGAACAAGAAAGCTTTGAGTCTTCCTTTGAACAGCAATTTAAAAAGAATGTAGATATGAATATAGGTTTTAACGATTTTCAGTACCAATATATCAAAAATGCAGATGAAAAGATCATGGCTGTTGGCGTCAAAGTGACAGATGAAAAGGGAACACAATACAGCACGGTCCTGAAGGATAATACGATTAAGTAAAGGATGAATAAAAGAATGACTTTAATTAGTGAAGAAATTATTAAAGGAATAAAGGATCAACTGAAGGATCAACATCCTGAGGTGTATCTGGAGGCTTTTTTATCCGAGGAAGCACGCGAAGTACTAAAGATATTAATTAAAGACAAGAATAAGATATTGCTCGCAGATGAAGAAAAATTGGAATATGTGATTCAAGAAATTGTAGGTCTGGGTGTCATTGATGAATTATTAAAAAAGCACGAAACCACCACGGATATTTCCTTCAATGGTACCTTTTTAACGATTGAAACACCTGAAGAAAAATGGATACACGAAGAAGAAATCACGGAAAACTATATTAATAAGCTGATAACGAAATTTGCGAATGCAGTTGGTAAAGGATTTTCTCCCAAAGAACCTATTTTAGATGCAGGATTAGGTTATTTACGTATTAATGCCGTGCATAAAGTGCTTAGTCCGTATGGAACAACGATGTCCTTGAGGGTATCGAAACCTAAATTAGCGCTAAACGAAGAAAACTTTGAGGTTTTTGCTCCATTCTATATGTTGGATTTCTTTAAAGCAGCAGTTAAAGCAAGAAGTAATATTGTTATTTCAGGTGATACAGGTACAGGGAAAACAGAATTAGCTAAATTGCTGACCAGTTATATTCATAATGAAAAAATTATTGTTGCGGAAGACACCTTAGAAGGGCACTATAAAGAGCTATTTCCTGATAAAGACATTATGAGTTGGTTGACTTCTCCAGGGTTCACTTATAAGGATCTCATTAAAGCAGCATTACGAAACAATCCAGTATGGATCAATATTGCGGAGACAAGGGGAGAAGAAGCGTATGAGATGATTCAAGCTGTACTATCTGGACATCGCATTATTACGACAGCTCACACAGTAGACGCAAGGGCAACGCCAACACGTTTCGTCAACATGGCGAAAATGGGCTATCAAGTAGAGGAACAATCGTTGAAAGAAGATATCTATCGATACTTTCAATTTGGTTTTCATATTAAGAAAAAGAAAATCAATGGAAAAACCGTTCGGTTTTTATCCGAAATTGTGGAGTATTTAGAGGGAGAAAAAACATTAACTGTTTTTGAAACAGAGGAAGATGGTGATAACTTTATCTATCATGTGGGAAATTATAGTGAAGCATTCTCCAAAAGATTAAGAGAGTTTAGTGTAGATTATCAAGGTTTACCAAAGGAGGCGTTCCTTACTACATGATATTAAAGAAAAAGAGAATCATGACCATTGATGAAATCAATGCTTATCAAATCGCGTATGGAAAACCCATCCAAAGAAAAGAATTACTAACATCCATTTTTAAACCGTTTATTGTTTGTTTCGCTCTCACCTTTATTCTCTTTTGGACCTGGTGGGTGGCATTGATTGGTGGACTAATCGGGATGATTTATGGATATGCCGTGTTAATTCCGCAAAGTGTCAAAAGGGTGTACGAAGAAAAAGCCTTTCGAGAAAGAAATAACTTTATCAATTACATGACGCAAATACTAACCAACAACGATAGAACGATTGTACAAGCCATTCAGAAGGTACGAAAAAGAGCCAGTGGAGAATTCCAAGAAGATCTCTCTAGGTTAGAAGCTGTTTTAATGGATGCCAATGAAAACGAAGCAGTCGACGCCTTTAAAGTTTTGGAAGAAAAGTATAAGAGCGATGTGGTGTTTACTCTGTATCTGGAACAGTTAACGACCGCCCTTATACAAGGAAGAACCAACGTAGATTCTATTAAAGATATCAAACATTATCATAATCAGATAAAAGAAAAACAAGGGGAGTTTCTAAAGGCAAAACAAGGAAAAGCATCGGACTTTCGATTTATGGCTAAAGTCAGCTTTATCTTTATTGCCGCCTTGATCTGGAGCTTTGGGCTAAAAACATTCATCGATGTTTATGCTCATTATCCGATAGGTTGGGCTTCCTCCATTCTATTTTTACTTTTATTAGGATCGATTTATCATTCCTTTGTCAAAAAGATGGGGGATGACAGTATTATGGAGGTGAAAGTTTAATGGAGAACACGGCTAAGGCTCCTAAGGAGCCTTTCTTCTTAAAGTTTCTGGAACCTGACTTAGAATCTATGTTGAAAGAAATGAGATATGGACCAGAAGTTTTAATTCGCTTTCAGAAAAAGCGGGTTTATATGGGGATAGGATATATTGTTTTTGGGTTATGTCTTTCTGTATTTAGTCCCTTCCTTATCTTATTTGGCTTATTATTAGCTGTCATGAATTGGATGAACGCGTATAAAAGAGTGAAAAGAATGTATAATAATGCTTCTTTTCTTAAACAATTTGCTTTTTCGAAGTTCTCGCGTACGTTGCTTCCGTATTTACTCCAATCGAATGCGACTTTGTACAGCGTATTTAACGGCATGTTAGCTGCAAACCGAATTGAAAATGAACATTTAAAAGGTTGCTTAGAAAGATTGATTATTGAAATGAATGACCATCCAGAATCAGAAGAACCTTTTAAACGATTTGCCAGAGAAGCAAGTGGGACAGACAATGCTGAATTGTTTATGACGACGCTTTATGACTTCTCTCAACATACCTTTGACTCTAGTATTCTAGTGGAACTAGGGAAAATGGCAACCGATGATTTATTTAACGGGATTAATCAGGTAACCCAATTTAAGTTAAGAAAATTCGATATGAATCCAACCAAACTAACCATGATTAATCTAGTCTTGATAGCTGGTTATATGGCTTCCTCGGGTCTTCACTTAATATTAGAGTTGTTCCATTCCTTATAAGAAGCTTAGGAAGGAGGAGTTTTATGATTGACGGTAGTATTATGACAACAGGGCGAATATTTATTAGTTTTTTCATGATTGCCCTTATGTTAGGCGTTGCGGTATTTTTATTTCAGCTTCAACAAGTGAACAATTATAAACAATATGTTAATTATCAAATAGAAAGAAATGGTGGTTTAACCGAAACCGCCGTAGAAAACATCAATACGTATAGTGAGGACCACTTTCAAAACGTATTTAGTGTAAGTAGTGCAAAACTGAACGAGAAGGTACCTTATGGGTCTATTGTTGAGTACAAGGTGGAAGGAAACTTTAGCCTTATGTATTGGGACTTAGAACCAATTACATTAAGTAATACAGGGGCCGCACTTTCTCTTGTTAAATAGGTAGGAAAAGGACTAGTTAAAAAACTAGTCCTTTTTATATATTATTAGATGTTTTTAAAGGAGGTGGCAAAGTGGTAGATCAAAATACAGACCGATCAGGTTGGGGAATGTTGGCGTTAGTAGGTTTAGGATTAGCAGGACTAATTGTGAAGACAGCTTATCCAGAAGTGGGGGATATGTTGGTAGATAACATTAAAGCTTTATTTCTAGGTTAATCATAAAAAACAAAAATTAAAGGAGATGGCAAAATGGTAGATCAAAATACGGACCGATCAGGTTGGGGAATGTTGGCATTAGTGGGGTTAGGTTTAGCTGGATTAATCGTGAAGACGGCTTATCCAGAAGTAGGAGATATGTTGGTAGATAATATTAAATCCTTATTTTTAGGTTAATTTTAAAAAAAACGGAAGAATTCTAAAGAATAGGAAGGAGAAAGGATATGTCTATTGGTTTCAATAGTGTCTTTAAAAAAGTAGTAATCAGTTTATTTTTGGCGGTCTTGGTCTTTTTAATGGTCCATATGCCTACTTATGCCGCGGAGAATACGACCACCACCAAAGCGACCATCGTGGTTAATGGAGGTGCCAGAACAATCACCACCAATGATAGTGTGTCACTTCCAGCTGTTCCATTGAGTGGTCACCAACAAATTACTTCCACGGAATTAGATGAATTGAACTTAATCGATGCCAGTGGTACAGGAACGGCTTGGAGAGTAGATGTTTCTTCCACTCCTGTTAAAGCAGGAGAGAAAAGCCTGCATACTGGTTTATTGAAATTGGATAAAGTGCAAAGTGCTGAAAAAGTGGATGTTACATCGTCAGATGTGCCTGTTTCTACCACAACAGGACAAGCCATTGTAGATAGTGGGGCAGTGACGATCTTAAAGGCAGATAGTGGGGATGGAATGGGCTCTTATAAAGCGAACATGGGGAAAGTATACTTAACGGTTCCAGCTAATACGTATGCAGGAACATATAGTGTCGATTTAACTTACTCCCTTGTAACGGCTCCTTAATCATCAATAGTAAGGTGGTTGGGGTTTCCCAACCACTATTTTTTATGGGAGGAAAGAAATGAAAAAGTTGTTCCAAATTATAGGTGCTTCCTTATTGATTTTCCTTAGTTTATTCATGTTAGAGTCCAAGTCATTTGCTTCTAGTTTGGATTTTGATGTTCAACCAGTTGGAAAAGAACATGAAGCATTAGGCTATTTTCAAATGGATACAAAACCTGGATCAACTATTACTGTACCCGTGAAAATAGAAAATGTTTCGGATGAAAAAATCAACGTGAAGGTGTCCTACTTAAATGCATTAACGTCGAATTACGGCAATATCCAGTATGTTGATAAGACGGAATTAGGTAACTCTTCCTTGTTAGATTCTCAATATGGACTGGCTAAATACATAACAGGAGATACGCTTGTCGAATTGGAAAAAGGAGAGTCTAAGACAGTAAAATACAGCATTACGGTGCCATCTACTGTGACGAAAGGAACGATACTTGGTGGTCTTTCCTTTAAAAAGGCGGATCGAACCAGTAATTCCGAGGATGATAAAGGAATCAAGATCAACAATGAGGTAGAAAGAGTAATAGGTATTCAATTAAATCTTGGGGAACCCGAAAAAGTACCAGTTTCCTTACAAGATGATATCGAACTGATCGAAAACTCTTCCCCGCCTTTTATAAATATCGGATTAGAGAATAAGAATCCGAGTATTGTAGATGGGGTTTCCGTGAAGTATACGGTCACAAAAGGGAAAGAAGAAGTATTTCAAGGAGAAGTCCTACCCTTTAAGATGGCTCCAAAAACGAAATTTAAGCTGCCTATCGAGTGGGGAAGCAAGTTTGCTTCAGGGGAATATCAAATAAAAGTTTCCCTAGATGTTAACGGCGAGACAGTGGAAAAGAATTTTTCCCTGAATGTAACCAATAAAGATGTGAGCAGCAGTGAAAATATAATTGATGTAACCCAAAAAGATGGAACGGAAAGTCCTTTATACTTAACCATTATTCCTTTAATAATTGGGTTAATATTAGGGTTTGTTTTGTTCTGGTTCGTTTTATTCTGGAAAAAGAAAAAGAGAAAACGAAAGGAAGAAGAGACCGCAATACATTAAGTAAGTGTTGGGGGTAGGAAGGTTTGAATAGAAGGATAACGATTAGTTGCTTAATTCTGTTTCTGTTATTGTATTTAGTTCCTGGTATAAGTACAAAAACAGAAGCAAGTAATTTAGTTTTAGGAGATCCAAATAATACGAGATACAGCTATTCACAAGGTAGTTCCTACTGGAATACCTCAAACATACGAGAATGGCTGAATAGTAACCAGGAAGTGGTTGGATACACAAGTAATCCACCAAGTGAAAAGAATCTAGGCACGCAAGCTTATGATAAGGAAGCAGGTTTTTTATCTAACTTTACTAGTGAAGAGCAAGATGCCATTGCGGTAACGGAGAGACGTTCCTTTATTAGTGGGTATGATTCAGCAGTAAAGGAGGCTGGTACGAATAATGTAAGTAGAACCGATGCTTACATGACGGGTTATTTCTTGCAGAATATATCGGTTAACTTAGATAAGAATTGGAAGAACATTTATTACAGAACGGTAAAAGATAAAGTATTCAACTTACAAATTAATGAGTTATATGAGTACGTCCAGAAAAGAAATATAGCCTACACGAAAGAACCTACAGCTAAAGTGAGGTCTAAGTACAATGTAAGTGCAGCTTATTATCCTTGGATGTCTAGCCATGTAAGAAGAGATGTGTATGCAGAACAGTTAATCGCAGGCTACGACAATAATACATTGAATAGTGTCAATATCTCTTCCAATTTAGGGGTAGCTCCAGCCTTACATTTAAAACCAGATTACACCTTAAGTAGTGGAAAGAAGGTAAGTAATTTAGAAATAAATGAATTAGTTTCTTTCGGAAACTATGAAGGAGAAGCCATTCAATGGAGAGTGATCAATAAAACTCCAGATGGATATGCACTTCTTTGGTCGGAGAAAGTGTTAACCATTAAACGCTTCGATGCACCAGGAGACGATACATTAGCAGAATCCAACTATATAAACTTTGATAAGACAGATGTTTCCATTGTAAATGACTTAAACTATTACAATAAAAGTGGAGACACAACCGAGCCCGTCATGGAAGTAGTTAATAAAACGGATTTAGACAAAATGCAAAATGGCTCCTGGGATGTGGTATTAAAAGCATCCGATAATTCAGGAATTGAATATATCGAAGAAGTAAATGGGGAGAGAGTGTATGGCGATACCATCACTCGTAAGGTAGATAAAAATGGTTATTACTATTTTCGAGCAAAAGATAAAGGCGGTAACTTCTATGGGTTCTTCCTACCGATAGGGAACGTCAATGTACCCTCCAATGTCTTAATCACTACTTCTGCAGATGGCTGGACAAATAAAGATGTCACCGTAAATATAAAAGCTTCCAATGTTAATGTAGGTTGGAGTATAGATTCATCTACCATTAGTAATATGAGTGGATCAAGCTCACCGAGCTGGCCGACTTATACGACTTATGCGGGAAAGCGAATTAAATTGGCGGGAACGGCAAGACTTATATCTCATAAAGCCGATGTAGGAAATTATGTGACGGCGATTTCTTTAGAAACCAATTATCGTGTCGCAAGTGGAACTAATTATTATTTAAATAGAGATTATCCTATGAGTGCTTCCATTCCATTAAAAGATTTATTAGACGGACAGCCTAAAACGGTGGAGAAAATAATCACGGTACGAGGCGATTATTATAACAATTTGATAACGAAAATTAGATTTAATACCAATCCGATCCAAAATGGGAACTACACGGTAGAATGGACCAATGTTAAGGCTGAACTATTAGATAATGAAGACTTCTCCATTGATAAAATCATTTTACCTGATGGGAAAGAAATAAAAAGTAATGAATATACCGATACCTTAACATCTGATGGAAATTATACGTATCAGGTAATCGATACTAGGGGCATGGTAACGGAGAAAACAGTATCCGTTAAGATTGATAAGGGAAAGCCAGCTATGGATATAACAGGAATTTCTACTAAGACAACAAATAAAGATGTGGATCTACAGGTAACATCCAATGACAGTTTGAGTGGTGTGAAACGAATTCAAAAACCGAATGGGGAATGGGAAAACACCAGCCAGCTAACCTATAAAGTACGACAAAATGGAACGTATACCTTTATAGTCGAAGATAATGCTGGTAATCAAACAAGCAAAAGCGTGACGGTTAATAATATAGATAAAGAAAGCCCCACGTTAAAAGTAGATGTCAAGCCACCAAGTGCGGGTAGAGTTTATGTTGCATATAGTGCAACAGATACATCAGGCATAAAAGAAATAAGAGTGCCGAAGGAACTGAAAAAGGATGAATATACGGATGAGTATTATTTTTCAACAGAAGGTACCTATGCATTTGAGGCGGAAGATCAGGCAGGTAACATCACAACCAAAACCATCGATGTAACAGGGAGTTCTGATTTGTTTTTTGAAGTCAGTAACAGCATTGACGCAAAGGCAGAGTTAACAGGGACTGGATTAGAAGAATATATCAGCGATACAGATTTGGTTCTTCATATAGCAGATAATCGCGGCAAGGGTTATAACTGGAAGTTGAATGTTATCGGGACCCCATTAACCAATGAAAATGGAAAAACGTTAAAAAGTAATTCTCTTCAGATCAAAAAGCCGTATTTAAGCGCCGCAAATGCCTTGTATGAATCAACCGATACACCCGATCTTCTTATCAATAAGTGCTATATAACGGTGGACACCCCGTCACCATTGCGCATTGCCGAAACAGATGCGGAGTCAGGAAAGGCAAATGGTGGCTGGTATATTATCTTTAACTCCCTTTATGAGGAAGAAAAGAAGAATGTGAAGGTGGATTTACCTGCCAATGTGTATAAAGGAACCTATGAATCTACGATTACTTGGCAATTAGTGACTGCCCCGTAATGGTAAAAAAATAAATAAGTAGACGTGTAAAGGAGTGCATCTAAGGATGCACTTATTTTTTTAGGAGGTGATAGCCTAAGGTCAGAAAAAGGTTCATCTAACAGGGGAGCGAGTAAAAATGGAAACTGTACATACAAGGGTAATATTGATCATGTTTATGGCTTGTTTCATTTATGCAGGTATTTGTTTCTTTACACGAGACGTAGATGTTTTGAGGGGCTTGTCTTTAATAGAACAAGTCAAATTTGTCTTTATTTCAGCAGGATGGATTTGGGTAATAGGAATGATTTTACTAACTATACATTTTATATGGGAAGAGCTAAAGTTGAGGAAATCAACGGAATGAATATAAAAACAGGCCAATTGTGCCTGTTTTTTATGTTTATACCTCATCTAACTATTAAAGTCAGGATTTCATGAAAGGAGGGTAGTCATTTGGCAGAAGAAGTACTAAAAATACATGCGACTTCTAAACAAGTAAAAGACTTGAAAAATAACAATAAGATACGAATTCCTTTAGGTGTTCGGTTATCTCGTGGATTATTTATTGATATTACTTGTCTAGCAGAAAATTGTATCAATCAAACAGAACGTTACAAAGTGAAGCGTTACATTATTAAAAAGAATCATATCCATGTGGAACTAATGAACATGGTTTAGGAGTGGATGAAAATGGCTGTTTCAAAAGCAGAAGGTAAAAAAAATAAAGACATGGCAGCACTTATCTTAAAAGCGCAAGGGATGGACTATGAGGAATGGTTAAATGCCAGGCATTTAGAAGTCATTGGAAATAACAATAGTGTGTTAGAAGAAGCTTTAGCTTTTTATATTAAAAATCAATCGTAAAAAGGGGACTTATCTATTATGGAACAATCAATTATTGACATTGGAATCTTTATTATTCGAGCACTACAAGCTGTCGCAGGAACATTTGCGGGTGTAAAACTGGCTATATACGGGATTGGGTATATGAGAAAGAATCAACAAAAGATAGAAGAAGCAAAAGAAGGGATGAAAAACGTCGGCATTGGTTTAGTTGTGGTCATGGGCTGTCAAGCACTGGTCATGTTTTTACAAAATAACGTTTCTTTCTAGGGAGTGTAAGAGATGATTTATGTGGAATTAAAAGTAAATAAAAAGTATAAATCAGCGTTATCTGCCAAAAAGAAATATGCCATTAAGGAAGCTTCCAATGCCTTAGCTCGTTTTGATCGATGGGCTGAAGAGAGAAATGAAACGACGGAAGTGGAATTTATCATCTCAGAAGATGGAGAACGATTATTTAGAGATAACTGTAAAATTGGTGAGGGTTACGCAAGTAACCTTCTTTTATTAGTAAATAGATCCTTAAATACCAATTTTGAAGATGTGTCGAAGGCAGAAAAAGATGCGTTGATTGGAAAATTATCTAATGCGATGCATCAGGAAAACGTGGCTCGTTCAGAACCAGTCAAGAAAGAAAACAAAAGAAGACTTTCATCTTTAGGATTTGGTTGGAAGGGAAAATCAAAAAAGGAAACAGGAAAACAACCGAAATCCGAAGAGCAAGTGGTCTTTCAAGAAGAGCTGGAAAAACAAGAAGAAAAGTATCAAGAGCAACTTCACTTACAAGAAAAGACCCACATAGAAGAGATAAATAAAACAAAAGAAGCACATGAAAAAGCGAGAGTACAAGCTTTAGAAGAAATTAATCGAGAAAAAGATTTAAAGCGACAAGCAATGTTAAAAGAGTTAGAACGAGAGCGTGAGCTTCAGTTAGAACAAGAATTACAGGATAGGGAAAGAAGACACAAGGAAAAACTCCACCAATTACAGGTGGAACAGGAAAAGAAATTAGAAGAAGAATACAACAAACTTGAAGCAGAATTAAAAAGGCAGGAAGAAGCAGCGCGTGAGGCGGAAAGACAAAGGCAGAAGGAGGCAGAGCTAAAACGCCAACAGGAAGAAGCCGAGCGCCAGGCAGAGCTAAAATGCCAACAGGAAGAAGCCGAGCGCCAGGCAGAGCTAAAATGCCAACAGGAAGAAGCCGAGCGCCAGGCAGAGCTAAAACGCCAACAGGAAGAAGCCGAGCGCCAGGCAGAGCTAAAACGCCAACAGGAAGAAGCCGAGCGCCAGGCAGAGCTAAAACGCCAACAGGAAGAAGCTGAGCGCCAGGCGGAGCAAAAACGGCAGCAGGAAGAAGCTGAGCGCCAGGCGGAGCAAAAACGTCAGCAGGAAGAAGCCGAGCGCCAGGCGGAGCAAAAACGTCAGCAGGAAGAAGCCGAGCGCCAGGCGGAGCAAAAACGGCAGCAGGAAGAAGCCGAGCGCCAGGCGGAGCAAAAACGGCAACAAGAAGAAGCCGAACGCCAGGCGGAGCTGAAACGTGAACAGGAAGAAGTCGAGCGCCAGGCAGAGCTAAAACGTGAACAGGAAGAAGTCGAGCGTCAGGCAAAGCTAAAACGTGAACAGGAAGAAGCCGAACGCCAGGCAGAGCAAAAACGGCAACAAGAAGAAGTCGAGCGCCAGGCAGAATTAAAACGCCAACAGGAAGAAGCCGAACGCCAGGCAGCAATGCAACGTGAACAGGAAGAAATAGAACGTCAGGCGGTGCTAACACGCCAACAGGTAGTCAAACAGAAAACGCAAAAGGAACCTTCCCCACTTCCTTCAGCCAATTCTACGGACATACTTTTAAAACAGGCAAAAATGGAGTTTTTAGAGGAATTAAAACAAGATCGATTAGACCAAGAAAAAACGATGAAAAAAGTGTTGAAAGAAAAAGAGAAAGAAAAGAAATCCTTGGAGAAGAAGGAGAAAATTTTAATTAGGGAATTAAAGAAAAGTAAAAAGAATCGAAAGTTACCCTTGCACTCGTGGAAACCAATTGGGATTGTCCTTTGTTTTGTGGTCCTTTTTCAGATTATGAGGACACAACAACCAACGGAATTAATGGATTGGATCGAACGAAGCAAAGGAGAAATTATAGAATTTTTACAACTGTTTAGTTGATGTTGTTGCAAGCTTTTTGCGGAAGGGAACGGTATGAATAAAGAGGAAAAACAATGGAAAAAAATACTGGCGAATAAATATTTACTCTTTACTTTGGAGGTATTCATTCTCGCTGCCACTATTTGTGCGGTGAATTTTGTCTTATCCTTCTTTTTTAATATTCAACTGTTTATTCAAGGTATTAAAGATTACGCCATGAATGGGACTAAAAGTATAACCTCCCTTGTTCAATGGGAATGGTTTTTTACTTTTCATGTTTCTCTTTTCTGGATTTATCTGTTGGTCCTTATTTTTGTTTTGGTGGTATCGCTTATCCGACTGCATGAGATTTATGAGTCGTTTAAAGATATCAATAAACATACGAAAGGATCTTCTCGGTTTACCACGGTTCAAGAGATAAAAGAACAATATACATCGGTAAAAGATGATTCAAAGGGATATGAAGGAAAAGCTGGAATCCCCATCATACATATTGACGATCGGGTGTACATCGATATCAATAGTACCAATGCGATGGTTGTCGCTTCTACTCAATCGGGTAAAACAGAAATGTTTTCTTATCCAACCCATGATTTAGTTATTCGTTCGGAAGAAAAACCATCTGTTATCGTCACCGATCCTAAGGGCGACATGCTGAAAAACACCCGAGCAGAATACGAAAAAAATGGATATGAGGTGTATGTGTTAAACCTTATTAATCCAGATTGGGGTATCGCTTATAATCCACTAGAGTTAATAAAAAGAGCCTATATGAATAAGGAGTTTGCCAAAGCTCAAATGCTTTGTAATACGCTTTCGTATTCTTTGTTTCATAACCCCAATGCCAAAGATCCGATGTGGGAAGAATCTTCTATCGCTTTGGTCAATGCGCTTATATTGGCTGTTTGCGATATTTGTATTAGTTCGGGAAAGCCTGAAAATATTACGATGTATACCCTCACGGTTATGTTGAATGAATTAGGAAGTGATCCAGATGAAAATGGATATACAAAATTAGACCATTTCTTCAGTTCTTTACCTGCTTCTAACCCTGCCAAATTACAATATGGAACGGTTCAGTTTTCGCAAGGGGTGACAAGAAGTGGTATTTACACAGGTACGATGGCGAAGCTGAAGAACTACACGTATGATACGATCGGACGTATGACGTCCAGAAATACGTTTAATATCGAAGATTTGGCTTTTGGGGAAAAACCTATCGCCTTATTTATTGTCTATCCCGATTGGGATGATTCGAATTATACGATTATCTCGACCTTTTTATCGCAATCCAATGCTGTTTTGTCCGAAAGAGCGACTTTGACGAAAAAAGGGTCTTTACCACGAAGAATTTTCCACTTGTTTGAAGAATTCGCCAATATTCCTGCCATTGAAGGAATTAACCGTTCCTTAGCTGTTGGCTTAAGTCGGGGGCTTATTTATTTTATTGTCTTACAGAATAAAGCCCAATTAGCCGAGAAGTACGGAGATAAAATGGCCGAATCGATTGCGGGAAACTGTGGGAATCAAATTTATATTATGTCCGATGAAGTAGCTGACTCGGAAGAGTTCAGTAAAAAATTAGGTCCGAAAACTGTGGTTATTGGGGATAGAAGTGGAGAGTCTTTATCCACGAAGAAATCGTTTGGTGAAAAAGAAGAAGAACGACCATTATTAATGCCTGACGAACTACGAAGATTGAAAAAGGGTGAGTGGGTCGTTATTCGTTCTAAAAAAAGAGAAGATTTAAAAGGAAATCGAATCATTAATTATCCTATTTTCGCCAATATAAAAGAAGGTACACAAATGTTACACCGATATGAATACTTAATGGACCGATTCCATCATCCTATTGCGTTTAAAGATATGGGATTAGAAGGCAGTCATAAGGACATTAATTTGAGTGATCTATTGATTAAGTTTGAGTTATCTAATGAGGCTGATAACGAACAGGAACAAAAAGGTATGAGTCAGGCTACTACTCCTACTGAAGATAGTAAGGATATTGCTTCTAACACAAATGAGGAAGATGCGAATATACCTGTTGAAATGGATATAACCGTTGATATGGAGATAAATGAGCCGATTGACATCGATATTAGTCAGGACTTTTCCTATATGGAAGAGTCAGCAATGGACGATATGTCTGTTGAGTGGAGTGAAAACATGACTCATGAAGAAGGGATAGACGATTTCATGAACCAAATTGAACCAGTTTATGAGGAAAGTACGCCGATTTTAGATGCCATTACGCTAGATAAATATAATTATATAAAATTAATAGCCAAACGCTATTTATCGGAAGACGAATATAGTATGCTAGAAAAATTCCAATATATAGAAGAATTGAGAACGTATTTTGAATCACCAGAAAAGGAAATCATACTAGATAAAATTAAAAATCAGCTCATGTAGGAGGTGGGAATAGTGGATGATAAGGATATTATAAAAATTCTCATTAAGTTTAGGGATTATTTAGACATTGCCGATTGGTTTACAGGTGCCCTGAGAACCGTTGGCTGGGTGATTATTTCGGGACTTTCCTATATGGTCGATCTTTTATCCAAGGGAATCAAAGAAGTATATAAGTTAATGGGATTCCTGAGCAGTGATCAAATGGTGGACTTTTTGTCGGACTATAAAGCTATTACCTTTGCCTTAGCAACTGTCGCAGTTGCTTTTTTAGGTTGGAGAATTATTGTTTTAAAACAAGTAGATTACTCGAAAATCATTACGAATACTTTATTTGCGATCACGATACTCGTTGTGTTGCCTTGGTCGTTAAATCAAGCAGAAGATTTTATCAATGCAGGAAAGTCAGGTAATTCCACGACCATTAGTCAGTCCACCAAAATATATAAAGCCAATATAACCGATCTTTATGCGATAGATGAAGACGGTTGGGAGACGAAGAATCCTGAAAAAAGGAATTATATAAGTGATGATGCCAGCATTGATCTCATCAACATTTTAGAAACGGTTGATACGGGAGGAATATTCAAAAGCAGTCCCTTATCCGATGATGGACAGGATATACTGAATAAAAAGTTAATCAGTGAAAGTGACGAACAGGAAGTAACAGATCTAGAAAATAATCTCTTTATGGATGATGAAGCCTATTATCGTTATGCTTGGCATCCTATTTTTATGATGTTGGAACTTGGTACATTAGCGTTAGTTCTCTTCTTAACGATGTTTAAAACAGCTCAGTTAATTTTAGAGATGGCAGTGGTAAAAGTCTTTTTAACGACAGCTGCTTTAACGGACTTAGAAGAAGGACAACGAAATAAAAAAGCTGTGGAGAAACTAAGAAATATCGTTGTGGTGTTATTTATGATGATGCCATTAATCAGTATTTATCTGTTGTTGACGGATTATGTGAACTCCATGGATATTTCAAGCGCAAGCAAATTAGTTATTTTGTTGGCAGCTGGAGTATTTGTCATTGATGGCCCTAATTTTGTAGAAGAATTATTCGGCGTAGATGCGGGATTAAAGAGTATGAGTCGTTCCTTAATGGGCATGTATGCAGGCGCAAAAGCGACAGGTTCTTTAGCAAAAGGGACAGTAAAAGGCATAAAAAATGTTGGGAAAGCTACGAAAAGTACAGTAAAAGGCATGGGCAATGTTTTTTCTCGAAGAGAAGGCGAACGAGGCTTAGACGGATTTAAGGAAAAGAAAGCAGATAAAGGAAAAGATTCGTCTGATAAAGACAATCATTCTTCAAATGATACAGGAAATGAAAAAAAAAAATCTAAAGAATGGGTAGACAGTGAAAATAGATTAGCCATTCTCGATAATTCTTCTAGCAGTGAAAAAGAAGCAAGTAAGAGTGAAAAGAATCCTAGAAATAAAGAAAAGATGGGTGGATATAGTGAAAAAAATGGGGTGGATGATGAAAATAACAGGCTGGATACGGAAACAGGATTAGGGAGTTTTCAAGGTTCACCAAACAGTAGCCTTGGAGAGTCTGTTGGAGAGAAAACGAATAGTATGTTGCCTAGAAACATGAAAGTAAATACCCCTAAACCTATTGCGGCAGCTAGTAAAAGAATGAAGAAACACATGGAAAAGATGCAAGGTCCGATTGCTTCCTTACCCAATATGTTATCGGGAGAACAACCTAATGGTCCTTCTAATAATGCATTGGGCAGTTTAGCAAGAGATAGCATAAATCCGAGTTCGAATCGAGATACTGGAAGTAGTTACTCTGTAAACGCACCATCTGAAATAACAGAACCAAGTAGAAATATGAATAATACCTTGGGGCAAATGCAAGGTCCAATTCGATCGCCTTTATCCTTTTTTAATGTTCCAGAATTAAAAGGAGAAAACGGGTTAAGCACAAGTGGACGAAGAAACATATCACCAAGTAATTATGTGAAATCGAACCAAGATTATAGCGTAAATACACCTGCCTTTTATCAAAATGCTAGTTCGAGTATGAAAGAGCAGATTGGTAGAATGCAAGGACCGATTCATAGTCTTCCAACTAGGTTAGGGAATGAATCCAACCATACACCGAGTAAACAAACAGGGAGTAGTAGTCAGTTTGCGAGTGGAAATACAGGAAGGGTCTTAAATGCGGTAAATAGGACTAGCACAGCCCCAATGAATAATCCAGGAGTTAGTGGTCCACAAAGGAGTGGAAGCCCAATAGTGGCACCAATGAGTGCTCCGCAAAGGGTGAGCGCAGCCCCGTTGAGTAATCCAGGAGTCAATGTGGGAAGTAGTAGTCCACAAAAGAGTGGAAGATCAATAGTGGCACCAATGAGTGCTCCGCAAAGGGTGAGCACAGCCCCAATGAATAATCCAGGAGTTAATGTGGGAAGTGGCAGTCAGCCAAAGAGTGGAAGCCCAACAGTGGCACCAGTGAGTGCACCAGCAAGGACGATAACAGCGCCGACTAGTACACCAGTAGTAAAGAGTGTAAATGTCAGTTCACAAAAGACTGGAAGTCCAAGAGTGGCACCAGTAAGTGCACCAGCAAGGACGATAACAGTGCCGACTAGTAGTCCAGGAGTTCATGTAGGAAGTGGTAGGCGACAAAGGAGTGAAAGCCCTAGAACGGCTACAGTGAGTGCTCCGAACAGGACTAATGCTGCCCCAATCCGTAATCCTGAAATAAAGGCTGGAAGTAGCAGGCAACCAAAGAGTGAAAGCCCTAGAAATAGTAAAAATAATAACAATAAAAAAAGTTAGGATCTAAATGCTGTTCTTTAAGCATGAAGAATATAAAGGAGAACGGATGGAATCAACTTTTCGAGATACGGGAAAGCCAAACAAGAAATACCTACTAGTCATGAAAATAGCTTTATTGTTCTATTCATGCTGGATTATCACTCTTTCTTTTCTAACTATTATTGCTGTAACTACAGGAAACTTAACTATTTTTCCAACGTACACCCATTATCTAACAACCATAATCGTTTCCTATTTTTTGTATTGCTTTTTGATGATTAAATATACAAAAAATAAAAAAAGAGTAGTGATTCGAATGTTTACTTTTATTGGTCTTTTAATTCTTTTAAAATCAGCAGATATAGTCAGTTGGTTTATGAAATAAATTTAGTTCCAATCCAATTAAGAATAAAAATGAAAGGGATGATAAAAAACAATGAGGAGAATAGTAAGAGTTCCTGAAACCGTTCAAGCAACGCCCCAATGGTCGAAGCTTACTGTACTAGATGGTTTTATTATTATTGCTGGTGCGGCATTTGGTTTCTTCTTAAAATGGTTAGTTCATCCAGTCTTAGCGCTACCTTTTGTAGCGCTTTTTCCTATTTCGTTGTACTTTTTGTTATTGCCGAGTGAATCCCCTGGTAAAAAAGTGTACCAATTGATCATGGCAGTGATAACCAAAGATCGAAAAACGTATCACGCATTAGATGTAAATGATAAACACGAGTTTACGGAGGAGTAAGTACCATGATTAGTTTTGATGCGATAGAAAAAAAGAACACCAAAAAAGAAAAATTGTCTCGGGCAGATAAAAAAATCTTAAAAGCGATTAATAGTATCAATTTGGTCTATCCCATAAACGGTATAACGGAGGAGGGATTTGTCAAAACAAAGCTTAGTATTTATGAATCCTACATAGAAATCTTTGAATTGAAAAAATATGATTTATTCCTAGTGGCAGATACGGAGGAGTTTGATACCGTCACAGGCATGGCTTGGAATTTGGAAAAACTCTATCCCTATCCTAAAAAAGAAGTGTATATGAACTTTCCTGAAGAAAACTCCGAACAACAAGAATACTTTCGCTATAAATTAGAAAAAGCCACATCGGCTGCGGAAATCGAGGCCCTTTCCAATGAATTAGAGAAATTAAAACATATTGAAAAGAATTTTAAACTGCGGGAAGTGTATTTATTTATTTTTGCGGATAACATTCCTGAATTAAACAAACGCATCGAGTTATTAGAAAGGTTCCGACCGGTTTTGGGGCATAAAAAAACCAGTGTAGAAAAGAAAACCAAGATATTAAACAAAATGAATAATCAAATATAGAAAGGAGAAAAAACAGTGAGTCTTCAGCAAGATTTTGACTTTATCAAAGCCACTCAACCAATGGGAGGAATCTCCTTCAAAGATGAATATTATAACCGAAAAGGAGATGGATATGAGGCATGTCTCCATGTGTATAAATATCCGAATGATTTCCATGAATTCTGGTTGAAAGATTTAACGAGTATTGAAAATACCATTGTTACAGTAGACACCTATACCGACCAATCGATTAATTACGGAGAAAAAGTAGGACATTCTGCGGAAGAAATGAATTCGAGAGTAAGAAACGCCATGAAAACGACGGAAATGGATAATGCGGATTATGAACTGAATGCCTTACGGGAGCTGGCTATTGCTTTAAACAAAGAAGGGGAAGTCATTAAACAAATTCATGTGCGTATCTATGTGTATGCACCAACGGTTGAAAAATTAAAAGAATCTGTCTTTGAGATTCAAAAAAAGTTAGATTCAGATGGCTATAAAAGTACGGTATTTTTGGAAGAAAATAAACAACAATGGCAGTCTCTTTTCTTAGATTATGAAAAGCAAAGAAAACTACCAAACAACCGCGTTGGATACGAATTACCTGCAGAAGTGATGGGGCTTGGATTTGCGCATGATCAGACCAGCTTAAAAGACCCTACAGGCGGCTATTATGGCTATACAAGGACGTATGGACCTGTTTATTTAGATATTTTTCATAAGACGACTAAACGGCTATATTACAATGCTTTTATCGGTGGAGATTTAGGTTCGGGAAAATCCACCTTGCTTAAAAAGCTACTCAAAGATAATGTTGCCAAGGGGAATTTTATCAGAAGTTTTGATAAAGCATCCGAACAGGATGGGATTGTTGAATACTTCGGTGGAGTGGTTATCAACCTAGACGGATCAGGCGGAAGAATTAACTTACTACAGGTGTTTCCTACCGTTTCCAATGGAAACAAAATTGATCAAAACGCAAGTTTTCGCCAACATGTATCGAAATTAAATACTTCCTATCGCATGTTGAATCGTAACTGTTCGGATAAGGAGCATCAACAGTTTGATGATCTTATTTATGACTTTTATATAGAGTTGGGGTTATGGGATGAAAAGGGAACGAAAAACATTACCGATTTGCCGATTGATCGATACCCTATTTTATCGGAATTTCATCAATATACGATTCGAAGATATGAAGAAGAAAAGGACGAACGATTTAAAGGGAGAATAGGCGATATCAGTAAATCTATTGGCGCGTTAGTGAATCAATATGGAGATATGTTTAATGGTCCAACGACCATTCCTAACTTAGTAGATCAACAGATTGTGGTCTACGATATCGGCAACTTATCTCAATTAAAACCCGAAATTTTTGATATACAAATCTTTAATGCCTTGACGCAAATATGGGGAGATATGATGCTGATTGGGAAAAGAGAAAAGGAAGCCTTTGAACGGGGAGAAAAGCATTGGTGGGATATCATCCGACTGATTACGATATTGGACGAGTGTCATAACCTCCTTAATATAAACAAAGCTTTCGCAGCTGATTTCTTTGTCACTTTTCAATCGGAAGCACGTAAATTTTTCTCTGGGTTAGTTTTAGCCACGCAAAGAATTGAACGAATGTTTCCGAATGCCAATAATGTCTCGAATGAACAAATGGTTCTGGCGGCCAATAAACTATCGGAAGTTTTTGGATTGACTCAATATAAATTTTTGTTCCGACAAGATAAAACTTCCATGCCTTTAATTCGTAAAATATTTGAAAATCAACTAACAGAAAGTGAATATAACTTAATCCCTAATTTAGAAACAGGTGATTGTGTACTATCCATTTCAGGCGATCAAAATTTAGTCATGCATGTGGAGGTCACAAAAGAAGAATTAGACATGTTCCTGGGAGGAGCTTAAATTGAATAATAGAAAGATAGTTGGGATTATTCTAGGCTTAGTCGTCGTCGGTTTTATTCTGTTTATCGCGATTAAAATGCAGATGGATAAACAACTAGAAAAAGCAGAAAGCTCCTTAATCATGGAGGATTCAACCAGCAAGGTACAGGAGGAAGAGAAGCCGAAATATGAGGAACAAGAAGATAAAACAGTGGAAGAAAGTAAAGCAAGGATACAAAAATTTATAGAAACGTACTATAGCTATGATTATAAAAATCCTTCTCAGCATCTTGAAAAATCGGAAGATTTTCTTACGCCTGACTTTTATAAAGAGTTAAAAATCATGGAAGAAAATGATATGAAACCTCCTGTCTTTGCTTATCGTGATGTAACCAATGTGGAAGTCATGGAAACAAAGAACGAGGAGATCATGGGGCAGTGGACAGCAGAAGTAACGGCAGACTTGTGGAATGAAAAGAAAGAAAAGATGAGTACCGTTCTAGTGGAGTTCACGCTCGATATAAAGAAGGACAAAATAGCCTATTTTACTGTAATCGGAAAGCGAATTGAGCAGTATGAGTAATGCCGTTAGTCAGGTGAATAATGCCGTAAAAAAGTTATTGCTGAAGAAACTTTTAGCAATTTTTTTTTCGTCTACAGGACTTATCGTCCTTCTAATTGCGCTGGTTCTAGTGATGGTTCTTGGTGCGGTTGCCAATCAAAATAAGTTTCCCATTTCGATTGATGGACCTTCCTCCATCAATGTGACTCCAGCCGTAGAAGCATACCGAGGAGTAGTGGATGAGGAATGCGCCAAAACCGAGATACCAAATTGTACGAATGTCATTTTGGCGATCATTATGCAGGAAACAGGAGGAAACCACTTGGATGTGATGCAGGCAAGTGAATCGCTTGGATTACCTCCAAATAGTATTCAAGATCCTGCCTATTCCATTGAAGTCGGAGTGAGTAATTTTGCCGCAACCTATGCGTTAGCGATGAAGGCAGAACAAAACATTTTAGAGACCGCCTTACAAGGTTATAACTATGGTTCTGGCTTTATTAGTTGGGCAATTGAACAGGATGGAGGATGGACCTATGAGAATGCGATTGAGTTTGCCAAAATTTATAGTGATGGCGTTCAAAGAGAGAACGGAACATGGAAATATGGCGATCAAAATTATATCGACAATGTAAAAAGATACATGGTAGCTAATGACGGAAGTGAGGAGGAAGGTACACCTTCCACTGGAGGAAATACCGTTATCGAAAAAGCCATTACGGCAGGTTCTAAGTATATCGGAAACTCTACCTATGTATTTGGTGGAGGGAGAAATAATTTAGATATTTTAAAGGGTTATTTTGATTGTAGTAGCTTTGTTTACTATGCGTTTAATCAAGCTGGTTTGCAGTTAGGGGATTTAACTTCTGTCACCACAGATACCCTTTTAACCAAAGGAACTAGGGTGAATTATTCCTCCATCAAACGGGGAGACTTAGTCTTTTTTGATACGTATAAAACGAATGGTCATGTCGGCATTTATTTGGGGAATGGCGAGTTTTTAGGAGCCCAATCAAGTAACGGAGTATCCATTGTGAAGATGTCTAATCCTTACTGGAAAAGCGTATTTAACGGAGTGGTAGTAAGAGTAACAAATTAAGAAGGTGAGAAGAATTTGTTTAAAATAAAGTTCAAAACACAAGGCGGAAAGTACAAATTGTTCGCGTCTATTTTGGTGGTTGTTTATGTGTTTTTTCTAACCAGTAGGATTACTTTACAGACTCCACAAGAAGAAAAAGACACGCCTTTACGAGAAGTAGTAAATAGCGATAATTATGAAATTGAAATAACCAGTAAAGAATTTTATACCGATCAAAATGTGTTAGAAGTGGACCTCATTATTGAGGAAAAAGCGTCTAATATCCTCAGCGATTTAGAAGTGGAAGTCAAAGAAAAGAGTAATGTGAAAGCAACGTACAAGACGGAATTAAACAAGATAAATAATGAATACTATGTACTCTTTATCAAAGGGTTGCCTTCCAAATGGGAGAGCGTATCCTTAGAGTTTTTCGACAAAAATAATAAAGCTTCTGTCCGTTCTACAGACAAAATGTATGTGGCAAAAGAGAAAGCGAAAGTGTTTGATACGTTCATCCAATATAGTAAAAATGATTACGTGGTAAAGCATACAAATGTACAAATAAGAGATGCAGAGAAAGCGATAAAAGAAGAAGAAAACAATATCAAAAAGGCGAAGAATAATAACTTAAAATATGATGCGCAACGTACGGCATTAGAAGATGAACTTGCCTATCAAACGGATACCGAAAAGGAAGAAACACAGTCTAAAATAAACGGGATAAAATCAAGTGTTAATGCATCAAACAATGCCATAAAAGAGAGTGAAGAATTAATAGAAGAATGGCAAGATAGAATTACTAAATTGAAGGAAAAAAAGGAAAAATTACTTCAAGAAGATGAACAGAAATAGGAAAAGAAATTCTAATAAGTAAATAGAAAAGGAGATTAATAAGATGGAAAATTACAGAGAAAACTTTATACAAGATCATGCTCCTTACATCAATGAAAACAGAGATACGGGTAAAAAAATAACATATTGTTATGCATTTAATTGGCATGGATTCACACATGATGGAGTCAAACATCAAGATTATAACTTTAATGTAGACATTCGTTTTGATACACATTTATTTGAAGAAGACCATACAGAAGATGCTGTTACCGATTTTTTGTCTGTATCTATTGATTTAGAAAAACAAGAGTTGAAAATAGAAAAAGATGATAATCCATTGTTTAAAAAGGTGCAAATTTTTTCTAGTGATTTAAGTCTTAATGGAGGTTTTTATCTTTCATTAAATGAAGAAGAAAGAAACGCACTCATTAAAGAATATTGCAAGCAAGTTAAAGAAAATCAAATAACATATGTAGATTTAACTGGTTCACCAATTGCCTTTTCATATAGGTAAAAGAGAGTGAGGGTACTAATAAAAAAATGGCCAAGCAGAATCACCAAGTTAAAAGAAATAAAGAAAGTATTGTTGCAAAAAGAGCAAGGAAACTAGAAAAATAGAAGCAAATGGAGCGTGGAAAATGTGTGTATTTTTCGCGTATTTTGTGTATTTCTGTAAAAGTGTGTAAAAAACAGTGAATTTTACACGAAAAACGTGTGTAAAAATGGCTAAAATCTGCACATTTGGAAAAAAACCTGTAACCTTAAAAAAACGAGTCGCACTGCGACTCCAACCATGAAATGGTTGCAGTTTTCCCTTATGCTCTTACTTTTTTTTCAGCCCCCAATTTCCAATTGGGGGCTGAAGTCTTTTGCATTCGCAAAAGACTTTCAAAAAAAGAAACGCTTTTTAAGCTAGTGGTCGATCAAAATGTTGTTCATTTATAAAAGAAAGGAGTGTTACTAATGGAATTAACCATTCATTATTTACCTGAAGATGTGAATCTAAAGTTAAAAGAAAAAGCGAAGAAAGCAAAGCTCTCCAAGAATGCTTATATCCTAAAATTATTAGAAACACATGTATTAGTGGATGAAGTGGAGGGGTTAAAAAAGACATATGAAGAAATCTTGCATTCTTCCTTAGCAATCATCGAAGAGAATACAAAGGTTATGGAAAAATTCATTGAGATTAATGAAGGAGGTTAGTATAGGTGACTACATTACATCGTTATAATATTGGACTGAAATCTTCTGAAAAATCACCTTATGGTAATCAATACTTGATGGAACAAATGGACAGGCTTCAATTAGATAAACCATCGGCAGCTATTGAAAAAATTTTTGAAGAACATGCCCTCATGAAACAACAATTGAACCAACAAGAAAATCTGGTGGAAGATATTTATCGAAGGTTAAAAAAAGATTTAGATGTGATTCGAGTGAGAACTGGTTATGCCGATAAAAATGCCAGGATAAATTTAGAGTTATGGAATGGTTACCTGATGGCAAATGATCAAACAGATTACATCACGACAGATGAATATTTAACGACTCCACTTCAGAAGGCACAACAAAAAGTAGAAGATAAGATTGCAGGTTATCAAGCTCAAAGAGTAGAAAGGGAGAAATTAAAAAATGAAAAGCAATGATAAGTTGGGTATTTCCTTTTTTAATCTGACAAGAATATGTCTAGTCCAGGAATTGTATTAGTCTCACAATATGCTTCAGGTTCTTCCGAAAAGTTTTCTAATTACGTGAACTACATCGATAGAAGTGAGGCAGTGAGAACAGAGAAGTTCACCAAATATAATCTGAATCAGTACGATGGTTATAACCAGTATATGGCTAACCCAAATAAGAGTAGGGGAATTTTTACTAAGAATAAAGATTCTTTAAACAGAAAAGAAAAAGAAGAGTTAAAAAAAATATTTGAAACAGCACAAGAAAATGAGTCCGTTATGTGGCAAGACGTCATCAGTTTCGATAATGTGTGGTTAGAAAAAAACGGTCTATATGATTCGAAATCAGGATGGGTACATGAAGGAGCTATCCAAAATGCTGTTAGGGAAGGTATGCAGACCGTTTTAAAAGAAGAAGGCATGGAGGAAAGTGGAGTTTGGTCGGCATCCATCCACTTTAATACCGATAACATTCATGTTCATATAGCGTTAGTAGAGCCGTATCCAACTAGAGAAATGGGAGTCTTCAAGGATAAGGAGACAGGAGAAGAATATACAGCTCGGCGTGGGAATAGAAAGAAAAAAACGTTAGATAAATTTAAAAGTAAAGTAGCGAATACCATACTAGATAGAGACAAGGAACTGGCGAAGATTTCGCATTTAATTCATAAAACGATAGCGCCTAAAGAATTATCTTTTCAACCGAACTTAAATACAAAGATGCTTCGAATGTATAACGACGTGTACAACAAATTACCGAACGATATGCGATTGTGGAAATACAATAACAACGCGTTAAACGACATAAGACCTGAACTAAACCAACTGATTTCTTTGTATATCGAACAGAATCATAAAGAAGATTTTCAAGAATTGGATCAAGCACTAATTGAAGAAATGAATTTTAGAAAAGAAGTATATGGTGCGGGAGATCAGGAGAAAGATAGATACAAAGAGTATCGAGATAATAAAATAAATGAACTGTACGCTAAATTAGGGAATACCATTCTAAGAGAAATGGCGGAAATAAAGAAAGAAGAAAGAGCGTCCAGTTATCCGAAAAATGGAGTTAGCAGGAAAGGCGATTATGGTTATAAAGGGGATAAGCAATATGGCTCCAAACCCATAATCAATCGTTCGGATATATACAAAATAAAGAAAGCCTTAGATGTAGATTATCAGAGTATCAAGAACAAACGAAAATATAGAGAGATGCAGCGACAAATAGAATATGAAAGATAAAGAAGCTTATTACAGATAGGCTTCTTTTTTTATTGGAGGGAGAATATTGGCGTTATTATCGGAAGCTGAAATTAGCCAGGCGGTGGCGGTTGATATTGTAGATTATTGTTTGGAACATGGATACCCACTTCAACAAAAAGGAAATCATTATTGGTTTGGCGTCGAACACGATAGTCTCGTGATTGATCGGTCTAAGAATTACTTCAGTTGGAATAGCCAAGGAATAAAAGGGAATTCTATTAAATTTGTTCAAACGTTTTTTAATCTTAGTTTTCGGGATGCGGTGAAAAGTTTAAATGAAAAAAACTATCAAAAAATGAGTGAAGTGGTGATTGAAAAACCGAAAGAATTTGTTTATGACTTGGAACACGATACGAATACGGCTGCTGTAGAAAACTATTTAGTGGAAGAAAGAAAAATAGATCAAGATATTGTTGAAGCGCTCATTGCAAAAGGGTTAATTAAGCAGGATAAAAAGAAAAACTGTGTCTTTGTTTGGGGAGCAACTGGTAGACGGGTTGGAGCTGACTTACAAGGAACTATTACTTCCAAACACTTAGGAAAACGGATGTCTTTTAAACAAATAAAAAGCAATTCCGAACCGAATTTCGGTTTTAATGTTTCTCTTGGTGTGCCGAAGGCAATCTATTTCTTTGAAGCACCGATTGATCTATTGAGTTATTGGTCCATGAACAAAGATTTAAAGAATTGTAGATTGATATCTATGAATGGTTTAAAAGAAAAAACCATCATGAATATGATAAAGCATACGTACTTAACGCGTGGAACGATGCCCGTACAAGGCATATATCTAGGGATTGATAATGATAAAGCGGCTCATAAGTTTATGGATAAGTTGAGAGAATTGAAATTTCAAGATAAGAATGGCCAGGAATTTCAATTTGAAAACCTAATACCCGATGACAGGTCCATACCGAGAGAATTCATTCCTATTTATCAGGCAGCAGCACAGATTTATGGTTTCGATTGGAAATGGTTGGCTGCCATTCATAAAGCAGAAACGAATCTTTCGGATACGAATGACATTGCCAACAACTATCAATATGGGAAGTTTTTTGGACAGGTGTTAAAGGGTGGGGAGTCTCCAAGTCTTATCGATTTAAAAACGACTATTCATCAATGTGCGCATGCCATTAAAGATAATATTCAAAAAGGAAAGATAGATGTAACCACTTTATTATATGACGAACAAGTTTCCTACACGAATCGAAAGTTAATGGAAAATAAAGTGAACTATTATTATGACGCTTACTCCGATTTAGGATATCTTCCATCTGATTTTATTGCGAAAGATTGGAATGAACGCTTAAAGGAAAATACAGAAAAACAACCAGTAATAGAAAAAGAGCCAGCCAAAAGAAAAGGACTGGAATATTCCAGATAAGGAGATAGAGATGATTCAATTTTTAGAGACGGATATAGTGAAAGTGGAAGCCGACGTTATCGTAAATGCTTCTAATGCCATTGGCTATATGGGTGGATTTGTAGGGAGATGGATTAAATTAAAAGGAGTGGCAGAGTCCATACATTATGTGGATTCTAGTATTGAAATGGCAGCTAAGAAAACCTGCCGTTCCAGAGAAGTAAAAGAAGGACACGTTTTTTTAACCGAAGCAGGGAAGTTGAAGTGTAAATATATTTTTCATGCGGTCACGATGGAAAATCCAGGGCAAAATTCTTCGCTTGAAGTCGTGGAAAAGTGTATCAAGCAAATTATTTCATTTGCAGAAGATTATCATTTTACAACTATTGCGGTTCCGTATTTAGGGTGTGGAACAGGGAGAGTGGATAAAGGAAAAGTTAGGGAGTTATATGAGTACCACTTTAAAAATCATCCTGAGATTACCTTTTTAATCGTCGATAAACCAGTCAAAAAACAAAATAGGTCGTAAATAAAATCCAAGCCACTGTTTTGGATTTTTTATTTTTGTATTCAAAGGGGAGAAGAAAAAGATGAAAACCTTAATTATTGCGGAAAAGCCAAAAGTAGCGCATGCCCTATTACAACTATCCCGTTTACGGGGTTCTCAAAAAGTGGAAGGTTCCATGCCTTATTATGGCTATTACGAAAATGAAGAGTATATTGTTTCTTGGTGTAGAGGGCATTTGTTAGAAGTCATGAAT
Organism: Bacillus sp. Au-Bac7; assembly: GCF_021341655.1. Taxonomy (NCBI): domain Bacteria; kingdom Bacillati; phylum Bacillota; class Bacilli; order Caryophanales; family Bacillaceae; genus Bacillus; species Bacillus sp. Au-Bac7. Next base: position 15,208 of record NZ_JAJTTG010000019.1, on the reverse strand, counting down.
CCAGAAGAACACGATGAAAAATACCGATTATTTAACATTGAACATCTTCCTATCTTCTTAGACTTGAAATATAAGCCTGTAAAGGCTTCTGAGGAACAATTAGAGATATTGGTCCAATTGTTAAGGAGGAACGACGTAGACCACGTAATAAACGCTTGTGATGCAGATAAAGAAGGGGAGCTCATATTCAGGGAGGTATTTTTAGAAGCCAATGTTCAAAAGAGACTATCGAGGATTTTTAAATCTTCTCATGAAAAAGAAGAGCTAGAAGTGGCATTTAATCAACTGTTGCCTGGTGAAGATTTTGAATCTTTATGGCATGCGGCTAAGGCAAGACAGTACCTAGATCATTTATTAGGAATCACCATTACCAGAGGAAGTACCAGTAAATTAGCCAATAACCAGTTCTTATTGGCTTCTGGAAGAGTACAAATTGTTTTATTACAAGAAATTTATAAAAGAGAACAAGAAATTAAGCAATTCAAGGAAGGGAACTTTTATCACTTACTATTAGACTTAGAAAATAAACTGCAGGTGCAACTGAAAACAGAAAACCAGCAGTTAGATCCGAAGCCCTTACTCGATATGGGGAATCGATTGAAAGGGTCAAAGGTTACCATCACTTCCTTTGAGGAAAAAAATAAAAAAGCGAATCCGAAGCATTTATATAACTTATCGGATATATACAAGGAAGCAGAAAGCAAATTTAAAGTAGGGGCAATGGAAGTTAAAAAGCACATACAAACTTTATATGACGAGGGTTTTATTACGTATCCCCGTTCGGATAGTAGGCATTTACCTACTTCTAGGGTGGGAAATGTACTAGATGCCATCGATACACTTCAGCTAAATCCTGCTTATACCAAATTCATGAGTATGGTGGAACGTGAAAAGATAACCAGTAAACATAAGGCTTTTAATGATGAATTAGTAACGAGTCACTATGCGATTACACCGACATCGAAGCGTTATGCAGAGGAAGGCAAAGCACCATTAGAAAAAGACTTGTATGATATGATCGTCCAGCGTTTCTTGGGGGTATTTATGCCTTCTGCCACCTTCTTGGTTAGAAAATTAGTCGCAGAGGATGAATTAGGCAATGAATACGTGGCGAGTGAAAAAATACTAGTGGACCCTGGGTTTTTAGCCTGTTTTAAAGAAGAGATGGAAGATGATGTGCAGAAGGAGTTTACAATTCCTTCTCTCCATAACGGGGATTCTTTTATCATTGATTCTTTTTCTCTTAAAGAAGGAAAAATGAGAAGGCCATCCTTGTATACGGAGGCTTCCCTTTTAACATTTATGGAGAATGCAGGAAAACATATCGATGATGTGAATTTAAAAGAATTAATGAAGGGAAAACGGATCGGAACTCCTGCCACAGTAGAAACCTTTATTCCGAAGTTAGTAGGCAGAAAGTATATTCAAATGGATGGTAAGGGAAGGTTAACCACTACGGAGACTGGCGCGAAGTTTATCACGGTATTTCCATTTGAAAAAATTAAAAATCCAGCATTTACGGCAGAGTTAGAAGGAGAAATAGAATCCATCATCCGAAAAGAACTTTCGTTTGACGATTTAAAACAGAAAACAGATACACTAGCCATTGATATTGTGAAGGAATTAAAACAAGTTCCTCCCCATGTCACAGCGTCTTTTGTAAAGGAATGGAACAAACAAATAGAGATTTTTACGTGTCGCTGTAAGAAAGGGAAAATGGTGGATAAGGGGCGTTTTTATGCTTGTAGTAACTATCCCCAGTGTAAGGAAACGATACCGAAGGTAATAAAAGGGAAAGAACTCTCGGAAACACAATTAAAAAAACTAATGGAAACGGGAGAAACCGATCAGATTAAAGGATTTAAAAATGAAGAGAATACCTTTGATGCCGTTATTTATTTTGCGGAAAATGGGCAATTAAAAATGAAAAAATTCGTATTTGCCCAATGTCCCAAATGCCAGGATGGAGACATCATAAAAAGGGATGGAAACAAGGAGAAAGTCTTTTTTAGTTGCAGTAACTACAAAAATGGATGCACGTTTTCCTTGCCTGCGATGATAAAAGAGAAAAAAATCCCTGACAGTCAAATAAAAAAATTACTCACGAAAAAGAGTACGGATTTCATTTCTGGTTTTGTATCGGATCAGGGAAAAGAATTTACTGCCCGAATCATCCTAAAACCTGATTTCTCCCTACAGATGGCTTTTCCTACGATTGATGATCGAACACTTGGGAAATGCCCATTGTGTGGAGAAAGAGTACTTGTCGGAAAACAATACTATTTATGTGAAAAATATAAAGATACCTGTGATTTTATCTTATCACCAAGCATTTTAGGGAAGAAAATCCCTTCTAGTCAAATAGCAAAACTATTAGATAAGAACATAACAGATACGATTAAAGGGTTTAAAAAGAAAGACAAAGAAGGGGAAACGTTTGATGCTAAATTGTCCTATGACAAAGAAAATAAGCGCGTTGCTTTTGTCTTTGAAAAAAAGAAAGGTTTCCCTAAAAAGACCTCCTAAATGAGTAGAAGGTCTTTTTGTTTGCCCTAAAGGAGGTGATACATTCTTTTTAGTATCATTAATTGACAGATATAGGTTTTAATGATATTTTAAAAGTATCATTAATTATATGTATCAGAATTTAATGATACTTTTAAAGAGGTGAAGATCGTGCAATACTTTTCAACAAATGATGCTTTTGAGATTGTAAAAGCCGAAGGATTACTGTCCAATATTCAAGTGTTCAGAAGGTATTTACAGGATGACCAGATTCCTGGTGCCTTTCAACTTTCCAAAAAGGAAGGGTGGAAAATACCCGAAGATAGTCTTTATCATTTCCTTATTAAGCGAAAAGGGAAAGAAAATATTCAGACTAACTTTATACAAAGAAGCTTTTATCGGCTGAAAGAGGAGTTACCTGAAGAATATGTACAAGATGTTTTAGTACGTCTAGCCCATCATTCTTCAGCTTTAGAAGGGAATTCCATTAGCTTGGCTGATACCGTTTCTATTATTTTGTATGGGAAGGTTCCAAGAGCATTAGACAAACGAGAACTACTTGAAGTGGATAATCATATAGAGGCATGGGAGCTTGTGTTAGATAGCGTCCAAAGAGAAGAACCACTGGATATAAATAAGATATTGGCCATACATGAACGCTTAATGAATAAGCTCTTGCAAGATAAAGGAGCGTTTAAGACATTGGATAATAGGATTGTAGGGGCAGATTTTCAAACGACATCCTTTCAACAAACACCCTATTTTATGAAACAGTGGGTAGACAATGTATCCTGGATGCTTCCTAAAGCAAGCAGCAAAACGGAAATTATCCGTATGGTGGGTAATTTTCATATCCAATTTGAACGAATTCATCCATTTTCCGATGGAAATGGAAGAACAGGGCGCTTATTAATGAATTACTCGTTGGTTCAAAACGGTATTGTTCCACTCATTTTGGAAGGGAACGATCGAGCAACCTATATAGACATTCTTTCTACACAAGATATGGATAATTTCATGGAATTGGCGATGCCATTAATCGAAAAAGAAGAAGCGCGACTAAAGAAGTTCCAACAGAAAGAAAAGATGAAAATAGAGTTAAATGATTCGTAGAAAACTTACAATGGAGTGAATGATTGTTGAAATTACAGACCATCTATGAAAATACGCTAAAGAAAATAGGGAGTAATAAAGAAGAATGGATGAAGTTTTTATCCTTTGCTTCGAGAATACATAAATATCCCTTTGATCAAGCGGTGTTAGTGTACGCCCAAAATGAAGAAACCACGATGCTTGCGTCTAAAGAGATATGGAATAAGTTTAAAAGGCAGGTAAAGCCAGAGTCAAAGGCTGTTCAAGTTATTAAGTATGAAAACGGAAATAAAATGGTGGAACATTTATTTGACCTTTCGCAAACAGATGGTCCCACTCTATCCCTGCCGATATGGGCGATACAAGATTTTGAAAAAGAGTTTATTGCCCAAGGATTATCGAAAGATAATCTATCGATTGAGGATAGCCTAGATACGTACACGCAAAAAATTGTCAGTAACTTATATCTTAGTATTGAAGACCATGTGGAACAGACCTTTCAGGGGGCTGGAGAGCGGGAACAGGCTATTTACCTTCATTCCCTATTCGATTTTGTGGTCAAAAGTACACAATATGCGGTCCGAGAAAAAAGTGGGTTGGAGAATGGTGACTTTGACCATTCTTTCCTCGAAAATATAAATAGCCTATCTAAAATGAGTGTCGTGGGATATTTAATCAATCAAAGCACCAAAAGTGTCATGAGTGAAGTAGCTAATTTGAAAAAGAATTATATTTTGAGAAATGGGAGAGATAACAATGAACTTAAGCTATCAGAAGAAAGAGGACGGGCTTCTTTATCCAAACATCGAACAGAGCAACAACGCAGCACACGACGAGCAGAAATTGGGGAGATACGGGAAACTAGCCATGAATTACCTACAAGAGAAGAATCCGATAAGATTCATGGAGCTACAAATGAACGGAACCTTGATGGAGACCATGCACCTAGTGGATCAACAAGCGAAAGAGAGAATAATCGACTTGATGATGGAATTAGAGAAGCGTCATCCCCTGCCGAAGACAGACGACATTCTTCAGCGAACGAGCCACAAAAACCAATTGAAAAATCAAGCCGAGGAAATCGTTCTTCAGGAGATCGTATATCAAGTGAAGTAAAACAAAATAGCCAAACAGTAGAACCTGTCGCAGAAGAGACAGGTTCTTTTCTTTCTTCCAAACCTGTTTCTAATAACATACAGCTAGATCTTTTTAATGATTGGGATTCTGTAGGGGAAGTGGAAAATACAGTAGATAACCCATTAAAGGAGGCTGCCGAAATAGAAAAGGCTGAAATGGACCGTATTATAGGTAGAGGTTCAGGTTTTCAGTCAGGAAAATATCGGATTGTAGAATTCTTTTCTCATTCACCTTCTAATAAAGAAGCAGAAAAGTTTTTAAAAGAGGAATATGGAATTGGTGGCTGGAGTGATGGTCCTAATTTTGTCCAATATGACACTAAGGGATTAGAAATACGAGGGAAAGAGTCCAGTAAACATTTTACGTGGTCGAAAATGGTGGAACAAATAAAGGAACGGATAAACCAGGATCTTTATTTAACAGACAAGGAAAAAATAGCCTATCAGAATTGGATGGAAGAAAAGAAGAAGGATAAAGAAAAGGAAGAAGCCCCATCCATTGAGAAAAACCAAGTAGAAGAAAACATCCAGGATGTTGAAGTACCTGAAGTCATTTCGGTGCAAAATTATCGTTTTGATCAGTCAACGGATCAATATGTAAACGGAGAGAAGAGTAAATTTAAAAATAATATGGCGGCTATTCGACTGTTAAAACAGTTAGAAAAGAACAAAGCAATTCCTACTCCTGCAGAACAAAAGATTCTAGCGAAGTATGTGGGATGGGGCGGACTAGCCAATGTGTTTTCTCCCGATCATGAGAAATGGAAACTAGAATACAGCGAATTAAAAGCCTTATTAACCGAAAGAGAGTATCAAGAAGCATTAGAAAGTACGATTACAGCTTATTATACCGATCCATTACTCATTGAAACGATGTATGAGGGATTAAAAGGTTTCGGCTTTACTGGTGGTAAAATTTTAGATCCTGCGATGGGAACGGGGAATTTCTTTTCGGTCCTACCAGAAGATATGGCTCCTCAATCCCAATTAACGGGTGTAGAGCTAGATAGTATTACAGGAAGAATCGCCACCTATCTTTATCCGCATGCCGATGTTCAGGTGAAAGGCTATGAAACCACGACTTTTAAAGACAATGAATTTGACGTTGTTTTAGGAAATATCCCTTTTAATAATGTGAAAGTCTTGGATTCTCGGTATGATAAATCCAATTTCTTAATCCATGATTACTTTATTGCGAAGTCATTAGATGTAGTGAAGCCAGGGGGCATTGTAGCCGTTATTACATCGAAGGGAACATTAGATAAGGCAGATTCTCAAGTAAGAGAATACTTATCTGAAAGAAGTGAATTGCTTGGTGCCGTCCGATTACCGAACAATGCGTTTAAATCCATTGCGGGTACGGAAGTCACAACGGATATTCTGTTTTTGAAAAAGAAAGAGAACGGAAAATCAAAGGAGAAAGCTAATTGGTTAGAAAGTAAATGGGACCCAACGGGCTCCTTCCATCTAAATGAGTATTTTATGAAGAATCCACACATGATTTTAGGGGAAATGGTAGTCGATGGTTATTATAATGGAGGGCTACAAACGACTTGTAAACCAAAGGAAGGACAAGACTTATTGCCTGCCTTAAAACAAGCGATTGCTTCGATAGAAGGTTCCTTTTCCGCAGAAAAAGACCTACTAGAGCAAAAAGAAGTGGAAATTGTAACCGAGCAAAAAATACTAGAAGCTCCTGCAGGAATAAAGAATTTCACGTATGTGGTACAAGATAACCAATTGTACTACTGTGAGCATAATAAACTGATTCCCCAACAGTTAAAGCCGAAAGAGACGGATCGAATTGTTGGAATGTCAGATATTCGAGATCAGGTATTAAAAGTAATCGAGATACAATCATCTCCTTATCAAGAAGAAGTATTAAAAGAACAACAACAACAGTTGAATGATATTTACGATCGATTTGTGCAAAAGTATGGCTATATTAACGATCGAGTCAATCAAAGAGCCTTTTTTGAGGATGATCAATTGCCCTTGCTTTTATCCTTAGAGGAAGCAGAAGCCGACAAAAGTTATCGTAAAGCTGCCATTTTTCATAAGGCAACGATTAGACCGCAAATAGAAAAGGAATTTGCGGAAAATGCACAAGAAGCGCTGGAGATGTCTATTAATAAAAACATGGTTGTGGACTTAACCTATATGTCCAACATATCCAATCTGTCAGCAGAACAGTTAATCCAGGAGTTAGGGAGTAAGATCTTTTTAAATCCTCAATCCTATACGGGAGACCTTCAGCAAGGATGGGAAATAAAAGATGACTATTTGACAGGAAACGTCCATGATAAGTTAATTTACGCTAGATTAATGGCGAAAGAATATCCAGAACTCTTTACTCGAAATGTCACGGCATTAGAAGATGTGCAACCAGCAAGGTTGTTGCCTGGGGATATTCATTTTAGAATCGGTTCTCCGTGGATTCCACAAAAGTATTATCAAGAATTTATGTATGAGTTGTTTGGCACTAGGACCTATCTTCAAAATAGAAATCATGGTATCCACTTAAAGTATTTCTCCTTTTCGAATACATGGAAAGTAGAAAATAAGAATGCCGAAATGCAGTCCGTCAAAGTAAATTCTGTGTTTGGTACGAAGCGAAGAAACGCTTATCAAATATACGAAGATTGCTTGAATTTACAAGATAGTACCGTGAGAGATGCGGAAAGGTACCACGATGCGAGTGGTACCGAACAAACCAAGTACGTCGTCAATCCAAAAGAAACGATGATTGCGCGAACCAAGCAGCAACAAGTGCAAGAAGCCTTTTCCAATTGGTTATTTAAAGAGCCTGCCAGATCGGAAGAATTATTAACGATATACAATGAGCGATTTAATGTGATTCGTCCTCGTGTGTATGATGGGGAACATTTAGAGTTTCCAGGTATGAATCAAGAAATGCAGTTAAGAAGTCACCAAAAGAATGTAGTCGCTCGTATTCTTTCCACAGGTAGGGCACTCATGGCTCATGAAGTAGGAGCTGGGAAGACAGCAGCTATGATTGCTTCCGCCATGAAATTAAAACAAATAGGATCTGTCAACAAGCCGATGTTTGTGGTGATGAACCATACGATTGATCAGTGGGCAAACGAGATATTACGTTTTTATCCTGGAGCGAAGGTATTAATCGCTACCAAGAAGGATTTTGAAAAGAAAAACAGGCAAAAGTTTGTGTCCAAAATAGCCACAGGGAACTACGATGCGGTCATTATTGGGCATAGTCAGTTTGAAAAAATACCAATCTCGAAAGAGAGACAAGAACAGAATTTACGAAAAGAAATAAATAGTACCACTTACGCCATCCAGCAGGCGAAAAAAGAGGAAGGAAATAACTGGAGCGTCAAGCAACTCGTCATTTTCCAAAAAAACTTAGAGAATCGATTAACTAAATTAGCAAATGAAAAGAAAAAAGATGATGTCATTGATTTTGAAGATTTGGGTGTTGATTGTTTATTTGTGGATGAAGCGCATGTCTATAAAAATTTGCATACTGTGACTAAATTAAAGAATGTTGCAGGAATAGGGACTTCCAGTAGTCAGCGGGCAACCGATATGAAAATGAAGTGTGAGTATCTACAAGAAAAAAACCAAGGCAGAGGGGTCATATTTGCGACAGGAACGCCTATCACCAATAGTATGTCTGAGTTTTATGTGATGCAACGCTTTTTACAACCCGATCAATTACAACGGGCAGGACTTGAATTCTTTGATAATTGGGCTGGAACATTTGGTGAAGTAGAGTCTACGCTTGAAATGACACCCGAAGGTGGCGGGTACAGAATGCGCTCTCGCTTTGCGAAGTTTCATAATTTGCCTGAGTTAATGACCATGTTTAACAGTGTCGCAGATATTCAGACTGCAGAAATGTTAAACCTTCCTGTACCAGCCTTAAAGGATGGAAAAGCACAGATCATCGTGTCGGAGTGTTCGGATTTCCAAAAACAAATGATGGATGATTTTGTAGTACGGTCTGAAGCAATCCGAGAAGGCTCCGTTGATCCTGTTATCGACAATATGTTGAAACTAACGCATGAAGCAAAATTAATGGCCATTGATCCGAGACTCGTTGACGAATCGGCACCAATTAATGAATTCTCTAAAATCAATAAATGTATCGAGAATGTTCATAGTATATGGGAAGAGACGAAAGAAGCTAAATCGACGCAAATGATCTTTTGTGATTCAGGTACACCGAAACCGAATAAGTTTAATGTGTATGACGAAATTAAAAGTCAGTTAATCCAAAAAGGAATACCTGCAGAAGGGATTGCTTTTATTCATGATGCTAAAACAGATGTACAAAGGGATACGATGTTTGGTAAAATGCGTCGCGGTGAGATACGCGTCTTACTTGGAAGTACTAGCAAAGTAGGAACGGGTACGAATGTTCAAGATAAATTAATAGCAGGTCACCACATTGATTGTCCGTGGAGACCTGCCGATCTCACCCAACGAGATGGACGAATTGTGAGACAAGGAAATGAAAATAAAGAAGTTCAAATCTATCGTTATGTGACGAAAGGCACTTTTGACGGGTACCTTTGGCAAATTCAGGAGCAAAAACTACGTTATATTTCACAAGTCATGACAGGGAAGAATATCTCCCGTTCTTGTGATGATACAGATGAAACGGTATTAACAGCTGCAGAAGTAAAAGCCATTGCCACCGATAATCCGTTATTGTTAGAAAAGATGAACCTCGATAATGAAGTCAATCGCTTGAAACTGGTTAAAAATAGATGGTTGAATGAAAAGACTGTGATGGAAAATAATTTAAATAAGGTACTTCCGTTAAGACTAGAGAATTATAAAGAAAGAATTTCTAACATTCAGGCAGATATAGATACCACGAATCGTTATGAAGAAGGCTTTAAGATGACGTTAAAAGGAGTAACCTTTACCGACGAAAAAGAGGCGGGAATTCAGTTAAAAGAGCTGGTGAAAGTAAGTCCAATCCGTTCGGAGAAAAACGTAGTAATCGGTGCATATAAAGGGTTAGATGTAACAATTCATAAAAATGTTTTCGATGAAATTTTAATTGGCTTGGAAGGAAAAAGTAATCATGAAGTTCGTTTCCTGAAGGATGAGAAAGGAAATATTTTACGACTTACCAATTCCTTGTATGACTATCCGAAGAAAATTGCTGAGTTAGAAAATGACATGAGCACAACTAAAGAGCAAATGGAAGCCATAGCAGCTGAATTACAAGTGCCTTTCCAGTTGGAAGAGGAATTAAGCCAGCTGTTAAACCAACAGACCGAAATAAACTTAAAAATGGAATTTGAAAAAGAACTAAAAGTGGAGGAAGAAAGAGAAAATAGTGAAAGTATTCCTTCCAAAGAGGACACTTTTACCATAGAGATTATCGATTCCCCTACGAAACCGAAATCGAAAAGAGCATTACTTGGTTTAGAAAGATAAAGTCTAAGAAGAGACCTACCTGTGTAGGTTCTCTTTTTTTTAGGGAGGTAAAGAGTAAGTGACTATCTTAAACACGTATGAGAACTTATTGAAAGGGAAGCTGAAACGGTTTCCTAAGGGAACATGGAGTAGCCTTCCAGAAGAAAACAAAGCGCTATTTAAACGCTTAATTCGATTTGCCATACTAGATTATTATAAATGGGATAAAGAAGTGTTTTGTTTGAAATTTTGTTTGAAAGTCATTATTACATTAAAATTAAATACAGGATTTTGTAAGACATACAATCGTAATATTTTTCCTATGATTGAAGAATGTTTTCCAGAGTTTCACATACAACCTTGGGATTTAACTATTGTACATGCCCCAAAGCATTATTGGACGCGGGAAAAAGCAATACTAGCTACAAAATGGTTAATTGATAAGGAGTTGAAGTGGGATTTAGAAAAGGTGAATAACGAAATAACCAATCTACACTTTATACAACATAATCTGGGAGGGTTATTAAAGTGCCTAGATGTAGGCGCTAAAATGTTAGTAAAGGAAACCTATCCTACTTATCATTGGAACAGAAAAGAGTAGATGTGGATCTACTCTTTAATATTGCCTGTATAGACTAATCATCTTACCTAAAATTTCTATTTTATTCTTGGCAAAATAGTCCACCTTCTCAATGGAAGGTTGAAGAGAAATATGACTTCGATTTCTACTCGTTAGTTTTCTACAATATTCCTGATCGTTTACCTTTAGCATGAACATATCTCCAGCCTCAGGGCGAGTAGATGTACTTATTAATATGACATCTCCATAGCAAACCCCTAAGTGAACTAAATTTGTTTCTTCTACTTTATGTAAGGTTAATGAATCTAAAGGATAATTATATTTGATATGTCGAGGAAGTGGATAATATTCATTGGAATTGTTTAATACCAAGGACTCTCCTACATTATTATTATTATCATCTTCTTTTTTTACACCAATTAAATCATAGGACTTTTGTTTTAACTCGATTGTTCTCATGGTAGAAGGGCTTTGTTGAATATATCCCTTCTCTATTAAATAGTATAATTGCTTGTGAATACTTGCTGGAGCTACTATTCCTATTTGATAGCCAATTTCTTTTTGTGTAGGTGGATATCCATTTTCACAAGAGTAGTCATAAATATACTGTATAACTTTTTTTATGCTTTTTTCGTCTAAATAAAACAAACTATCTCCAACCTTCTATATATGTGTAAAAATGTAAAAAAAATAAAACAATATACCTATATTGTTTATATAAAAGAAAACATTAATCAATAATATTAGATTAAGTCTACGTATTCAATGTTTTTATCTTCATATTATCACAATTTCTTTTGAAATATTAAAGTAATAAAAAACACTGTGTGTAGAGCGTTTTTTGTTAGTTGAATTTCCTTCAGGCAGTACATTTTTTAATATTTGTTTCCTTTGAGATAGGGGAAAACCCATAACTTTTACATTACTGCTAATTTCGCAGAGTTAGCTTTAACAGAAGGAATGGCTCGTATCGCATATGTATATGTATATGAACCGAATATGAATACTTGGAAGCGTGGGATCAAGAGGCAAAAGACGAGAAATTGAATATTTGGAGCGTAGATAGCTACGTAAGAGAGAAAGGTTTTGATATGTCCGTCATGCAATAAAGAAAGTTAGGAAGAGTCAAAAATACAAAGTAGAAACTAATTAGATAGTTGCTTCTATTCTTATTAAAATTAGCAGTGGCTTTCTAACTACAGAATGTTGAAGTATAAATATTCTACCAAAGCAAGAATAGCCATGGATTGTCCATAAGGCATGCCAGTTATAGGAATTTCTTTATAGTAATTGAGTGTTTCGCCCATCGCTGTTCCGGAAGATACATGCTGTAGTTCGCCTTTGTATAAATAACATTCATCTTCTATATTAGTAGCTATGTTACTTATTAAATAGCCTCCTTAAAGGTGTACCAAGACCCTGGTGCACCTGTTTTTGCATAGAAAGAATACTTATAAGAGAAGCATGCGGCTACATATATTGGATATCTAAAAGTGAAATCCCCATCAAATAATGATGGGTTTATTTAATCCTATAAATAAGAAAATTTTGTCTAACAAGGAATATTGAATTTGTATAAGGATCTACTATTTCTAATAAGCCATTCTCATGATTAAAGAGCTTATTGGCTGTTGATATATATCTATTTTTAATTTTTCCTAGTCCTCCTTTACTTGTTATAAAGGGAAGTTGATTAAGAAAGTCTAAAAGGCTCCCAGATATAGTAACGTAAATATAAGCTAAACATAAGATGGAATTTGCTCGTAAGTAAATCATATTAAACTTATCAGTAGATAAGTATTTAGGAGCAAAAAATCTAAATCTTGTTTATTTTAAATACAAGATGATGATTATTTATTTTTGTTTTGCTCTGGCACTAACTTGGCAGTGTACTTTAATAAATATATAGTAAATAAAACAATGTATTAAAAAACAAGGATCAGATAATCAAATTACACGAAATTGTGTTCCGTTCTGACAAGATAACATATAATCCCCACTAGTATGCTAGTGGGGATTATATAAGTCATATTAATAAGATCAAGTATCTTCGTGGTTAAAAACTATCTCTAACAAGTTATGTGCAGGTTGTAAGAGAGTATCATTTTTTCTTGTACATAAAGAGATCGGGTTTTTTAATTTAATCCCATCTATATTAACTTTTGCTACTTCTCCACGTTCTATATACTCCTTTACTTCAAGAGAGGAAACAAATGATACTCCGTAACCTTCAATCACCGTTCTAATGGTTTCATTTAATCCATTAATCTGTAATCCAATGATTGGTTCCTGTATATTGTTCATTTTACATAGCGACACTAACTGTTCTCTTGAAAAGCTTCCTTCTTCTCTAAAGACAAAAGGCTCTTTTACAATTTCAGCTAATGTAATGTTTTTGGATGCAAACTTATGATCTTTATGTACTACAAACAACATATCATCTTCAAATAACTCTGTACTACTAATGAGTAGATTAAACTCTTTTCTTCCACCAATGAAAGCAACTTCTGCTTCATAATTGATTAGTTGCTCTATTGCTCTTCGTGAATTAGTAGTCGTTAATTCCACTTCAACATCAGGATATTTTTGTTTATAACGGCCAATCCATTTTGGCAATACAAAATTTGCGGGAAGATAAGTTGCTACAATACGTAGCTTTCCAATAGAACCATTTTTATAATGATCAATAAAATCTTCCACTTCTTCTTCAAGTGAAAACAATCTTTTTGCTTGCTTAGAAAGATGACGGCCAGCCTCGGTTAATAAGATACCTCTCCCCTTGGGAGCTAATAACAATAACCCGATCTCTTGTTCAAATTTTTTTATTTGAGCTGTTACAGCAGGCTGACTTATATTTAGTTCTTCAGCAGCACGGGTAACATTTCCTTTTTCGGCAACCATATGGAATAGTCGAAATGCATGAAGATTCATTCTTTCATCACTCCATTCATAAATTTAAGCTATGAATACTAAAAAAATATATATTAGATTTATTAGAAACTTTTCTCTATTCTAAAATTGTAAAAGATAATTATCAAGAAATTTATTTTTAGAGAGGTGAGAGGGCATTAAGAGCCCTGAAAATAATGAGATTAGTATGTATTGATTGTGGTGAAAAATTATTATCCGGTATTTTAAAATATAATTGTAAGTGTGGTGGATTATTTGATGTAGTACACGATTTTAATAAATATGATACCGAATTATTGAAAAGATTGTTTACGGAACGGCTTTCAGAACGGATGACTCCTTTTGCTAGTGGAGTGTGGAGATACAAAGAACTAATTGCCCCTGAATTACCAAATGACTGTATCGTTACAAAATATGAAGGGAATACAGGACTCTACTCTTCTGAATTATTACAAAAGTATACCGGGGTAAGAAAATTATATGTAAAAGCACAAAGTGAGAACCCTAGTGGTTCATTTAAAGATAATGGGATGACTGTAGCTGTTTCTCATGGTAAATCATTAGGATATAAGAAGTTCACATGTACCTCAACTGGAAATACCTCATCTTCATTGGCTATGTATGCTTCCATTACTGGTGCAGATTCCTATGTATTTGTTCCTAATAAAGACGTTTCCTTAAATAAAGTACTACAGACCTTGGCATATGGCGCAAAAGTATTTAGAGTGGAAGGAAATTATGATGATGGGATTCAGTTTTTAGAGAAGTATAGTAGTGATCTGGGTCTATATATTTGTAACTCTGTTAATCCATTCCGAATTGAAGGACAAAAAAGTATTATTTATGAAGTAGCTCAATATTTAAACTGGAAGTTACCAGAATGGATTATCGTACCCGGAGGTGCTTTAAGTAACGCAACAGCATTAGGTAAAGGATTGCAGGATTTGTTTACGCTTGGATTTATAGATAAAATGCCGAAAGTGGCAGTTGTTCAGGCGGAGGGAGCAAGTCCATTTCATAAAATGTTCATTCAAAAAAAACATGAACTTACCCCTGAGCGTTTCCCATACACTCGTGCTTCTGCCTTAAATATTGGTAACCCACCTAGTTGGAAAAAAGCTCTAAAAACGTTAACACAAACAAAAGGAGTTTCCATTTCAGTAACAGATGAAGAAATTCTTGACGCAAAAGCTGTAATTGACAAATGTGGCATTGGGTGTGAACCCGCGTCAGCAGCAACTATTGCAGGACTTCGTAATTTAATTTCACAGAAAGTGATAGATAAAGACGAATCGATACTATGTATTTTAACGGGAAATATTTTAAAGGATACAGAGGTCTTGAATTATTATCATTCCAGTGAAAGTGCTACTTCAACTTTTAAAAACACGTTACAGGATGTTGTTTTATCATATAATAATATTAAAGATTTTGTTGTATAGTGTATTCATAAATAATTGAAAGACCTTTTCTTATTAAACAACCGTGGCAGTATTCCTGAAATAAAGAGTAGTTTATATTTAAGGAGCATTCCATGAAGGGGGTAAATGCTTTTTTCTGTGGCACTAAC
>NZ_JAJTTG010000018.1:0-65617 GCF_021341655.1 Bacillus sp. Au-Bac7 | reverse complement strand
ATAAGCTGTGGTCTTTTGTCTTTACTTATACTCCTTTATACGCTTTTCGATAAATATCGGCCAAGTCTGCAACTAATGGCAGCTTAGGATTTGCTGTTGTACATTGATCTTCAAAGGCTCGATCTGCCAAATAGTCCACCTTTTCTTCAAAGGCTTTTGCATCAACTCCATTAGCAGCAATGCTCATTGGGATATGGAGCTCTTTTGCCAAACGGATGACTGCTTTAACAAAGCTGTCTACTCCTTGTTCTGTTGTGTTGGCAGGAAGCCCAAGTATTCTTGCCAATTCAGCATAGCGCTCATCTGCCTTGAAATGCTCATATTTAGGAAATGCTGTGAATTTTTTTGGTTTTTCCGCATTATAGCGAATAACATGCGGCATTAGTATCGCATTTGAACGACCATGGGCAATGTGGAACTCTGCCCCCAGCTTATGGGCTAGGCTGTGGTTTATTCCTAAAAATGCATTTGCAAACGCCATGCCCGCAATGGTAGAGGCATTATGAACCTTTTCACGCGCTTCCTCGTCAGATCCGTTGCGATAAGCTCTTGGCAAGTATTCAAAAATTAATTGCACCGCCTTAACAGCCAATCCATCTGTGTAGTCATTAGCCATATTGGAAACATAAGCCTCTACCGCATGTGTCAGTACATCCATGCCTGTATCTGCTGTAACAGCAGGAGGAACTGTCATTACAAATTGCGGGTCAACGATGGCAACATCTGGTGTTAACTCATAATCTGCCAGCGGATATTTAATATTATTTTCTTTGTCTGTAATAACGGCAAAGGACGTGACCTCAGAGCCTGTTCCAGATGTTGTCGGTATCGCTACAAATTTTGATTTGCCTTCAAGACTTGGATACTTGTAAACTCTTTTTCTTATATCAAGGAATTTCTGCTTAAGTCCGAAGAAATCCTCATCGGGATGTTCATAGAACAGCCACATTCCTTTAGCCGCATCCATCGGTGAACCTCCGCCTAATGCAATGATGCAGTCAGGCTGGAATTTAGCCATCATTTCCGTTCCTCTGACAACAGTATCTAAAGATGGATCTGGTTCAACATCAGAGAATACTTCGACTTGAACAAGGTCTGATCTTTGTCTTAAATGATGAAGCACCTTATCCACATAGCCAAATTTGACCATATAGGGGTCTGTTACGATAAAGACACGTGAGATATCCTTCATTTTTTGTAAATACTGAACAGCATTTTTTTCAAAATATATCTTTGGCGGAATTTTAAACCACTGCATATTCACATTCCTTTTAGCAAGTTTTTTTACATTCAATAAATGCACATCTGTTACATTAGTGGCAACTGAGTTTTTCCCATATGATCCGCATCCCAGCGTTAAGGACGGCATAAACGCATTGTATATATCCCCGATTGCTCCTTGGGAAGATGGCGCATTGCAGATAATGCGGCATGCCTTCATTCTTAAGGCAAACTCTTTCGTTACATCTTCATCCTCTGAATGAATGACAGCAGAATGCCCTAATCCGCCGAACTCAAGCATCTCTTCAGCTCGCTTCAGTCCCTCTTCTGTTGATTCAGCTTTATAGCATGCAAGGACAGGACTTAGTTTTTCTCGGGAAAGAGGATATGCTGGTCCGACTCCTTCCAGTTCAGCGATTAAAATTTTTGTATCTTTATGAACTTGCACTCCAGCCATTGCTGCAATTTCATAGGCAGGCTTGCCAACAATATCCGGGTTTACTGCACATGTATTTACATTGATAACTAGGTTTTCTACCTTCTTTTGCTCTTCTGGATTTAAGAAGTGGCAACCATTTTGGATAAGCTGACCTTTCACTTCCTCATAAATTTCCTGATCGACGATAACCGCCTGTTCAGATGCACAAATCATTCCATTGTCGAAAGTTTTGGATAAGATTAAATCATTGACTGCTCGTTTTACTTTAGCTGTTTTCTCTATATAGCAAGGTACATTCCCAGCTCCAACACCTAAAGCTGGTTTTCCGCAGCTGTATGCGGACTTAACCATGCCTGGTCCGCCTGTTGCTAATATCATAGAAATTCCTGGATGATTCATTAATGCCTTTGTCGTTTCAATGGATGGTTTTTCAATCCATTGGATGCAATTTTCAGGTGCACCTGCTTTAACTGCTGCATCCCTTAAAATTTTTGCTGCTTCACTGCTGCAGCGCTGTGCAGATGGGTGGAATGCAAAGACTATCGGATTGCGTGTCTTAATAGCAATAATGGCTTTAAACATCGTTGTGGAAGTTGGGTTTGTCACAGGTGTGACACCTGCAATAACACCGATTGGGTCAGCAATTTCAAAGATTCCGGCCGCATCATCCTCACTGATTATTCCGGCCGTTTTGTCATATTTTAAACTGTGATAAATATATTCAGTGGCAAAAATATTTTTAGTAATCTTATCCTCATAAATCCCTCTTCCAGTTTCTTCAACTGCAAGCTTTGCCAAGTACATATGCTTATCGAGTCCTGCCAATGCCATTTCCTTGACTATATGATCAACCTGAGCCTGATTAAGCTTATAAAATTCATCCAGCGCCTGTTTGCCTTTCTCAGCAATCTCATCAATAATTGCCTGCACATCTGCAGCTTCCTGCTTTAGCTTTACATCCTTTTCGACAGTTGACATCTTTTAATCCCTCCAGAATTTTTCCTTTTTCGAAATAAATATAGTTTGTGAATAATTTCACAAGTTAACTTTAAAAGAAAAACCGAATTGTCAGCTTTATGACCCGGTTTATCTTTTAAAGGATAACCACAAAGAATTTGGATATTTATCCCTTTAAAACCAATAATTTTTACTTACAAGCATATCTTAATCACTTTCCAATCAAACTGCAATAGGTTCTCTTCGATTTGTTCAGCATTTCACAAACTTGTTCACCTATTGTTCACAATTGCATATTTTTTAAATTTCTCTTATACTTATCGAGTGATAAATCATTTTATTGGGTAATAGAAAGGAAACAAAATGAAAAGGGATCACGAAGAGCTGCAGTCACAGACAATGGATACACATCATTTGATTATTAAGGCAGCGACTACCTTATTTATGGAGCTTGGTTATCGTGCTGTAAGCACAAGGAAAATTGCAGCAGCCTGTGGCATTACTCAGCCTGCTTTATACCATCACTTCCAAAATAAACAAGAGATTTACATTGAGGTTCTGAAAGCTTCCATTCTTCAGACAGAAAACTATCTTTACAAAATAGCCGCCGATTATCCAGATATTAAGCAGCGCATCTTTCATCTAGCCAGCTATTTCATGCAGAATTACGAAGAAGATTTAATGCAAATGTTTCATGATCTTCATCATGAAATGCCGGAAGATGTCAAAAAAACCATTAACTCCCATTGGCAAAAAGGCTTTCTTGCACCTATTATGAGAATGTTTGAGGAAGCTGTCGCTAATAAGGAAATTGGATCATTTGAAAAGATAGACAGCAGCAGCTTTGAAGTATCTCTTCTATTATTGAATATGATAAAGTCTGCTCTTTTGCCTGAATATATGAAACGCTTATCAGAGACTGAGCAAAAAGCTATCATAGATAAAAAAGCTAAGCTCATTGTCCAAATATTTTTAAGCGGTATTGCTTAACCCTATATTCATTGCTGTTTCTTATTCTAACAAGAGCAGCATTATATTTTTTTGATTCCCTTATCAGTTGATAAGCTATTATTTTTCTTCCAGCTTATCAATTGATAAGTTCATCATAATAACAATGATAAAGGAGCTAGAAAAAGTGAAAAATTTTATCCCTACCGTTTTCCGATTTGTTTCAGGGAAAAAAGGAAGATGGATTACACTGTTTGCCTGGATCTGTCTTGTCCTTGTCCTAAGCTTAACACTGCCGCAAGCAAGCTCACAAAAAAATGAGAATGCTGCAAACTTGCCTGAAGATTCACCTTCTCAAGAAGCAGAAGCTATTATTAATAAAGAATTTCCAAATGAACAAGGAACACCGGCCCTGATTACCTTTCATCGAGATACCGGCCTCTCAAATGATGATTTAACGCAAATTCAAGAGCTGGCAGGTAAATTAACGGAGGAACCGGTTGTCCACCAGCAAAGTGTTATCCCACTTCACCAGCTGCCGATTGAAGCAGTTCAGCAGCAAGTATCAGAGGATGAAACAACCATTGTCCTTCCCGTATTGTTCGAGAAGTCTACAACAACAGCAGAGCTGGAAAAAAGTCTGGAAGAGCTACAAACTGCAGCGTCTGACATTTTCAGCACAGATCCTTTTAAAGCAGATATAAATGATGAAGATACACTGTCTGCCAGAACTACAGGTCCTGTGGGGATTGCTGTTGATGCAGCCGCACTATTCAGCCAAGGCGACTTGTCCTTGCTGATTGGTACAGTCGTTATTGTGCTTATTTGTCTTTTAGTTATCTATCGTTCTCCGATATTAGCAATCATCCCGCTGATTGGAGTTGGGATAGCTTATTTAGTAATTAGTCCTGTATTAGGCGGAATGGGCAAAGCTGGCTGGATTGAATTCGATTCACAAAGCATCGCAATCATGACGGTTCTTCTCTTTGGTGCTGGAACTGATTATTGCTTGTTCCTCATAAGCAAATACCGAAGCTTGCTAAAAGTGGAAACGAAGAAGGAAATCGCCATGGCAAATGCCCTGCGCCGTTCAGGAGGAGCAGTTGCAATGAGCGGATTGACCGTTGTGTTCTCCCTGATTATTCTTTTGCTCGCAGAATATGGTTCGATACAGCGCTTTGCTGTGCCTTTCAGTCTTTCCATTTTAATCATGATGGTCGCAAGCTTAACACTTGTGCCAGCAATTTTGGCTATTTTCGGAAGAGTTTCTTTCTTCCCATTCATGCCTAAAACACCAGAGATGGAAAAAGCAAAACCAGTAAAGATGAAGAAAAAGTCTCGTTCTCTTGGCGAATTCATCGGCAAAATTGCTGTAAATCATCCATGGAAAGTAACCATTATTACAACAGTATTTTTAGGTGTTTTTGCTTTACTGTCATTAAAGATGGAATCCACTTATGACACATTATCCTCTTTCCCTGACGATATGCCATCAAGGGAAGGATTCTCGATTATTTCTGAGCATTTCTCAGCTGGTGAACTAGCTCCTGCAGAGGTTGTTGTCCAAACAGAAGGTAGTGATATTCCTGTTGAAGATGTATTAAATGACCTTCCATTTGTTGCAAATGTTTCAGAAGGAGAACAAGCAAAAAATGATTCGGGCTTGTTTAAATACTCTGTTGAATTAAACACAAACCCTTATTCTAATGAAGCAATGGAAGAGCTCCCTGACTTGCGTGCAGCGGTTGAAAAAACTCTTGCTGACAATGGCATCACTGAAAGCAGTGAGAAAGTCTGGATTGGGGGCATAACAGCAGAACAGCTTGATACGAAGGAAACGACTGACAGTGATGCACGTCTTGTCATTCCAGTAATTGTTGCTATGATTGCCGTCCTTCTGCTTGCCTACTTACGTTCAATCACTGCTACAATTTATTTAATTGCAACAGTGCTGTTGTCTTATTTCAGCGCATTAGGCTTAGGTTGGGTTATTCTTCACTACGGTTTTGGAGTAGAGGCAATCCAAGGACTTATTCCGCTTTACGCCTTTGTCTTTATTGTGGCACTCGGGGAAGATTATAATATTTTCATGATTTCGAGCATTTGGAAGAAAAGTAAAGAAATGCCTCTTAGCCAGGCGATTAAAGAAGGGGTTGCAGAATCCGGCGGAGTCATTACTTCAGCAGGGGTTATCTTAGCCGCAACCTTCATGGTCTTAACAACATTGCCAATTCAAATATTGGTTCATTTCGGAACAATCACAGCTATTGGCGTGCTTCTCGACACGTTTGTAGTCCGTCCATTTTTAGTTCCTAGCATCACTGCACTATGCAAAAAAGCTGCCTTCTGGCCAGCAACGAAACATTTGCACGAAAGCAATGAGCAAGAGTTAGAAAAGCAGAACAAAAATCAAACAGTCTAAGATTAATAATAGAAGAGACCTAGTAGAAGCAATCTACTAGGTCTCTTTTTATCACTCTTTAAGCATGTCTTACTTTTCTATAAACCAGTACTCCAATACCAACCACAAACAGCAGTCCACCGACTAACAGCATCGTATAATTGTTTGTAGCAGTATTCGGAAGTGCATTTCCAGCTGTATTTCCAGACGTTGCTTTATCGTCTGACGTTTTGTCTGGAGTTACATTTTGGTTTTGATCATTGTCAGAACCTGGTGCTGCTCCATTGTCTGCACTGTCATCAGTCTTGTCATCATCTGTTGCTGGAGTGTCATCACCATTATCGCTATTGTCGTCTGTAACTGGAGTCTCTGAACCATTATCATCATCTGAATTATCATCATCTGAATTATCATCACCATCGTTAACTGGTGATTCTGATCCATTGTCATCGTCTTGATTACCGTCGTCTTCATCAACCGGTGTTTCTGGTTCCACTGCTTTTCCTAGTGTATCAATGATACGTCCTTCCAATTGAGGATCTACTTCTCCATTTAAGTTATCAACCATATAATCGCGTAGCTGCTCCCAATCGATTGCACCCATATCTTGAACTCGGCCTTCTTGATAGGATTTAGCAAATACTTCATAACCATCTCCGCCTTTTGCGGTAAAGTTGTTTGTAGTTACTAAGTAAGTTTGGTCTGCCTTAATGTCTTCATACTGTTCATTTACTTTTACTTGCATCGAAACTACGCGAGAACCAGCTTCTTTTGTGCTGTCATACGTAAATTTCATTCCAGATACATGGAGGAATCCGCCGCTTTCCGCTGGCGCTAAACGCACACTATATTCTAAAATTTGTTTTATTTCCTCACCTGTCAGCTGGACAAATGCAGGATCGTTCCCAAATGGCAATACGGCAATAACTTCGCCTGTAGTAATAGGTCCTTCATCAATTGCAGCGCGGATTCCGCCCCCATTTTGCATGGCAATGACAACATTTTCATTTTTTTCTTTCGCTTTTGCAAGCATAGCATCTGTTACAAGATTTCCAAGTTCTGTTTCATTTGCCCGCACACTAACTTCACTGTCTGTTAAACGTGGGTTTAATAAAGGTTTTTTGGCAACTGCCCCTGTTTCTTGATTTGTTAAACTATCAATTTCCGCTTTATATGGCGCCAGTACAGCTGCCGCTTCTGCATCTGCTGCTTTTGATGCAACATCAATTAATTGACCAGCTTGACCGACAACTACCCCATTTTCATCAAAGTCTACCTTTAATTCTCCCAGCAATGTTGAATACTGGTATGCTTGTACAATTACAGTTGGATCCTTTGCAGCACCAGCTTCATCCGCTGTAATAACTACAGGCTCATTCAATTGTGTATGAGAATGTCCACCCACAATAACGTCAATTCCATCAACATATTTAGCTAATTGTAAGTCATTGCCCATTTCTGGATTACTGTCATAACCAATATGTGTTACAGCAATAATTTTATTAATTCCCTTACTTTCAAATGCTGCAACTGCTTCTTTTGCTTTCTCTATATAGTTTTGGAATTTCACATTAACAGGACTGGAAATATTCGCTGTGTCCTCTGTTGTTAATCCAAAGATACCAACTTTTTCTCCATTTACTTCTTTAATCATACCGTTATAAACAATTCCATCTTCCGGAGATTCTGTATAAGAATTATTTGTTTTGCTTGCCATATACGCATCACCAGAGAAATCTACGTTAGCACTTAAAAAAGGAAAATTTGCTTTTGAAACAAATTCAGATAAGGACTTATGGCCATTTTCCCCTGAACCTAAGTCAAATTCATGATTTCCAAAAATCATTGCATCAATATCCATTAAATTTAGTAGTGCTAAATCTGCTTGGCCTTTAAACTGATTGAAATATAATGTTCCTGAAAAAACATCTCCTGCGTTAAATAGTAGTGCATTTGGATCTGCAGCTCGAACCTCTTTAATTGCCGTAACCATATTTGGCATAAGGTCTGCGTGTGCATGTGTATCATTCATATGCATAATCGTTAAGGAATAATTATCATTTGATTCAGCAGCATATGTACTTGTTGGTAGAATTATAGATACCAATAATGCTAATGTTGAAAAAATACTTGCCAGTACAGCCATTTGATTCCTATCTTTCATTCTAAAATTTCCTCCTTTTTTTATCGTTAACACGACATTTATCGCATATTTTGTCAACGATTCTCCTATATTGTAGATATACTGTATTAACCTGTTGTTAAAAGTTTGTAAAACTACGTAAATCTACAATATCCTTTCAAATATTCTCTATAATACGACCTTTTTCCTCCCTTATATTCTATTAATTAAATATGTTAATATAAATGAATGACTAAAATTGTTTTGCCAAAATAGCCAATCGTGATAGCTTAGGAGTGTATAAAAATCATGAACAAGAAAGACGTAGGAAACATACGAAAACAATTCAAGATAAACAATGATAAATTGAAAATCTCTGATATTTTTAATGTCTATATCATGAAAGAATCAAGCGAAATTTTTCATTCCCAAAGCCAGCCATTCGCTATGCTTGATCAAGATCAGCAAGAGCTGTTTTTAAATAATTTTAAAAAAATGCTCGCAGGTCAAATGGATGAAAAGCTCTTTGAACTCAAATTTAAGAGAGATGCTGAGAACAGCAGCCAGCTTATTCTCCATCAAGGACTGCTAAGCAGTGAGGTCGATGATTGGAAAGACCAAATGTTAAAGATTGTAGAAAAAATGCTCGCAATCAGACAATATGAAAAAGATATTGTTGTCACTTTCATTCGCGGAGAGTATATAAAGCCGATGAAACGCCGCAGTGAAGAGTCGGAGGAAAATGAACGGGATACTGTTTTCTCTCATTCGTTTATTTTATGCAGCATCAATAACACACAAGATCCTAAAAAAGAGCTGTTGTTCGATTATGTTGATAGAGAATTTAAATACAATATCGTATTAGATCCAATCATTAATCTTCATGCTCCAATGGGCGGCTTCCTTTTCCCATGCTTTACAGACAATGCAGCGGATGTTAACCATATCCTCTATGCAGCTGGCAAGGTTCATGAACCTGACTATGCATTTATTGAAGAGGTTTTAAACGGAGAAGAAATTATGACAGCACAAGATGATAAAATTGTGTTCGAAGAAATCATAAAAGATGTAACTGGTGACCAATTAAATACCTCCACCCTCTCGAACGTTTATGAAGAGATAAACCGCATGATTACAGAAAATGAAGAAGAAGAACCGCCTAAATTGGACTCTAAAGACGTGGAACAAGTCTTGAAGATGAGCGGAGTAGAAGATATAAGCACAGAAAAAGTCGAATTTGCCTTTAAAAAGATTATCGATGATGACAAATACGAGCTCAAAGCAAGCAATATTTTGCCTAAATTCACCTCTAAATCTATTAAAATCAGTACGAAAATTGCTAATATCGCTATCAGCCCGCCAGATTTACGCTATGTTAAACAAGTAGAATTCAGCGGCAAACGCTATTTAATGATTGAAGTAGAAGAAGATACGGTGATTGAAGGATTTACGATGATTCCAGAGGCTTTTGTAGGGAACCCGAAGGATGAATGATTGAAATAATTTAGGTTCTGACTGTGCAAAGCTGCCGTCGGAACCTAAATTTTAAACTATATTATCTTTTAGTAGTCTCGACTCCTAAAATCGTTAGGAAAACTATTAGTTTTGAAAAATTCATCTGATAATTTCTAACTAACCATTCAAAAAAAATAAAAAAGACGCTTTTTCCAAAGAAAATACGCCTTTCTGAATGAAAACCAACCTGCCTATAGATTGGTTCCTCTCCTATTCATTTGCATTGGCTTCTGCTGCCACCAAATATTTGTCTAACAGTGTATCTAGGTCCTTATCCACCCTGCCATCTTCTGCAAGCTGGCTTGCTTTTGATAAGGCGTCACTCCAGTTGCCGTTATCAATGGCAGATTTAATATCCATTAATCCAGCCACTCTTTTATGTAGATTCTGTGCTGTTTCATCCTTTGGCTTCTGCTCAAGTGCGAGTTCTAGTGACAGCAGAGCTTTTTTTAAGTCCCCGCTCTCAATTGCTGTTTTTGCTGCCTTCATGTCGTTTTCATATGTTTCCGAGCTGCAGCCAGCCAGAAACAGGGCCATTATGCCAATCACAGCCCATTTTCTCATCCGATACCCCTCCACTGCCTGATGTCCTGTCATCAACCAGCAAGGACTAAAGGCAATCTATTTTCCCATATGGCACTTCACCTTTTTTGAGAGTGAAGCATGCCATAATAACGCTTTATTTCTCCCACTATTAATGTTAACAAATAATACATGGTGGTCAATACTTCGGGTACACTACTATATTCCTATCTATATGGTAAAAATAGCGAATAATGAAAACGTTTGTAATTTTAAGGTAGACTAACTTAAGCCGAAGGATACTCTCCTTCGGCTTTTTCCTTATTAATAAGCTTTTGCCCAATAGACAAGTGCATCTGCTTTTTTGCCGCAGCATACACATGTATCACTGATTTTTTCTTGTTCGAAAGGCATGCATCTCGAAGTTGCTCCAGTTTCTTCCTTGATTAAATCCTCGCACGCTCTGTCACCACACCACATCGCTTTTATAAAGCCGGTTTTTGGTTGGTTTGCTTGGTTCTTAAATGCTTCAAAATCAAGGGCTTGATGGGTGTTAGCTTCGCGATGCTCGCTTGCTTTTGCGAGCAGGTTTTTCTGAATATCTGAAAGCAAGTCTTCCAATGTTTTCTCCAAGCCTTCCATTGGCACCGCCAGCTTTTCGCCTGTATCTCTCCTGACAAGCACGACTTGTTTTTGCTCGATATCCTTTGGGCCAACTTCAAGGCGGACAGGAATTCCTTTCATTTCATACTCGTTGAATTTCCAGCCTGGCTTTTTATCACTTGCATCCAAGCCTGTTCGGAAACTGCCTGCTAGCTTATCTTTTAGCTGATAGGTAAAATCAAGCACACCTTCTTTATGCTGAGCAATCGGAATAATCATCACTTGCGTTGGAGCAATCCTTGGAGGCACAACTAACCCTCTGTCATCACCATGCACCATAATCATTGCTCCGATAATTCTCGTTGTAAGTCCCCAGGAGGTTTGCTGTACATAGCTTTGAGCACCGTTTCGGTCCGTAAATTGGATTCCGAATGCCTTGGCAAAATGATCGCCTAAATTATGAGATGTGCCTGATTGCAATGCCTTGCCGTCATGCATCAGACTTTCAATTGTATATGTGTATTTTGCTCCAGCAAATTTTTCCTTTTCTGTTTTCTTCCCTTTAACGACTGGAATGGCTAATATCTCCTCACATATCGCTGCATAAACATGAAGCATTTGTACTGTTTCTTTTTCTGCATCTGCTTCTGTTTCATGACAAGTATGTCCTTCCTGCCAGAGGAATTCTAATGTGCGCAAAAATGGTCTTGTTGTTTTTTCCCATCTAACAACATTTGCCCATTGATTATATAGCTTTGGCAAATCACGATAAGAATGGATAATATCTTTATAATGCTCCCCGAACAGCACTTCAGAGGTTGGACGGACACATAATCTTTCTGCAAGCTCTTCTTCTCCTCCATGCGTCACCCAAGCCACTTCAGGAGCAAAGCCTTCAATATGGTCCTTTTCTTTTTGAAGGAGGCTTTCTGGAATAAAAAGTGGCATATATACATTCTCATGGCCTGTTTCCTTAATGCGCAAATCCAATTCATTTTTAATATTTTCCCATATAGCAAAGCCATATGGCCTGATGATCATTGATCCGCGTACGCTCGAATAATCAACCAGTTCTGCTTTTGTTACTACATCGGTATACCATTTCGCAAAATCATCTTCCATATTCGTAATTTTTTCTACAAAATTGCCCTTCATCTTGTCACTCCCTTTTTTTAAAACACAAAAAGCCCTGCTTTATTAGGGACCGAAAATCGGCGGTACCACCCTAATTTAAAGCAAGGCTTTACACTCAAACATGATAACGGTTTAACACCGCTGCAGCTTATGCAGAACGAAAAAGGCAGGTTCAAAGGCCGTGCTATAGGTCCCTTTCAGCATAAAAGACCCTCTCTTCTAATAGCCGCACCGTTTTACTAATCCTTTTTATTGTTTCGTTATTTTTTTAACATGATAATCAATAGATTCATTATTGTCAATTTTCTAGAAAAATATTACGAATTTATGAATGATTTTTCTTTCTCATATGCATTTAGTGAAGCTTGAATTCCTTCTCCTGCTGAGATTTTTGCTCCATGTCTGATTAAGGCTGCTTCAAGGCTTGCCAATGCAAACAAGACATTTTCTTTTCGGCAGCTGTAGCCCATCGTTCCGATTCTCCAAATTTTCCCGTGCAGAGGACCGAATGAACTTGCAATTTCTACTCCGAAATCATTAAGCATCATGCTTCTGACTGATTCTGCCTCAATGCCTTCAGGAATCTTGATACATGTTACTGTTGGCAGCTTCGAGCCTGCGTCTCCGAACAGTTCTAAGCCCATTCCTTCAATTCCGGCAATTAATGCTTTCTCATGAAGTTTATGGCGCTTGAATCTTTGCTCTAATCCTTCTTCAAGGACAATTCTCAAGCCTTCATGAAGTGCATACAGCATAGATGTAGCCTCTGTATGGTGGTTAAGCCTTCTTGGTCCCCAGTAATCTTGAAGCTGGGCCAAGTCGAAATAATTAGTGCGGATCGCAGAAAATGCCTTTCTTTCTGCTAATTCTTGTTCTGTCGCAATGCCTCGCTCGACCTTTTTCCGTTGATTAAGGATGCGTTCCACCCGCTCATTATACGTAATTGGTGCATTTCCTGACGGGACAGATAAGCATTTCTGGTTTCCTCCGATTATTGCATCAATATACCAGTTATCTGTCTGAACATCTGTGCCGCCAATCGTTGCAACTGCATCAACAATAAACAGGACATCCTCTTCCCTGCATGCCTTGCCTATTTCTGCTAACGGCTGCATGCAGCCGGTAGAAGTTTCGCCATGGACCATCGCAACAATCTTCGGTTTCACCTTCTTCATTTCCGCAATTACTTCTTCTGGATCAAAAACCGTGCCCCAGTCCCGATGAAGCAAATGGATTTCAGCACCATATCTTTCTGCGATTTCTGTCAGCAAATGACCAAACCGGCCGTAAATCGGGATAAGCACTTTATCTCCAGGCTCGATCACACTTGCCAGTACTGCCTCAAGTCCAGATCGGGATGTACCGTCAATTGGAAATGCCCATTCATTATTTGTCTTGAAAAGTTGTTGGAGCATTTTCATCACATTGTTCATAATGTCCGTAAAGGCAGGGTCAAATTGTCCTAGAATAGGATTGGACATTGCCCGGAGCACCCTAGGGTCCACTTCAACTGGACCTGGGGTCATGATGGTTCTTAAAGGTGTATTGAGTTCGCCAAACATTATCATCTCTCCCTTTCTATTAGTAAGCCAGCTTATGCAGCAACTCTATTAATACGGTAACGCCATTTTTCAAGTCTTGAAGATTGGTAAACTCATCTGGAGAATGGCTGATTCCATTTGTACTCGGCACAAACAGCAAAGCTGTCGGACAGTAGGGTCCAAATACCTGTGCATCATGACCAGCACCGCTTGTCATTGTTTTGTATGGAAGACCGGTGTCCTGCAGCACTTCTTCTGCTTGCAGCTGTAATTCGCTGTTCATGGCTACCGGCTTTACATCCAGCCATTGGTCTATCTCAATCTGAAGCCCTTTTTCATCACATTTTTCATGAAAGAATGCAAATAGACTCTCACAATATTGCTGGATTGCTTCTTCTTCATGATGACGAACATCCAATGTAAACACTACTTCCTTAGGGATAACATTCGGCACATTCGGAGAGGCCGTAATACTTCCGACCGTTGCTACTAAACTGTCAACAGCACTAGCCCTGTCCATTGCATGAAGAATTAGCTGTGACGCAATATGCAGGCTGTCTTTTCTGTACATCATCGGTGTTGTACCTGCATGATTGCTTTCACCTGTAATCTTTATCGTAAAGCGGCGCTGGCCGACAATATGGGATACTACTCCAATTGATTTTTCTTCTTTTTCCAAAACCGCACCTTGTTCAATATGCAATTCTATGAAGCAGCCAATATCCGTTCGTTTGAGACTATCACTTTCCGGGATAAACGGAATTTTATTAAGGGCTTGAGCCATAGAAATATCCGCCGTATCAAAAAGTGTCAAGCTTTCGTCCTTTTGATACCTGCCAGTGATTGACCCTGATCCCCAAAAAGCCAGCGGAAAACGGCTTCCTTCCTCCTCGCATAAAGATACTACTTCTATCGTTTTCAGCGGTTTTCCATATTTCCCAGCAAGATAATTAACAGCCAAGCAACTTGCGATAATTCCATATCCGCCGTCATATTTGCCGCCATTGACGACCGTATCGATATGAGAGCCAGTCAATATCGATTTTGCTGATTCATCTGTGCCTTCAAGCTTGCCGAATAAGTTTCCGACCCCATCAAATTGTGCAGATAAGCCAATTTGCTCCATCCTGATCTTTAAGGCTCCTTGTGCTTTTGCCCAATTTTCATCATAAAGGAGGCGCGTTACTCCACCATCTTCCGTTTGCCCATATTCAGACAGCCATTGAAGCCAGCTGTCTATTTCTTGTTCGTTCACTTGAATGGATGTTTTCATCATTATGCCTCACTTCCTCCTAGCCTTCCTACCAAGTTTTTAACTTTATCGCCTGCAAGTTAGTTTTTATTAATTAATGATAAAGACGATATTTCCTGAATTCATTAGAGACTATGTTAGAATTATCTAAATTTTTTGTGCAAATTAACTAAGTTGCCGTTATAATAAAAAGAAATAAAACGGCATATCAGAAGGAGGCTAATATGAAACTGATTGATCTTCTTAATAAACCTGCATTTCATGACATTGAAATCCTTGCTGGAAAAAACGGTTTAGGTAGGGAAATTAAAAATGTCACCATGATGGATGCGCCAGACATCATCGACTTCCTGTTTGAAAATGATTTTCTCGTCACGACTGCCTACCACTTGAAGGAGGATCCGGCACTGCTGTTGGGGCTCGTTCAATCTATGCATAAACAAAAATGCGCCGGATTGGGTATAAAAACACACCGCTTCTTAGAAAGTATTCCGGAAGAAGTTATCCAATATGCTGATACCCATCAATTTCCCGTCTTACAAATCCCGCTGGAGAAATCGCTTGGAGAAATTGTCAATACTACACTGCAATATATGCTAAATGAACGAACGTCTGATTTACTGACTGCTTTTGAAACGCATAGGAAATTTACACAGCATATTTTAAAAGGCAAAGGCATAAAAAAATTGCTTGACGATTTATCTAATATGATTGGTCAGAGGGTCATTCTGCTTGATCAGCATTTCCAAATCCATGCTTCTTCCCATTCGAAACACCCAATCAGTGAAATGATCATGAATTTATATGCAGAGGATTTCCGCCTGTTTTTAAACAGCACTTCCTGTACATGCTTTTCTTCCAGATATACAGAAGAAGTATTTGCGGCATTTCCAATCCATACACCTATCGGCAAACCAGCATTTTTGATTGCGCTTGGCAGCCTGCCTATTCACGATAAAAATTTACTTTTGACAATTGAACAGGCTACAAATGTCCTCACCTTTGAACTTATGCGGGAAAACACGGAAAGACAATATGCCAGAAGAGCACGCAATGAGTTCTTTTTAAACATGGTAGAAGGACGAATAACTTCAAAAGAAGAAATCACCAGCAGAGCCAAAGAGTTTTCCTTAACAAACGAGCTCCCCTCTCTGATGATTCTTGGCAAGGTTGATCAAAGCAATGTCCATAAAACATTCGCACAGCACCAGCTTGAAACAGATTATCTGTATGAATTCCTCGAGACAGAAATAATAAAGGCACCTTTTCTCACGCAGCTGTTTGTAAAAGGAGATCATTGTATTCTCATCATGGAAGCCGGCGATTCTAATGTAGAATTCCGTTCACAGGCAATCGACTATTTAAAAGATCTTCAAGGTAATATAGAAAAAATCTTCAAAAAAACGATGTCATTTGGGCTCAGCAACATCAGTCATCAGCTCGTTAATATGCAGAATGCTTATAAAGAGGCATTGAGTGCTTATCATACAGGTTTGCTGTCAGCAAAATCACAGTTTATTCAAGTGCATCGTCCGAAGGATGTTTCGGAAATGCTGCGAATTATCCCAGAGAAGGATTTACAGGAGTTTTGTGATCATATCTTTCAAGGGCTGTCGAATAAGCAGCAGGAAGAAGATGCCCAAATTCTGCTTCATACATTGTCTGTTTATTTGGAAACACATTGTCAAATATCAGAAACAGCGAAAAGGCTATTTGTTCATCGCAATACTGTTATTTACCGGTTGGAGAAATGCGAAGAGCTTTTAGGAAGAAGCCTGAAAGACGCAGATACAACCTTCCATTTACGCTTGGCATTTCGAATTAAATCGATTTTGCAGGTACAGCAACCAACTGCAGGTGTAAAGTAAACTATATTTTCTAAATATTTTGTACATTATAACCAATGACTTATTTTTACCCACTCTTTAATATGTTAATTAACATAACCTAACATGTTAGATTAATTAACATTAAGTATGAGAGAGTGATAATGATGACAAAAACAAAACTGAACAACGGGAAAATTTTTTCCTTAGGTCTTCAGCATGTGCTGGCGATGTATGCAGGAGCTATCCTCGTGCCATTATTAGTCGGGAGAGCCTTAGAGCTGACAGCAGAACAGCTTGCGTACTTAGTCGCAATTGATTTGCTTACATGCGGTATCGCCACACTATTGCAAGCATGGAAAAACAAGTATTTAGGGATTGGACTCCCTGTAGTATTAGGGAGCTCCTTCGTTGCCGTCACGCCGATGATCTCTATCGGCACTAACTATGGCATTACTGCCATATATGGAGCCATTATCGTAACAGGTTTGTTCATCATCATTTGCGCACCGCTCTTCAGCAAAATTGCGAAGCTTTTCCCGCCTGTTGTCATCGGAACAGTCGTGACAATCATCGGGTTATCGCTAATACCATCAGGAATAAAAAACATGGGAGGCGGAGCTGCAAGTCCGGACTTCGGTTCTATCGAGAATCTCGCCTTATCCTTTAGTGTATTGCTTTTCATTCTTATTTTAAGCCGTTTTTCAAAAGGCTTTGTTCAGTCACTATCTGTATTAGCAGGTATTATCGTTGGAACAGCCGCAGCTGCCTTCATGGGAAAAGTCGACTTTTCTCCAGTTGCAGAAGCAAGCTGGTTCCGTTTGCCGAGTGTTTTCTATTTCGGGACACCTACATTTGAAATCGGTCCGATTTTAACGATGCTGGTGGTTGGAATTGTTATTGTCATTGAATCCACAGGCGTTTTCTTCGCCCTCAGCAAAATATGCGAAAAGCCGCTGTCTGACAAAGACTTGACTAGAGGGTATCGGGCAGAAGGTGTTGCCATCACACTCGGAGGGATTTTGAATGCCTTCCCATATAATACCTTTGCTCAAAACGTCGGCCTTGTACAGCTGTCCAAGGTAAAGACCAAAAATGTAGTAGTTGCAGCTGGCGGTATCCTAGTATTTCTTGGTTTGATTCCAAAAATAGCGGCATTTGCAACCGTCATTCCGACACCCGTTCTTGGCGGAGCAACAGTCGTGATGTTCGGAATGGTTGTATCATCAGGTATCAAAATGCTCAGTACTGTTGACTTCAGCAAACAAGCAAATCTGCTAATAATGGCTTGCTCTGTTTCGATCGGTCTTGGCGCCACTGCTGTTCCTGACTTATTTGCCCAACTTCCTTCCTTCTTGCGCATCATCGTCAGTGACGGCATTATTTCCGGAAGTCTTGTTGCCATCCTTTTAAATCTGCTTTTCAGTATGAAACCGAAAAAAGAAAAAGCTCTCCAAGAAGCAAACCCTGTTCTGGAAGGCCAATCTTCCTAAACAAAAAGGCTGCAGCTCATGCTGCAGCCTTTCATTATTAATTGCCGATGCTTGTCAGCTCAGCAGTTCTGTTTAACACTTGCTGAGGATCAACTGTAATTCTAGCTACCTTTGTGTCCATCGCGGCACTAGCTACCGCTGCAGCTACTGCAGGGGCAACACGCGGATCGAATGGACTTGGGATAACATAATCTGGATTTAATTCGGACTCTTCAATCAAATCAGCAATTGCACCAACTGCAGCTCGCTTCATTTCCTCGTTAATATCTGTCGCACGCACATCTAATGCTCCACGGAAAATTCCCGGGAATGCTAGCACATTATTCACCTGGTTCGGGAAGTCAGATCTTCCAGTTCCGACAACGGCAGCTCCTGCAGACTTCGCCTCAGCTGGAGTAATTTCTGGAACCGGGTTTGCCATCGCGAAAATAATAGCATCCTTATTCATTGTTGAAACCATCTCACTCGTTAATGCACCAGCAACTGATACGCCAATGAATACATCTGCGCCTTTTATCACATCACTTAAAGAACCAGATTCTTTGTTTATATTTGTATAAGCAGCAACAGATTCCTTCACTGCATTCATCCCTTCAGGACGACCTGCGTAAATTGCCCCTTTTGTGTCACACATGATCATATTTGTAACCCCGTATGAGTAAAGCAGCTTTGTAATAGCAATCCCTGCAGCTCCTGCTCCATTTAAAACAATCTTAATATCTTTCCATTCCTTCTTAACAATTTTTAAGGCATTCAGCAGTCCGGCAACTGTGACAATCGCTGTTCCATGCTGGTCATCATGAAAAACAGGAATGTCCAATTTCTGCTTAAGACGCTCTTCGATTTCGAAGCATTGTGGTGCTGCAATATCCTCCAGGTTGATTCCGCCAAAGCCGGCAGCCATTAACGAGACTGTCTCCACGACCTTATCTGGATCTGTAGTGTCTAGAGCAATCGGGAATGCATCCACTCCTGCAAAACTTTTAAAAAGAATAGCTTTCCCTTCCATTACAGGCAAAGAAGCAGCTGCTCCGATATTGCCCAAACCAAGAACTGCAGTGCCGTTTGTTACAACACCAACCATGTTTCCTTTCATTGTATAATCATAAACCGTCTCAGGCTGCTCATGGATTACCTTGCAAGGTTCTGCCACACCTGGTGAATATGCTAAACTCAAATCCTGTGCATTCTTCACCTCTACCTTTGCGTTCACTTCCAATTTACCTTGTTTTTCTTGATGCATTCTTAAAGCATCTTCTCGTAATGACATAGAATTCTCTCCCTTTCGCTTATCCATCAGAAGCCTATCCCAAATAAATACGGAAGCACTTCTGACCATTTTTCCTTTTATAAATTATCCATGTAACGATGATATAACTTACAAAATGAAATGGAAACTTTAATAAAGTAAAAAAAACGGAGATATTGTGAGGATTTTATGAACATTCTTAGACAGCAGGAAAAAACCTCTAACAAAGTTAAAGGTTTTGGTTGGAAGAAGACATTTCTTACTTCTTAAAATAGATTATTCAAGCTTGTCCAAAAGGATTGCCTGTTTATCCTCGCCGATTGTAATTACATGCTTGACCATATCGACAAACAGGCCGTTTTCAACAACACCTGTTATGTTATTCAATTCTTTTTCCAGCTGTTCCGGGTCTTTTATTTCACCGAATTGGCAATCAATGATATAGTTGCCGTTATCGGTAACATAAGGACAGTCCCCTTGCATTCTTAATGCGGTCTGACAGCCAAAGCTTTGAATATACCCTTCTGTTTTACCAGCTCCAAACGGAACTATTTCAACAGGAAGCGGAAATTCCCCTAAGCTTTGCACCACTTTTTTGGAATCAGCAACCACTACAAACTGTTTGGAAGCCTTTGCAATTATTTTCTCTCTCAGCAAAGCTCCGCCTCCGCCTTTAATCGCGTGAAAATAATGATTTATTTCGTCCGCTCCATCAATCGCTACATCAATCGTTTTTACCTCATCTAAAGACAGAAGCGGTATACCTTGCTCTTTGGCCAGTTTTTCTGTTTGGACAGAGGTCGCCACACCTGTAATCTTCAGCCCTTTCCGGACCATTTCGCCTATTTTTAAGATTGTATAGTAGACTGTTGAACCTGTACCTAATCCAACTACCATGCCATCTTTAACATAATCAACTGCCGCCTTTTCACCTACTGCTGCTTTTTCATTCATTGCTTTCACCCCGTTAATTGGTAAGAATGCTTGTCTCCATCGTAATACAAAAAAAGAGGAATTTCCATTAACTCCTCTTTTTTCATTAGATTATCTAACAAATATCGCATCTTTTGAAACATCCACAAGGGGTTTATCGTATAATCAATGATAAGACAATTTCTAGAAGGAGGTTCATAATGACAGGACTAGTCGCAGTAATCATGGTATTCGCCATTCCTATTATCGCCATTGTTACAGAACACTCAAAGGATAAACTCAAATTAAAACGAAAGATGATCCAAGATGAAATCACCCTTGAAAAGTTGAGGCATGAGAATTTTTTGCTGGAAACAGATAAAATGAAGCTTGAAGTAGAAAAAATGGAAATCGAAAATAAAAAGCTTTTAAAATAAGGTAGCACCTTGCTGCTATGAATCTTAAATAACTAGCAGCAAGCTGACTGCCATAACAGCCATACCCGTAACTAGACCGTAAATCGACAAGTGGCCTTCGTCATATTTCTTTGCGGCAGGCAATAATTCATCCAAAGATATGAAAACCATGATTCCTGCAACTGCTGCAAATATTAAACCAAACATAAGATCATTCAAAAATGGCATCAAAATCAAGAATGCCACGACAGCGCCGACCGGCTCTGCAAGACCAGATAAAAAGGATAATTTGAATGCCTTTTTTCTGTCTCCTGTTGCAAAATAGATTGGTACGGAAACGGCAATTCCCTCAGGAATATTGTGAATGGCTATTGCGATAGCGATGGCAACTCCAAGTGCTGGATCCTGCAAGGCAGCAGTAAATGTAGCAATACCTTCCGGAAAGTTATGAATTGCGATGGCAAGCGCTGTAAATGTCCCCATTTTCAACAGAGCTGCGTCTGTCGTTTTCTTAGGAGATGTCAAATCTTCAACCTTCTTCAATTCATGTGGATTCCCCTGTTCTGGTACAAACTTATCAATTAATGCTATCAGTAAAATCCCTGCAAAAAAACCACCGACAGTGAGCCAATTCCCCTGCTGTTCCCCTAAATAACTGACGAGTGAATCCTTGGCTTTTACAAAAATCTCAATCATCGAAACATAAATCATTACACCTGCAGAAAATCCAAGCATCCATGACAGGAATTTAGTATTCGTTCTGGAAGTAAGTAATGCAAGCAAACTTCCGATACCTGTTGCAAGACCAGCTAATAAGGTTAACCCAAAAGCTAGCAGTAAATTATCCGGCATTGTCATTCCCCTTTATTGAAGTTTTTTAAGCATTCAGCTAATTGGCAATTTAACGTTTGTTTACTCCATTTAAAAAAGTTTCCCTTAGGAAAGATTTTAAATGTATATCAACAATACGTCAATTAATATATATGCATTTTTTAGGCAAATGTTCATATATTGCGCAAAAAGGACAGGTTTCTCTAAAAAAAACGCTTTTCCTAAAAGTAAGCCATGCACCTTTAGAAAATAGTACCAGCTAATTAATTTCCTTATTCTGTGGGAATAACCTATATTTTCGTTTATAATGAGACAAAATACCCAATTAATAGTCGTGAGGAAAAAGGATGAGCAAGTTGAAAGTTACATACAGAATCGGTATCGGAGTTTTTATTATTGTCAGCTATATATTAATCTATTATGGTGTTTTGCTGTTTGGAACAGACAGTCACATAACTGTGCTGAGCAGTAATATTTTATCGGCTGCAGGTGCGCTCATTTCCACTGCTGTGTTGTTCTTTTCTTATCGAAAAAGCAGCACACCTGAAAAAAATCTTTGGTTTTGGCTTGCCAGCGGCACATTTACGTACTTTATCGCAGAGCTGATTTGGTTGTATCAGGAAAGTATTTTGCGTCAAACGGTTCCATTCCCAGATTACAGCGACATCTTCTACATGCTGCAGATTTTCTTTTATTTAACTGGTTTCCTCCGTTACTTCAGCATGCAAAGAACCTTGCTCCGCAGTGTTCAGCTAATTTTTGAATTAATGATTGTAATGATTGTTGCATTCTGTTTAAGCTACTACTTCCTTCTTGAACCTTTGCTGAAAACAGAAGGTTATACAGGAATTTTTCTGGCTACAGCAATCGGATACCCATTAGGTGATCTTGCCTTATTGATTGGAGCCTTATTAATCCTATTTTCCATTAAAGAGCTGCCACTCAGAACAAATTTAACGGTAATTTTAATAGGAATACTCGTGCAAATTGCCGCAGATACGGGCTATATGTATTTGCTGTTTGTCACTAAATACAATACGGGAAGCTATTTTGACCCTTTATTTATTTTATCTTTGCTGATTATCGCATTAGCGAGCATTGCTGCAAAAAGGACTCCAGCAGCAGCTATGACCAAAAGACGGAGATACGATTTTTTACAAATATTTATTCCATATTCTGCCCTCTTATTTTTTATATGTTTTATTATTATCGTCGATCATCATCATCCTGTTTTGGCAATTGGAGGCCTCTTATCCGTTTTCCTTATCATGGCAAGACAGATTATCATTTTGGCAAATTATAAAAGGCTGCTTAAAACTGCGAGCACAGACAATCAAAAATTCATGTCCTTGTTCAAGTTTCATCCAGATGCTGCAATGACACTTGATTTACAAGGCAATATTATTGAAATAAACAACGCTTTTGTCAGGATGGCTTATGAACCTATAGAATCCTTTTTAGGAGCTTCCTTTTTTCATATATTCAAAGAAAAAAGACAGGTTGTTGAGAAAAGCTTTCATATCGCTCTTCAAGGCCTGCATCAAAGCTTTGAAGTGGATTATCGGGATGATTTTGGCAAAAGATATTTTTATTATATAACCTTCATTCCAATGTATATAAACATGGAAGTTGCCGGCGTATTTGTCATCTCAAAAGATATTACAAACGCTATTGCAAGCAATGAACGAATCCAGTTTTTAGCTTATCATGATTCACTGACCGGATTAGCAAACAGAGCTTATTTTGAAGAGTCGCTGCGAAAAGGGATTAAATCAGCAAAATCAGGCTTAATGGCTGTTATTTTCATTGATTTTGACCGTTTTAAAGTGATTAATGACTCGTTAGGGCATGATGCTGGTGATGAATTGCTTGTATCAATCTCAACAAGGCTGAACTCTGTCATCCACCCTGGTGACATACTCGCCAGATTGGGCGGTGATGAATTTACGATTTTGTTAAAAAACCGTAAAACAGAGGACGAAATCATAGAGCTGCTTGAGCAAATGATGAAAGCATTAACACCCGCTTACTTCATTAAAGAAAATTATGTTGTCACAACTCCAAGCATGGGCATTTCTTTATCAGAAGGAACAGAAAAAAGCGCAGTCACCATGATGAAACAAGCAGATATTGCGATGTATTACTCAAAAAAGAATGGAAAAAATCAATATAATTTCTATAAGCCTGGAATGGAGGGTGTGTCTGAAAATCACTTAAGACTAGAACAGGATTTGCATCACGCTATTCAAAATGATGAGTTCGTCCTTTATTATCAGCCGCAAGTGGATACTCAGGAAGATCTTATATACGGTGCAGAGGCGTTAATCAGATGGGAGCACCCTAAATTAGGATTGCTGACACCATTTCATTTTATTGATCTTGCAGAAGAAACGAACTTAATCATTCCGATTGGAGAATGGATCATAAAAGAAGCGTGCAGACAAGGCAGAGTTTGGCATGACAGCGGGAATTTAATTCAAGTATCGATTAATATTTCACCGAAACAATTTCAATCAAGTGACCTTGTTGATTTCATTGCTGCTTCAGTAGCTGAATCAGGCTTTGATCCAAACTACTTAATTATCGAAATTACAGAAGCGATTGCCATGAACCAAATTGAAAAAACAGTGGCCACCATGCACAGGCTGAAAGAATTGGGTGTCCGAATTTCAATAGATGATTTCGGCACAGGTCATTCCTCCTTGTCCTATTTAACGGAGCTGCCGATTGATGCCCTGAAAATCCCGAGAGAATTTGTTCAAAATCTTGGGACAGAAACGAATAACGCCATCGTTCATACCATTATCACTTTAGCTAATAACCTGAATCTCAACCTTGTAGCAGAAGGTGTCGAACTGAAGGAACAGCTTCATTTGCTGCAAGAAATGGGTTGCTACAGCATTCAAGGTTTCTTATTCTCCAAGCCTGTTAAAGCACAGGAGGTATTAATGCTAACTGAAAGTCGACAGCTATACTAAAAAAGGAAAATCCATCGAAAATGATGGATTTTCCTTTTTTTTAATGAGCTAATTGCTTTGCAGATACCGCAGAATTAACTGCTTTTTCTTTTTGTGCTGCCAGTCTGATAACCGTGATAGCAAATGTCACAATCAGTATAAGCACAAGGTTCACTGCGAATGATGATACTGAATCTCCTGTATAAATCAACTTCGTGAATCCTTGCACCCCATTAGAAGCAGGCAAGAAGGCACCGAAATGCTGGTAAAACGGTGCAAGCATATTTGCTGGAATAATATTGCCTGCTGTCATTAACTGCAATGGAACCATCGCTACATTAAAGAGCGGTCCTGCATTGCCAAATAAGCTGAAACTCATTTGTGTGAAGCTGATGCATGCTGCTGCTGTTAACACATGGAACAGCCATATCTTCCAGTATGGCGCAGCCACATCTTGAAAGCTGACCGCAAGACTGACAATGATTGTCGGAACAACGAGCGCTACGATGACCAGCAACAGCTGCCTGCTCCAGAAAATTTGCCATTTTGAGTTATGTTTTTTCATGATTTGAGAAACAAGATTAAATTGGATATTCATCGTCATTACAGCTATATAGGTGATAAAGCCAAAAATCATCGGAAGCATAGATGCTGCGAAATTATGAACCTCGTTTGTTTTCACAATATCTGCTTTAACACCGCTATGAACACCTATATTTGCACTGATTTCGGATGCTGCTTTTTCCATCATAGACACAGCTACTTGTGAGTTTGCCTCATTAACATAGAAAGTCAGTTCCCCATTGCCACTGCCCATTTCCTCTGCGAATTTGGCAGGAATAACGATAAGCATTGCATAATTGCCTTTATCAAGCTGCTCCTTCGCTTTTTCAAATCCCGAATTGGTCACAATATGGAAAGGGCTGCTTTTGGCAATTTGTTCTTCTAACGCTTTGCTTGCCGCTCCATCTTCGTTAACAATGCCAACATTAAGCTCATCCAGTCTTTCTGTTGCATGATTATATCCAGTCATCCAGACGATCATAAAGAACACAGGCACAAAAATAGCAAATACTAAACCAATTTTTGTCTGTGGAATTTTCATCATATTTTTAAAACCTTGTAAAATCTTCATTCCTACTCCCCTTTACTACTGTTCACAAAAAAAGTTGCACATGCATGTATATTCTTAAAAAAAATTACGAAAGATTATCATACATTTTATTTAATATGTGGATGAAGCTCTCAACTTCCGATTCCTTAAGACCTTTATATGTCTGGTTTTCAAGCTGCTCGAGCTCTGGCCATATTTGCGCATGCAAATCGAGACCCTTTCTCGTGATAATTAACCGGACCGCTCTCCTGTCAGACGGATCTGCAGAACGACTTACAAGCTCTTTTTTTATGAGCTTATCCAGAATCTTACCAACTGTTGTCTGGTCTCTTTCTGTCAGCTCTGCCAGCCGCTTTTGGGAAACTCCCTCCGTCTTGCTTAATTCGCTCAGCACAGAAAACTGTTCTGGTGTCAGTCCAAAGCTGCTCATCTGACGGGTAGCTGCTCTTTTAAAAGCTAAATAAGTCCTCGAAAGTATCAAGCCTAACTCTTTATTATCCATATACTTATCTGACATATCGGTATCCTTTCCACAAAAAATAGTTGCACTACTTATAATTGCACATGCATGTAATTTTAAATTAGAAGATGCTTACATGTCAATTACTTTTTTATGTAAACACAATTTAAACACTATAAAAGAAACAAAGCTGGCTGTTCTTTGGTGAGTATATTCTTCCAAGTCTTTATAGTAATTAATCGGAGTTATCAATAACCTTTAGGGCTTTTTAGGGCGAGGCATATTAGGCTCTTGAAAACTATCGGTTATCTAAAAAATAATGGTTTGAGTCCCAGAAATTCAGACTTCAAGCCACACTGTTATCTTTTACAAGCAAAGTGCATCCTTCAATAAAAAACAACGAAGGGAGCAAATATTGCTCCCTTCGTTGTTAGATAACTTTAGGTCTATTATTTTTCAGGAATTTCACAGTTATCATCTGTGCAAGCTGCTCCTGCATTTCCTCCTGAAAGGTCTTGCAGTTTAGGTGCGTTTCCTTCTTCTTCCCAAACTTGCTGAAGAGCACGTTTGAATGTTTCAGTCGGCTGTGCGCCTGAGATAGAATACTTTTGATTAATAACAAAAAACGGAACTCCAGTCACTCCCATTTGCTGTGCTAAAGCTTCATCAATTCTGACATCATTTGCATATTTTGTAGAGTCATTTAAAACAGCTAAAGTTTCTGCTTTTTCTATACCTGCAGATTGAGCAATTTCTACTAATACGTCATGGTCGCTTATCAGCTTTGATTCTGTAAAGTAAGAAGCTAACAGCTTTTCTGTCATTTCCTTTTCTTTGCCGACAGTTGCCGCAAACTTCGCCAGGCGATGAGCGTCAAATGTATTTGTTGGCTTCATATCATCAAAGTTAAATTGCAAACCGACACCAGCAGCCTGGCTGCCAATTCCTTCATTTGCTCGTTTTGCTTCCTCAATGCTCATGCCGTATTTTTTTGCCAGCGCTTCATTGATTCCCGTGCCGGAGTAAGGTTTTGCATTTGGGTCTAATTCAAAGCTTTTGAACTCAACCTCTACTTGATCTTTACCAGGAAACTGAGCAATAGCTTCCTCTAAACGGCGCTTGCCTATATAACAAAATGGACATACAAAATCTGACCATACCTCTATTTTCATTGTTTTGACCTCTTTTCATCGAGTACTTTGGAATTCCTTCCTAGTCTTTCTGTTCTATTATAAAATAATCACTTTAAATAAAAAATTAATACGCTCAAAAGAAGTCAAAACTCAATTAAACAGAAGAAGAGCACCATCACGGTGCTCTATCCTTTATTTCGCGTTCGTAAGATTACTTGCCTTCAAAACTTCCTTCTGCATTTTCCCTTTTGCAGTTACATAGTTATTCTTAAACCAAGCAATTGCAGCTGCTATAACTGTAAATGCGTTAGTCAGGTAGTTTGTCCAATCCTCACTTGTCCCAGGAATTTCGTATAAACCAAAGGAAACTAGGACTTGGTTGACCAATGCGATTGCCAACACTAATGTACGAATGAGTGTACCTCTGTCCATTACCATTCACTCCTTGTTATTAATTTTGCCATTCACCTTATAATATGTTAGCTTGTACTATTCTGGTACCGGCATTTGTATTAGGAGAAATGAGGCTTTTCCGCAAAAAAAGATCCCTGCTATTTACAGGAATCTTTTTTACCTATGTTTATACTGCTTGATTGCCTTTCGCCTTTTCATCCTGAATCATCAGAATGCCAAGCTTATGATAGTCTCCTTCGTACAATGCCCTCTGAGTAAAACGAACCTCATGGTTTGTATCGAGAACTTCCATTTTGCAATGAGCTGAGTTTTTTTGCAGTGCAGTGTAAAGCTGAATTTCGTCCTGCACTGGAATGCTGTTCACTTTTGTGATAATTTCACCGATTTTAAGCCCCATCTTATCTGCTGGAGAGTCAGGAACAACACCTAAAATCATGATGCCATTATTTTTTTTCGTGAAATAAAAGCCTTTATTTTTTTCCTTCGCTTTTTGACCTGCCGTAATCCATTCACGGCCGATAATAGCCACAATAACACTACCTATAGCCGCAAGAGGGAAATAATAAGCAGCTGCCGCACTTATTGCAATAAACAGGCCGAGCCAGAACACCCTTTTGCCGACTGCTCGCACTGCAACTGTAGGATGCACTGCTTGTACAGCTTGTCTGAATCCTAGCAAAAACGGCACAAGGATGATGGAGTATGTTTGATCACCAACAGTAAAGACCGGCCATCCATCAACAGGAATAGACAGCACTCCTTCTGGAAGAAACAGAAACAATGGCACAAGCCAAGCTCTTTCTGACAAATGGATGCCGATTGCTTGTCCCCTGCTGCTTTTTGTCAGGCGAGGTGATGTTCCTTTGCTGCCATTCTTCTGAATCAGTAAGCCCTCTGCTGCAAGCAGCAAGCCTAACACCGCAACAGCAGTTGGAAAGATATATGTATCTCCGCCAATTACGCTCTCAGAAAAGAGGAAGAAATCCCATCCCATATACAGAGAAGCGATGCTTGCCAATATTCCAAGACCAACAGTATACACGGGAGAAAGCAAACGTGTCTTCCAAATTAAGCTTAGAAGCAGAGTGAAGATGCCTGTATAGATAACCATTTCCATCGGCACTACGAGAACTAATCCAATCGATATTATCGATAGGCACAATCCTATAATGACGCCAACAGGCAGAAGCTGTTTCAGCTCAAAATAAGCATTCAATGCCCTGATGGTGAAATCCTTTCGCTCCTTCTTCACCCTTGAGACACCTAAATAGGCTGCTAACAAAAAGGAAAGAT
The DNA here is from genome assembly GCF_021341655.1 of Bacillus sp. Au-Bac7. NCBI lineage: Bacteria > Bacillati > Bacillota > Bacilli > Caryophanales > Bacillaceae > Bacillus > Bacillus sp. Au-Bac7. The sequence continues at coordinate 36,864 of NZ_JAJTTG010000018.1, read as the reverse complement.
AAAACAAAGGATGAAGAAATAGTTTTCCAAACCCCTTTAATAATTCAATTAGCCAATCTTGCCACATGAAGAGTCCCACCTTTTTTTAAAACTAGTTGAAATTACTATATGCACAAGAACGTGATATTCCTCATAATATAAATCTATTATATTCTACTAGCAAACTAATAGAAAGCCCAGGAGAGATAATTTCATATAAGAATAATCAAAACCAATAAATAAAGCCTGCCAGAAACGGCAGGCTTCTATTGTTATTTCGCAGCTTCTATAGCTGCTTTCATTTTCGCCTTCACATTCTCTACTGTGAAGCCGTATTCTTGGAAAAGCTTATCAGCTGGAGCAGATGCACCGAAATGATCGATTGTAATATGCTCTCCTTTAGCACCGATATACTCTCTCCATCCTAATGAAGCACCTGCTTCGATTGCTACACGAGCTTGAATGCTGTCTGGAAGCACGCTGTCTTTATAGCTTTGAGACTGCTTTTCGAACAAGTCCCAGCTTGGCATGCTGACAACACCTACAGAAATTCCGTCTGCTTCAAGTTCTGCTTGTGCTTGAATGGCTAGAGACACTTCAGATCCGCTCGCAAGCAGCAAACCTTGCGTCTCCCCTTTTGCGGCAGAAACGGTATAAGCTCCTTTACTTACGCCATTAAATGCCTCAGCCTTAGTTAAATCCAATGTAGGCAAGTTTTGGCGAGTCAGCACTAATGCAGTTGGAGTATCCTTGCTTTCCAAGGCAATTTGCCATGCGGCTGCTGTTTCCTTAGCATCAGCAGGACGAATGACAGACAGACCTGGCATTGCACGCAAGGAAGCAAGCTGCTCAACCGGCTCATGCGTTGGTCCGTCTTCACCGACAGCAATACTGTCATGTGTGAAAACATATGTGACAGGAAGCTTCATTAATGCTGCAAGACGGATAGCAGGACGCAGATAGTCAGAGAAAACAAAGAATGTCGCTCCAAACACCTTCACACCGCCATGCAATGCCATACCATTAATAGCTGCACCCATCGCAAATTCACGTACGCCAAACCAAATATTTTTAGCTGCATAGCCATCCAGACCAAAGTTCTTTTCATGACCGATCAGCGTTTTATTAGAGCCTGCCAAGTCAGCTGAACCGCCGATGAATGCTGGAATTGCTTTTGCCGCTGCTTGAATGCTCTTTCCAGAAGAATCTCTTGTTGCCATTGCGCTTCCAGCTTCGAAATCAGGCAAGCTTTCTTGAAGATTCGCTGGCACTTCCCCTTTAATTGCTGTTTCCAGCTGAGTTGCAAGCTCCGGATATTCCGCTTTATAAGCTTCATACATTTTATTCCACTCATTTTCCTTTGTCTGACCTTCAGCAGCTAAACCTGCATAGTGCTCAGCAACCTCAGTAGGCACATGGAATGCTTCTTCATATTCCCAGCTGTAAGCTTGCTTTGCAAGCAATGTTTCGTCAGCTCCAAGCGGTGCACCGTGGGAAGCTGATTTACCGCCTTTATTCGGCGAACCGTAGCCAATAACTGTCTTAACTTCAATCAATGTCGGCACATCTGATTTCTTCGCTTGTGCAATAGCTGCTTGAATTGCCGCGATATCATTGCCATCCTCAACACGAAGAACCTCCCAGCCATATGCTTCAAAACGCTTTTGCACACTTTCTGAGAAGGAAAGATGAAGATCACCGTCAAGAGAAATATCATTGGAATCATATAGAACAACCAATCTTCCAAGCTTTAGATGTGCTGCAAGGGATGCTGCTTCTGCTGAAACCCCCTCCATTAAATCACCGTCGCCGCAGATGCTGTATGTATAATGATCAACAACTTGATAGTCGCCTTTATTGTATGTCTCAGCAAGATGTCTTTCTGCCATTGCCATACCTACTGCCATCGCAATCCCTTGTCCAAGCGGACCTGTTGTTGCTTCCACTCCAGGAGTGTGGCCGAATTCTGGATGTCCAGGTGTTTTGCTTCCCCATTGACGGAAGTTCTTCAAGTCGTCGATGCTCACTCCGTAGTTGAACAGGTGAAGCAGGCTGTATAACAGCATAGAGCCATGTCCTGCAGATAAGACGAAACGGTCACGGTTAAACCATTCAGGATTGGCAGGGTTATGATTCATTTCCTTTGCCCAAAGCGCATACGCCATCGGTGCTGCACCCATCGGCATTCCTGGGTGGCCAGAGTTGGATTTCTCGATGGCATCAATGGAAAGTGTTCTAATAGTATTGACCGCCATTTGTTCAATATTTGTCTTCGTCAATTCGCTCATCTATACCAGTCCTTTATCAGGTTTTTATTATTTCTTTATAAATGCAATTTCGTCCGTTTGTACAGCCAATTGGCCTGTTTCTTGCTTTTGCTCTAACCAAGAAAGAATCCCGCCTGTCAGTCTGTTAGCTAAAATTCGGTCAGCTGCTGTCGGGTTTGTCCCCATACAAAGTGCCTCATCGATTTCCGTATATTTAAAATCTACTTTCAGATGGTCAACAACTTGTTCTATTGCTGAAGCATGTGCAGCAGCACTATATACAAGGACAGAAGAAGTGTTCCATTCTGTAAAGCTTGCTTCGATGCGTTCCTTTAGTGCGTCCATTTCATCTGCTCCAAATTCAGGAGCAAAGAAATGCCCGTCTCCTGCACTCGAAATGTCCTCCAGCATTTTAATGGAGGGGCTTCCATCTATAGAAAAACCGAATAACCGCGGATTGTCATATTTCAAGGAGTTAATTGTATCCTTCACTCTAAGAATATTATCGACGATGCTGTTCACCGCTGTATCATAACCAAGCGTGGTTTCAGAACCTTCTATATCATTAAAAATTGACACCGGAACAAATAAAGAGCGTACGGAAGAATGGTCAGCCAAATAGCTTGTCCATTTTTCTTTCGCCTCTGCATTTCCAATGACAACAGCAGTATCTACTGCAGAAAAAATTTCTTCCCATTTATCATCTTCAGGATATGCAGACATCATAAGCATTGAATCGCTCAAGTAAGGAGAGTCGCTGTTTATGTTAAGCTCCTTATATCTTGCTGTTCCCGTTCCCTTTTCTATCTCCATTCCAACCAATTCGTGCTTAGGAGTTAAATGAAGCTGCAACTTATACACTATTTGTTTGACCCCTGCAGGCAAACTCCCAAAGACAATTACTCCAACTTTCAAAGCATTTTACCCCCTAATTAATTGCATGCGTTTTTAATTTCATATAATGGTATTATATAGGATTATGAGAGCAATGGAAAAAAACTTGTCTTTTTAGGGGATTTTTTCTGGCAGATTTTTCAGAGTTATCCCTTAAATTATAGCCCTGCCTCCAGTTCACCGATAGCATTGACCCTTTGGGCATGCCTGCCTCCTAAAAACTCAGCATTCAGCCATGTTTCTACTATCGTCAACGCTAATCCTTCACCGGTTACACGCTCGCCAAGACAGAGAACATTGCTGTCATTATGCTCTCTTGTCGCTTTTGCTGTGAATACATCTCCTACTGCAGCAGCACGAATACCTTTGATTTTATTAGCGGCAATGCTCATCCCAATTCCTGTACCGCAACAGAGAATTCCTAAATCAACTTCTTTACAATTAATAGCATCTCCTACTGTTTTCGCATAACCAGGAAAATCAACACTATCTGTGCTCGTGCAGCCAAAATCGAGAACTGTCATACCACTACCCTCCAAGTAGGCCTTAACAGCCTCCTTTAAATGAAAGCCGCCATGGTCGCTTGCGATCGCCAGCTTCATTCACCTATCCCCTTTCCAACTGATTATCTTTTTCTATGGTAAACTTGATGACACGTACATTCTACCATATATTCGTACGTACATGTATAGGTAAATTGGTGAATTAACTTAAAAGTTATCCTTACAACCTTGTTGGTCTGTACATGATAAGAATAGATGGTGATATTAAATTTAAAGCCTTTTACCACTAGCTAATCAATAAAGGCCTGCTCCCATAGTGGAAGCAGACCTTTTTCGTATTAAAAATCAAAATTATCTGGATCTGGACCTACACGCAGATTTTCGTTCAATTCAGTGATTTGCTCCATTTCTTTATCAGTCAATATGAAGTCAAACACATCAGCATTTTCAATAATTCGATGCTCTTTAATAGATTTAGGGATTGTGATAATCCCATTTTGCAAGTCCCAACGGATGATAACTTGTGCTACAGATTTATTGTACTTTGCCCCAATGCTTTTTAACAGCTCATGATCCAGAAGCTGACCTTGCATTAATGGCGACCATGCTTCCACTTGGATACCGTGACTTTGGCAGAAGGCTCTTACTTCTGTTTGTGTAAGTTTTGGATGGAACTCGACTTGATTGATCATCGGCATTATTTCTGCGTCCTTCATTAAATCTTCAAGATGGTGAACCTGAAAGTTGCTGACACCGATTGCCTTAACTTTTTTATTCTTATAAAGAGTTTCTAGCGCTCTCCATGCTTCCTTGTACTTTCCAGCCTTTGGCCAATGAATTAAATATAAATCCAAGTAATCAAGACCTAACTTCTCTAAGCTAGCCTCAAATGCGGCCAATGTTTTTTCATAACCAAGGTCATCATTCCAGACTTTCGATGTAATGAAGAGATCTTCCCGGCTAATTCCAGCAAGCTCGATTCCCTCCTTGATTCCTTGGCCGACACCTGCTTCATTTTGGTAAATAGCTGCCGTATCAATACTGCGGTATCCGTTTTTAATCGCGGCACGAACAGATTCTACAACTGTTGCTCCATCCTCAACTTGAAATACTCCTAATCCGAGCCATGGCATTTTTACTCCATTTGCTAATGCGACTGTATCTTGTAAATGTTTCATATTATTTACCCCATTCCTTTTTATTTGCTTTTTTCTCTAACACTAAGCTCCAGCCAGTCAGCAGTACTGCGGCTGCTACCATTACTCCGCCGACCCAAGCTGTATGAATTAAACCTAATGAGTTAGTAACAACTCCACCTAAATAAGAACCAATCGCGATACCTGCATTGAAGGCAGCGATATTAACAGCAGAGGCGACATCAACTGCTCCAGGCACATACCGCTCTGCAAGCATCACAACATAAACTTGCAGTCCAGGCACATTCATAAACGCCAACAGACCCATTAATATAATCAACGCAAGGCCTGCACCTTTATACGGCAAGGCAAAGATAAGCAAAAATAGGATGATAGCTTGTGCTATAAACATGTAAAACAGAGCTGTGAGCGGCTTTTTATTAGAAAGCCTGCCTCCAATCATATTCCCTGCTGCGATGGCCATTCCATATAAAAGCAGGATGCCTGCAACTGTGCTTTCCTTGAAACCAGTGATTTCATGAAGAAGCGGTGAAAGATACGTAAAGACAACAAATGTCCCCCCGTAGCCTAATGCTGTGATAATGAACAAAAGCAGCAATCTGCTCTTAGTCACTAACAAAAGCTGATCTTTAAACGTAGAAGGCTTGGCCTTTGAAAGATTCTTCGGGACAAGAATGCTATTGGCAATAAATGCGATAATACCAACAAGCACTATTGCAACAAATGCTAATCGCCAGCCGAATTGCTGGCCGATAAATGTTCCAATTGGCACACCAGTTATGGTTGCTACTGTTAGTCCTGTGAACATAATTGAAATAGCACTTGCTCTTTTATCCTTGCTGACAAGATCTGCTGCAATCGTTGAGCCGATTGACATGAAGATACCATGTGATAATGCAGAGATTATTCTTGCTATTAACAAGACAGTAAGGCTGCTCGCTGCTGCAGCAATGCTGTTACCAATAATAAATACGATCATAATCCATAATAATAATGTTTTTCTGGAAACTCTTGAGGTGATGGACGTCAAAACTGGCGCACCGATTGTAACACCAAGAGCGTAAATGGATACTGTCAATCCTGCTGCAGTAATGCTGACATTCAAGTCTGCTGAAATTAAAGGCAGAAGACCGACACTAATAAATTCTGTTGTACCAATTGCGAAAGCACTGACTGCCAATGCAAGCAAGGCATACACGCTTCCATTCTTACGATTACTCATATGTCCTCCTTCTTGATGCTTGATATATAATGATCCACTAGTGGAATGAATTTTTATCAGCTTGCTTTTCGGCCGGCAAATGTTATTATGAATCATATAGATATCTTTGAAAAGTACGTACTTTTTTGTGATATAGGCACCGCAAAGTACTATAGGTACTTTTTAGTGCCTATAATATCATCTGGAGGTTACAGCATGGAAAAGAAGAAATACAATATTTCTGTTGAGGCAACCCTTGAGGTAATCGGCGGCAAGTGGAAATGTGTAATCCTATGCCATCTTACACATGGCAAAAAACGGACAAGCGAACTAAAGCGATTAATGCCTAATATTACCCAAAAAATGTTAACACAACAGCTTCGTGAATTAGAAGAGGACGGCATTATTAACCGAATCATTTATCAGCAAATTCCACCTAAGGTAGAATACGAGCTGAGTGAATATGGTCAAAGCCTGCAAAGTATTCTTGATGCACTATGTAATTGGGGAGAAAGGCATATTACGAAGGTCTATGGCGATAAAACACTCGTGCTGGAGGACAGCATTTTAAATAAGTAAACAACACGAAAAAGCACACCTTCTTTAAGGTGTGCTTTCTCTAATTCACGATATATCGCAAAGCGGTTTGCAGCTGCATATCGTTTTCATCTTTTTGCATTTCCGTTCTGACTGCCTGCTGCATCTTTTCGGCTGTATTTGCGTCTATCGTTCCTGTTTCTGTCAAATTATTGCTTCCTTGAAAGGCCTTCACAGCAATTTCTGTCTGGCTGCTGAAATAACCATCCTGCCTGTCTGTCCGATAGCCAAGACTTGTTAAAATCTCCTGCGCATACTTGACTTGCTCGGTGTTCATTTCCCGCTTCAACGTCTTTTCTATTTGAAGTGGATGAGTTTTGTATAAAGCCGATTTCTCCACTTCCAAGTTTGGTTCTATCCCTTTTTTATGAATCCAATTCCCATCAGGTGTGAGCCATTTGAATAAAGTTAATTTAATTTTGCTTCCATCCTCCATTGGCACAGCTTGCTGAACTGTCCCCTTACCGAACGTCTTTTCACCAATAAGTGTGTAGTTTTCCGCTTCTTTCATAGCACCAGCCATTATTTCTGATGCTGAGGCACTTCCATTATCTACAAGCACAACAACTGGATAATCCTTCTTTTGTTTTAAGTCAGAGTAGAATTGTTCGGTCTCTCCATCTCGATGCTCAATTTGCACATAAGGCTTGTCTGAAGTCACAAACTCTCCTAAAATCTCATTCACACTTGTAAGCAGTCCCCCTGGGTTGCCTCTGACATCCAATATCAAGCCGGCAATTCCTTGCTGCTCTTGCTCCTGTAATGCCTTATGAAATTCAGAAGCTGTCTCCTGTGAAAAGGAGGTAATTTCAATATAACCGATATTTTCTCCGCCCTCTCTTTTAACAGAGGAATGAACCGTAATTTGCGGAACCTCATCACGGACAACGGCTATTTGCAGCGGCTTTTCCAGCCCTTGTCTGACAATCTCCAATTCTACCTTCGTGCCTTTTTCTCCCCTAATCTTTTGCGTCACATCATACAGATCAAAGCCTTGTACACTTTCTCCGTCCACCTTAACAATTTCATCATTTGCTTTAATACCAGCCTTTTCTGCAGGAGAATCCTTTATTGGCGACACAATAATAACCTTATCGTCTTCTGCGCTTATTTCAGCACCAATGCCTTCAAAAGAGGAATCAAGAGCTTGTTCAAACTGTTTTGCGCTGTCCTTGTCCATATAAACAGAATACGGATCATCGAGGGTAGAAAGCATGCCCTTAATTGCACCCTCCTCTAATTCAGCCTTATCTACTTTTTCCACATAATTGTTTAAGATCAGGTTATACGCTTTGTCAACCTTCGATAAGGCTGTCGCATTGCTGCTTGCTGCTGAATCAGACTTCGTTTTATTCTCTTCCCATATATTCATTCCAATATAAGTGCCGCCGGCTCCAACTATGAGGGAGCTTGTCATGCATATCACCAGCAATTTTCGATTCATCTAAGATCGTCCTCTCTTCCTTCTTCATGAGAATAGCCTTACTGAATCTATATGCCGAGAGCAGACAAGTTATGATGACAGCTTTTGCTGTACGCTATTTAAAGTGCACCTATTTTCCCTAGTTGAATAACCTATACAGACGAAAGGGAGGAATGCCTAAAATGTTTTATCATATAAAAGAACTAGCATACCAAGCAAAGCCAGAAAAACCAGATCCACTTTTCGCTAGAAGAATTCAAGAACTAATCGGCGGCCAATTTGGAGAAATGTCTGTTATGAATCAATATTTATTTCAAGCATGGGGTACAAGAGGACATGCAAAATACAGAGATTTACTGTTAGATACAGGTACGGAGGAAATAGGTCATATTGAGCTATTGTCCACAATGGTTGCCCGTCTCTTAGATGATGCACCTGTAACCGAACTGGAGTCTGCAGCTGCTACTAATCCTGCGTTAGCGGCGATTATCGGCGGGATGGACCCACAGCACGCTATCGTATCCGGCTTATCAGCAACTCCAAAAGACAGCAACGGAGTGCCTTGGAACAGCGGCTATATCATTGCGAGCGGCAATCTGCTTGCAGATATGCGTTCTAACCTGCATGCTGAATCACAAGGAAGATTGCAGGCAGTAAGAATTTTTGAACAAACAGATGACAGAGGTATTAAAGATATGCTTTCCTACCTTATCGCAAGGGACACTATGCATCAAAATCAATGGCTTGCTGCTATTTATGAACTCGAACAGCAAGAAGGGGTTGTTGTTCCAAGCACGTTCCCGAAGGAATTGGAAAAAAGAGAGGTTTCTTATTTATTCTTGAACCATTCGATGGGAGACGAAAGCAGCAAAGGAAGATGGGCATCTGGTCCAAGTATGGATGGTATGGGCACATTCCAATACGTAAAGGACGTACCTCCATTCGGTCCTGCTCCAAAATTAAAGCCTGCACCGCCGGCAGAGCATGGTACACCTCCAAATGTAATGTAGCATAAAAAGAGCCACTGTCTAAAAGACAGTGGCTGACTAATTTCATGGAAGATTTTTTATAGATAAGACTCTCATTGCATTCAGCACAGCAATTAAGGTAACTCCAACATCTGAAAACACCGCTTCCCACATTGTAGCAACTCCAAAGGCCCCAAGCAAAAGGAACAGCGCTTTAACTCCTAACGCAAACACAATATTTTGCCAAACAATCTTGCGCGTTTTTTTAGCAATGGAAATGGCAGAGGCAATTTTTGAAGGTTCATCTGTCATAATGACTATATCAGCTGCTTCAATGGCTGCATCTGAACCTAAGCCGCCCATCGCCATGCCTACATCTGCCCGCGCTAATACAGGTGTATCGTTAATCCCGTCTCCTACAAATAAGATCTTCTCTTTTGGCGATTTTCTTTTATCCAGTTTTTCTATCTCTTCTACCTTATCCTGTGGAAGGAGCTCTGCATGCACAACGTCTATATTTAGAGACTTAGCAACACTTGCGCCCACCGCAGCAGCATCCCCTGTAAGCATAACCGTTTTTTTAATGCCAGCTTGCTTCAATGCTGCAATAGCCTGCTTGGCATCCTCCTTCAATTGGTCGGATATGACAAGTGAGCCAATAAACTCCTTATTTGCTGCTACATAGACAATTGTTCCAATCTCTTCTCTTAACTCGAAATCAATTCCTTCCTTCACCATCAGCTTGTAGTTACCAGCTAATACTTTTAAACCATTAACAGCTGCAATGATTCCGTAGCCTGGGATTTCCTCATAATCATTTACATCTGCTTCTGAAACTGCGCCCCCATAAGCCTTTCTGATTGATTCGGCAATCGGATGGTTAGAATGAATCTCTGCACTTGCCGCATTCCGCAGAACATCTTGGTCTGAATAACCGTTAGCAGGATGCACAGACACTACTTCAAATACTCCCTTCGTAAGGGTACCTGTCTTATCAAACACCGCATACTTAACATCATTCAAGGCCTCCAAATAGTTGCTGCCTTTTACAAGAATTCCCGCTTTAGATGCAGCACCTATTCCGCCGAAAAAGCCAAGAGGAATAGAAACAACGAGCGCACATGGACAAGAGATAACTAAGAAAATCAAGGCACGATACAGCCAATCAGAAAATACAGCACCCTCCAAAAATAGAGGAGGCACTACAGCTAATAATGCTGCAATGATTACCACAACCGGTGTATAGTAACGAGCAAATTTCGTGATGAAGTTTTCTGTCGGCGCTTTTCTGCTGCTGGCATTTTGAACAAGTTCCAAAATTTTCGCAACAGTAGACTGACTATATTCCTTCGTTACCTTGACAGTGAGCACTCCATTTTTATTGATGAAGCCGCTGAGTATATCATGTCCCGGCTCTACATCTCTTGGCATGGACTCCCCTGTCAATGCCGAAGTATCAACGCTTGATTTACCCTCAACGACAATACCGTCAAGCGGTATCTTCTCTCCAGGCTTGATAACGATAATATCACCGATTGTTACCTCTTCTGGAGACACCTTTTCAAGGGTCTCCCCTTTCATCACATTGGCATAATCTGGTCTGATATTCATTAAGCTGCTAATCGACTTACGTGAACGGTTTACAGCAGCTCCCTGGAACAGCTCGCCGACTTGATAAAACAGCATGACAGCAACGCCCTCTGGATATTCTTGAATTGCAAATGCTCCTATCGTGGCAATGGCCATTAAGAAATGCTCATCAAATACTTGGCCGCGGACGATATTTGTACAAGCCCGCCATACAATGTCTCCGCCAATAATAAGATAGGCAACAACAAAGGCAGACAGCTTTATAACACCATCCAGCGGAAGAAAATAAGCAAAAAGAGCGATTATCGTCCCGATTACAAGCCGTGTTATCATTCTTTGCATGCTCTTGCTTCCATGGTCATGTGAATGTCCATGGCTGTGACTATGACTGTGACCATGCTGATGATGAGCATGATCATGCTTGTTTGTTTGCCGATTTTCCCCCGCTGTTTTTTCTTTTAATTTTACATGCGGTTCCAACCGTTTTATTGCCTTTTCCGCTTTTGCGATTATCGGGCCTTCTTCGTCACTGAACTGTAAGGACAATGTCTGTGTCGCAAAATTGACTTGGCATTCATTCACACCCTCTATCGTGGCAACACCCCGCTCAATTTTCATGGCACAATTCGCACAGTCCAGCCCTTCTAATATAAAGTCTTTCCTTTGCAGCTGTTTTCCTTCCTCCATGGTTTTCCCCTCTTTCATTAATTGTCTTAAATGAAATTCTTCCCTGTCAGAAAAGGATTGATTTATTTAATATCACTTAATTATCGAGAAAATCATTATATGAACAATTACTCATATATTCATATTATATGTAAGCAGGCTCGAAAGTGTCAATGTTATTTCCAATATGGGTATAGAACAGCAGCAGCCAAACGAGTCTGGCTGCTGCTGTTCTATATCCATATTAATGATGTCTTGCATGGTCAATCATCTGCTTTAAAACACTCATAACATGCTCATCATCGCAAGAGTATATCATCGTTGTTCCTTCCCTGCGATATTTAACAAGGCGAAGGTTTTTCAAAAACCGCAGCTGATGAGAAACTGTCGACTGAAGCATCTGCAGTCTTTCTGCTATTTCATTAACAGAATGCTGCTTTTCTGACAATAGATGGAGAATCTTAATTCTTGTCGGATCTGATAAAGCTTTAAATGTTTGGGAAACAATAAATAATGTCTCCTCATCAAGGATTGCACCAGCACCGCTTATTGGGTTCAACTCTTCATTATCTTTATTATCATTGCCGCTCATTTTCATTGCTCCTCTTTAAAAAACTCATATCTTTATTATAGCATAGTAATATCTGGATACATCCTTACGACCGCTTATGGAAAAACAAAAAAGCTTGTCCATATTGTGGACAAGCTTTTTTAATCTATTAGATTGGAACAATACCAATCGGGTTGATTGCGTTGGATTTAGCTGCATTCCATTCGCCTTTATGCAATTCAAAATGCAAATGCTGTCCTTGGGAATCACCAGTATTACCCATTGTACCGATACGCTGGCCTTTTGAGACAACCTGACCTGCACTAACTTTTCTGCTTCCTGATTTCATATGAGCATAAACAGTTGTGTACTGTTGGCCATTAATAGAGTGTGCAACAAATATCGCTTCACCATAACTGCTTGATGTGTAAGAACGAATAACAACACCGTCTGCTGCTGCAACAATTGCAACATTATCACCTGTTGCTGCTAAGTCAATTCCCGCATGGAAAGTTCCCCAGCGTTGACCTAAGCCAGAAGTAAGCACTCCATTAGCTGGTTTTGTCCAGTTTCCTGAAGATACACCAGGTGTTGATGCTGCAGAAGATGAACTTGAACTGCTTGAGCTTGAGCTTGAGCTTGATTTTGAACTAGAACTAGAGCTTGAGCTAGATTTAGAACTTGAGCTGCTCGACTGTGCTGCCTTTGCTTTAGCAGCTGCTGCTTCTGCTGCTGCCGCCGCTTCTGCAGCTTCTTGTTTCTTTCTTTCTTCCTCTGCTTTTCTTGCAGCTTCCGCTTGACGCTGTTTTTCCAGCTCAATTGCTTTTTCCATTGCTACCTTTTGGTCTGCCAAGATTGCTTCTTCTTCTTCAAGTGAAAGCATTTCTGCATGGACATGACCCTCTTCCTCTTCAAGCTGTGCCATCACTTTATCTTTTTCTTTCTTTTTGGAATCCAAATCTGCCTTCATGTCTTCCAACTCACTTAGCATTGTTTCCAGTGAGCTTAGTTTTTCTTTTAACTCAGCCTTTGAATCTTCCAGAAGCTTTTTATCTGCTTCCTGCTCCTTTAAGATAGCGCGGTCTGCTTCCACAATTGTTGCCACAGCACCGACACGGTCAATTAAATCACTGATGCTTTGAGCGCCCATAAGCACATCCATGTAGCTGACTGCACCGCCAGTTTCCTGCATAGCTCTTGCTCTGTCTTTCAGCACTTCATTTCTTTCATCAATTCTTTTTTGTGTTGCTTTAATTTGTTTCTCCAGCTTTGCCACATCATCTTTTGTTGTTTCAATCTGTTCTTTTTTCTCAATAATGTTAACTTGTGTAGTAGAAATCGCTGTGTTTAATCTCTCCAGCTCTTCTTCAACCGATGCCTGTTCATCATGTATACTGTCTAGTTCTTCGTTTTTGTTGTTCTTTTCACTTTCTACATCTTGCTGCTTGCTTTCGATCTCCTCTTTTTGCTTGTTAAGATCGCTTACGCTTGCTGCATTTGCCGTAGAAAAAGGTCCTTGAGCAACAATACCACCAATGCCTAAAGTAGTAACGACTGTCCATTTAACTATTGTATTTTTCAAGCTCTCATGCCTTCCCCTCTAAAAAAATAGATACGTAGGTTTAACTACTTGTAAACTAGTATTTTAGTACTATACCATTGAAAATAACGCCAATTTAATAGCCTGGCCTTTTATCCAGGCTATTAAGTAGCAGTATATTGTGTTTCACAGGAAGAAGGGACTACTTCTTCCTGTTTTCACCTTACACCTTCAAGAATTTGCGAATACTCATGACACTTCCCCATATACCGATCAATGCACCCATTAGCAATAGCAATGCTCCCACTTGATAAACAAATGGCGTATAATCAAGTATTTGGATGTAGTTGCCTGCCAATCTCGGATTCAAGTATTCATATGCATAATAATAAATGACCGATACAATGCCGATTGGAATAATCGAACCAATGACGCCAAGCCACATACCTTCCAAGAAGAACGGCCAGCGGATGAACCAGTTAGTTGCACCGACAAGTCTCATAATTTCTATCTCTTTACGTCTGGCAACAATGGTGATTTTAATTGTGTTGGAGATTAGGAACATTGCTGTAAACAGAAGCCCTGCAATTAGGACAATCCCGACGTTCCTGCTGACATTAATGACCTTGAACAGCCTGTCGACCGTACCTTGTCCGTATTTTACAGTTGCCGCATTTTCAAACTTCTCAATTTGCTGTGCGACTTTTTTTGTGTCATTTGGATTTTTTGTTTTAACAACAAACACATCACTTAATGGGTTATCCTGCTGAAACAGCTCATAAGCATCCCCATCGTCACCGAAGCTTTCAATCAAGTTGTCTAATTCCTGCTGTTTCGTAGAGAATGTTACGCTGTCGACATCTGATATGCCCTTAATCTTATCCTCTAAGGCAGCCTGATCATCTTTTGAAGCTGTCTGATCAATATGAACACGAATTTCCACGTTCTCTTCTATTGTTGTGGCAACCTCGTTCAAATTCATCATAATGACGAAAAACACACCAACCAAAATTAGCGTTATCGCCACAGAACTTATCGAAGCGAATGTCATCCATCCGTTTCTCCATAAACTTTTAAAACTTTCTCTAGCATGTCTTTTTACTGTTCTAGCCTTCATATCCGTAATCACCTCTCTGCTCGTCACGAACAATTCTTCCACCTTCGATGGCGATTACACGATGTCTAATCGTATTAACAATTTCCTTATTGTGGGTAGCCATCACAACGGTAGTTCCCCGATTGTTGATTTCCTCAAAAATATTCATGATTTCCCAAGAGGTTTCAGGGTCAAGATTCCCAGTTGGCTCATCGGCAATGACAAGCTTTGGGGAGTTTACAATCGAGCGGGCAATGGATACACGCTGCTGCTCTCCGCCTGATAGTTCAGTAGGCAGCATTCTTGCTTTATGCTTCAACCCTACTAGTCCTAAAGTGTCCATCACACGTTTTTTAATTGATTTAGGGTTTTCTTCAATTACTTCCAATGCAAATGCCACATTTTCAAATACAGTCAATGTCGGCAAAAGCTTAAAGTCCTGAAAGACGACTCCCATATTTCTTCGCAGCAAAGGAACCTTGCTGTTTTTCAATTTTGCTAAGTTTACACCGTTTATCAAGATTGTTCCTTGTGTCGGTTTTTCCTCGCGATGCATCATTTTAATGAATGTTGATTTTCCGGCACCACTCGGTCCAACTACATATACAAACTCACCTTGAGCTATTTTTACATCTATCCCATTGGCTGCAATAACGCCATTGGCATATTTCTTTATTACATTTTTCATTTCAATCATCTATTATCACACCTGAATTTTATTTGTAAGAACATGAGAAAAGTGCAATGCGTCTAAGGCAAACATGGTAGACGAATCACATCTGCGAATTGCTATTTATATTTATGCTATACATCCAGAACTTTTCTGACTTCCGTTAACCACCAAAATTCGACATTTACAAACCGACGGAAAGAGACAGCTTTTTTAAAAATAAAAGCTTTCCTTCTAATTACTTACATTATTATAACATTATAGGACAGTAATTTAACGGATAAAATTATTACATTTTCTTTTCAAACATCGCAAAAAGTACTATTATTATCTTGTCTTACCTTTATTTACTATTATAATAGTACTACAATTCGACCATATTCCCCTTTTTTTTTTATTTTTTTCATTAAATTAGGCTTATATACCTAAAAATAATTACGTTTTATGGAATTATTTTCATAATAATTTCCATTCATTACACTTCGACATTATTTATAAAACGGTTACATTTTTAGCTTCTGTTACAAATCTTACAGAAGCTCAACATAATTAATAAAAAAACCGCCCTTTTCAAAAAATGGGCGGTTGCTTCTTATGCTTTTTTCGCGCTGAATCCTCTTCCATGCACCTCAGATGCATCCATGACAATAACGAATGCAGAAGGATCGATTGTTTGAACAAGAAGCTTCAACTTAGTGAATTGAGCTTGATCAACGACACACATTAATATAGGACGCTCAAAATCAGTGTATCCTCCGTGAGCAGTAAGCTTTGTGACGCCTCTGTCGATTTTTGTCAAAATTCCTTCTCTTACTTCCTCTTGCTTGTCTGTTATAATCAACGCCATTTTGCTGCTTCCGAATCCAACTTGAACAATATCAATCGTTTTGCTTGTAACAAACAGAGCAAGCAATGCATATAAACCTTGTTCAATACTAAATACAGCCGCAGCTGTGATGACAATTACTCCATCGATTAAGGCAACACTTTTCCCTAATGACATACCGGTATATTTAGTGATAATTTGCGCAGCAAGGTCTGTCCCGCCTGTTGATGCTTTACCTTTAAAAACAATTCCAATTCCAAGGCCGATTCCGATACCGCCATATAATGCAGCAAGCAGTGGCTGGGTTGTCCAAGGCTCCATGTCTTTTGACAAAAAAACGACAAATGGTAAAAACAAAGTGCCGACAAGTGTTTTTATCCCAAAGTTTTTTCCAAGCAAAATCACTCCTGCAATAAACAAAGGGATATTAAATGCCCATTGTACAAAAGCCGGCTCCCAATGAAACAAGCTGGCAGTGATGGTGCTTATGCCGCTGACACCGCCTGAAGCTATATTATTAGGCAATAAAAACAAGTTAAATGATAATGCTACAATAGCAGACCCGATTAATACATAAATATATTCCCGCAAAATGCGACACCTCTTCGAATGATAAATTCTTTTTTATGGTAAATTTCAGCGAGCATTAGCAGTATGTAAATTCTATGAAAAATGCTCTCTATAGGTTTTCCCAAGCAGAGAGTATATCATTCAAACACAGGGGTGTAAATGGTGACTAATTAGCGTGGTAAAGGGATAAAAAGGTTGCTTGTAAAGGCTGCGAGAAGTAAAAAAAGCTATCCTTGTTTTGCTAGGATAGCTTTTTAAAACTAGTAACCTTATAAAATAAAAATCCAAAATACAATGGCCAGTCCAAAACGATAAAAAGCAAAAGGCACCAATCTAATTTTATTAATTAAGCGCAGGAAGAATTTAATAGCAATCAGCGCGACCATAAATGCTGTCACAAAGCCTGCTGCAAATACGGGAATGTCCTGTACTCCTAAACTGTTCCAGCTTTCAAGCAAATCCTTTGCTGATGCGGCAAACATAATAGGAACTGCCATAATAAATGTAAATTCTGAGGCTGTTTTATGATTCATTCCAGCAAGCAATCCGCCTGAAAGGGTTGCTCCAGAACGGGAAAAACCCGGCACTAATGCAAAGCATTGAAAAAAACCAACAGTCAATGCTTGTCTGTATGTAACTTGATCGAGTGTTTTCGCCGTTGCAGTTGGCTTGAACTTTTCAGCTGCCAGCATCAGCAACCCTCCAATAATTAAGGTAATAACCACTGTCGCTGGACGAAAAAGTACATCTTTAATGAAATCATAAAGCAGCACACCACCAACACCGAAGGGAATAATGCCGACTGCTATGTGAAAAAAGCTGAGCGTTCCTATACTTTCAGAGTCCTGAAACCTCTTCAATCCTAATATGCTTAAAATCCTTTTCCAAAATACAAAAATCACGGCAAGAATGCTGCCAAGCTGAATAATAATTTCAAAGGTTTTAGCACTGCTGCCTGTAAAGTCCAACAGATGACCTGCTAAAATTAAATGACCTGTTGACGATACAGGAGCGAACTCCGTCAATCCTTCTACTATACCCATGATAATAGCCGTTAATATCTCCATAAACACCTCCAGAAATATATATATTTTTGCGATCAACTATTTATACTAAAAAAGTGAATGGATGCTTATCCATTCACTTCATAAAGATATATCTTCCAATAGCCTGTTTTTGTTTCAAATGATTTCTCAAACGTTAAATTATTATCTTTTGCATTTTCAATTGGCAGTGCTGATAAGATATATTGACCGCCCATTTTTTGCAGCTGATTTGTATTTAAGCTTAAATTCTTAATACTTTTTTTAGAATGCTTAGAAAACTGATACTTTTTACCGAGCTCGTCAACAAATATGTAACAGCGTCCGCCCCAGTAATCATAATATTCCCTTAGCGCCTTATTCTTGTTAAGCTCAGGCTCAATGATTTTCCTGAATTCTTCTTTATAGCTTAATGGATAAATATTGCTATATGAATCAAGGGTATAAAAGCCATTGTACTGGGCAACATTAGGGTGCATCCCTATACTTACAACTCTGAAAGAGTCCAATGGCTTGTTTATGTATTCCTTTATTTCTTTAAACTCATCTTCCGCAAAATATTGTGCATAGCTTGGCTGATTTTTATATTTGATTTCTTCATTGTTAGGTATTAATACAAACAGCTGTGCAGCAATTAATGCATACACTACATATTTTAAGCGCCCACCTTTGTCCCAAATCATTTTCAGTGACAAAGCAAAAAGCACATAAATAATCATTGGCCGCAAGTAATGGAATCGCCCGAAGTTAAAGCTTGTCAAAAGGCTGACACGCTCCTTCAGCGGCTGCCATCCTTCAAAAAACCAAAATGCATACCAAGTAGATAGGACGAGGTTTAGTATATGCAAGAAAAGGAATAACCGGTTGTCTTTCGCCTGCTTTTTCATAAGCACCCATATTAAACAAAGAATAGTGAGCGGCATAATAATGAATTGGGAGATGGTCCTGTCTTGATTATGGCTAATCACATAGTTCTTTACAAGAAGACGCAATGTCTGGAATATATCAAGCTTGGACTGATAAAAGACATCTCTGTTTGTTAACTCACTAGAAGCAGGTGCTATCATAGAGATAACTAATCGATAATCAATAACTAAATAGATTGCTAGCATATATACGATGGATAATAAGAAAACGAAATTCCATTTCTTCGTTTTAAAGAGATCGTACAACCATAGTAAACCGACAAATGTTAGAAAGTAAAAAAAGCCGATTACAAAGGTGGAGAAAACCGGCAGAAGTGTCAGCACTAAATAGTTCTTCCAATTGCGCTCGCCCTTCCTAATATTAAGGAAGCTCCATAATGCTAACGGCATTCCGAGTATGCTCAGCATACCTGATGGCCAGTAAGGCGTTAGTGCGAAAGTCAACGCTGCACCGATTGTAATTAAGTATGGATTTGAATTTTTAAATACATGTTTTTTCAGGAGAAGATACATTCCTAAAAAGGCAAAAAAACGGGTAATCGCCTGACTCAATCCATATGCGACTACAGGCGGCAATATGTTGAAAAGAAATACCATCCCATAGTATTCGGAATAGTACGTATCCCGAGAAAACTCACCGTTCATTATCTGCTCCATTGGTGTATTGACAGGAGCAAACATATTGCCGCTGTTTTTCAGGACTTCATACCAGCCGAGATTAGAATCAAGATTATCATGCATACGCATATGCGCCTGTCCGTTCAGGATAAAATAGGGTAATACCCATAAAAAAACAATTAATAATGCCACTGCTAGGAAGATTTTTTCCTGCTTACTTTTTTCTGTTACGTTAATCATTTAACACTCCCAGGAACTTGTTGATATTTAGGTGAAAACACAAGATACTTCTGCCCAAAATAATTTAAAATCGTGTACATTCCGCTTCCAAAAAGGACCGCTATCACTTCTACATATTCCACAAGCAGCGGTGATTTACCAACGGTTTCCTCCACTAGCACCAATCCTAGCTTATAGGAAATGAAATAGGATGCCAGTATAACAATAGCAAACCGAATACTGCTTCCTACGAATCTAGCATTACTTTGAAAGGTAAGATTTTTATTAAGCATATAGCTTACAGCTGCACCTACTAAGTTGCCGATAAAGGTTGAGCTCCAATAGCTGAAATGGAACAGCAGCAGACAGGCATACATAATCGATAGCCCAACTGCTGTGTTAATCAGCCCAACGAGCAAAAACCGTATGAAAGAAGAGCGCAGCATTACACATGCACCTTCGATTTAACAGCATTAGCTTGTTTGTTTCTGCACAAATTATCCTCGATGATATAACGTGGACGCTGTTTAACTTCCTCGTAAATTTTTCCGATATACTCCCCTATGAGACCAATGCTCATCAATAAAAGGCCACCAATCAGCCATAGAGAAATCATTAAGGACGCCCATCCAGATTCTGTTTCACCGATGATTTTTTGCACAAGCACATAGCCTCCTGCCATTATGCTGATAATAGACGATAAAAAACCTATTAAAGTGATAAAGCGAATCGGTTTAACACTGAAGGATGTGATACCGTCTAAAGCAAATGCAAGCATTTTTGCAATTGGGTATTTTGATTCTCCAGCCTCTCGGGCTTTGCGCTCATAGTATACCTTCGCCGTCTTAAAACCAAGCAAGGGAACTACCCCTCTTAAAAACAGATTAGATTCCTTGAACTTAAGCATCTCTATCAGCGCCCTTTTGCTTAACAGACGATAATCGGCATGGTTATATACTAGCGATAATCCCATTTTCTCCATCAGGCGGTAAAAGCCTTGTGCTGTACTTCGTTTGAAAAAGGTATCTGTTTCCCTTTTGCTTCTCACACCATACACAATTTCACAGCCGCTCAAGTACTTCAGCACAAATTCTCTAATCACACTAGTATCATCCTGCAAATCTGCGTCAATGCTAATAACGCAATCAGAAAATTGAACAGCTTCCTCAAGCCCTGCAAGCAATGCCCGCTGGTGACCGAAGTTTCGCGACAATTTTAACCCGCTTACAAGCTTATCAAAATGTGTCGCACTCTCGATTTTTTCCCATGTGGAATCCTTGCTCCCATCATCGATGAAGAGCAATTGGCTCTTGGAACTTACAAGACCTTCGGAAATTAGGGAAGTAAGTACCTTTTTTAGTTGAAAATATGTATGCTCGAATACTTCCTCTTCGTTATAACAAGGAACAGCAATCGTTAATACAGCCTCTTTCATTTCATAACCTCTTTTCTTAAAATAACCAATTACTATAAGAATCTCTAAATAATTCCATTAATATACCTATAAACGAAATTTACAGCAAAAAGTTTCATTTTTCCCTTAAAAAGTAAATTAATTAAGAATTTGGAATATTTTCACGGCAACTTCATGCCCTCCTTACCAACATAATGACTTAAAAAAATTATACGTTACAATTCCTTGCCCAAATGCATACTTGGCAAAACTTTACCAAAATTAAATAATCACTTCATAATTAATTACCTATTGCGAGTATTCTTAAACACAAAAAACGCCATCACTTGTTGTGATGGCGTAAATGTTATTCTGCAATGCTTAGCTTTGAACGCAAGTATGCATTTATGAAGAGGTCGATGTCTCCGTCCATAACGGATTGTGTGTTACCTACTTCTGTGTTTGTACGGTGATCTTTGACAAGAGAGTATGGATGGAATACGTAGGAACGAATTTGGCTGCCCCAACCGATATCCTTTTGCTCGCCGCGAATTTCTGCAAGCTTCTCTTCCTGTTCTTCGATCTTTTTCTGGTATAGCTTTGCTTTTAGCATTTTCATAGCAGTCTCCCTGTTTTTAATCTGAGAGCGCTCTGTTTGACAAGACACGACTACTCCTGTCGGGATATGTGTAATACGAACAGCGGAGTCTGTTGTATTAATATGCTGTCCACCAGCACCGCTTGCTCGGTACGTATCAACCTTCAAATCCTCTGTACGGATTTCAATTTCAATCTCATCATTGAATTCTGGCATAACTTCACAAGATACGAAGCTCGTATGGCGGCGTCCAGATGAGTCAAATGGCGAGATGCGGACAAGTCTGTGTACACCTTTTTCTGCTTTTAAATAACCGAAAGCATTATGACCTTTAATCGCTAACGTTACACTTTTAATCCCAGCTTCATCACCTGGCAGATAATCCAAAGTTTCCACTTTGAAGCCTCTTTTCTCTGCCCAGCGTGTGTACATGCGCAAAAGCATACTGCCCCAGTCTTGTGATTCTGTTCCGCCTGCACCTGGGTGCAGCTCTAAAATAGCATTGTTTTTATCATAAGGCTCACTTAACAGCAAATTCAGCTCAAACTGGCTTAAGCTACTCACTAAATCAACCAGTTCTTCTTCCAATTCACTGCGCAATTCAGCGTCATCTTCTTCTTTAACCAATTCATAAGTAAGTTCCAGGTTTTCAAATGTTTCTGTCAGCTTATAAAATTCATTAACCTGGTCTTTTAAACCATTGCTTTCAGAGATAACTGTCTGTGCCGCCTGCTGGTCATTCCAGAAGTCAGGATGCAGCATTTCATCTTCCAAATGAGCAATTCGTGCCTCTTTGTTATCTAAGTCAAAGAGACCCCCTAAAGTTTTCTAGTGTTACATTTATCTTCTCTAATTCGTTGCGAATATCTGCTAATTCCATTTATCTGTCACCCTTTTTAAAAATTATAGTTCAAAACAGCATACACTTGCTGCTTCCTTCTAGTATTATATGGCTTTTCAAGAAAAATTGCATGCTTTCCTTTCCGAAAGGTGTTTTGCTTAAACTTGACTCTGTATTCAAGCATTTCCAATCTTCATGAAGATATACAATTCCTTTGACTAAGAAAGACCTGCCTCAAAGCAACAGGAGAGGCAGGTCCTTTCATTTATTATAAATTAGCTCCGTGGCAATTTTTATACTTTTTGCCGCTGCCGCAGAAACAAGGAGCGTTTCGGCCAACATCAAGCTTTTTCATAACCGGCTTTTTCTTTGGCTTCTTTTCGCCCTCTTCTTTCGGATTAACTGCTTGTCCCTTCATTACTTCTTCCCTTTGAAGGTTTTCACGGATTTCCGCTTTCATGATGTACTTAGCAACATCCTCTTCAATGGATAAGACCATTTGTTCAAACATCGCAAATCCTTCTGATTGGTACTCGCGAAGCGGATCGATTTGTCCATATGCACGAAGATGGATACCTTGACGCAGCTGATCCATTTGGTCGATATGGTCAATCCATTTGCTGTCAACAGCACGGAGCACGATAACTTTTTCGAATTCTCGCATTTGTTCTGTTGTAAGCTTCTCTTCTTTCTCATCATAGTGGCGCAATACCTTTTCCATGATTGTTTCAACGATTTCATCGCCATCTTTGCCGCGAATATCATTTAGCTCCAATTCACCTTCTTGAAGCAGATTTCCGTTGGCATAATCAAGGACTGCCTGCAGATCCCAGTTTTCCTGATCTTCACTGTCCGGTGTATGTGCCGCCACATGGCGTTCTAAGGATGATTTAATCATCGCTTCTACAATGGTACGAAGATTTTCACTTGTCAGCACTTCATTACGCTGTGCATAGATAATTTCCCTTTGCTGGCGTAGTACATCATCATATTGAAGAAGCTGTTTCCGTGAGTCGAAGTTGTTTCCTTCCACTCGTTTTTGAGCTGATTCAACAGCCCTTGAAACCATTTTACTTTGGATAGGCTGGGAATCATCCATGCCTAGTTTTGACATCATTGCCTTCATTCCGTCAGATCCGAAACGTCGCATCAATTCATCTTCCATAGAAAGGTAGAATTGAGTAACACCAGGGTCCCCTTGACGTCCGGAACGTCCACGCAGCTGGTTGTCAATCCGTCGGCTTTCATGGCGTTCTGTACCGATTACAGCCAAACCGCCGACATCCTTGATTCCTTCTCCTAATTTAATATCCGTACCGCGTCCTGCCATGTTAGTTGCGATTGTAACAGCGCCCTTTTCACCGGCAGTAGCGATGATTTCCGCTTCTCTTTCATGATTCTTCGCATTCAAGACATTATGAGGAATGCCTTTTTTAGAAAGATACTTCGAGATGATTTCAGATGTCTCAATCGCAACTGTACCGACTAGAACAGGCTGTCCATTTTTATGTCTTTCTGCAATATCCTCCACAACAGCTCTGAACTTGCCGTCCATTGTTGCATATATCAAATCAGCGCGGTCATCACGGATGATATCTCTGTTTGTAGGGATGACAACAACACTCATATTATAAATATTGCGGAATTCCTCTTCCTCAGTTTTTGCAGTACCAGTCATCCCGGCAAGCTTTTCATACATGCGGAAGTAGTTTTGGAATGTGATTGTCGCAAGTGTCATGCTTTCATTCTGGATTTCAAGATTTTCCTTAGCTTCAATCGCCTGGTGAAGTCCGTCACTGTATCGGCGGCCCTTCATAAGACGGCCTGTGAATTGGTCAACGATGACAATTTCGCCGTCCTGCACAACATAATCAACATCCTTATGCATGCTCGCATGTGCTTTAAGGGCTTGTGTGATATGGTGGTTAATTGCTACATTGCTGACATCAAACAGGTTTTCAATTTGGAAAACTCGCTCTGCCTTGCTCATCCCTTCTTCTGTAAGCTGAACACCCTTCGTTTTTTCATCGTAAGTATAGTCTTTTTCTACCTTTAGACTGCTCACAAAAACATTTGCACGCACATACAGCTGTGTCGACTTCTGAGCAGATCCGGAGATAATCAACGGTGTTCTCGCTTCATCTATCAGAATGGAGTCAACTTCATCGATAACAGCATAGTATAAAGGTTTTTGAACCTTTTGCTCATTGTAAAGGACCATGTTATCGCGAAGATAATCAAAGCCGAATTCATTATTTGTTCCATACGTAATATCAGCATTATATGCTGCCTGCTTTTCATCTCTTGATAAACCGTTTAAGTTCAAGCCGACAGTTAAGCCAAGAAACTCATACAGCTGTCCCATCTCAGCAGCATCACGTGACGCCAAGTATTCATTGACTGTTACAACATGAACGCCTTTGCCGGAAAGTGCATTCAAGTAAACAGGCATTGTCGCAGTTAAAGTTTTACCTTCCCCTGTCTTCATCTCAGAGATGTTTCCGTCATGCAGGGAAGCTCCCCCCATTAACTGTACAGGATACGGGTATAATCCAAGCACACGTTTTGCAGCTTCCCTCACAACTGCAAAAGCCTCAACAAGCATATCATCGAGCGTTTCACCTTTTTGGTAGCGCGCTTTAAACTCTTCTGTTTTTGCTTTTAGCTGCTCATCGCTTAATGCTGCCGTTTCACTCGCCAAAAGCTCAACCTTTTCTGCAATCTTTGTAAGTTTCTTTATATCGCGCTTATTCTGATCAAAAACCTTATTTAAAATACCAAGCATTAAAAAACGCTCCTTTATTATTGTAATGAGAGATTCTATTTAAAAACTATCATTTGGTTATTATATCAATAGCATAAAAGCTAGTTTATTTAAGCAACTATAGCATATTCATTGTTCATTAAAATCTCATGAAAATGAAGTGACTGTTTTGTAAACACCCTATAAAAAGGATACCATTAAATATATGTAGCTGCACTAGTATTTTCCTATATATATTACCATTTCCGCAATAGAGTGACAACTTTCGTCTGAAGGAAAGATGGAATAGACTAGAAGGGGTTATAAATATGACTTTGTCCTAAAAGCAAAATTCATTATATTAAGAAAATCAACATTTTTTATAGTACTTCATAACCTTTCTCGATTCATTTAAGTAGCGCATGAACCGGTATGGCTTGCTGATCACCCTTATTGGGAGTCTAGCGATAAATCGGCTCAAATCCTGTTTATATTCTTCAGTAATTCTACTCGGCTTTGTTGCGATATGCTCAAACAGTTCCTTGTAGAATTCCCTCATGATATTAACCTTCATGCCTGCTTCATATAAACAGGAATGACATTTGACGCTCGTTATTTCTTCATTTATATAAACAACATCATGAAGACTTTCATTATTGCAGTGTGTACAAAACAAGTTTGCTTCCATTACAGACCTTTTCATTGCCGCTCACACCCCTTGAAAATGAAATTGACACCTAGTAAGAAGATATTCTGGACCCACACTTATTATCTAATATTTATCTATAATACTTTCGCTCATTATATCAAACACTCCTCTTGATTGCAGGAGTATTCAAGTAATTGCCATAATATTATCGCAAAATACTGCGATTTTAAAAAAAGCTTCGTATTTAAACAGAAAAAACCTGCAGTTATATCCTGCAGGTTTCCTTCTTGCTGCTATACGTTTATTTTGCTTCAATAAGCCCGTACTTGCCGTCTTTTCTTTTATAAACGATATTTGTTGAGTTAGTTTCCGCATCAGTGTAAACAAAGAAGCTGTGACCAAGAAGATCCATTTGTAAAATGGCTTCCTCACTGTCCATCGGTTTTAAATTAAAACGCTTCTGGCGGACAATTTCCATCTCGTCCTCTTCTTCCTGAAGTGCTGCTGCACTAGGCTCATCTGCACCGAATAAAGTGTTCAGATTGCCTTTTTCACGCTGCTTGCGGTTCACTTTCGTTTTATGTTTTCTGATTTGACGTTCCAATTTATCAACAATCAAATCAATTGCTGCATACATGTCCAAGTGATCTTCTTCTGCTCTAAGCACAAGCTGGGACATCGGTATTGTTACTTCCACCTTTGCAGTCTTATCATTGTAGGTTTTTAAATTCACATTGACATTTGCATCTGGCGTCTCGGAAAAATATCTTTCCAATTTAGAGATTTTCTTTTCTACATATTCTCTTATTGCTGGAGTTACCTCAATGTTTTCTCCTCTAATGTTGAAATTCATAAGTTACTCCTCCTTTTGTATTCCAGTGCAAGTCTTATTGTTCCCCTCGCAGCTTTAAAACTATGCGAGTAATGAACTTTTTGACTATACATTATATTTCTCGTTTACCCTTCCACATTCCTGCAAAAACTTTTAGAAAATTCGACAAATTTGTGAACAAATAAAAAACTGGCTGTTTTTTAAAAAAAGTTTACGGCAAATTTTTCATCTGCTTTTTTAGACAAATTTTTCAAGAGAATCTTTATTAATATAGCAACTGCCATTTTTCTAAATATCCCTTTTTTTATTCACACTTTTTCATTTCAAGCAGACGCAGGCATGGCGGACATGTTCTTCTCCATAAATAAACATAGTCTTTACTAGCTTTTCGTATCCTGCTTTTGGACTAAATTCTATTTTAGAACAATCTTTTACAATTTTTTTGATATAACTTGGTTTTAAAAAAAAATAGCTGGGGTAATTAAAAACTACATGAAACAAGCCAATAACATCTCAAAAAAAAGAACTGTACCTCTTCAAAATATAAATAAATATTCGAATTTTGTCGGTAGTTGACAGAAAACATCTAATTATTTTAATTGTTAAAGTAATTAAAATCTAATAGAATTACGTCTATATGAATGGCCAAGGAGGAAAACAACATTGAACAACTTGAAAGTATTAACTGAACTTCCAGAGGAACAGCATAACAGCATTGAAGCTGAAGAAGAGCATGAGTACTACTACAAATTATGGGAAGATGACCGCTTATAATACTTCATCTAAACATCAATCTGAAAACGAATACAGGAGGGTTATCATGAAAAAACAATGTATCGCCATGCTTTTAGCCGGTGGAAGAGGAACGAGATTAAAGAAACTGACAGATCATCTAGCGAAACCAGCAGTACCGTTCGGTGGAAAATACCGAATCATCGACTTCACTTTAAGCAATTGCCGGAATTCTGGCATTGATACAGTTGGCGTGCTGACACAATACCAGCCTCATGTATTGCAAAATTATATTGGAGATGGAAAAGAATGGGATCTTAACAGAAGAGACGGCGGTCTTTCCATCCTGCCTCCGTACCAATGCGATACGGAAGAACGCTGGTATGAAGGAACTGCACATGCCATTTATCAGAACACTCCCTTCATTGAACAGTATGACCCAGAGCATGTTTTGATTATTTCTGGCGACCATATCTATAAAATGGATTATGATCTAATGCTGAAACAGCATATCGAGACAAATGCTGATGCAACGATTTCTGTTACAGAAGTACCGTGGGAAGAAGCAAGCCGTTTCGGTATCATGAATACAGAATCTTCAGGCAATCGTATCAGTGAATTCGAAGAAAAGCCAGAAGATCCAAAGTCAAACCTAGCTTCTATGGGTGTATACATCTTCAAATGGAAAACCCTCAAAGCTTACTTGGAAAAAGAAGAAAACAATCAAGACAGCTGCAAGGATTTTGGAAAAGACATTATCCCCGCAATGCTGCATGACAATTTAAAACTCCACGCATACCAATTCAAAGGCTACTGGAAAGATGTCGGCACAATCGACAGCTACTGGGAAGCCAATATGGATCTGCTTGAAAAAGAATCCAATATCTTCTTAAAAGATAAGGAATGGAATGTCTACACTGTAGAACAATCCCATCCGCCAGTATATCTTGATGACTCTTCAGCTGTGAAGCATTCATTAATCAGCGAAGCATGTGAAATCTACGGAACAGTAGAAAACTCTGTCATCTTCCATGGAGTAACGATTGGGAAAGGCGCTGTCATTAAAGACTCTGTACTTCTGCCAGGAGCAGTTGTTGGGGAAAATGCAGTTGTTGAACGCGCAGTCGTTTCATCCAATGTAGAAATCGATGCCTATTCTGTCATTAAATCGAGCAAGCCCTACGATCCCATCGCCTTGATCGGTGAAAATGTCGTTAATGATAAGAAGCATCATGAGCTTTCGAGAGTGATCTAAATAAAATAAAAACCATTCACTTAAAAAAGTGAATGGTTTTTGTGATGTTATTTTCTTTTATCATAATAAATGCCATCTGTTTGCAGAGACTGATACGGATTGACATACTTCTGATTAGAAGCTTTTTTATGCTTTAATTCTTTAATATCTTGCTGAATGTTTTTCTTTTCCGCTTCAAGGAGCCCTAACAGCTCCTTATCCTGCTGAAGAAGGGCTTGACCCAGCTTCTTCTCCACTTCTGTTTCAGGTGTTTTCAAAAGCGTAAGCGTCGCCTGCCTTTTATTAAGAAGGTTATTGATTTTATCAGTATCCTTTTCTGGTTCACCCTTTAAGTGGTCAATCAGCTCTGCAGTAACTGCATAGCATTGCTTGATTGCTTCCATTAAACTTGCCCGCCAGAAGCATATTGTTTTTGACGGTTAATCTGGATAGCCTCTTTCCATGTATCTCGGAATTCTGTCAACAGAAATTCTACATCCTCCAGAATTTTGATGTCACTCACAATATTAGCTTTAATCAGCTGACGGTTCATGAAATCATATAAAGACATAAAGTTTTTAGAAATTGGAATTTCCATATTCAATGTCACCATCAGTTCTTGGATAATGTTTTGCGCCTTTTGAATATTTAAGTTTCTCGTCGCAATATCATTATTTTGGATGGCATTTTTGGCTAAACCGATGAATTTCAGGCAGCCATTATAAAGCATAAGCGTTAACTCGCCTGGTGAAGCTGTATTAACTGAATTCTGTTTGTATGATTGATACGGATTAGTAGTTGCCATTTATATTACTCCTTTTTATTGGCTGAACATGCTTGTCAAATAACCAGACTGGCTGTTCGCTTTATTGATAGCTGTCTCCATTGCCGTAAATCTTGCCCAGTATCTATTTTCAATTGTCGTTAATCTATCTTCAAAATCTGAAATTCTTGAACTGTATTGATTCAACAGTTTTCCTAATGTAAATGTGTTATTAACACTTGAAGAAGAACCAGCCTTCGTCTTGATATCGTCCATTGCTACTTTCAAGTTGGCTCTGACCTTCTGTGCAAACCCTTGATCAGCTGTACCAGTAGCACTGCTGTTTTGGAATAGCTTATAAACACTATTAGGATCGGCCGTAATTGCTTCCTTTAGCTTGTCTTCATCGATTACAAGCTTACCGCCTTCTAAATAGTTGTTAGTCGTTGTGATGCCAATATCAGAAAGTCTAGAGAAAGCACCGCCTGTGTTTACGATAGAACCAAGACTAGAACGCATTCTATTCAACACATTAGAAAGAATCTGATCATTCTTTAATGTCCCGCTCTTCGCCTTCTCTTCCCACTTCTTAATCTCATCCTCTGTCATCTCTTCCTTTTGAGCATCAGTCAAAGGAGTATAATCTCTGTACTTCGTCTCACCGATTTTATCGCTGATTTTTTCGATTATTTCGTTGTATTTGTCAACGAAGCCTTTAACGGAGTCGTAAATAGAATCAACATCAGCTGTTGATGAGAATGTTATCGGCTTGCCGGCTTCTGTTACTTGTTTGAGTGTTAGTTCTACACCGTTGATTCGGAAGGTGTTGGATGATCTTTCTGTTTCGATTCCGTTGTATGTGAATTTAGCGTTTGAACCTGCTGTTCCATTTGTCCCAGTATTGTCAGATGCTACATTCAATTTTGTTAGTAGAGAGCCAGCGGTTCCATCCTGATCTCCACTTAGTATGATTTCACGGCCATCTGCCACTGCTCCTGTATTTTTCGCAGTAAATGAGATTTGTTTAGAAGTAGGATCAAAAAATGCTGTTACACCTGACTGCTGATTGATTTTAGCAACTAAGCTGTCCATCGTGTCTGTATCTGTAATTTCAATATCCTTGCTTGACATAACCCCGTTAGCATCAATCGCAGAAATAGTCAGTTTTGTGTCAGTAATCCCAGCACTGCGCAATGTTGCAGTTGAATCAGTAATAGCTGTAGCACCGTTACTTCTTATTGAACCAGCCGTAGCCAACTTCTCTATTTCAATTGATCCCGAAAAATCAGTCGTAGATGTTACGTTCTTAACAGACAATGCATCTGAATTAGATGAATTGATTGTTTTCTTAATAAATGTTGATTGCTTTTGCAATCCATCAGATAACAATGTATCCAATGACAGCAACAAGGTGTTCATTTCGCGATAGTCGTCTCGCTGCCACTCTGTATATGTTTTCTTTTGATTTAATTTGTCTAAAGGTACTCTTTCCGCAGTCATTAGCTGTTCTACTAAGGAGTCTATATCCATGCCGCTTGCGAGTCCGCCTATTCTTAAAACCAAATTCCTCACCTCGTACTTTTTTTATATTTAAACTAATAAAGCTAATGCTTTTTTTAAATATAATCATTGATTACTATTATTATCGGCGAGTCTTTTTCAGCCTTTAACATTTTATTGAGATATCTTACTTTTTACCTATATTGAATCTGCTAGGAGAAAGAATTAGTTAAGAGGATATGCCTATGCTTTTTTAGGGATGACAGCAGCCTTGCCTATTAAAACAAAGAGCTGCTGTCATTAGTATGAATCAAATTTTCTCGTCTACCATTAAGCCCAAATACTCTTTCATCGCAGCATATATATCGAGCATTTTTTCTGAGGGTATTTCTCTGATTACCTCTTTTGTGTCATCATTAATGACTTGTACATAGTACTCTTCCAACTTATCGTGAAGCTGGAATTTAAGAGATGTGTGTGCAGGCTGAATAAATTCATTCATGCTGTTAATCAAGCTTTCCAGATCTTTTCTCTCTTTTTCCTTGCTTGCAGGATCAACAGGCTTATTCTCCTCTATGAGCGGATTAGCAGCTGGTTCGCTCACCTTTGTCACACTATTCTCATTATTCTTGGGTTGCTGAGCTGTATAGACGCTATTTGAAGTATACTTTTCTATCATTGGCATTCCCCCCTAAAAAATATATACTACATCTGTTATATCGGCTGCTTTTTTCTGCTTTTAATACAATGAAAAAGGCAGTTCGGATTTATTGCCGAACTGCCTTTTTCTATTCAATTAAATTGCTGCAAGCCTTTTTTTAGCTGGTTCATAGCCCAAATTGGCAGACTTCATATAATTTCTTTTTGCCTCAACCATGTTGCCGATTGCCTCATGATATACTCCTAAATTATACAATGCTAAAAAACTTCCTGTTCCATTCAAATATTCTATATGCTTCCCCTTGTTGATTTCTAGACAAGCAGTAAAGCTTTCCTCAATTTTCGGAAGTAAGTGAATAGCTTCATTCAAATGTTTTAAACAATAATCCAAATAGAAAAGGCCCTTATAAAAGTGAAAATCAGTAACATTGTTTAATTTTAGTTCATTTTCAAGAATAACAGAGAAGGTATCTTTGTCTACCAACTCCTTCCCTGTCTGGAGAAGTTCTAATATAACTTGATTATAAAAAAGATCTCTCTCACTAATTAATTGATAGCTTTTTCGTAAATAAGTTATTGATTTTGTAAAGTCTTTAACAATTCTATATTCTTTTCCAAGTTGATAATAATAGTAGGGATCATTAGGGGTGTTACTCAACTCTTTAAGAAGCAACGGTATATTTCTTGTATTTTTCGCCTTATTCAAATACCCAAAGTGAGAAATCGTTATTTTCATTTCCACCCTTGGTAAATTTGAAACTAGTTGTTCATGGATTGTTCCTTTATAACGAATGTAGTTAGGAAAAAATCTTGAAATATAGATGCTTGACGAAAAAATATTTCCATCCTTTTCAAAAGTATTTTCCTGTTTAAGCTTACCGATTTGATGGTTATCCCCTATTTCTTCCAATACTTCACGACTACCTTCTGTAATATACTCATCAGCATCTAAAACTAAAATATAATCTCCTCGGCATTTATCAATCGCAAAGTTTCGAGCTGCTGCAAAGTTATTATTCCATTGGTAATGATATATAAATATATCTCGGTAATTCCCTAATATATTTAGTGTATTATCTGTTGAACCTGTATCTACTATTACTATTTCATCGACTAAATCACTAACACTCGCAAGGCATTTTTCAATATATTTTTCTTCATTTTTTATTATCATCGCTAATGAAATTTTCAAGATTATCAACATCCATAGATTTTAGTTTTCGTTTTATTTAATAGTAATACAAAAACTTACTTATCAGATATTATCCATCATCTCTAATAATTCTCTGGCTGCATTATCTCCATTGACTTTCTCCAAATAATGTCGCGCTAAATCAAGTTCTCCTATCGTATACAGGAAGTAACCTAAATTGAAT
This sequence comes from Bacillus sp. Au-Bac7, assembly GCF_021341655.1. NCBI lineage: Bacteria > Bacillati > Bacillota > Bacilli > Caryophanales > Bacillaceae > Bacillus > Bacillus sp. Au-Bac7. Next base: position 4,240 of record NZ_JAJTTG010000018.1, on the reverse strand, counting down.
ATGGTGTCTTGATGGTCTGGATTAATCTTTAATGCATACTCTAAAAATGGGATTACATAGTCATGGGCACCATTTTCAAAGCATTTTGTTGCCAGGATATTTAGTACACTTTCTTTATTAATGACAGCTTCATCAACTATGGATATAACTAACTGCTCTGAAATGAGATTATCTGTTAAGTTTTTAATGATTTTGTTAACATTTTCATCAATGCTAATACTCTTTTCAATATTAATTAAACTATCCTTAAGGTCATTTGCTGAATCTACATTAGGATTATTTTTAAACACCTTCAACAAATATTGGTAGGCACTGAACTGATCTTTAATTTTTGGATTTCCTAATTCAGATAGTTTTTCAATGAAGAGTTTATCTTCATCTGATTCATAAGTAGTGACACTTCCTACCTCCATCTTGCCGTAACCAGCTTGATAGAACATTTTAGTTAATTCATTCAGTGTAAAAAATCTTAAATGTGTTCTGTCAAGAATTCCAGAATCCGTATACGTCCAATGTCCATTTAATAATGTTCTCATATTACTGAAATGCATAACATTGGGAATGCTTACTAAAAGCTTACCATTACTTTTTAAATATTTTTTGAAGTTATTTACTGTTTTCCATGGGTCATTTAAATGTTCTAATATATCCCCTAGAATGATATAATCAAAAAATTCTTCCTGATAATCAAGACCTTTTTCTATATCTTGCGCCCTCACATCTGCAATAAGCGAGGCAAAAAATGCTGTATGTTCATTTAGTTCAATTCCAAATAAGTTTGCATTTTTGAATGTTTCTTTAATTTTTAACAAGGTTGCTCCACATGCACAGCCAACTTCTAGAATATTTAGCTTTTCTTCCTTTGGAGCATCTATTAATGAAATTAAATCTCTTCGTGTATGTGTTGTATAGTCTAGATTAAAGCCCCACTTAGCCTCGAATTTTTCCTTGTTTTTTCTTAATAGCTGTTGATAGGCTTCCGGTTTATCTCTAAAAGACGTACTTCCAAAATGATGAATAAATGTATCACCACATAATAAAAGCTTATATCCTGCCTTTCTTATTCTGAAAGAATAATCATCATCTTCAAAATTACCTGGTGAAAATTGCTCATCTAATAAGCCAATTTCATCAACAACTGATTTTTTAATCAGCATGCAAAACCCAACTAGTTTTAAGCGTTCCTCCCATTGAACTGGATTGCTTTTATTAAACTCCTGAGCAAATAACTGCATATCTTCAATCGATTGATAGTTAGTAGGTACAGTCTGGAAGTTTGAACAGTTATTTGTGACTGCACCGACACATCCAACTTTTTCAGAGCTATTTAAGGCAACCAACAAATTTTCCAGCCAATTATTTGTTACAATCGTATCATTATTTAATAGAAGGATATTATCTCCTTCTGCTATTTCTATCCCCTGATTGCATCCTTTTGGAAATCCAAGATTTTCTTCATTAAATATTGTCTTTAAATCCTCTTGTTCCTTTAACCATTGAACAGTGTCATCAGATGAATTATTATCTACAACGATTATTTCATAGAAGCCCTTTTGTGTGTATTTTCTGATACTCTCAATACACAATTTTGTATACTCCAATTTATTATATGTTAATAAAATTATACTAGTGATCATATTAGAATGCCTTCCTGTTATTAAATTTAGAGAGACCGAAACCTTATTCTTTAATGGACAAACACATATCCATTAATTCATATTCCAAAATTATGCTTTATGCTCGTTCAAATAGTCGCTATCTTTAAAAATCTCCATTGCTTTAGTAACAGTTGAGTCAAGAAGCTGTTTATCACCGTGTTCTAAAATTATCTTATAAAATCTAAAGTCATTTTCAAACAGCAGCATTGCATACTTCGAAAACTCTAAAGCATTAACAATATTTCCAGTCTCCAATAGCCCATTAATTATATTGAGATAGTCCTGTTCTGTATAAAAATCCCAATCACATTTATTATATAGTTGTAATGCTTCTCCTTTAAAATCATTGCCATATAAAGTGGCTGCTGCTTTTGCGAAAGACTCCTGTCCTAATAAATCCACACTCTTCAGAAGTGTTATAGCCAAATTATAATTTTTATAACTCAAAAGGATTTGCAGCGTACCTAAAAAGACTTCATCATTAATCGTAGAGTTGTTTATTTGACCATCAAGCAATTGGATGACCGCATGAAACTGCTCATTTGTTTCGAGTCCTTGAATCAAATTATCCACTTTATTATTACCTTTAAATCTATCCCTTAACAAATAAAGATCTACGATATTAATTAGTTGTTTTTGATTCAATTTTTCAATAACTGAAACTTTTAGTAAATCTTCAAAATCTTCTATTGTCCCGTTACCATTTACACAAAAATCCTTGAGGCTAGCTATTTCCTTTAAAGTTTTCTCATCTTCTAGAATAAATGAATTGATTATATTTGGTTTTCCAACATTAAAGCATGCATTCATATAGTAATGAATATTATTTTTATTTATTAAATCATTTGTTTTAATAAAATCGATAATTTCCTCTTCATTGTGGAATTTCGCTAATATATAGACTACTTTTCTGATGCTATCAGAATCTAACTTATTTATATTTAATACACTTACATAGTGGTATATTGCTTTTTCATAATTTTTCTCATAGAAGTATATTTCACCAAGTCTTCTATTAGGCAATAACTCCTTTAAATCTGCTCTTAAAATGGTATGATTATATTCATTCGGATTGTCAAGTATCTGATTAAAATGAATCTTAGCATCATCAAACTGTCCTCTTAAGAAACAGACCTCTCCCTTTAAGGCAACCATTTCATAGGAACCAGGATATAGTTGAATCGAGTCATTAATTACATTTAATGCATCATTATATCTTTTCAGCTGAAGCAAGCAAGCAATTATTTGAATAACTGTACTAGCTACCCAAGCGAAGTTAGGATTAGTTTTTAAACTATACGCAGTCATAAACGCTTTTAATGCTTCTCCATATTCACCAAGAGAAAAATACTCATTCCCTAAATTGAAATAGTCAAATGCATTTTTTGTTTCCTTCATTTCTATATCAATTAACTCTTTATTACGTTCACTTTTCCCTTTTTCTTTTACTGTTTTATTAAGGTATCCGGAATGAAAAATTAATAGTTTAGCTATATGACTGTTTACAGGTGAGCCGTCAGCTGCATGCAACTGCTCATGTATAGCACGATAGTACGATAATTTTCCATTATTTTTATATACACGGTCATGAAAGTTCTGAATTAGACTTTCTCCATATAATCCTGTAAAGTTTAAAATTCTCACACCATACTTGTCATATAACCCATTATCTTCTTTTAAACCAGCAATAAATTCCTTATAACTTTCTTCATCTATATACTCATCTGCATCCAGCACTAAAATCCAGTCACCAGTAGCTTGTTCTGCTGCATAATTTCTTGCCGCCGCAAAATCATTAACCCATTTAAAATCAAATATTTTTGAAGTGTATTTGCTTGCGATTTCTTTCGTTCCATCTGTAGACCCAGTATCAACGATAATCACTTCATCAACAAGATGTGCAATAGATGCAAGACAGCGATCCAATACATTCTCTTCATTTTTTACGATCATGCATAATGATACTTTAATACTCATAGTATTTCCTCCTGTTAAATAATAGTGCTAATAAAAATATCGTGCTTTAACAAAGAAAAGCACGATATTTCAATAGAACTACTAAAATATTTTATTATTGAAGTAATTGAAGTACGCCTTGTGGCTGTTGGTTTGCTTGAGCAAGCATTGATTGAGCTGCTTGAGCAAGAATAGAGTTCTTCGTTTGGTTCATCATTTCTTTCGCCATGTCTACGTCACGAACGCGAGATTCTGCAGCAGTCAAGTTTTCAGAAGATGTATCCAAGTTGTTGATAGTGTGCTCTAGGCGGTTTTGAAGTGCTCCTAGGTTTGAACGTTGTGTAGAAACAGTTTTGATTGCTTCATCAATTGTAGAAATTGATTGACTTGCTAGTTGGTTAGTTCCAACACTCATTGCTCCAGAAATACCCAAGCTAGTAGCGCCCATTCCGCTGATAGAGAAGTTGATTACTTGTCCATCATTTGCTCCTACTTGAAGTGTTGCAGAGAATGATCCTTTTAATAGGTTTTGCGTGTTGAATTCTGTTGTATCAGCAATACGGTCGATTTCTTTTGTTAATTGATCTAGCTCAGTTTGGATTTGAGATCTGTCGTCAGTAGTGTTC
>NZ_JAJTTG010000017.1:0-70149 GCF_021341655.1 Bacillus sp. Au-Bac7 | reverse complement strand
GGATCACCGGATGGGTGGTTATGCAGGCAAATGACCGAAGCTGCTGAACGCTTAATTGCCTCCTTATATACCTCTCTAGGATGAACGATGCTCGCATTCAAGCTGCCAATAAAAATTGTCTGCTTATGCATGACAATGTTTTTCGTATTGAGGTACAAGCAGATAAAATGCTCCTGTGACAGGAATCTCATTTCATCCATCATGTATTTGGCGGCATCCTCAGGAGAGCGTATTGTATATCTCCCATTAAAGGCAAGCTTTGAAACACGCCCGCCCAGCTCCAAAGCCGCCAAAAGCTGCAACCCTTTGGCCGTTCCGATGCCCTTAATCGCCTTTAGCTCGTCCAATGTCGCATCCTTCAAGGTTCTTAAACCATTGAAGTGATGGAGCAGTCTGTTGGCAACATCCAAAGCTGATTCTTCCTTTGAACCAGTCTGAATAAGGATGGCAATCAGTTCATTATTGGACAGGCTTTCAGCCCCTTTAAGCATAAAACGTTCCCTGGGCCGCTCCTCTTCCGGATAGTCTTTCATTAATATAGAGTCCATGCTTATATTATCCTCCTATCACCTATTCTATGAAGAGAACAGAGATGGGGGTGTTAACCTTTTTAATGAGGCATGTCAAATCCAAGGGCCCGCAGCTCGCGGATGGTCCTGGATATCGGCAGTCCAACTACCGTAAAATAATCTCCTTTGATTTCTTTCACTAAAAGTCTGCCTACTCCTTGAATGCCATAGGCACCAGCCTTATCAAACGGTTCCCCGGTGTCGAGATATGCGTTTATTTCTGCATCTGTCAATTCCCAAAACAGAACATTTGTTTTTTCAAAAAAAGCAGTATGCTTTCCATTCACCGCGATGGATACACCTGTATATACGGCGTGCTCCGCCCCGGACAATGCCTTTAAGGTCTGATACGCATCTTGTCTGGAAGCAGGTTTACCGAGAACATTCCCATTATGGTATACAATCGTATCCGCACCTAAACAATAGCTGTCTGGATTCGCCTTTGAGATAGCGTCCGCCTTTCTTCTGGCCAATTCCATCACTATTTCTCCAGGTGCAAGGGAGTTGTCAAAGCTTTCATCTGCGTCACTGCTGGAAACTTCAAAAGATATATGAAGATCTTCAAGGAGCGCTTTTCGTCGAGGAGAAGATGAGGCTAATATGAGGGTTTTCTTAATCATGATTCCACCAACCTAACATTTCATAATGGGAGATACAAACCTATCCTATCAAAGAATACATACAGATACAATTTTCAACGAGAATTTTTTAACAAATAGTAAATGAAATGTAACATGACGTAATATGTAGAAATATATCGAAAATTCCCTTTAGCTTCTCTTCCTAAATATGACGTAAACATCATGCAATTAGTTTCAGGAGAGTTGCAAATTTCGCCAAGAAAAATAAAGGAAGCATTTTGCTCCCTTTATTATTTCCCAGGTAATATAAAGTTTATGAACCAATTTCGACATAGTTTGCCAAAAAAGCTAAAAGTGACTTTTGAACAGCTTCTTGATTGGCTGCGCTGCTGTCCTGTCCGAGGGCAGCTGCACCTTTTACTCCTGATGCAAGACCTTCGGCTGCTTTCTTGATGGAAGCTTCCTTAAATTCACTTATTTTCATCTCATCAAGAATCTTTTGCTGATCACTTAGTTTTTTCGCTGTATCTTCCTGGATTGTGCCGCCAGCATATGCAGCTGTTAAAGCGTCGCTTGCAGCACCGTATATTTCTGGTGCAGCATCAAGGAACTGCTTTTCTGTTGAAGTCACCTTACCTGCTTCGCCTCCCGGAAACACCATTTCCTTGGCAAATGCAGATGCTCCGTCTGCTTCTTTTTCTGTTTTCATGCTTTTCGCATTGTCTATATCAGCAGCTATGCCTAGGTAAATCGCAAACTTCCCATCTATCGGCACCTTTTGGGCAACAATGCCTTTCTCTGTAAGTCGGTCCACCTCTTTATCTGCTCCATCCTCTGCTGTGTAAATGTTATTCTGTACAACAAAGGTGCTGATTTCTGCTTTTGTTGCCGCAACTGTGCCTGCTGCAGCTTCACCGGTATTATCCGTGCCTGCTGATTGTGCAGGTGCACTTGCATTATTGCCTGCGATTGCTGCCTTATCTGTATCGACCATTTTCAGCAGCACGAAACCAAACCCCGTCCCTAGCACAATCGCAAAGAACACAGCAAAAAAAATCGATGCAACCATTCCTTTTGATAGATTTCTTTTGCTGCCTTTTTGCTTCATCTTTGCAAGCATATTGCCCTTGCTTTTCTGGTCAGTCTGCAATTGAAATTCCTTTATGTCGTCGGATTCCTCTTCATCAGCAGCATTAGGAAGAATCCAGTCAAAGCTCTCATCTTCCAGTGCCTCGCTGCCTGCCGCCACTTCCTCTGCAGAATTTTTCGGCAGAATAGAATCCTTGTTATTTACAAAAGCATCCTGCTGTTCATCTGATTTCATTTGATTTTCTTTGTTTTGGAACGGACGGTCTTTTCCGTTGATTTTGATAGTGATCGTTTTGCGGTTCTCCGGCTTTTCTGTCACTCGTCCTACCTCCATTTACTAGTTTTGTTCATCCTATCATACTAGCAAAAAAAAATAACAAGACTTTTGTCGTCTTGTTATAGAATGATTTCGTCAAATTCAGTTTTTATTAGACATAATCAGACTCACTTTTAAGTCCTTATATTGAATCGGCTGTTCCTCGCCTTCACTTGTGCAAAGATTTCGTTTTTCCCCTTTAATGCACACCGCAATCGTTTCATTATTATTTATCGTCACATAGCTGTCGGCAGAGAGCGGGAGGGGATCATCCGTATCTGGATCATTAAATGCACTCATATAACCGTTCTCAACAAGCTCTTCGTACGTAATCCGATCATTTGCACCATGACCGCTTGTGGTAGCTTCCTTGATATAGAAGTCTGCTGCTTCCTTCATATTCCATGCATTAGCAACAAATGACTTGTCTCTCATATCATGGATTACCTTTATGACAGATGGGACTGCAATTGCCGCAAGGATACCTATAATGACAATTACTGCAAGAAGCTCTACAAGGGTCAATCCTCGTTCATTGAGTCTAGTATATAGCAATCTATTCGTTTTACTCATCTTCCTCTGTAGACACCCCAGCAAATGGGTTCTTCCTGTCTGCTGAAGCAGGGCTTTCCATTGACGGCAAGTCATTGATCAAGTCTTCCAGCTCTGGATAGTAGTAAATGGATACAGTCATTTCAAATTCGATTTTCTGGTCATTGTCTTCCACTTCCATTACTTCCTTCGTTCCAGTAATTTTTAAGGAATCAATATCCATAATCCGTTTTGAGGACTGCAGCTCTTCCAGCAATTTCTCCAGGTCGAAATAGGTGTTAGCCTCTCCTAATATATTAATGGCTGTTTTCTTAATGCCATTTGGCAACGTTGTTTCAGAGGCTGCAGCATCATTTTCTGATTCGTCACCTGCTTGTTTATTGGCATCATCAATAGCTTTATCAGCTGTTGTTAAATCTTCCTCTGTCACCGTTTCGTCTGAATCTGTGCCATTCAACTTTATTTCAATAAGATTCGTGTCGGAAATAATTTCTGCTTTTTCTATTTCCAGGAGTGCCTGTTCAAGCAGTCTTTTAACAGGAACCTGCTGCTGTAGCTGAACAGTGCTTGTTTTAGTGCTTTCTTTAGCTGCTTTAATTTTCGAATCAAGAATCGTGACCTGCTGCTCCACAAGCTGAAGCTCTGTCTCTTTTGTGTCCACCTGGTTAGATAGCGGCTGTAAGTATGCAAAATAAACATAAGCACCAGCACCTAAAATAAGCAAAGCAGAAAGCAGGAACAAAAACAGCGATCTGTTTTCACCTAATCTCATGGGGACTCCTCCCCTTCTTCATTCTTTGCTGCTGCCGTTAAACCAGCAGTTGTAAACAATATTTCATAGGAAGCATAATATCTTGGTTCAATATCGCCTTCCTTCAGTGTTTCAATAGCCTCGTCTATCTCTTCACTCACTTTGCCTTCTAATATATCCGTAGATTTGCTGTCTACCAATATCGCTTCATCGACCCAGCTGTATTGCAGGATCGAATTCAAATAATACGCAGCATCACTTTTTGTATCGAACTGTACTTTAAGCGTAACTTTTTGCTTTTCACTCACTTCCAGTTCTTGAATAAATCCTCTATTAGGCAGAATAGCTGTGAGCTGTTTCAAAAGGAAAACATTGTCCACTTTTTGTTCATTCGCCCAAGTGATGGCATTCTTCAAGTCCTTTGCAGAATCTGATTCTTGATAGTTTTTCAAGCTGGCCTCTGAAGACTTTACAATATTATTGGAAAGTACAAGGCTATCCTCAACCGAATTCAGCTTTTTCTTGTCATTGGTGTACTGCCAAAAGAACAAGCCTGCAAGCAGGGCAGCAAGAGCTGCTGCTGCAAGAACCCAAACAAGCATGGCTGTTTTCTTAGGCTCTTTTTTAGGAAGGAGGTTAATTTCTACAAGCATGACCTACACCTCTTTTAATCCTAAACCAATGTTGACATGTACGCTCGTTGGTATAGGCTCATCATTCAAACTCGGGACAAAATCCTTCATCTGTTCTGCATTATCAAATCTTTCCTTAATTTGCTCAACAATTGCAGGCAGCCATGGATGGTCTCCGGTAATCACTATTTTTTTTACTTGTCTATCTCCCTTGTTGAGAGTATAACGGTAAAAGCTCATTACTTTTTCTATTTCTTTATAGATATCGTCAAGGCCGTTCCAAACTTCCGCTTTATCTCCCGTAAATGTAAGTCCTTCTGATGCATTTTTCTGCACCCACTGCTCATTGTCTACTTCAATAATCAAATGGCGCATAAAAAGCGGATGATGATTTTCAAAAATGCTCACATTTACTGTCTTTAAATCCACTTCAATAATCATCACCCCGTCATTGGACGGCGAGTTGCTTGTATGGTGATAATAACGATAAAGGGCAAGTGCGGAAATATCAGCAGCTTCTGGTTTCAGCTTCACTTCATCAAGAATCTCGGACAGCTCTGCAATATTGTCTTCTGGTGCTGCAAACAGAATGATTTGTTGCTTATTTTTATCTTTTTCTGCTAACAGATGGTAATCAAAAACAGGGTTTTCAAACGGCAAATGGATAGAAGTCCCCAATTCCATGTATAAGTATCCTTTAATTTCATCAGGGGTTACATCTTCCGGAATGGAAATTTTTCGGATAACCACAGATGAATCAGGAATAAGGAAGCGGACTTGTTTTTTGGCAATTTTCCATTCTTGAATACACTCTTCCAATATCATGGAGAAGGTTTGCAAATCCTGGATTGCACCATCTTGAATCAAGCCTGCCGGCAAGAAACGCTCACCCCAGCTTTGGACAGATGTATCATGGCCGTGCTTCATTTCCACATAGCGGATACAATGGTCTTTCACTGTTAAGTTGACATATTTGCTTTTTCCTAAATTAAATCGTATAGCCATACCTCTGCTCCTTAAAGAAATACATTTAAATACCAATTGATTAAGTCATTGCCATAAAAATAACTCACAAGCGCACCAATCACGATAAACGGACCGAACGGAATCGGCTTGTTTTTTTTCACTTTACCTGCAGCCATGCCAATAAGGCCGCCTGCAGTTCCAAATATGGTGGAAAGGAAGAAGGTCAAAAGGACGAGCTTCATACCAAGCACCAATCCAATAACGGCAAACAGCTTTATATCTCCGCCTCCCATGCCGCCTTTTGAGACCACTGCAATCACATACAAAAGCACAAAACCGACAACTGCCCCAAGCAAGCTGTCCCACCAGGGATCCAACTGAATAAAAATTCGTTCTCCTAACAGCAAGATGCCAAAAAACAGCAGCACCTTATCTGGAATAATCATATATTCTATATCAGAAACAGTGATGATCATCAATAATGAGATGAACGTCCACGCTACAAACAGCTCTGCTTCCCAGCCAAGAATAACAGGGCATAAAACAAAAAGAACACCTGTCAAAAGCTCAAATATAGGATATAAGGGGGAAATCGATGCTTTGCAGCACCTGCATTTCCCCCTTACGAACATATAGCTTAAAACAGGTATTAATTCTAGCGGTGTTAAAGTATGCCCGCAATTCGTACAATGTGATCTTGGCCTAACAATCGATTTCTGCAATGGAACCCTGAGCCCGACAACGTTATAAAAGGAGCCTAGTGTTATTCCGTATAGGAAGATTAGTAGGTAGATCAATTATTCGCCCTCAATTCATTAAGGTGTAGTAGTAGTACCGATTGTATTACTCTTACCAGATTTTGTAGCACTGTTAATTGTAGATAAGTTTGCATTATTAAATTTTATTGTTACATTTCCTTTTTGACCAGTACCTGAAAAAGTAAGTCCACTGTCACCAACTGTTACAGTATATCCATCTTCAAATGTAGTTACGTTTTCAACAAAATCACCTAACTCATCTTCATCTAGTGTTCCTGTTGTATAGTCATTAGAAGAAACATAAGTCTGTGCGCCATTCAAAATCTGTACAGCATCTGCTTTAACAGCATCAAAACGAGATTTCTCAATAATATTCGCAATGCTAGGAATAGCAATCGCAGCAATAATACCTAAAATAACGATAACAGCCAAAAGCTCAATTAGCGTAAGACCCTTTTCGTTTTTAATATGTTTTTTTAATAATTGACCCATTTTTAGTTGCTCCTCTTTTAAAAAAGTTATTTATTTTGGTTGTGTACAACCTATTACTATTATACTAGATAAATAGACTCATTCATACAGTTATTTTAAGGAAAATGTCCTATATTTTTTATTGAACGTGGTTGAATATTTCAAACATCGGCACCATGATGGATGTGACGATTGTGCCGACAATTCCGGCAAGGAGCACGATCATAATCGGTTCGATTAAGGACTTCAGTCTGTCTGTGGCACTTTCGACTTCTCTTTCGTAAAAGTCAGCAACTTTTGAAAGCATCGCATCGAGTGAGCCTGTCTCTTCACCGATGGCAATCATTTGGGTCACAAGGGGCGGGAACACCCAGTGTGCTTTCATCGGTGTTGTTAATGATTGACCTTGTTCTAGTGCGCTTCTTGATTTTATAAGCACCTTTGACATCACTTCATTTTCAATGACGCTTTCGACAATCGCGATCGCCTGCAGAATCGGCACGGAACTGGAAAACAGCGAGCTTAATGTTCTTGTCATTCTTGCTAATGCTGCTTTTTGCAAAATTTTACCGAAAACAGGCAGCCGAAGCAGAAAATAATCTAAATAGTATTTTGAAGCTTTATTATTTCGTATCACAAGAATGCTGACAACAAATGCAATCATCAACAGTATAATCAGCCACCAGTATACTTGCATGAATTCACTAGCATTCAGTACAAATTTGGTGATTGCAGGCAATTCACCGCCGAAATCCTTGAACATATCAACAAATGTCGGGACGATGCTTACGAGCAAAAAGATAACGACTATAATGGCAATAATAGCAATCGCGATTGGATAAGTAAGTGCCGAAATAATCTTTTGTTTCGTGAAATGCTGCTTCTCATAATGCACTGCCAGTCTTTCCAATGTCTCGTCCATGCTGCCGCTTGCTTCACCAGCACGTATCATGTTGACAAACATGCTGGAGAACACTTTGCGATGCTTGCTGGCTGCTTGCGAGAGCGGATTTCCGTCACGCAAATCTTGTTCGACAGACAGCAATGCTTTACGAAGGCCTTTGCTTTCTGTCTGCTGTGCAAGAATAGCTGTTGCTTCCACAACAGAAATACCTGCTTTCAGCAATGTGGCAAATTGACGTAAATAAATAACAAAATCCTGCAGCTTAACCGGACTGCCTAGTGTGATTTCCTTTGTAAGCAGTGTTTCGGGAATCTCATTGATTTCCATGACTCTGATTCCTTTTTCCTTCAGCTGCAGCATGGCATCTCTTTTTGACTGTGCTGTAACAATGCCTGTTTTTTTACCTCTGCGGTCTCTTCCTTCATATTTATAACGAGCCATTGCTTTGCTCCTTCTCTTGTAAATATGGAAGTGCAGCTTCTCTTAATACAGCTCCAGCCTGGACGAGCTCCTTCACATTGCTTTCTAATGTATGCATCCCAGCTGCTCTTGATGTCTGCATGATATTTTGAATTTGATGGATCTTTTCGTTGCGGATTAAATTCGCAACAGCTGCATTATTAATTAAGATTTCTGTTGCAGACACCCTGCCCGTCTTGTCTGGTGTTGGAAACAGCCTTTGGGACACGATGCTCACAAGCACAGATGCCAGCTGAATGCGGATTTGATCCTGCTGGGACGGCGGAAACACATCAATAATCCGGTTGATTGTCGCCGGCGCACTAGACGTATGAAGCGTTCCGAGCACAAGATGGCCTGTTTCTGCTGCTGTAATTGCGGTTTGAATTGTTTCTAAATCACGCATCTCGCCGACTAGAATAACATCCGGGTCCTGTCTTAACGAAGCCCGCAGCCCATTGGCGAAATTCTTCGTATCAAAGCCGACCTCTCGCTGATCAATAATGCATTTACCATGCTTATGCAAGTATTCAATCGGATCTTCCAATGTGATAATATGCTTTCTCATCGTCTCGTTCATATAGGAAATCATCGCAGCAAGTGTTGTTGATTTACCGCTTCCTGTCGGTCCTGTAACGAGTATTAATCCTTGCGGCTTTTCACTGATTTTTTTTAAGATTGGCGGCAGCTTCAAATCATCCAAATTGGGTATAGATGTTGGCACCACCCTGATTGCAAGAGCAACACACGCTCTTTGCTTATATGTGTTAACACGAAATCTGGAAACACCTTTTAGACTGTAGGAAAAGTCCAGCTCTCCTTTTTCCGTGAACACATCCCATAACTCCTTAGGAATCATCGCTTTTGCCATCGTTTCTGTATCTGCAGGGGTTAAGCTTTCCTTGCCGTATCGTCTCAGCTCTCCGTTTATACGCATGACAGGAGGCACTCCGACTGTCAAATGGATGTCAGAAGCTTTAAGCTCAAAGCCGACCCGCAGCAAATGGTCGATATTGTTGTACATATTAGCCCCTCCTAGTCAGGGATAGCTACACGAAGCACTTCTTCTGTTGTAGTAATTCCTTGTTTAACTTTCAAAAGACCGTCATCAATTAAGAAGATTGTTTTAGCTTTAATAGCAAGCTCCCGCAGCTTCGTGAAGGACTCGCCATTCATGATGACACTTTTCATCTCATCATTGATAACTAACACCTCATGGATAGCAACACGGCCTTTATAGCCTGTCATGTTGCAGGAAGCACAGCCCTTCCCTCTTGCCACCTTCTCGATGGACAACCCTCTTTTTGCGAAAATTTCTTTCTCTCGCGCCGAAGCAGGATGAACCTCTCCACAGTCTCTGCACACTTTTCTCACAAGCCGTTGTGCGACAATTCCGCTTAAGGAGGAAGCAACTAAAAATGGCTCCACTCCCATATCAAGCAATCGTGTAATAGAGCCCAAAGAATCATTCGTATGAAGAGTGCTAAGAACAAGATGTCCTGTCAACGACGCTCTGACAGCAACCTCGGCTGTTTCCTTATCTCGTATCTCCCCGACCATGATGACATTCGGGTCTTGTCTCAGGATAGCGCGCAATCCTGCTGCAAATGTCATGCCGACATTTCCGTTTACTTGAATTTGGTTAATGCCCTCTAATTGATATTCAACAGGGTCCTCGACCGTAATGATATTAACCTCTTCACTGTTTAAGCGATTAAGTGCAGCATATAAAGTGGAAGATTTACCTGAACCAGTCGGGCCTGTTATTAAAATAATCCCTGTCGGTTTTTCAATCATGTCAACGAAGCGGCCAAGATTAACTTTATTAAAGCCAAGCTTATTAAGGTCATTTAAGGTACTCCCTAAATCAAGAAGACGCATTACAACCTTTTCACCATATACTGTCGGCAATGTTGATACACGCAAATCAATCGGATGGAAATCCAGATTAATCTTAATTCTCCCATCCTGGGGAATGCGATGCTCTGTTATATCTAAATTGGCCATGATTTTCAGCCTGGCAATCAATACACTTTGCATATGCTTTGGCAGGACCCGTTCGACACGAAGTACGCCATCAATACGGTAGCGGATAACCACCTTCGTTTCCTGCGGGTCAATATGAATATCACTTGCTTTTAATGTTGCTGCATTCGTCAATATTTGGTTAACAAGTCTTACGATTGGAGAATCTTGCTCAATCATCCCATCGCTCTGGCTTTCACCAATCTCATTCGAATCTGACAGCAATTCTTCAAAGCCTTCGTCCATATCATAATATTTATTGATTGCCCGCAGGATATCATCTTTAGAAGCAATAGCTGTTTCTATTTGAAAGCCAGTAGCCAAGCGCAAATCATCAATTGTATAGAAGTCCATTGGATCAGCCATTGCGACATACAGTTTTTCTCCATCTTTCTTGAGCGGAATAATCAACTGTCTTTTCGCTGTTTCCTTGGAAACAATCGTAAATAATTTAGGGTCAAAAGGATAGCGGTACAAGCTTACATGGGGAATGCCTAACTGCAATTCCAATACTTCAATAAGCTGCTGCTCTGTAATAAATCCCTTTTGAAGCAAACTGTCGCCAAGCCTTTGATCCGGATGCTTATCTTGCAGCGCCTGCTGCAGCTGTTCTTCTGTCAGCAAACCAGCTTCCACCAACAAATCACCAAGTCGTTTTCGAATTTGTTTCATCCTTGCATCCCTCCCTTAAAATTATTTAGTGCTTTCCGTTGTTTCTTCCGTACTTGCAGCAGTCTTGTCCGCTTCTGTGCTGTCATTTGTTTTGCTATCCGTTTCCGTTGTTTCCGTATCTTTTGTATTGCTTGAGTCGTCTTCAGAAGCTTCTGTATCTGCCTTTGCTTCACTATTATCGCTATCTGTGTCTTCTGCAGCACTGTTATCAGCGTCGATTGTAACATCCTCTTCAACAAGCAGGCTGTGTGCAATGACTTTATTCACTGGTGGATAAAAGTCTTCACTGATTAGTTCTTTTTTTACAACTTCCCCGTTCTCATCCTTCGACTCTCTGTATACCTTGATCAACTGTCCGGCGGAGCCTTTTTCTACAATTCTCGTTTCATTTAAGCTCAGACTTGGATCAAACTGAAGAACTGTTTTTGGTGAAAATGTTTCTTTATCAGACAAAATCACTTTATAGTCATATAGCAAACTAGCTCCATTTAAACTTACATACAGTTTGTTATTAACCATTTGGAAGGACATAGTAAAGGTTTGTTCATTAGGATTATTGAACCGGTAATCCATTTTTTGATTCTTATTTATTCTTGCTTCATAGCCGATATCAGCAAAGTCTGGCAACGTATTGCTTGTATACCTTTCTGAAACAGTGAAGTTCGTTGGCAGGATTGCTGAATGAACAGCAGTAGCCACAATGCTTAGCACCTTATCTGAGTAAGCTTCCCCATTATTTTCGTTCATCCATTCAAGCAAAGAAATGGTTGCTTGCGGTTTAATCGTTAAAGTCGGGAATTGCTTTACCCATTTTTTTACACTGTTTTTCTGGTCGTCCGTATCCACTGTCGCCTCTGCTAATTTAGCGTTCTCTTCTTTTTTGCTTATTTTGTATTCATTCAAGTCGATTAATTGATTGCCAGATTGTAAGCTTGCTGCCATTCCTACTAAACTATCATTCAACTTAGACAAATAAAAAGCATTATCTGTCGTCAGCTCGGCTGATACAGATGTCAGGAAGCTTTCCATTTCCTGCAAGTCAAGGGACACAAGAACATTATTGTTCTCCCCTTGTTTAATGGAAGCAACAGCGTCCTTCAATTGAAATGCAAACTGGCTTAGATCAAAACTCACTGTCTTTTCTTTGAATTTCAATTGAATATTTGTGTTCTTCTCCCATTCTGTATGCTTTTCGCTTACTGCGCTTAAGGCCTCCTGTTGATTCATCCCAGAAACATCGATGCCGGCAATTGTTGTATGCTCCTCATATCCGTCATTACTCTGAAAAAAATTACTGTATGCCTTCGCCCCAAATTGAGAAAAGCTAAAAATAAAGGAAGTCGCGAACAAAATTGCGGCAAATAGCTTTGCAGCTTGGATGTTTTTCATGCAGTGTTTGCTCCTTTGTTATTAAGCTTCCACATTCATTGAAAGGTCAATTACTACACTTGGTCCTGCTAGCTGGGCATTTTCAATATCCGCTAATGTCAGAACAGTTCCTTTTGTCAGCAGTAGTTGACCTTCATTTGTGTATATATCATTAACTACTTTTTTATTCAGCAATAATTCTACTTGCTTTTCTTTTAATGCTTGCAGGCGTTCTGCTTCCTCTGCGTGATTAATGACAGGAGCAGACAGCTCTTCTAATAATTCTTCCGTCTCCTCAGCTGTATCTAGTGCTGAAGCTTCTTCTTTTGCACCAAGCTCTCTAAGGCTGGCAGCTGTTTCTTCTTTAACAACAATGATGTCTTTTCCGTAAGTCAACACAAATTCGGCATCAATCAGCACTTCTTTGTTTTTCACATTAGCTTGAAGTGCCGTGATTGCACCGCCATTTTCGTCATCAACGACAAATTCGGAAACTTTGCCGATAAGTTCCCCTTTTCTAGTAATAACATTTGCATCGATAAGACCGATTTTTTTATTTACTAATTCACTGGCAATCGGAATTTCGTTCAAATCCATGATGGCATGGGCATTTTCAATCGTTACTGCATACTCGCCGACACCGACCACTTTTTTAAACGGAATAGCAAAATTGTTGTCCTGCCATTCTTCTTGTTCGATTGTCAAGAAATCTACCGTACCCTTTTCTGGGTTAATAATAAGTGATTGAACCTTTCCTTCCTGCTGTCCGTTTGAAATGCTAATGATTGGCAATCCTTTAATTTGTGTACTGTTTTTCATAAAATATCCTCACCTTATTCACATATTTAATTATTTAAGTAATTCTTCTCCATGAAGCTTAGCTGTTCTAAGATGATTGGTTCATGTTGGTATTTAGTTTGCAATTGAACAAACAATGACCGCAGCTTGGAACTTTCGTTATGCTGAACATAATGCTCGATCAGTAAATTAGACAGAGCAAAGTATTCATGTAATGGCAATGTCTCTGTTAGGCATTTCAGCAGGATTGCTTCATATTCCTCTCTGCTGAGGCTGTTCTTCATCAGGTCAAGCTGCATTAACGTATTATTGATAACCTGATGCGCCACTCTATTGTCTTTAACTGTCACTTCGTCTTCTATGACGTCGACTTCTTCCATACTTTCTTCTTTAATATTTTCTTCTTCGCTGATTTTTTCTGTGCTTAGTTCTAATAACGGTTCTTTATGGGCTAGAATGTCTGGCAGCAAATCTTCTGCTACAGTGTCGACTTCTTCTCGTTCCAACAAGTCAGGGTTTATAACAAAATCATCCACTTCTTGTTCTTTTAAGCTCTCATCATTAGCAGCCGGTGTTACGGCATCTTGGTCATCCTCTATACTTGCCGCTGCTTGATCTAAATCTTCTAGTAAAGACATATCAAAATCAGCAAACTCGGCTGCTGTTTTGCTCTGCTTATTTTCTTGCTGTGTTTCATTTTCATCAGAGTTCATCAGCATTTCCAGCTCCTCCATATAAGAAAAGCTTTCTGCTGAATGTTCTGCTACCGCATTTTCAGTTGGCGATGTGAGAACTTCCATTGCTGGAATTTCCTCTGCATCCTCTAATTCCCCTATGATTATTTCGTCCGCAACAGCTGAATTGTTAACATCTTCTTTCGCAGAAAAATCACTTTTCATAAATTCTTCCTCGACAGAAACTGCCGGAATAATAATATCTTCCTCATCATTTGCTTTTTCAGCTGTTAAAACTGGCTCGACTTCTTTTACTTCAGCTGCTGCAGGCAGCTTTTCGCTTTTGATATCCCATGTGCTATTTCGCTGTGTCACCTGCTGAGCTGTAGCCATTTCCCAGTCATAATCTTCTTCATCCATTTCTTCCTCTGCTTCAAACATCATTTCTGGGGATTTTTTAATGAAGATATAAGTAAATATAATTAAAAATAAAAGCATTAAAAGCACTGTTTGCCACCATGCAAACAATCGCTGTGTCAATAACCCGCATACAGATGTGAGCAGTGCAGCACCAATAATCCACCATTTGCCCTTTTTCGTAAACCCTAATGGGAGAAAATACACAATTGGCACAATCAAAATTAGGGAGAAAAGAGCTAGAACATACGATATCATGGTACACCTCCTTATAACGATATCTAATTTCCTAAAAAAACGACATTTTTTTCTATTTTTCCAATACTTTAGCACTCTTTTTCGACTTTTTTAGTCAATTTACGACTAATAAATATTGTATAATAAGATTAGTAATTTTGAAAGCAGGGGAATATATGAAATTTTTTAAAGTTCTATCTAGTAATAAAGGCTTAACTTTGATTGAGGTTCTCGTTTCCCTTACTATACTCAGTCTAATTTTATTAGGTATAATGAACTTTTTTAATCAAGCTTATTCTTTTACAAACTCGAACCAAAAAAAGACTGCTGCCATTAATGTTGCTAGAAACGCTTTAACGTATATGGAACAGTCTTCAGGCAATAACTCGTTTATTGCGCTAAGAGACAGGCTGGAAAAAAATCCGGCCACAGAAGGTACATTAAGAATTTGTGATAATTCCTATCAAGTATTTTGGAATGATGAGGTACAGGGCTGTGAGCCAATCACCATAAATAATGTAGCCTACAATGTTACTATTGTTCCTTCGCTGGATGAAAACAATACAGCTTATTTCATTCCCTTAACTGTTGAAGTGGCTTGGACGGTGAAGCAGCATGACTACACAACTTCAATGGAAGGGGCAATTAAAAGTGAAGATCTTAGATGAAAAAGGACTGACCTTGGTTGAGGTTCTTGCAGTGCTTGCGATAACAGCTATCGTGCTGCCTGTTATATATGGTGTCTTTCATACAGGTATTAATCTGTACAATAAGATACAAGTAGAAGGGCAGCTCCGTGATGATGCTGATTATGCGGTGTCTGTGATGATGAATTCCTTTAACAGCATTCCGTTTGATTATGTCACACAAGATGGCGACAAAATCGTCCTTGTTAATTCAGAGCAGACAGCTATTAACGAAAATGAAAAAGAGAATTCAACCTTTTACTCCTACAGTAAAGAAGAAATTGATGAAGAGAACACAGAAACACGATCGATTGAATTTGTAGAAAAAACAGTAGGTGGCAAAGAAATTCAGTCTGTTTCCATTGATGGAAATACACTGGAAGGAAACGGCGATTACAGTGCATCCACTATTAATTTAATGTGCAGTGATACCGATAGAAATGATAACAACAAATGTTTACACGGCATTATTGCAGTGGATTTCACCATTCAAAATGCCAGAATAGAACGGCCACTAACATTAGAAAGTCGATTTGGCTTTTAAGGAGTATTATATGAAGAAACTGAATGAAAAAGGAAATGCCCTCCTTACAGTCCTTTTAGTGTCGATTGTATTCACGACGATTGGTCTTGCCATTGTGGCATCTTCCATCAGTGGAGCAAAACGAGTGGAAACAAGGGAATCGGACATCACCGTAACGTTTGAGAGCAAAAAGGTGCTCGAGGAAATTACATCTGAAATTGCGGCAAGGCTGAATACATTAAATTTAGATATGGTGAAAAGAACAGATGGCACTTACCGAGTAAATGCATCATTTGAAGGAAATCTGCAAAATAGAGTGCTCGTTCCCAGTCTTGAACATATCCTTGAAAATACCAATTACGATGACTCTATTAAATGTTTAAGCATACAAGACTTAAGCAATACCAACGACATTCTATCTATCCAGCCTACTTCGGCACAAAACCAATGTGAGGCTGCAACGTTGGAAAATACAAGCTCTTATTCCATTAACAGAGATGATGATTACACAAGAGTGCTGGAGATTGTGCTTGTAACGAACAACCCGAATGAAAATGAGGGAGATGTCACGCGAACGTTGAAGAAAAAGATCATTCTGTCCCCACTTCCAAGCTTCCTTAAGTATGCTGCAGGGTCAGCTTCAGAAGATGATAAAGGCGGACTTTTCTTGAATGGTTCTTCTAATATTAACGGAAATGCCTTTGCTAATTATCTGACGATATCAGATGATGCAAAATATCAAGACCGGCAAGGAGGCGCAAGAACAGTACATTCTCTCCCGCCATCAGTTAATGGTGACTTCTACAGCACAGGAGCGCATATACTTCCGTTACTGAAGGAAAGCAATTTCTATCAGGAAGATGTACCTGATCTTAAGCATGATAGTCAATTTATCAATATTGAGTTTGATAAAACACTCAGAGACCGAATTAACACAATCCTTGGAAATAACAACATAACAGCAACTGTTTCAACAACAGAGGATATAAAGTATCTTCCAAGTGTATTAAAGCAGGAAATAAGCTCTAAGGTGACTACAAATGTTACCGAAAGTGAGATTGCAAAGACTGAAACACAGCAAGTCCCTCAATCTGTGCTAGGAGACTCCCTTGAGGAGCTGGAGGGCGGTTTCACGATTGACAGTAAAACTGGTCCAATTCAATTTAATAATACAGTACAAGTTAATGGAGATGTTGTTATAAACAGCAGCAACTATCCAATTACATTTAACAAAGATCTTATCGTTAATGGTGATTTATATGTTGTCAGCAATAAGGATATATCCCTTCAAGCTGTCAAGACAGCGGGCAATCTTCATCTTATTAACTTTGAAGGCAATGTCACAGTTGCGCAAGACATGGTGGCTACCGGAAAAATCGTAATAGAGTCCAGCGCTGACAAAACGGTAAACACAGCAAACGGAGTGAAGCTGAATGGCGATATCTTTTCAGGAACAACACTCAGCATTCGCCCCCTTAATACAGAAATGGATTTAAACAGTAATATTATCAGTCTTGGTTCTTTTACAGTCAAGGGCGATGAAACAGGGGAATCTGAACAAGAAAATGACATTGTGCGCTTTAATTCTGTTGTTTATTCGAATGCAGACAGCTTTATCTCCAACGTTAATATTATTGGCCTGCCATACACAAATACTTTAGGTAACGCAACGGAAGGGCAGCTGATACTGCTTTCAAAAGACAGGCTTACGATTACAAGGATGAATGAATTTAACAATTATGCTGACATGAATGAGCCGAGCTATCCGTACTTGCCAATCGAGGAAATGAATATCAAGCCATTACAAGCATTTTTCTATACAGAAAGGGATGCAGAATTATATGGAGTAGGATCGTTGTTTTATATTAAAGGAGGCATATTTGCCAGAGGTTCTCTTGAAATCAATGCGATCAGAGCGAACCGCTCATTTAAAGCAATCGAAAATGTTCCTGGGTCAACAGAAGGTTACATGTCCAGATTCATTGTCGATTATGACCAAGACGTATTATTGCAAGGAATAGATGCATTGCCGATAGTTGACCGCTTGCAGATTATTCCTGATGATTTTGTTATTCAATAACCATTCAAGGGTGCCCTATCTGGCACCCTTTTTAATTCTACAAAAAAAGGGATGCTTACATTTAGCATCCCTTCCTTATTACCATTTACCGTCCGTGCTGTTTCCAGAACCGCCGTTATCACCATCGTCTGTACTAGTATCCTCCACAACTTCAATCAAGGTGGATGCACTTGGACTTGTGCTATCTCTTTGTTCTTCTGCAGTTGCTGTCACATTTGAATAACCGACTTCTTTCCCTTTCAAGTAGTATTCGCCATCTTTATGAATGACTTCTACTTTATCTGGCTGATCTGCTACAACACTAATAATATCTTTGTCTGTTGCGTTGCTTGGGTTGAAGATTAAGTTATCTGTTACTGGCAGCTCTTCCCCAACCTCCACTTGGTAGGCTGGTTTCGTGAATTTAATTTCATCAAGGGCAATATACGGGTCCGTAACTGTCACCGGAATTCTTACCTCAAGATTAGAACCGTCTTTTGTCTTCACAATCAGCTCTGTTTCCCCTGCCTTATTTCCGTAAATGCTGTACTTTCCATCAAGGATACTAGCTATTGATGTGTCAGCAAGTTTAATATCCAAGTCTTTGTTTGTGGCATTTTCCGGGTTAAAGGTAACAGTGAAGTCAGTCGTGCTTCCTACGATAATATTTATAGGGTTAGGCGCAACCGAAATAGATTGTACTTTATCTTGTATTGTAATTGTCTTTGTGATTTCCTGGCTGTTAGCAAAACCACCTTCAGCCTTAACGTGAATCGTATTCTTGCCTGTCTTGTCTATTATGATTGCTTCAGTTGGATTAAATTTAATCCAACCTGTTGTCTCCTTGCCATTGTCCACTTTATAGGAGTAGACAACATCATCTCCTGCAACTTTCTGGACAAGCCTTGCCTCTACCGTTTCTGATGCTGTTTCGCCACTTCCATATTTATCGCCTGTAGACTTTCCGGTCAAATCATAATCTGGCGTGAAATACAGATAGGCTTTACTGTCATCATTATACGTGATTTCTATTGCCTGATTGTTCGTCCCTTCTTTAAAAACCATATCTTTCACAGGCTTATTTTCAAGTCCATAATCTTCCTTGAAATCAGCAGTGCTTGCTATTTTCGTATTTGTTGCCTGATCTCTCTTTTCAATCGTTCCTGCAGCATCACCTGTGTATACATTCGCTGTGTTTTCTTTTAACTGTACCTTCATATTAATCATTTGCGATGATGCTGGAATCGTTGTTTGACTGCTGTATGAAAAACGAGAATCAGTAAAATATAAATTGGCGATTGGCATCGTCATATTAGTGACCGCCCAATCTACTTTCAGCGGCAAGGAAGCCGTAATTTCTGAGGGCGTAAAGCTGCCTTTTGCGTAGTTTGCCACATCACTTAATGACATCACTGCATAGTTTTTACCATTCCTTGACTCTACCTTCACATTATCCTTAGGAATAACCGTAATCCCAGCTGGCAATGGCTGTTCAATAACTAAATTCTGTAATTTGCCGCTGACAGTGCTGTTCACTAAATTAATAGGCTTTAAAGAATAATTGACATTAAAATAATTTGTTCTGTCATTCGAATTGCTAGTTTTGACTAAATTATTTAAGTCATTCACTACTTTTGACAATGTCATAGAGGACTGGAAGCCGGCAGGTGCATCATCTTTAACAACAATCGTTGCAGAGGTTGATTTCTCCTGAAGCTTTCCATCTAGATCGGTATATTCAAGCTTAATATTATCAAAATTATATGTCCCTTTTTGACTGAATGTCAAAGGCAGTGACACATCAATCGGAGTCGTAACATTTTGATTGATTGGGAACAATATGTCCTTTTTAATGATTATATTTCCTGAAGAATCCAATGTAGCATTGGCATTGTCTGCAAGTTTAACAGTATCCCCAAACTTAGCAATATTAATTTTAACAGTAGCCGTGATAGTTGGTGTGGATACCTTCTGTGATATATCTTCAAATATTTTCGCAATAGTATCTGTTGAAGCCTGCTGTGCTGTCACACCAGTCTTCTCTGATAACTTACTTAAATAGCTCATATCTACTTCACTATTTGTCCCAAAGCCGACGGAATACAGCTTAATGTTATTGGCAGCAAGTTCGTCGACCTCTTCATCAACATATGATTTAATGGCTGTTTGCACTGTTTTTAAGCTGTTGGAAACAACTGTCCCATTAGAACGGACAGCAGTCGCTGTATTATTTGTATAAACAGTGTATGTTACTGTATCCTGCACTTTTTTGTCATAGCAGAAGTACTTAGATTGACAAACTCTATCAGTAAATGTCTCTACGTTTTTAGAAGATGTCGGCTCTCCATCTGTCATAAAGATGATATACTTCCTCGCTTGGCTTGTTCCAGTTGTTAACATGCTCCTTGCTTTTTGGAAGGATTGTGTATAGTTTGTTCCGCCAACGGCAGAAAGCTCCTTCACTCGGTTGTTAATAGTCTGCAGGTTTGTTCTCACATTATCTGTCGTTGGCGTGGACACAACCGGAAAACTTACAACCTTATCTGTTTCCACATCTGTAGAAAAAGGAATAAGAGAAAACCTGTCATTTTTATTAGGATCTTGGCTAAAGAAAGCCGCCGCTTCAGCCATGGCATTTTTTGCACTCAAAAACTTATACGGGCTTTTGCCTAGCTCATCCATGGAGCCTGATTTATCAAAAACAAATGCAACATCTATTGGAGAACGATTTGCATTTGTTGCCTTCCCCTCAGGAGTTAAACGAATATCTAAACTTCCCTGTGCCGAACTGTTTGCCGGTTTAACGATAACACTTTGAGATGGTGTCACTGTAAAATTAACTGTCGGCGCTGATGCAGCCGCATTTGCTTGGAAGGGTATCAACAGCAATGACAGTATTGACAATATAATAAACTTACTGAAACGTAACGCTCTCCTCATTTCCCCACTCCGTTCTTACTACTTTTAAACTAGTATAATATCTTCATTATATCAAGGACTTTTGAACTAGGATAGTCTTTTCTGCTGGGAATATATTACGCTCTAGCCTCTTGTGTTATCGTCCTTTCCCCCTATTTTTTCAGCATGTTTCTCGTGTTACTAAATCTTTGCAAAAAAAAAAGAAACTGCTAAATCAATAGAAGTTCCTTTGCACTTTATGAGCTATTTCATATAACAAGCGACGCGATTCCTGCCTGCCCGCTTCGCCCCAACATACAGGGCTCTGTCAGCATGCCTTATCAGCGCCATTGCTTCATCAGCTTGTTCAGGAGCACATGCAAGTCCCAGTGATGCTGTGATGCTTACCTGCAATTCTTTTTGTTTTTCATCTATATTTTGTTTGATGAAAAACGGCCGGGTTTCAATCATTTTTCTTAAAAATTCTGCAAGCTCCTGTGCTTCCTCGATTTCCGTATTTTCAAGGAGAATCACAAACTCTTCTCCCCCGTATCTCGCTACCACTCCGTGTTTATCGATAAGCTTTGAGACTCTGTCTGCAAACTCTGTTAATATTTCATTTCCTGCTTGATGACCATACGTATCATTAATTGACTTAAAATGGTCAATATCAAGCATAATGACAATTAAATTGTTAATAACATTATTGTTCATCTCTGTAAATTTTGCTGTTAAGTGCTTTTCGAAATAACGGTAATTGTATAGCTTTGTCAGCGCACAGCGCTCACTCTTTTCTTTCGTTTTTTCAAAGTATCGCGCATTATCAAGAGCAACTGCAAACTGGGTGCATAACAGATCCAATATCATCAGCTTTGTATGCGCGAATGCCTTTTTTTGCACGCTTCCTAGCAGCAAGATACCTATCACACCATTGTTTTTGATGATTGGCATGCACAGCACACTTTCAATATAATCGGGCATAAAGCCTTTGTTAAGCTTTTCCCAATCTTTGCGCCTATGATAGACAGCTGGTTTTTTTGCGGCAAGTACTCGGCCAATAATTCCCTCATTTTCCTTCAGTACATCGGAAAAAATCGGGAGCTTCTTCTGCTTCTCTACCCTGGCAATCGACTCTAGCTCATTTTTGCTGTTTACTTGATCCACATACACAACATCAACCTTCATCAATTCAAATATGCTGTCGATAAACAAATTGATTGTTTCCTTTACAAATAAGGCTTGTGACAGCTGATGTCCAATTTCGGCAATTTTTTTCAAATAGTCATTGATTGATTGGCTTGAATGATACAGTCTCAATACAACAGACAGGCAGATGAAAGGAATTCCTATCAAAACGAGAGCCATTAACCCAATATCCAAGTACATAATATACAGCGCGAAGCCGACAGGATATGTAATAAGCGTAGTGAAAAACTCCCACAAAACATCCTTCGTGAGAAAATTTACTTTTCTTTTATATACTAGACGGTCAATGCAAAAAATGAAAAGCGCATTCAGAACAAAATAAATAAAAGGATAAAAAAGAATGAGCATAAAAGAGTCAAAGTGGAACAGAAGGTCCGCTCCATGGCTTCCGCCAAGACTGTAGTATATAATTCCGCTCAATACAGAAACGAGAAAGAACATTGCTGAATTCATCGGCAGCCGGAATAATGATTTTTTATCGAGACGCATCTGCAGCATTAAGGTGAACAATGCTATTTGCACAAGCACTGTCTCGATAAATAAACCAAATATCAAGAAAACGGAGATCGTTGCCCACTGCAGGAAGAAAACAGGAGTTCCATTAATCATCATTGGCATGCTTGCAACGATTGCCATAAATATTAAAAACGCAAGGACATCACCATATTCCCCCGTAATGTCTGGTGGATAGAAGTGATATGTCAGCAATAAGCCAATAGGGATAAGCACTATCCAAATTGCCCATATTATTTTTTTAGTAGATGATTTAACCAAATGCTCCACCTAATTTCTTTTCTAAAAAGATGCATTGCCTATTTGGCCTTTAACAGGCTATTATTTCATATTACGAAATTTCAAACTTTTTACCTATTAGTATTATACTATATTTTTTTATTGCAAAAATATATAAAAATTTGTAAAAAATTCTGTTACTTTCCTCCTAAATTTCGTTCTTTCCAAAAGGCAAGCACATTTGACAAGAAATACAAGGAGCCAGTGATGACCAGCAGCTCATCTTCATGAAGTCTTTCGAGTTTTTCTGTAATTAATTTTTTCCAATCATCAGTAAAGCGTTTATTTGAATGACTGCTTTCTCTAAACAGCGCTTCAGCTGCTGCTGCGCGGGGAAAGTCAAAGCTTGTGAAAGTGATGTCAGAAGCTGCTTGTCCTAACTTTTCAATCATTTTATCTGTTTTCTTATCAGATAATGCAGCAAACAAAACACTCTTCTTCTTATCTTTGTATCTTGTTTCTAAGACATCAACTAACGCCTCAACACCTTCCTGATTATGTGCACCGTCTACAAGCACATACGGGTGTTTAGAGAGAATCTCCAATCTGCCTGCCCACCGTGCTTGAAGCAATCCTGTTCTGATATCTGCTTCACTCAAGTGTAAGCTGTCTTTAAGAAGCAATGCAGCCATAACGGCAAGAGCAGCATTTTCTGCTTGATGCTCTCCTAGCATGCCAATCTGCAAATGTAGAAGTTTTGTTGCTGCTGTTTTAAAGGTGAAAACCTCTCCATCTTCATTCGATTGATAATCTTCCACCACAAAATGTTTGCCTAATAAATAGTAAGAAGCGTTTTCCTCTTTAGCTCTGCGTACAATTACTTCCTCTGATTCCTGTTGCTTGACTGCAGCAATTACCGGTGTGTTCTCTTTAATAATCCCAGCTTTTTCAAACGCAATTTCGCTGTATCTTTCTCCTAAAATAGCAGTATGGTCAAGACCGATACTTGTGATGACAGATAAGAGAGGTGTAATGATATTAGTAGAATCAAAACGACCACCTAAGCCGACTTCATACAGAACAACATCTGGTTGATGGACAAATGCAAAATAATAAAGAGACATTGCTGTAATAATCTCAAATTCTGTCGGTCCGCCTAATTCGTCTTTATCCATTTCCATAACTATCGGATAAAGAATATTAGCAAGCTCCTTAATTTCCTCGTCGGCAATCGGCACGCCATTGATGCTGATTCTTTCATTAAATTGTTCAATATATGGGGAAGTAAAGGTTCCAACTGTTAACCCGGCACTTTCCATTATATTGCGCAAATAGGCAACCGTTGAGCCTTTGCCATTTGTGCCGCCCACATGAACAGCTTTAATCTTTTTCTCTGGAAAACCAAGCTTCTCCATCATGATGTTCATTCTAGTGAGCCCAGGCTTAATTCCGAGCCTAAGCCGTCCATGTATCCACTTTAATGCCTCTTCATATGTCTGGAACATAATTTCCACCTCTTCTTGGTTTATCTTTAAATAGGGAAGACGAACCCTATGTAGGATAGGGTTCGTCTTAGTTTAAAAGGGAGGTTTTAAGCATCGCCCTTAAGTTCTTTAATTCGAGCTTCTACTGTTGCTCTTTTTTGCAGATAGTCTTGCTCTTTTGCTTTTTCTTCATTGATGACTTTCTCTGGTGCTTTGCTTACAAACCCTTGATTGCTTAGCTTCTTCTGAACTCGGTCTACTTCTTTCGTCCATTTCTCAAGCTCTTTAGTAAGACGGGCAATTTCTTCCTCCATATTGATGAGGCCTTCAAGTGGCAGAATAATTTCCACACCTGTAATAACAGAAGTCATCGCTTTATCAGGAATAGCAATATCTGTTGCGATTTCCAGCTCTTCTGGATTACAGAAACGCTCAATATATGCTTTGTTGTCTTCCAATGTAGCTTTGATTGTATCATCTTGTGCTTTCAAGAGGATTTTAATCTTCTTGCTCATTGGTGTATTTACTTCCGCACGGCTGTTTCTTACTGAACGGATAATTTCTACAAGCAGCTTCATATCGTTAGCAGCTTTATTATCTGTAAATGCTGGATTTACCTCCGGCCATGCTGCAGTTGTAATAGACTCACCTGCATGCGGCAAGTTCTGCCAGATTTCTTCTGTAATAAATGGCATGAAAGGATGCAACAATCTCATTGTATTATCCAATACATATGCAAGAATAGAACGTGTTGTCAGCTTAGCAGCTTCGTCTTCGCCATAAAGCGGCAGCTTCGCCATCTCGATATACCAGTCACAGAAATCATCCCAGATGAAGTTGTAAAGGATGCGTCCTACTTCACCGAATTCATAGCGGTCAGACAGACGTGTCACTGTTTCGATTGTTTCGTTAAGACGTGTTAAAATCCATTTGTCTGCAACAGATTTTTCTCCAGACAAGTCAATTTCTTCATATGATAAGCCGTTCATGTTCATTAAAGCAAAACGGGATGCATTCCAAATCTTGTTGGCGAAATTCCAAGTCGATTCTACCTTTTCCATGCTGAAGCGTAAGTCTTGGCCTGGCGAGCTGCCTGTTGACAAGAAGTAACGCAGGGAATCAGCACCATATTGTGCGATAACATCCATCGGATCAACACCGTTACCCAATGATTTACTCATTTTTCTGCCTTGCTCGTCACGAACAAGTCCATGGATTAATACATCATTAAACGGTCTTTCGCCAGTGAACTCAAGCCCTTGGAAAATCATGCGGGAAACCCAGAAGAAAATGATGTCATAGCCAGTAACAAGTGCAGCTGTCGGATAATAACGCTTAAAGTCAGGAGCATCTGTGTCAGGCCAATCCAATGTAGAGAACGGCCATAAGGCAGAGCTGAACCAAGTGTCTAAAACATCTGTATCTTGCTCCCAGTTTTCAATGTCACTTGGAGCCTCGTGGTTTACATACACTTCGCCTGTTTCTTTATGATACCAAGCTGGAATGCGATGACCCCACCACAGCTGACGAGAGATACACCAGTCGCGGATGTTTTCCATCCAGTGTAAATAAGTGTTTTCGAAGCGGTTCGGCACAAATTGTACTTTCTCTTCTTCGTTGTTTTGCAAAGCAACAGCTGCATCTGCTAATGGCTGCATCTTAACGAACCATTGTGTGGACAAGTATGGCTCAACAACTGCGCCGCTGCGCTCAGAATGTCCAACTGAATGCATATGCTCTTCAATTTTAAACAGAACACCTTGCTCCTCAAGATCTTTAACGATTTGCTTGCGGCATTCAAAGCGATCCATGCCTTCATATTTACCGGCACGTTCATTCATCGTTCCATCCTCATTCATTACAAGGATGCGTTCTAGATTATGACGGTTACCTACTTCAAAGTCATTCGGGTCATGTGCTGGTGTCATTTTAACAGCGCCAGAACCGAAGTCCATTTCTACATAATCATCTGCCACAATCGGAATTTCTCTTCCAACGATCGGCAGAATTACTGTTTTTCCGATTAAATGCTGGTATCTTTCATCCTTTGGATGTACAGCAACACCAGAATCACCAAGCATCGTTTCCGGACGAGTAGTAGCAACTTCAATATAGCCGGAGCCGTCAGCAAGCGGATATCTCATATGATAGAATGCACCTTGTACATCCTTGTAGATTACCTCAATATCTGACAGAGCCGTTTTTGTTGCCGGGTCCCAGTTAATGATATATTCACCACGGTAGATTAAACCTTTGTTATAAAGAGAAACGAATACTTCACGCACCGCTTTTGACAGCCCTTCATCAAGAGTGAAGCGTTCCCTTGAATAGTCTAATCCAAGTCCAAGCTTTGACCACTGTTCACGAATATGACTTGCATATTCATCTTTCCACTTCCATGTCTCTTCAACAAACTTTTCTCTTCCTAGATCATATCTGCTGACATTGTTTGCACGCAGTTTTTCTTCCACCTTTGCTTGTGTGGCAATCCCTGCATGGTCCATTCCAGGCAGCCATAGAACATCATAGCCTTGCATTCTTTTCATTCTTGTTAAGATGTCTTGTAAAGTTGTATCCCAAGCATGACCTAAATGCAGCTTCCCTGTTACGTTTGGAGGCGGAATCACGATTGTATATGGCTGTTTTCCCTCATCTGACTTTGCCTCAAAAAATTTACCTTTCAGCCACCAGTCATAGCGTCCCTTTTCGATGGATTGGGGATCGTATTTAGTCGGCATTGATAACTCGTTTGTTTCCATACCCATTATCCTCCTTGTGAGAATTTTTTCAATACTTACATTTTGGCAAATAAAAAACTCCCTTCGTCATAAAAGGACGAAGGGAGTTTTTCGCGGTACCACCTTTTTTCCAATATAAAAATATTGGCTCTTTCAAAGATGATATCGGATGCTGTCCGTCTTTCACTAATAAGCTTTCCCGTTCGCAAAAGAAGCTCGAGGGCTACCTTCCAATGTGTTGAATGGAAATCTTTCAGCATGTGATTTCCTCTCTAAAAAACAACTGGCATTGTACTACTCCCTGTCATTGCCTTTTTTATTTATTTATATAGATAATACCGAATAAAAGTTATTTTCGTCAATAAGGATAACCTTATTTTTTAAAATTTATACATACTGGCCTTAAAAGCACAGCATAGTTAATTAGCAGTACTTAACAGGTTAACCGCGCCATATATTGATAGTAAGGTTAAAAAAGGAGGTTTGTGTTCCTTGAAAAAGAAGTTTAATCCCTACACATATCCACCATGGCTTAAAGGCGTCCGCAATGCATGTGCCCGTTTTATTATACCTTTTTGCATCTTTCAGGCTGTCAGAACAATGCTTTTACCGACAACCTTTGATGTGCTGTTTTTATCTCTTTTAATCGTGCTGGCTTTGTCTATTTATCTGGAAATTATTTAAGACCCAAGATGTTAAGAATCTTGGGTCTCTTTTTGTGCTTCCTGCTGCGCTTTTTTTTCCCGCTCCATTTCGTCAATACGCATGACAATATATTCGGTATTTTTCAGCAGCCAGTATTGCTTCAATAAGCTTTGTGCATATTTGCGCTCATTCTTTTTCTTATCGCTTTTATGGTATTTTTCACATATGCGGATTACAGGTCCAGGATGTGCTAAATAGCTCAAAAAAAGCAGCATCTCATCCGACTTGAGCGGATAATAATTGAAATAAGTATAAATCCATTCTAAGCAATCATTATTCTGCTTCGGAGTGGTTTTCAGAGACCTAGCAATAAACGGAAGCAGGTCATGGCTTGGAGAGCCAAACTTGGCATTTTCAAAGTTAGTGAAATACCCATACCCTTTCTCGTCATATAAAAAATGTTCTGGCGAGATTTTCCCATGAATGATCGATACCCTTGCCTTCTCATCATCCTTTGTCTCTTCATACCATTCCTTCAGCTTCGTTTCCGAATATTTCAGCGCTTGCCTCACATCATGGTAATACATGCAGAACATCCATTGGAACGGTGACATATATTCTGTGTTTTCACACTCTTCAATATAGCCATCCAAAAATTCTTGTTCCTTTTCCAGCTCCAATAGCGTATTTTCATAATGCTCTTCCCGATCTTCCTTTTCAATTTTCACTTCCTTAGAGGATAGGACATGCAGTCTTGCGAGCTCCCTGAACATTTGCTGATGCTTCTTGAAATAATTCTCCCGCTCTTCGTTCGGAAGCCACGGCATTAAATAATAGAGCTTATGCTCATACAAGACTGCATACCTGCCATCGACTGTCGGATAAATCGGCACAATTCTGTTATATCCTTTTTGGTACAATGTCCGAACGTGCCGGATAAAATCAGAGCCTTTATGGGGATCAATCGTTTTTAGTGCAAATGTGCCTTTGCTGGAATAAATTTTCACGATTCTGCCGAACTCCTCCACAAAATGCGGCTCCACTCCGTATGGCTCTAAAATGGGTGTATATTTTTTAATCGTGTTTTTTTCACTCATATGCGCCCACACTTTCTTATTAGGAAAAAGAGATTGACTAACATCTCCTTACATGTTGATTCGGGGCCCGCTTTACCCTTTTATGTGCACCTACAAAACTTACTTTTCAGCAATTTTACCTGGGATATATAAAACTTGCCCTTCTACAACATCCTGATTGACCTCAAGGTGGTTTTCCTTCAGCAGGTTATGAACATTAACATTATAACGTTCACTTAGCTTCTCAATCGTATCTCCCTGCTGAACAATAACTACCTTTACCTTTGTATGTGTTTCTTCTTCCTTACGGGCGAAGAACTCTGTAAAGGTCAATGATTTCTTTTTCGAGAAAATTCCTTTTTTCTTCTTCGGTCCATTATCATTCTCAGAAGAGGACTCTTCAGATTCATCCTTATCGTGTTCTGAGAATTCTGCTGTTGATTCATCAAGCTTTTGCTCAGAAGATTCTGGAACAGGCTTATCGAAAACATCCTCTGCAGGGAATGTCTCTTCTGATCTAAACAAGGAAACCTTTACTTCAGGTTTATGGTCTGCAACAGGTTCAACAACAGCTGCTGGAGGCTCTTCTAATACTTCAGCCTCAGCGAATAAAGGTACATCTGTCGTCGTGTCCTCTTCCCAATCATCGTCCTTTTGCGAAGGTGCTTTGCGGACTTCCAATTCAAACGGCTCATATTCCTCCAGACCAGACTCAGCGGAAATCCGTTCTTCCTCTTCCATCAATGGACTGATTCTTTGAAACGGCTGTACTTCAATTTTAACAGGTTCTAATTCCTCTTCACTGTCCCTAAACACAGGCTCATTCTCAATCTCTTCAGCCCCAAAGTTTACATCTTCTCTGCTAGAGCCTGCAGAAAGCTCGATTTCTTCAGGCTGCTGCCTTTGTTCGTAGCCCCTTGTTAATGCTTCTAGTTCATCCTCTTGATTATTTTCCTGTTGAACAAATATCTGCTCTGCCTCTGTGCTCTCTTCTCTTGCCGGATAATGGGAAGTCCATTCATCCTCCTCAGTTTCCTCTTCTGAGGCTTGCTCTTCATTCGTTAAGCCTGCAATAGATAATTCTGCTGTAAGATTCAGACAGCTTCTTTCTGGGAAGACATAATCAAATGTTTCAATTTCAACTTCAATATCTTCGATGCTGCGAACGCGTGAGAATGGAATCGTAATGTCGACAGGGAAATGATGAAGAAACTCATTAACTCCTTCTTCCCTCTCCAAAACGGAATGAACTAACTTAGGAGCCTTAAATACCTCCTCTTCTTCTGGCTGATTTGTCTGTGTTCGATTGTATTCACCTGTCAATTCTAATGATCCTTGAATGGTAATATACTGATCGTTTTCTTGGATGGTTATATTCGGGTCTAGTGAAATAGACAGCAGATCCTCTACTTCCTGTCCTTTTTGAAACCAGACTGACTCTTCCAACGAAAACCGTAAGATAGACGAATTTTCTTGAGACAAAGCGACTCCTCCCTTCATTCCTTTCACGTATAATCACTATGTCAATTACAATTTATGAACAGAAATGCCCTTTTATGAATATTTCTTTGTATAGAAAGTCTATGAATTTAAAAACAAAAAAATCCAAAGCGCCTGCAATAGCACTTTGGATTTTTATGGATAAATTATTTCAACTTAGAAAAAGCAATTTCTGCTGCTTTTATTGTGTGGTCAATATCTTCCTCGCTTAAAGCAGTTGATAGGAACAAACCTTCAAACTGAGATGGCGGCAGGAATACACCTTGCTCGAGCATTTCATTATAAAATGCAGCAAAGTAATCTAGATTGGAAGTTTTCGCACTTTCATAATCAACTACCTCTTCGTTTGTGAAGAAGAAGCCAATCATAGAACCGGCACGATTAATTGTAAATGGAATCTCGTATTTTTCAGCCGCAGCCTTTAGGCCTGCTTCAAGCTTATCTGCTTTAAGAATGAAATCTTTATAGCTTTCAGGCGTCAATTGGGACAATGTCTCGTAGCCTGCTGTCATTGCCAGCGGATTACCTGATAATGTACCTGCTTGATAAATCGGTCCGCTTGGAGCAACTTGATTCATGATTTCTGCTTTTCCGCCGTACGCGCCAACTGGGAGTCCTCCGCCAATAACCTTGCCAAGGCAAGTAAGATCAGGCGTAATACCGAAATAGCCTTGGGCACAGCCATAGTCTACACGGAAGCCTGTCATAACCTCATCAAAAATCAGCAATGCGCCGTATTGTTCTGTTATTTCACGCAGCCCTTGCAGGAAGCCATCCTTAGGAGGCACTACGCCCATATTACCAGCTACTGGCTCTACGATGATGCCGGCGATGTCATCTCCAAAGGTTTCGAAGGCATACTTAATGCTTTCTAGGTCATTGTAGGCTACTGTAATAGTGTTTGCTGCAACTCCTTCTGGAACGCCTGGGCTGTCTGGCAAGCCTAGTGTTGCAACTCCTGAACCTGCTTTAATTAAAAGAGAGTCGCCATGGCCGTGGTAGCAGCCCTCAAACTTGATGATTTTATTTCGGCCAGTATAGCCTCTAGCCAGCCTGATTGCACTCATTGTCGCCTCAGTTCCTGAGGATACCATGCGGATGATTTCAATGCTTGGCACTCTTTCCTTAACTAGCTTAGCAAGCTCAGTCTCGATTAAAGTTGGTGCTCCAAAGCTTGTCCCCTGCTCTGCAACTTTTTTTATTCCTTCGACTACCTGATCATTGGCATGCCCTAAGATAAGGGGACCCCATGACAGAACATAGTCAATGTATTCATTGCCATCAATATCGTAAATTTTTGAGCCTTTTCCTGAGTTCATAAACACAGGATTCCGCTTCACAGATTTAAAGGCACGAACAGGGCTGTTTACCCCGCCTGGCATTAATTCGACTGCTTCTTTGTATGCTTTCTCTGACTTTTCATATGAACGCATGCTATCCCTCTTTTCTTATTGTTCTTTCAACCAGCGAGCAACATCTTTCGCAAAATAAGTCATAATTAAATCTGCACCTGCACGCTTCATGCTTACCATCATTTCCATCACGATTCTTTCTTCATCTATCCAGCCATTTTGTGCTGCAGCTTTAACCATGCTGTATTCTCCACTTACATTATAAATCACGATTGGCATTTTCAACGTGTTTTTCATATCACGGACAATATCCAAATATGGCATACCAGGCTTAACAATCATGAAATCCGCGCCTTCTTCCACATCTGATTCAGCTTCTCTCAAAGCTTCCATACGGTTAGCAGGATCCATTTGATATGCTTTGCGGTCACCAAATTGCGGAGTGCTGTCAGCTGCTTCTCTGAATGGTCCGTAGAATGCAGATGAATATTTCACTCCGTATGACATGATTGGTGTATCTAAATAACCTGCTTCATCAAGACCTTTGCGAATCGCAGCGACAAAGCCGTCCATCATATTGGAAGGAGCGATAATGTCTGCACCTGCTTCAGCCTGGCTTACAGCTGTTTTCACAAGCAACTCTAATGATTCATCATTCAAGACACGGCCGCTCTCGACAATGCCGCAATGTCCATGACTTGTATATTCACAAAGACAAGTATCCGCGATGATAACAATCTCCGGATAGTTACTCTTAATAAACCGAATTCCTTCTTGCACGATACCGTGATCATGAAATGCCTGTGTTCCGCATTCATCCTTTTCTAACGGTATTCCAAACAAAAGCACTGATTTAATACCAAGGCTTTGCACCTCGTCCATTTCCTCTTTCAAGCGGTCAATCGACAGGTTATAGATACCTGGCATTGATGAGATTTCCCGCTTAATGTTTTCACCCTCAGCAATGAAAATTGGATAAATCAAATCATCTACATGAACATGCGTTTCCCTTACTAATGCTCTCATGCTTGCAGATTGACGAAGTCTGCGGTGACGTTTAAATTGTAATGACATGTTTGTTCTCCCCTATTCTGTTAAATATTGAACTAATTGCTCCAGCATGCTGTCTACTGTAAAATTGTCGGGAAAAATGTGAACATTTATTCCATTATCAGCTAGTTTTTTCTTTGTTATCGGACCTATGCATCCGATGATGCAGTCCTTTATATAATCGTAAAGGTTGTATGTATGGACTACATCCATAAAATATTCCACTGTGGATGAACTTGTAAACAAAAGCACATCCAAACTTCGCTTCTTTAAAGCCTCTACTAATAGAGTCTCGCTCTCCTTTGGAAAGTAAGTTTCATAAATGATTGCTTCCTCTGCCGCAATCCCTGCCGCACAGAGGCTTTTGTAAAGAACGTTTCTTGCTAAGCTGCCCTTTATAATAAGAACCTGTTCATTTTTTGCTACTTCCTTTGCGAATTCCTGAGCAAATGTTTCAGCAACAAACGAGGACGGAATAAAAGCAGCCTTATGGCCATATTTGGCTAATGTTTCGGCTGTTTTATCCCCAATTACCGCAATCCTATATAAAGAGTCTTTAAGCTCCATTGTTGAAAAAAAAGCGTTCACTCCATTGCTGCTTGTAAATACTAGCCAATCATAAACGCCTTCTTTAAGCTTTGCTTGCATATTACTAGCTAATGGGAGGCTGCGAAAGGCAAGTAACGGTATCTCGACAGGCGCGCCTCCCAATTGCTTAATTGTTGCAGAAAGTTCAGTAGCTTGTTTTTTCGCGCGGGGAACCAGAATGCTTTTGCCGTGCAGCGGCTTAAGCATCAATAATATTCTCTTCTTTCAGACGATCAATTAATTTCTTTGCTCCGCGCTCTGTAAGAATTTCTGCAGCCTGTTCACCGAGTTCTACAGGGTTTGTACCTGTCAGTACCTCTTTAAACACCGTTTTGCCATCTGGAGAGGTAACAAGGGCTGTCAATGTCAGCTCCTCGTTATTAACCATTGTGGCAAATCCGGCAATCGGAACTTGGCAGCCGCCATCCATTTTGTTTAAGAAGGCTCTTTCAGCATAAACTGTTTTCGTCGTTTCCTCAGATGATAGCTTGCTTAATAATTCGAGCACTTCCTTATCATCTTCTCTGCATTCAATAGATAATGCACCTTGACCTACTGCCGGCAAGCATGTTTCTGGATCAAGAAACTCTGTAACAACATCGCTTGTCCAGCCCATTCTCGCTAACCCTGCAGCTGCAAGAATAATTGCATCATATTCCTCTGTTTCCAGCTTCTTTAATCGTGTATCAATATTTCCACGAATCCATTTGATTTCCAAATCCGGTCTTACAGCTAACAGCTGAGCACCGCGTCTTAAGCTGCTCGTCCCAATAATAGCGCCTTCCTTCAAGTCCTTTAATGGAATATGGCCTTTTGAGATAAGCGCGTCGCGATGGTCCTCTCTTTCTGGAATACAGCCGATTGTAAGTCCCGGCGGCAGTACTGCAGGCATATCTTTCATGCTGTGCACTGCGATGTCAATTTCCTTATCAAGCATCGCTTGCTCAATTTCTTTGACAAACAGTCCTTTTCCGCCAACCTTTGATAACGTAACATCAAGGACGACATCACCTTTTGTAACCATTTCCTTAATTTCAAATTCATATGACGGGTCTAATCTTTTCAGTTGATTAATAACCCATTTCGTTTGTGTTATCGCTAATTTGCTTCGTCTTGAACCGACAATAATTTTCCGCATAAGTATGCCTCCAGCTTCAACTTTTAGCCGCTTTTCGTCGGCTTATGTAGCTTTATCACTTATAGTGAAACGTTGAAAAATTCCCTATTAAAAAGAAGTTAATCAACAATACTAAAAAACATGCAATATTAAAGAAAGCAATTCCTTTTCCTACTAGTTTGTGCGTTACCCTTATATATAAACAGCATCCGTAAATAAATAGGACTAAAAAGGAACCAAGAATTTTCGGATCATACCAGATAAACCCTGGCGCTTGAACACTTGCCCATTGAATTCCCAGTATCAAGGAAATCAGCAATGTAGGCACACTGAACACATTAAACAAATAGGAGAGGTTTTCTAACCTCGATAAGTCGGGAATGCGCCGCAGCCTTTTTCCCCATGCTTTCTTTTTTAAAAGATTATATTGAACACAATACAGTAAAGAAAAAATAAAAGATAATGAAAAGCCCCCGTACGCAAGCAACGCTGCTGTAATATGAATAAAAAGCAGCTCTGAAACAACTTGCTTGGCCATTTCTGTTCCCTCGCTCATCGGCGCAAACGTATGGATGGCCATAATAATAAACCCAAGTACATTTGTAAAAAAGACAATAAAGTCTATTTTCAGCAGCTTGTTAATTAAAAGCGAAAAGGAAACTAAGACCCATGTGTAGAAATACAGTCCTTCCATAATAGTCAGCACCGGAAACCGTTTTGTCTGCATCATGTAAATAAACAGAAACGAAGTCTGCAGGAGCCAAACAACGGAAAGTAACCAGAAAGCTGCTCTATTGGCTTTCTGGTTATTATGCATAAAATCAAAAAAGTATAAGAGCACAGATATTGCATAAAGAATAATCGTTAATTCATGAAGTCTTGTCAAATAAGCATCTGTCATATATGTGTTTCCCCTTTAACAATTAAGGCCTTGTGTAAAGATTGCTTCCATATACTATAATGCCAAAACTCTTATAAACAATCTAGCTTTCAGGTTGATTTTTTAACCTTGAAAGTTTGGCTGTAAAGAAGAAACTGTTTTCTTGTCTTCCTTCACAACTGTTGCTTGAGAATGGACATCCTGCTCTAAATTAAAAATTTTAACGAACAGCTCCATCGCCTTTTCTCGATCATCGGAAGAGGCAAGTTCTTTCGCATGAAGGATTGGATCCTTTAGCATTTGATTAATGATGCTTTTCGTATGTTTATTTAAGACTTTCTTATCACGGTCACTTAAATGAGGCAGCTTTCTTTCAATGCTCTTCATCGTTTCTCCCTGGATTGCCAAAGCTTTATCGCGAAGGGCAGAAATCACTGGAACGATTCCTAATAAATGAAGCCATTCATTAAACTCTACAATTTCTGTTTCAATCATAAGCATGATTTTTGCTGCTTCTTTTTGACGCTCTTGAAGGTTTGCTTCCACAATCCCTTCCAAGTCATCTATATCATATAAAAACACACTATCCAACTCTGCTAGTGCAGGGTCTAAATCACGAGGAACAGCAATATCAACCATAAATAACGGTTTACCTTTGCGAATCTTTTCCACTGTATTCATCATACTTTTCGTAATGACAAACGAGCTTGCACCAGTAGAGCTGATAAGAATGTCAGCATCAATCAATGCACATTGAAGCTCACTCAATGACTTCGCCTGACCTTCAAACCGGTCTGCAAGGCTTTGTGCCTTTTCAAAAGTGCGGTTAATGACCGTCACGTTTTTAGCTCCATTGCTGTACAGGTTCTGAATTGCCAGCTCGCCCATCTTCCCCGCACCTAATATGAGTACATTTTTGTTCTCTAAAGTTCCGAAAATCTTTTTCGCCAATTCTACAGCCGCATAGCTGACAGAAACTGCATTAGCACCGATATCTGTTTCTGTATGAGCCTTTTTCGCAAGCGTAATAGCCTGCTTGAACAACTGGTTAAAGACTGTGCCAGAAGACTGAATGGATTGGGCTTCTAGAAAACTTGCACGCACTTGCCCAAGAATTTGAGTTTCCCCTACCACCATAGAATTTAATCCGCACGCAACTTGAAAAAGATGGTTCATAGCTCCATCCTGTTCGTATACAAATATATATGGACTGAATTCTGACTGGTCAATCTCAAACCATTCAGACAAAAATTCTTTTATATAATAACGACCAGTATGCAATTGGTCGACAACAGCATAAATTTCTGTACGATTGCAAGTAGAAATGATGATATTCTCTAATATGCTTTTTTTCTTTTGCAACTGACTCATCGCTTCCCCTATTTTCGAAGAGTCAAATGTTAACCGTTCTCTAATTTCTACTGGGGCCGTTTTATAATTTAGTCCAACCACAACTATATGCATAAGTAAATGACACCCCCAAAGGATTTCAACCAAAAATCGATTCTTTATTTATAATAATTCTAAACATGTACTTATTATAACAAAAAAACACTAATTATGGGCAAGAAATATGCTTTTAATTGTGAACAAATTGTGAATTGATATGTTAACATATAGTATTATTGGCAAAGTCAGTTTTATACTATGTGTATTTACTAGTAATAGTGTATGCCAAAATCATCTATTAAAACAGCTTTTTTTGTTTTTTGCTGTTCAAAAAACAGCCTATCTAATACTATCTACTCAATGTACAGTAACAAAGATATCGGTTGTATTCAAGCTTGTATTACTGGAAACGGAGGAAATATGAAATCTTATAAATTATTTACTGGTGTTGTGCTAGTTGGATTCGGATTATACTTTTTACTAAATGAATTAAATATGTCTCCATTCCCTGACTTTTATTCTTGGCCTACATTGCTAATCATCGTTGGCCTTGCCTTTTTATGTCAAGGCTTTATAGGCAAGGATCATGGCTCTATCTTGCCTGGGGTGATTTTAACAGGGTTTGGCCTTCACTTTCACCTTGTTAATAAACTGGCGATTTGGCCGGATGATACGGGAACATTTTTATTGATTATCGCGTTAGGGTTTATTCTCTTCAATCAAAGAGCAGGTTCGGGCCTGGTAAATGGTGTGCTGTTTCTACTGTTGGCAGGCTTGCTGCTTTTTTACGAAGAAATAGTGGCTTCCATTACGTTCATCCATATCGGTGAAAGTACACTGAAATTCTTTACACCGCTTTTATTCCTGCTTATTGGCGGATATTTTCTGCTTTCGAAACGGAAATAAAGCAAAACAGATAGCTAAAGCTATCTGTTTTTTTATACTTCAATAATGATCGGCAGGATCATCGGTTTTCTTTTCGTTTGATGGAAGATATACTGGCCTGCAGCTTTGCGCACTTCCTGCTTAATGGCACCCCATTGATTTTTACCTCTTGCGTCAATGCTCATGACTGCTTCTTTAATAAGGCGGTTTACCTCCCGAAGGAGATCTTCGGCATCTCGTACGTATACAAAGCCTCTTGAAATAGTATCTGGCTCTGCAATCAGCTTTTTCTCATGCTTGCTCATTGTCAGCACGATTACAAGCATTCCATCCTCAGCAAGCTGCTTGCGGTCCCGAAGTACTACCTCGCCGACATCCCCTACACCAACACCATCAACATAGGTGTTGCCAGCATGGACATTTCTTGTAAATCTTGCTTTTTTATCTTGAATGTCGACAACGTCACCATTGCCGATAATAAAAGTGTTGCCTTCCTCTACACCGACTGATTCAGCAAGGCTACGGTGCTGGTTAAGCATTCTGTATTCACCGTGTATTGGGATGAAATAGTGCGGCCTCATCAATGTCAGCATAAGCTTTAAATCTTCTTGGTACCCATGTCCCGAAACATGCATGCCAGACATGCTGCCAGAACCGTAAATTACATTTGCTCCGATTGCAAAGAAGTTGTCCACAATTCGCGAAACATATCTTTCATTTCCTGGAATTGGACCGGCAGCAAAAATAACGGTATCACCGCGAAGCACTTCAACTCCCCGAAAATTTCCAGTCGATAATCTGGCAAGTGCAGCTAATGGTTCTCCCTGACTGCCTGTACAAAGTATCGCGACCTTTTCTGGAGGGAATAGTTCAATCTGGTCCTGGTCGATTAACAGACCTTCTGGAACTTGTAAGTAGCCACGAGTCATCGCAACCTCCACGACATTAAGCATGCTTCTGCCAAGAAGAGCAAGCTTGCGATTTGTATCGATTGCTGCATCCACAACTTGCTGTACCCTGTTAATATTGGAAGCAAATGTTGACAAAATTACTTTTCTTTCTGCTTTTCGGAAGGCTTCAAGAATATGGCTGCCTACTAATTGTTCAGATGGAGACAGGCCAGGCCGTTCAGCATTCGTGCTTTCAGATATAAGCAATAAAACTCCTTCTGAACCGATTTGAGCCATTTTATGTATATCTGAGTGTTCCTTATTCGCAGGGGTTAGATCGAACTTAAAGTCTCCCGTGTGCACAATATTTCCAAGTGGGGTACGAAATACGATGCCTACACAATCAGGAATACTGTGATTCACCTTGAAAAATTCGGCTTTAATTTCGTCAAATGTTAATTGTGAGCTATTAGTAATCTCAATCAATTCTGTATCCCCTGCAAGACCATGTTCCTTAAGCTTTAGTTCAATAAGGCCAAGAGTAAATTTTGTTCCATAAACAGGTACATTTAATTGTTTCAAAAAATAAGGGATGCCGCCAATATGATCCTCATGACCATGTGTGACAATAAGTGCCTTCACTTTCTCCTTATTTTCTACTAAATAACTGATATCAGGGATTATTAAATCGATTCCAAGCAGACTTTCATCAGGAAATTTGTTTCCGCAGTCAATTGCTAAGATTGTGTCCCCATATTCCAATACGTACATGTTTTTTCCAATTTCATTTAAACCGCCTAAAGCAAATATGGATATTGGTTTCTCACTTGTCACAAGTTACTCCTCCTACTAAGCCATGATTTGCTAATAGCTTTTCCTGTTTCCGCCCTTTTTATTATCCTTCTGGTGATTTTCCCATAAATAAAAAAGCCAAATCGTTGTCCGATTTGGCTTTTTTGCATTTTAGTTTTTGGAAAGGTACTGCAGCAATGACCAGACTTTATCTTTCCCTTCTCCTGTTTCACTTGAGAAGAGGATAAGATGGTCGTCTTTGCTAAGATCTAAAGTTTCCCGTGTGACTTTTAAATGCTTTTGCCATTGGGATTTAGAAATTTTGTCTGCTTTTGTTGCAATGATTACTGCCGGTATACCATAATGTTTGAGAAACTCATACATCGTGACATCATCTGCAGTTGGGGCATGTCTAATGTCTGTAATCAAGACAACTGCTTTAAGCTGCTCTCTTGTCGTAAAATATGTTTCGAGCATCTTGCCCCATGCTTCCCGCTCCTTCTTGGATACTTTTGCGTATCCGTAGCCAGGAACGTCTACAAAGTGAAGCATTTCGTTAATTAAGTAAAAATTTAATGTCTGCGTTTTCCCTGGCTTGGAGGAAATACGAGCAAGCGCCTTTCTGCCAAGCATTTTATT
This sequence comes from Bacillus sp. Au-Bac7, assembly GCF_021341655.1. Classification (NCBI taxonomy): domain Bacteria; kingdom Bacillati; phylum Bacillota; class Bacilli; order Caryophanales; family Bacillaceae; genus Bacillus; species Bacillus sp. Au-Bac7. Next base: position 30,781 of record NZ_JAJTTG010000017.1, on the reverse strand, counting down.
AATAAAGGAAGACTTTCCTACATTTGATCTGCCAGCTAACGCGAATTCAGGTAAATCTGTTTCCGGGTATTGATGTGGCTTTACTGCACTAATTACTATTTCTGCACTATTTACTTTCAAGAATTTACACTTCCGTTCAGAGCATGTTTTAACACTTCGTCCACATGAGAAACAAGAATAAAATTCAGTTCCTCTCGGACACTTTCTGGTATATCATCTAAGTCTTTCTCATTATCCTTCGGAGCAATGATGGTCGTCAAGCCTGCACGATGGGCGCTGAGTGACTTTTCCTTCAAACCGCCAATTGGCAGAACTCTGCCGCGCAACGTTACTTCCCCTGTCATGCCTACTTCTCTTTTAATCGGTCTACCAGACAGTGCGGAAACAAGAGCTGTCACCATCGTAATACCTGCGGACGGTCCATCTTTTGGCACCGCTCCTTCTGGGACGTGGATATGAATGTCATACTTCTCATGGAATTTCGAGTCAATGCCCAGCTCTTCCGCTTTAGAGCGAATATAGCTGAATGCTGCCTGTGCTGATTCCTTCATAACATCACCCAGTTTCCCTGTAAGGACAAGCTTACCTTTACCAGGAGCTAATGATACTTCTATTTGCAGCGTATCTCCGCCGACTGTCGTGTATGCAAGTCCTGTCGCAACACCAACTTGATCCTCAAGTTCTGCCTGACCATATCTAAAGATAGGCTTACCTAGAAATTCTACCACATTTTTGCTTGTTAAAATTACTTTTTTCTTTTCTTCTGATACAATCATTCTCGCTGTTTTGCGGCAAATCGTCGCGATTTGACGCTCCAAGCTTCTTACGCCTGCTTCTCGGGTATAATGGCGGACAATATTTTGAATGGCATCTTCCCTGATTTGCAGCTGTCCTTTTGTAAGTCCATGGTCTTTAATCTGTTTAAGCAGCAAATGATCTTTGGCAATATGGATTTTTTCCAGCTCTGTGTATCCGGAAATATTTATTATTTCCATACGGTCACGAAGCGGTCCTGGAATAGTTGCCAAATTATTAGCTGTTGCAATGAACATTACATTGGAAAGATCATAAGTTTCTTCAATATAATGATCGCTGAAGTTATGGTTTTGTTCTGGGTCTAGCACTTCCAGCATTGCAGAAGAAGGGTCTCCTCTAAAGTCGTTCGACATTTTATCGATTTCATCCAATAGGAATACTGGATTAATGGTTCCTGCCTTTTTCATCCCTTGAATGATGCGGCCAGGCATCGCCCCGACATATGTCCTTCTATGACCTCTAATCTCAGACTCGTCTCTGACTCCTCCGAGGGAGATGCGTACAAAGTTTCGGTTAAGAGATTTAGCAATGGAGCGTGCTAAGCTCGTTTTTCCGACTCCCGGAGGTCCTGCCAAGCAAAGGATTGGTCCTTTAAGGGAATTGGTTAAGCTTTGAACGGCCAAATATTCCAAAACCCGTTCCTTCACCTTTTCAAGACCGTAGTGATCTTGATCAAGGATTTTTTCAGCTTTTATTATATTTAAATCATCTTCTGTCGCATTGCTCCACGGTAATGCTAAGAGCCAGTCAATATAATTTCGGATAACAGAGCTTTCTGCTGATGTAGACGGAATCTTTTCATAACGGTCTAATTCTTTCAGCGCTGCAGCCTTAACATGCTCAGGCATTCCGGCCTGCTCTATCTTTTCGCTTAGTGTACTGACTTCTCCGCTTTTTCCATCTTTATCGCCAAGCTCTTTTTGGATCGCTTTCATTTGCTCACGCAAATAGTATTCCTTTTGCGTTCTTTCCATGGATTTCTTCACACGCTGTCCTATTTTCTTTTCTAAGTTAAGGACTTCTTTTTCATTATGAATGATATCAATCACATGATTCATGCGCTCTTTATTATCTAATGTTTCCAGAATCTGCTGTTTTTCCTTCAATTTAATCGGCAAGTGGGAGGCGATAATATCAGCCATTCTTCCCGGTTCCTCCATGTCAGAAACAGTTGCATACGTTTCACTGGAAATCTTTTTGGAGATTTTTATGTATTGCTCAAAGTACTGAAGCATTGTCCGCATTAATGCCTCGTCCTCTACATCCTTAGAAGTGTTCTCTTCCATCACTTTAAGAGATGCGGCATAATAGCCGTCCTCTTCCGACAACTCCACTAATTCGGCACGCTTCAGACCTTCCACTAAGACACGAATTGTACCGTTAGGAAGCTTCAGCATTTGCTTGACCTTAGTCAGTGTTCCAACCTTGTATAAATCCTCCTCAGCAGGATCATCAATATCAATATCCTTTTGCATTGTTAGAAAAATCAGGTGGTCTTCCACCATTGCTTTTTCAAGTGCCTGCACCGACTTTTCTCTACCAACATCCAAGTGTAATACCATTGTTGGATAAACAAGTAATCCTCGAAGCGGCAGGAGGGGTACTAATGTATTCTTTTTTTCCTCCATGACGTTGCACCTCCAGCATCGCATTTCATACTTTGTACAATTCTATCCTATTTAGGAAAAAGTGTCTATTAACTAGGGTTATTATAGGAAAAAAGGAAATAGAACTCACTTGCCCTCATTATTTTTACTTAAGAATTGTAAGCATGCTTGCCGATGTTCTTGTATTCGTATTGAAATATTGCATGATTGTATAAGTTGTAAGTTACCACTCTTACTTATGTCATAATGTTATTATTTTAACAAATGGGCTGTATTATGTCTCTTTTCTGTAAAAGAATTAGCAAACCTTCTGTCGCTTACATTATAAAGCATCTTTGCCTGCTGTTAAATTAATTGGCATTTACTCATATAAAAAAAGCTCTGCACTTTTATTTGTTAGAATCAACAATTTTTAGTGCAGGGCTATTTATCAGTTATACACTTTCCTTTTTAGATATATTAATCGAAGCAGGTATTGCTTCCTCGTTATCTGGAGCTTCTTTCAGCAAAGCAAGCTCCAGCACTTGATTAAACGATGCAACTGGGATAATCGTTATACCCGAAATCTCCTTGAGAACAGATTGCATATTCTCTTCAGGGATAATGACAGTGCTGACACCGGCTTTCTGTGCTGCTTTCACTTTTGCAAACACACCGCCGACAGGCTTCACATTTCCATGGATGCTTATTTCGCCCGTCATTGCTACCTTTCTGTCAATCGGTTGTTTATAGATGGCTGAATAAATGCCTGCAGCCATTGAAATCCCTGCCGATGGACCATCTATTGGGACACCACCTGGAAAGTTGACATGGATGTCATATTGGTCTGCTGGAACACCCATTGACCTTAGTACGGTTATGACATTTTCAATCGATCCTTTAGCCATGCTTTTCCGTCTTATTGATTTGCCTTGGCCGCCAATGCTTTCTTCTTCTACAATTCCCGTAATATTGATAGAGCCTTTATCCTTTTCTGCAGGTATAGCAGTCACTTCTATTTCAAGGAGTGCCCCCATATTTGGACCATGTACTGCCAGGCCGTTGACTATACCGACGTGGGATACATCGTTTATCTTACGCTCCATTCTTGGAGAAAGCTGGCTAGAATGGATAACCCATTCTAATTCATCGTCTTTAATGTATGTACGATCACCGCTTATCGCAAGGCCTGCTGATATTTGAATAATATTGACTGCTTCGCGCCCATTGCGTGCATATTCAGCCAATGTTTCTAAGCTTTTCTCGCTAATATCCAATCGCACTTTATCAGCGGCTTTTTTGCCGATTTTTACGACCTCGTCTGCTGTTAATTCACGGAAAAATACTTCCATACATCTGGAACGAATAGCAGGAGGAATTTCATTCGGTGTTCTTGTTGTCGCTCCAATCAGTCTAAAGTCTGCTGGAAGACCATTTTGGAAAATATCATGTATATGTGTTGGGATTTGGGTGTTTTCTTCATTGTAATACGCACTTTCAAGAAACACCTTTCTATCCTCCAGGACTTTGAGGAGCTTGTTCATTTGCGTTGGATGAAGTTCACCTATCTCATCAATAAATAGTACTCCTCCATGGGCATTCGTTACTGCACCTTGCTTAGGTTGAGGAATCCCAGCTTGTCCCATCGCTCCAGCCCCTTGGTATATTGGGTCATGAACTGAACCAATCAGCGGATCGGCAATACCTCTTTCATCAAATCTGGCAGTAGTTGCATCAAGCTCTACAAAAACAGAACTCTTTTTAAAAGGAGATTTTGAATTTCTTTTCGATTCTTCGAGCACAAGCCTCGCTGCAGCTGTCTTCCCGACTCCAGGCGGTCCATATATGATGACATGCTGCGGATTAGGACCACAAAGAGCAGCCTTCAATGCCTTGATGCCATCCTCTTGACCAACAATGTCTTCAAAGCTTGTCGGTCTAACCTTTTCCGATAACGGAGCTGTCAATGAGATAGAACGCATTTTTCTCAGTTGATCCATTTCCTTTTTTGATTCCCGATCAATTGATACTTTTTGTGTTCTTTGACTTTTTAAAAGGTTCCAAAAATACAGACCGATTATGATGCCAAAGAATAGTTGTACAAATAAAGCAATCTCTGTCCAACTCATATTATTACCTCCTGAATTATATCTTGCTGATAGGAAGTAGTATCTCCTTCCCAGAGTTGGAATAAACAAATTTTAATGGAAAAAATCACAGAATTGGTTAGATTATCTTAAAACAAACAAATAAAGGGCTGGCATCCACGGAGGATTCCAGCCCTTAAGTTACAGCTAACTGTTGTTATGCAGATGTTTTCGTTTCTTTATCAACAACTGTTCCGTCTTCTAATACAAGTTTCGGAGCAGCGTTATCCGCGACTGTTTCTTTTGTGATAATGCATTTGACGATATCTTCACGTGAAGGAAGGTCAAACATCACATCAAGCATAATGCCTTCAATGATGGAACGAAGTCCGCGGGCACCTGTTTTTCTTTCAATTGCTTTTTTCGCAATTTCCCTTAGGGCATCCTCTTCGAAGTCCAATTCAACATTATCTAGTTCAAGCATCTTTTTGTACTGTTTCACTAAAGCGTTTTTCGGCTTTGTCAGTATTTCTACAAGCGCCTCTTCATCAAGCTGTCCTAAGCTTGAGATAACAGGAAGACGCCCGATGAATTCCGGAATAAGACCAAAACGAAGCAAGTCTTCCGGAAGTACTTTTGAAAGCAAGTCTTTGTCTTCCACTTCTTCCACTTTCGTTTCTCCGCCAAACCCAATTACCTTTTGACCAAGACGTCTTTTAATGATAGGCTCGATGCCATCAAATGCACCGCCGCAGATGAAAAGGATGTTTGTTGTATCAATTTGGATAAACTCCTGATGCGGATGTTTTCTCCCACCTTGAGGCGGAACACTTGCAACAGTTCCTTCAAGGATTTTCAACAATGCCTGCTGCACACCTTCACCAGAAACATCTCTTGTAATAGACGGGTTTTCTGATTTGCGGGCCACTTTATCAATCTCATCGATATAGATGATTCCTTTTTCTGCTTTTTCCACATCATAATCAGCAGACTGGATTAGCTTTAAAAGAATGTTCTCGACATCTTCCCCAACATAACCAGCTTCTGTTAATGATGTTGCGTCAGCAATTGCGAATGGAACATTCAGAATTCTTGCCAGTGTTTGTGCCAAAAGCGTTTTACCGCTTCCTGTCGGCCCGATCATAGCAATATTACTCTTAGACAGTTCAACATCATCAATTTTGCTGTTGGAATTGATACGTTTATAGTGGTTATATACGGCTACAGATAAGGATTTCTTTGCTTGCTCCTGTCCAATAACATACTCATCAAGTATATCGCGGATTTCTGCAGGCTTCGGAACATCCTTGAACTCCACTTCTTCTTCTGTTCCAAGCTCCTCTTCCACTATCTCTGTACATAATTCAATACATTCATCACATATGTACACACCTGGTCCTGCAACAAGCTTGCGGACTTGGTCCTGTGTCTTTCCACAGAAGGAGCATTTTAATTGACCTTTTTCATCATTAAATTTAAACATGTGTTCACCCCTTAAAACTCTTATATATATGTTTTACCGCACGGATTATAAAGTTAATCATCTATTTATCTTTTTTACAACAGTTATGTATTGCATTGTACCACATTAGCGATTGTACAGGAAATGATACAGCTTGGATAAATCTATCCATGTAATCCATTGCGGTAAAACGTATGTACTTCTTTTAAGCATAACCAGAATTGCCTGCTTTAAGTCTGGAAATATGCCACTCTTTTTATATGTATAAATTCCTGTACAAGAAAAGTGAGGGAATTAAAGTCTTGTGACTTTATTATATGTTGGTTATTACTAATATAAAACTAAGGCACGATACTTCGCGCCTTAGTTATTTTTATCTACTTCTATTATGCAACAGTTTTGCTGTTTTCTACAAGGAAATCGATTGCTTTTCTGATTTTTAGATCCATTTGCAGATTCTCAACGCCGCCTAGTGCTTGTTTAATAGCATCTGTGCTCATGTTGTACATTTCTGCCATTTTATCTAGTTCAGCTGTAACTTCTTCTTCAGAAACGGAAATGTTTTCTGCATTTACGATAGCTTCTAGAGTCAAGTTAACGCGAACACGTTGTCCTGCATCTTCTTTCATTTGTTCTTTAAGTGCAGCTTCGTCTTGACCTGAGAATTGGAAGTAAAGGTCAAGGTTCATTCCTTGCATTTGCAAGCGTTGTTCGAATTCGTTCATCATGCGGTCGATTTCTGTATCAACCATTGCAGATGGGATATCAATTGTAGCATTTGCAGCAGCTTTTTCCACTACAGTGTCACGAACTGCATGTTCAGCTTGATGCTTTCTGTCAGCTTCAAGGCGAGTTTTGATTTTTTCTTTAAGCTCTGCTAATGTTTCTGCTTCAGCATCTACATCTTTAGCGAACTCATCATCTAATTCTGGAAGCTCTTTTCCTTTAATTTCATGAAGAGTTACTTTGAAAGTAGCAGGTTTTCCAGCTAGCTCAGCAGCATGATACTCTTCTGGGAATGATACTTCTACTTCTTTCTTTTCTCCAGCTGCAAGACCAACTAATTGCTCTTCGAAGCCTGGGATGAATTGGCCTGAACCAAGTTCTAATGAGAAGTTTTCAGCAGTGCCGCCTTCGAAAGCAACTCCGTCTTGGAAACCTTCAAAATCGATAACAACTGTATCGCCTAATTCAGCTTTCCCATCTTCTTTAACAACTAATTCAGCTTGTTTTTCTTGCAATGCTTTGATTTCAGCATCTACATCTTCATCTGTAACATTCGTGTCAACAGCTTCTACTTCTAGGCCTTTGTAATCACCTAAAGTAACTTCTGGTTTAACAGTTACAGTTGCTTTGAAGATAAGTGTTTTTCCTTTTTCGATTTGCTCTACATCGATTTCTGGACGATCAACTGGCTCAATGCCTGTTTCATCGATTGCGTTAGCATAAGCTTCAGGCAATAGAATATCGATTGCATCTTGGTATAATGATTCAATACCGAAACGTTGTTCGAACATTCCACGAGGAATTTTCCCTTTACGGAATCCAGGAATATTAACTGTTTTTACTACTTTTTTGAATGCAAGGTCTAAACCTTCGTTTAGCTTTTCAGCATCCAATTCAATTGTTAGAACACCACGGTTCCCTTCTAATGCTTCCCATTTTGCTGACATAACTATATTTCCCTCCAACAATCTATTCTACTTTTCAATACTTCTAACAGTTGTTTAGATAGTACTTTTATTTTAATAGAGAATTTTGATACGAACATCTCCGAATAACTCGGCAGATGTCAGCTCTATATAACTAAAAGCAGGTATCTACTAATGTTATACACGCTCGCATTTTAAGAATGCAACCATTACATTATATCATACGTTCATGTTGTTTCAACATCCAAGCTACATATTAGGATAAGAAATTTCCTCTAATCTATTAATTAGCGCTTTTGCATCTTCCACTTCATCAAAAGAAACATGATAAAGAGTAGGTAAATCCTCTCCCATTTCAGCTCCCATTCCATAGTACTCTTGAACGATAGAATGGTAGGCAGCTGCCCATACAGCACTCGTTTTCCCTTCAAGTGTGAACGGAAAAAGCAGGAAGAAGTGACGTTCAAGCAATGCGTTAATATTCTCGAGCATTACTGGATTCTCATGCTCAAGTTGGTCTTTTAGAACACTCTTGATGTCAACAGCTTGCTTATGGAAACGGATATCGTCCAAACGTTCAGGGACAACAGTCATCTCTCTGCCCAATTTCCTTATACATATCGGTTTGTCATACTCCTGCTCTTTCAGGATATTTAAAAGCATAGACTGGAAAAATGGGTTTGCTTCAAGATTTTCCAAGTATTCATTTATTTCATCTATGTATGGCCGTATATTTGCCTTCTCTAATTTGGCTGCAAGCAGCATCATCTCATTCTGATCATGAATGGCAGACAGTTCAAGCTTGTCTGTGCCTATGTCCTCAAATACATACTCCTCTTCAGCTGTGTCGCTTAATGCTGCCATCCTTCTGCTGAAATCGAGAAGTTTGGAGAAATGCTCCATTTTTCCGGCTGGGATATGTCCGTCCTCAAGCAGTATTTCAATAGTCGACACAATCTCATCATATTCATGGAGCTGAACAAGAATCATCATATATAGATCCAATACTTGCAGGTAATCGCCCTGCCCTTCCTCTAGCATGCTTTTCGCCATTAGTTTGGATTCCCGCAGCATGCCCAGCTCATAATAGCTTAAAACAAGCCCTGTTTTTATCTCACTGTTATCAGGATTGATTTCCATTGCCCTCTCTAAGAAGGAAACAGCCTCCTGGAAATCTCTGTCTTGAACAGCTTCCAAACCTTTTTCTAAATAACGTTGGTCCAAATCAGGGAAAAGGATGATATTGCCTTTTTTGGTCAAATCCCGTTTCTTCATGTCATAACACCCTAATTATTCTATTTTTTGCTAGTTTAGCATGGTTGCGGTTTTTATTGCAACATTGCCTAAAGATTCCAAAAAAGAAAAAGGAGCTTCCTGCGGTGTAAATACCTTGATTCTGCATGCAGCTCCATCTCTGCAATATCAAGCATCCACCGTTCGAAAACTCTTTTTCTGTTATTTCGCTAATTCAAATGTATTAATGTTGTTTTCATATGCTGTAATACTATCCTCATACTGCAAAGTAATTTGGATTTCATCCCAGCCATTAATCAGCATTTTCTTCCAGTATGGATGAATGGAAAATTTAGCGGTAAAGCCGCTTTCATCCTCTACCTGTTCTGCTTCTAAATTTATATGAAGGGTATATGGCTGATGCGCTGCCGCCTTTAACAAGTATTCTACTTCACCTGCTTCGAGCACTATAGGCAGCATGCCGTTCTTCAAGCAATTCTGATAAAAAATATCGGCAAATGACGGTGCAATTACAGCTTGGAAGCCGTAGTCATTCAACGCCCATGGAGCATGCTCCCTAGAAGATCCGCAGCCGAAGTTCTTGTTTGCAACCAAAATAGTCGCCCCTTGATTTTCAGGGAAATTCAACTCAAATTCAGGATTCGGTTCACCATTTTCCTTATAACGCCAGTCAAAGAAAGCAAAGCGTCCAAATCCAGTTTTTTCAATTCTTTTTAAGAATTGTTTAGGGATGATTTGATCTGTGTCCACATTTACACGATCCATCGCCACGGCCTTTCCGGCCAATTTCTTAAAACCGCCCATGGGACGTCCCTCCTTTTTCCTTATACAAGTTCTGCTACATTGCCTTTTCTTATATCGACAAAACGTCCATTCAACGCTGCTGCAGCTGCCATTGCCGGACTGACCAGATGTGTTCTTGCTCCTGCTCCTTGTCGTCCTTCAAAATTACGGTTAGAGGTAGATGCGCAATGCTCTCCACTTGGGACAACATCATTATTCATACTTAAGCACATACTGCAGCCTGCATCTCGCCATTCGAAGCCTGCTTCTGTAAAGATTTTATCCAGACCCTCTTCTTCTGCTTTCTTCTTTACTTGCTGTGAACCTGGTACGACTAATGCACGGACACCCGGATGCACCTTTTGACCGCTAATTACACTTGCTGCCTGACGTAGGTCTTCAATTCTAGAATTTGTGCAGGAACCGATGAAAACATGCTGGATTGCAATATCTTTAATGTTTTGTCCTTCTTTAAGTCCCATATAGTGAAGGGCACTCTTTAAAGCACGGCGGTCTGTTTCATCTGCAAAATCATTCTCTGTCGGGATTCTGTCATCAACTTTCGCTGTCATAGACGGGTTTGTTCCCCAGCTTACCATTGGTGCGATATCACTGCCGTCTATTTCAATGACATGATCATAAACAGCATCTTCATCTGACACTATTTCCTCCCACGCTTTTACTGCCTCTTCAAAGTTTTCAGGAGCATATTTTCTGCCTCGCAAATAGCTGAATGTTGTTTCGTCCGGACATACCAACCCAGCTCTTGCTCCGCCTTCAATGGACATATTGCAAATAGTCATTCTTTCTTCCATGCTTAAATTTCTGATAACCTCACCAGTATATTCAATAACATGACCTGTTCCAAAGTTTACTCCATGCTTGGAAAGAACATACAAAATGACATCCTTAGCGTTAACACCTTCAGCCAATTTACCGTTCACTTCTACTTTTAGAGTTTTCGGCTTTGTTTGCCATAAAGTTTGTGTCGCCAATACATGCTCTACCTCACTTGTGCCAATTCCGAATGCTAATGCACCGAATGCACCATGTGTTGATGTATGGCTGTCACCGCAAACAATCGTTTTTCCTGGCTGTGTAAGTCCTAACTCTGGACCAATGACATGGACAATACCTTGTTCGGGACTCTCCAAGTTTGCCAAGGGAACATTAAATTCAAGGCAGTTCTTTTCCAATGTTGTCATTTGATTCAATGCTACTTCATCATCCACTTTAAAGCGATTGATTGTTGGAACATTATGGTCCATTGTAGCAAAGGTGCGATCTGGTCTGCGGACTTTGCGGTTTTTCATCCTAAGCCCTGAAAATGCCTGTGGTGATGTCACTTCATGCACTAAATGAAGATCGATGTACAGCAGATCCGGTTTTCCCTCTTCCCGATGAACAATATGCTTTTCCCAGATTTTTTCAATAATGGACTTGCCCATTATGGTCCTCCCCTTTCTTTCGACTTTTTTCTTCTATATAATATTATCCTTTGTATCTCTCCAATTTTCTTACCATTCTCTCTATTTATCTTACTTCAACTGTTTGTAGGGTTTTAATAATTTCCGCTTTTACTTGCTCCACCATTTGTGAAGTAGTAAGCAATGTAGTATCTGCAGATAGAATATCCTTCGTCCGGTAGCCTTGTGTCAGCACTTGGTCTACTGCATCTTCGATAGCCTGCGCTTCCTGCTCCATATGAAAAGACAGACGGAGCATCATTGCTGCAGACAAGATGGTTGCCAAGGGATTAGCAATATTCTGTCCAGCGATATCCGGAGCCGAACCGTGAATTGGTTCATAAAGGGATGGACCAGCTTGTGAAATACTCGCAGATGCAAGCATTCCCAATGATCCTGTCAACACACTTGCCTCATCACTTAATATATCTCCAAACATATTTTCCGTGACTACTACATCGAACTGTCTTGGATTGCTGATAAGCTGCATCGCTGCATTATCTACGAGCATATGCTCAAGCTTAATTTCAGGATATTTCGCTGCCATCTCATTCGCACACTCTCTCCAAAGTCTGCTTGACTCTAGCACGTTTGCCTTATCAACAGAGGTAACCTTTTTAGATCTAGTTTTCGCTATTTCAAATGCCTTTTCTAAAACGCGGTCGATTTCTTCTTTTGTATAAAGGAGTGTATCAACAGCTCCTGGTTCTCCGTTAATTGATCTTCTTTCACTAGGAGTACCAAAATAAATACCGCCAGTCAGTTCTCTAACCATGATTAAGTCAACATTTTCAATGACATCCTGGCGCAGCGGAGAAGCAGCTGCTAAACTCTCAAAATATTTAGTTGGTCTTAAATTAGCAAAAAGGTTCAGCTCTTTCCTGATGCGAAGCAGACCTTGTTCTGGTCTTTGGGAAACAGGGAGATTATCCCACTTCGGACCACCAACTGCTCCAAGCATAATGGCATCACTAGATTTGCAGAGGGAAATCGTTGCGTCTGACAACGGAGTTCCTTCTTGTTCAAAGGCACAGCCGCCAATATTAGCATATTCATACTCAAATGAGTGACCAAATTTTTCTTCTATTACTTGCAAGACGTCAATTGCACCTTGGATGATCTCTGGTCCGATACCATCTCCCGGCAATACGGCAATTTTCTTCTTCATATATTGCGACCTCCTAGCCCATGGATGAACAGCCAGTGTTTGTTTTTTTGTAGAGAACGGTCCAGGGAATGAACCCTGCACCGTCTTTGTTTATGCTCAACTTAGAGCAAAACCAGTATAAATTTAGGTTTTACTTTTGGCCGCTGCCAACCACTTCTTTTTTACGTGAGCTTTTTACAAACGGCATCATTGAACGAAGTTCTTTGCCGACTTTCTCAATCAAATGCTCGCTTTCTCTAGCATTAATTGCATTAAACTCCGGTCTGTTCGCTTGGTTTTCTAAGATCCAGCCTTTTGCAAACTTCCCTTCTTGGATGTCTGTCAATACAGCTTTCATTTCTTTCTTCACATCTTCTGTCACGATTCTTGGTCCTGTAACAAAATCGCCCCATTGTGCAGTATCTGAGATAGAGTATCTCATTCCAGCCATTCCATCTTCATACATCAAGTCAACAATCAATTTCAGCTCGTGTAAACACTCAAAGTATGCTAATTCAGGCTGGTAACCAGCTTCTACCAATGTTTCGAAACCAGCTTTTACTAGTGCAGTCAAACCACCGCATAATACTGCTTGCTCACCAAACAAATCTGTTTCTGTTTCTTCTTTAAATGTTGTTTCCAAAGCTCCAGCGCGCAATGATCCGATTGCTTTTGCGTAAGCTAATGCAAGCTCTCTAGCTTCACCAGTTACATCTTGGTAGATGGCAAATAATGCAGGTACTCCAGCTTCTTGTTCAAACGTTCTTCTTACTAAGTGACCTGGGCCTTTTGGCGCTACCAACAATACATCGCTGGAAGATGGCGGTACGATTTGGCTGAAATGAATATTGAAGCCGTGTGCAAACATCAATGCTTGATTTGTTAAGTTCGGTTTAATTTCTTCATTATAAACCTTTGTTTGCTGCTCATCTGGAAGCAAAATCATAACAACATCCGCTTTTGCTGTCGCTTCGCCTACTGAATATACATCAAAGCCGTCCTCTGCTGCTTTATCCCATGATTTTCCTTGTCGTAAGCCGATGATAACATTTACTCCGCTGTCCTTCATATTTAAAGCATGTGCATGGCCTTGGGATCCATATCCAATTACAGCAACTGTTTTTCCTTCAAAATATCCTAAGCTTGCATCTCCGTTATAGTACATTTTCGCCATTTTAAATTTCTCCCTTATTAGTAGATTTGTTTTTATATAAATTTAATTAAACAATAGAGTAATGGTTTCTTTGACTAGTGTTTTTCTGAGAACCACGAGGGAATGCCGTTGTTCCTGTTCTGGCAATTTCTTTAATTCCATATGGTCTTATCAACTCAATGAATGCTTCAACCTTTGATGATTCGCCGGTTATCTGGATGACAAGGCTCTCTTTGCTCACATCAATTACAGATGCCCGGAAAGGTTCAATCAAGGAGTAAAGCTCATTTCGTGTTGAAGGCGTCGCAAGCACCTTAATTAGCGCAAGCTCCCTTTCAACGATAGCCTGGTCTGTAATATCAACGACCTTTAAAATATCGACTTGTTTGTTGAGCTGTTTCGTCACCTGTTCAATGACTCCTTCACTATCAACATGCACAACACATGTGATTCTTGAGACGCCTTCCTGCTCTGTATGACCCACAGAAATACTTTCAATATTATAGTTTCTCTTCGAAAATAGATTAGTAATCCGGTTTAAAACACCTGATTTATTCAGCACTGTTAAACTGATTATTCTTTTCATGGCTTCATCCCTACCATTTCGTGTAAACCTTTGCCTGGAGCAATCATTGGATAAACATTTTCATTTGGATCAATGCGGAAGTCTAAAACAACCGGCTCCCTGTCATGAAGCACTTCATCCAATATCTTGTCAGCATCCTCCACATTCGAAATTTGATACCCTTTAATTCCATATGCTTCAGCAAGCTTAACAAAGGATGGCTGAACTGATTCTTTACTGTGAGAGAATCGTGATTCATAAAAGAACTCCTGCCATTGTCTTACCATTCCTAATGCCTGGTTATTGAAAATGATAATTTTGATTGGCAAATTCAACTCCCTAATAAGAGCCAATTCCTGACTGCACATTTGAAAGCCGCCGTCACCGCTGATTGAAAGGACTGTTGCATCCTTATCGGCAATTTGCGCGCCGATACTTGACGGCAATCCGAAGCCCATTGTTCCTAGTCCGCCTGAAGTTACCCATTTGTTAGGGTCTTTAAAGCGGTAGTACTGAGCTGCCCACATTTGATGCTGGCCAACATCTGTTGTTACAATTGCCTCGCCGTTTGTTTTCTCATGAAGAAGTTCAAGCACCTGCTGTGGTTTTAACTTGTCGGAATTTTCGTAATAATAAGGATAGTCTTTTTTCCAATTTTCAATCTTTTCTAACCAGTCTTTATGCTCGGATTGCTTACCATTTTGGCTGATCAGCTCTGTTAAAGCCTCTTTTGCATCTGCAACAACAGGTATTTTTGTCGGGATGATTTTGCCAATTTCAGCTGGATCAATATCAATATGGGCCTTGATTGCATTTGGTGCAAAATGCTGCAAGTTACCCGTTAAACGGTCATCAAATCTCGCACCGACATTTATGAGCAAGTCACACTCATATAAAGCCATGTTTGCTGCATAACAGCCATGCATTCCACCCATTCCAACAAACAAGGAATTATCAGCAGGCAGCCCTCCTAAGCCAAGCAATGTGTGAACAACCGGTATTTGCTGCTGCTCAGCATAGCTTTTTAGCTCTTCTGACGCCTTAGAAAAGATAACACCTGCGCCAGCTAGGATAACTGGTTTTTTTGCTGAACTGACAGCCTCAGTCAGCTTTCGGATTTGCAGATAATTCGGCTTTGTTGTAGGCTGATAACCCGGCAAGTCCACTTCCTGCTCCCTCGGTTCCTCGGCCACAGTTGCAGCAATGTCTTTCGGCACATCGATAAGCACTGGACCTGGTCTTCCGCTTGTTGCGATATAAAAAGCTTCCTTTACAATTTTCGGAATGTCTTCCAAGTTTCTGATTTGGCAATTATATTTTGTAATCGGTGTTGTTATCCCAAGAATATCTGCTTCTTGGAAAGCATCTGTCCCGATTACTCCTGTAGCTACCTGTCCTGTAAAAACAACGAGTGGCAACGAATCCATCATTGCATCAGCAAGGCCTGTTACTATATTTGTAGCACCAGGTCCTGATGTAGCAATCACAACACCTGGTTTTCCAGAGATACGTGCATAGCCTTCGGCTGCGTGTATTCCGCCTTGTTCATGTCTAGGAAGAACATGAAATATTTTCGAGTCATATATTTTGTCATAAATAGGAAGTACTGCTCCTCCTGGATAGCCAAAAATACATTCCACATTTTCTTTTTCCAAAGCTTGCAGCAAAAGATCTGCCCCAGTTAATGGCTTCGTTTTAGCCTTCGTCTCTTCAAAGGCGGTTTTCTGTATCATCAATATAACCTCCTTATTAAAGTGGTTCCTTTTCTCCAATGATCAAACAGCGCGATTACGATGTTACAACAGCTAAAATAGACCTATATCATAAAAAAAGCCTTCACACCCCCAATGTATACTTTATAAGTAGACAAAGGGGTGAAAAGGCCATTTCAGCTTTCCACGGTACCACCCTCATTCATACATGAAACACATGTATGCACTCAATGAACAGTTCGTTCGTTTTTGGTAACGAGTGGCGTGTCACTCGGTCAGCTCTACTTCACTTTGTGTTTCAAGCTAACACTCAGAGGTGAGTTCATTTCTAATCGGCTTCACCGGTTCTCAGCAACCACCGGCTCTCTGTGGAATCCCAAAATTAGAAACTACTTATCCTCATCATCGTATTTTTCATTATCTTTTATTTAGGCTATTAGGATTTTTCTTAAACAGCATTTCAAATGGTTTCAACAAAGTTCAAAGCTGTATTTATCAGCTCCGTTTTGCTTTTGTTGAGGTTATCTTACGCCGATTTGAAACAAGAGTCAACACCCTTTTTAAGAATTGTTCGATAATTCAAACAAAAAATAATACTCAGTAAACGCTTACAATATTGATAAATAAATGATGCCTGTACTTTGAAAAATTACAAAAAATTTTTTTATTCCGAATACTTTGTTCTATTCTTACTTATTCTTACTCTTCTTAGCCTGCCATTTTTGATTATGGAGAATTCATTATAATACGATAATGAGAGTGCTGTATATTATCTTGTCAGAATTCCTAACAGGTTTTTTACAAAAGAACCGCCCCCCCAGTAGGAAAGCGGTTGCAAAAATATGTGTATTCAACCTGCTGTCGGTGTAATGTCATGTATCCATGATAGCTTTATCTGCAGGATATTTTCCTTTTCATCTTTTAAGCCAATTGTCTGCTCATGCAGATTCAGCATTTCTACATTGCCTTTGCATGTCTGCAAAAGACCATTTTTATAGTAGTTAATGACTAGTTGACGATTTCTTGCCAGCTCCTTTAAGATCATTGCTTCTCCTCCTTTGCCTTATACTCCTATCTGTTTCATCTATTTTCACAAATAATTATCATAGTTAGAATTTACTATATGTATAGTATACACTAAAATTAGTAAGCGTTTGCAACTTTTTTATGAACAATTTGTGAACTTTTTTACAAAAACGATAGGGTTATATCTTCAATATATCCAATTCACCATTTCTTAACCGTTTACACTAGTTTATTTTTCCATTTTAACAATTATAGACGAAGCTCCCTTTTTAGGAAAACTAACAAATGATGTAACAAAAGCACTGCGTCATACAATATCTATCACCTCCACAGAAATTAGCAGTTTAAAGAGGAAAAGAATGCAAAGTTATATTGGAATAAGGATTTTAGAATTTCTTAAAGGATAGCTAATCAAGGAGTACTTTGCCTTGCTAATTAGTGCTTTCACTATAAAATGATAACAGTAAAAACGATAAAATAATTAAATGAGGCCATAACTCCTATTACAGCTTTCACAAGTTTTCTGGTACGTTGGCCTTATACGATCAGCAAATTAAACATGCGAATATTTTGTTGATTGCTTGAAGTGGAAAAAATAGTGTAGGAGTAGCACATGCGGTGACAGATTTCAGCTATTGCTGCAATCTTACTGATTTAAAAAGGTTGGAATCGGCGAAACTTCTATTAAAACTTCTGCAATGTTATTTTGGAGAGGAAGTCGCTGTTATTCTCCTTGCATCACCTAGCGTAAATATCCTTTTATCTTCACGTCGGCGTTGAGAAGATTAACCGGCATCCTGGATAGCAAGAAAACGTTAAATCCCTATTACAGGGTTTTTTATGCATTTTTCCTTCCTCTCATTCCTGGATAAGAAGCTGCGAGAATTGAATCCAGTTTAAAAATTCTTGGCTGTTTTCTGTGCAGACAAAAGGCTTTAATATAGTTACCCTTCACTTCCCGAACAAGAATGGTCCTTTTAGAGAAGATTTCATTGCCGCTCATATAAATAATTTCAATTTCTTTGTTTTCCTTTAACGCTCTTTCCAATTGACGATTCATCTAATAATTCACTCCCTTCTTGCATATATTATATACGAACAAACGTTCCAAATCAACCTTGATAAAGAACATTTGTTCTGGTATATTTTACTTAGAGCAAAAGGAGATGGATAACTTGATTAAAGACAAAGGAAGAATGAAATGGACTGCAATGATTACTCGGCAACTGCCGGAAAAGGAGGATACTGAGAATAGCGCAGAAACAGACGGAGGTTTCCCAGCAGACATCGACATGCTCATACATGAAGCAATGGAGTATAACTGGACGCTTGAATACAAGCTAACATTCGCTGACTCCATTCATTCGCTATATGGAACGACTGTTTTTATTGATTATCTAAAAAAAGAGCTGCGGATTAAGGATAAAGAGCATCATATTCATTTTGTGCCATTTGCTAGTCTCCTCTCAAGCAAGAGAGCGGAATAGGAGATTAGGGACATGACAGCAATACTTGATTCAGATCGAAGATTAATCAGCCAATCCGTACATCTTGCCCTTGTATTATCTGTATTGGAATATGATCGCAAAAAAATAGAGGGTACTTCTTTTAAAATCAAAAATGTTTATTTGAATCTGATTGAACATACGATGCTGAAGGTGCAAGCCGACTTGAAAGTAATCAAGGAGGATATGAAAAGGAATCAATTGAGAGTACAACGGGGCAAAAATGACGGATTTGCTACAGAATATGATTTTTACTGCAGGGGATATCATGAACCACACCGCTTTTATAATACAAACCTTAAGAATAATACACAGAAGCTGCTTATTTATTATTTGATGCGCAACAAAGAGTAAAACTTGGCTGCGCATAGTTCAGGGGTTAATATGCCGATTATACGTTTGCTTATGCAACCCCTTTGAACATACAGGTTAATCTGATTCATTTCCATTCTTCGCTTAATATCGCATAATAGTATTCATCCCACCAGTTTTCCCCTGCCGGAATGCATTTTTTAAAATATCCTTCTCTGCGCATGCCAATCTTCTCCATCACTTTAAAGGAAGCAATATTTTCTGGCTGACATGTGGCGATAATCCGATGAAGCTGCATATGTTCAAAACCGTATCCAATCATAGCCTTGGCCGCTTCTGAAGCATAGCCCTTGTTACAGTAATCAGGATGGAACACCCAGCCGATTTCATAGGTATGATCACCGAAGTACTTAAAAAAACCGAGATGACCAATCAGCTTATTTTCCACAGCTAATATGACAGGAAAATATTCAGCAGACTGACCTTGATTTTTCCGCACAAATTGTTTTGTTTTCTCTTCCGTCATCACACCTTCAGGGATATAATGCATTACATTACTGTTGGAAGTATAACGAAATACATCCTGCCAGTCATTATCGTTAAACTCGCGGATTAGCAGCCTAGATGTCTTTATTTTCATGATTTCCTCCCCCACCATTCTCTATAACTTTAAAAAAAGCTCTTGTCTATATATTCCATCTATATCTCTTATCCCCTGTTATAAATTTACAAAAAATAATCAACAATAGATTAAAAAAATGAGTTCTAAGATAAATTTCCGCCCAATAAATAGGTTGAATCAAAAGTCACTCATGATGAAGTGATTTTTTATTTTGAATAAGCCAAGCAGTACAGCACATAATCTAAACGGGAAGGAGTGACGCAATTGGCTAAAAAAAAGGAACAGGTATTTCTTGTTGTTGTAATAGAAGGGTCTGTGATTAAAAGAATTATGATTCTCGATATAATAGTCGGTTCTGGCATTTATTATGCCTTGCAATGGATGTGTTCGAGTATAATAATCAGCATGATTGGCAGTATGGTTGGTACAGAAGGAATTAAAAAGGTGCAGAAGCAGCGAAAGAATCCTGATGTAAAGCTAGTACGAGTTTTAAAAACAGCGAAATAGACTTCGATCGCCCCCCTGAACAATATTCCTCGTTATTTATGAGGTTCCCCTTTTAAGAATCGGACATGTTTCCTTAATCACCAGACGGCATATAGTAACCTATAACGACTGCAAGGAGATGATTAATTGTGCATTTATACTATGACTATGCATCATTTCAACAGCGTAGCAAAGAGCTCGCCGCAAAAATTGCAAAGGCAATAGATGAGGAGTATGCCGCTATTCACTGTTACAAACAATTAGAATCATTAGCACCAACTAAACGAGAAAGAAAGATAATTAACGAGATACGCAGAGACGAAATCAACCATTATAATATGTTCTCCTATATTTACACCGAGCTCACTGGTCAAAAGCACTCAGCTGCCATTTCAGAAGCCTGCCCGCAAAATTATCATGCAGGAGTTAATTCTGCCTTTGTAGACGAACAAGAAGCTGTCGATTTTTATTTAGAAATCTCTGACAGCACAAATAATAATTTTATTAAAGAATCATTTAAAAGGGCAGCGATGGATGAACAAAACCATGCTGTTTGGTTTTTGTATTTCTTGACAGCCTTATCCAAAAGATAAAAAAAGCACCCGATGGATGCTTTTTTTAATGAAACTATTTTTTCACAGTTATTGGGGAAAAACTGCCGGAAACCTTCATCTTTTATGCTTCTTATCATTTTCTAAAGTGTAAATTGACATAATTGTAATAACCAGTACAACAACACTTAAAATATAATATGTATTTTGGTAGCCGATAGTGGAGTACATACCTCCTGCCACACTGGAAAAAACCATAATGGAAATTTGCTTCGCAAAATTAAATGCTAGTAAATATACGGTAGCTGATAGTCTAATATCAAATACACCTGTTATATATTTAAAAATGGAAATTAACAATAATGGCATTTCAACAGCTGCAATTAAGCGCACAATCGATAGGGAAATAGGACCGATTGCAACAGCACTGCCAAAAATACGAATGAATGTTAATGCACCGAACAAGAGCAAACCATTTTTCGCACCAATCTTATTGATAAGAATCGGCATAAAAACCATGATGATTGCTTCAAGACCAATCTGTAGTGAAACAAGCTTGCTGAATACATTTGTTCCTTCAGCAGGTGTAGTAAAAAATTGCTTATAATAATTCGGAAACTGCTGGTCAAATACATCATACATGCATGCAGTACCGATGATGAAAAGCCCCAGCATCCAAAAGTTCCTTAGCTTAAATACAGAGAAAATGACTTCCTTCGTCAACGGCTCTGCCGCAGATTCCTTTGCTGCAAAAGATGCTGTTTTGTCGATCTTCGCCGTATACAAAAGAATACTAAGAACAATTCCTGATAAGGATGCCACCCAAAAGATGCTGAAAGGATGTGCAACGAAAAGAAGCCCTGAGACGAAGGTAGCCGTTGCTCCAGCAACAGAACCAAACAGACGAGCACGTCCATATTCAAACTTATTAGCCCTGCTAGCCCTTTCTATGTATGATTCTATTACACCAACTCCGCCATATAATACAGAACTTAAATAAACGCTGCCAAGAAGTGCACCGGCAATTATATTTAAGTCTAATAAAGAAATAAATACATAACTGAAAAACGGACCCATAAAAATGGCTGCACCTGCCACTGTAGCAAACAAATGCTTTTTGAACACAAGCTTGTCCGACAAGATTCCAAAGAACGGCTGATACAGGAGTGCAACTAATGACATGGCAGAAAACACATAGCCAGATTCTGTAGCAGATAAACCTGCCTGCTCCTCAAGCCATATTGGTAAAAATGTAAAAACAGTCGCCCAAATAAAAAAGTAAAAGAAAAAGAGTCCACCGAAGTTCCAAAAGCTCTTTTGAGTTTGTATCATTTTTTTAACACTCCCTCTTTCTGTAAAACTATTAAATTATATACCTTTTCATAATAAGATAGACTTACACTGTGATTGCTAACATCTAAAAGTGTTCAAGCAATGTATTGTTGAGCCTTTAATTATGAAAGGGCTTACTTTCTGAAGATTATAGTACTAGTACGTACAATTGTCAAATTAAAATACATCTAGTACGTACTAATTTATTTAATTTTTATATGAATATTTTCATACATTTACCTACAAATTGCCTATGTTTAAATTTACCACTTTGTCTAGTTTTGTCGAAAGTATAGTCAAATAGAATCTATTTTAATAAAATGGTTTTTGTATTAGAGATATGAGGGGGAAAAAGTTTTGAAAAAGTTTTTTAAATTTGGTTGTTTAGGAATTATTGCACTTATTGTCCTAATTATTATCTTAGCAGTTGCATTTAGTGGTAATGACGATAATGTATCTACTAAATCAAAGTCTGGTAGTTCAGAACAGGCATCTAGCGAAGAAAATACTAAGGAGTCTAAAGTAGGAACACGCTCCAATCCAGTAAAACTAAACGAAGTTGCTACTATTGAAACTTCAACATATGATGATGAATCAAATAGCTATAATACTACAATTGATTTATCTGTCGAAAAGGTTATTCGTGGTGAAGAAGCACAGAGTCAACTAAAGAAAATGAATGAGTTTAACGAAGATGCTCCAGAAGGTTATGAATGGGTGCTTGTTGATGCTAAAGTTAAAGTAGCTGATTCTGAGACAGAGGACTATCCTTTTTCAATTGACGGCATAATGTACTTTGATTTTGTAAGTGAAAGCGGAGATATTTATAGCGGTGATATAGTAGGTACTACAGAACCTGATTTTTCTTTTGAAATGTATAAAGGAAATGAAAAACAAGGTTACATCGCTGGTCTTGTTAAAACTGGAGAAAAAGCAACTCTCCAATACGACCCAATGGTAAGCAGTTCTGTATTCTTCAATTTACAATAAATAACCAAGCAGCCCCTCTCAAACGAGAGGGGCTTTTACTCTATACTTTACTACCTCTTTAGATAGTCGTTAATCACAGAAAGGAGAAAAGAGATAACAAAATCCTAAAGCATAGTTATTATAGAAAGATTTTATAGCCTACTTTAGGATATAGATCATTGAAATTGCATAAATGCTTCATAAGAAACTTTATCTTTTTTTAAAACTAAAATCACCATAAAAAAGATATTAGAGTTTATAACAAAAAACCACTTACGAAAGAATTCATAAGTGGTTTTTGTTAGGACGTCCCAGGAGAGATTCGAACTCCCGACCGTACGCTTAGAAGGCGTATGCTCTATCCGGCTGAGCTACTGGGACATGGCTTTGAATATTTATTTAACGTCCTCATCAGGACAATATTTATTATATGTTCTAGGCGAAATAAAGTCAACATGTTTTTGAAAGTTTTTTTCCTGAAGAGGAAAATTATCTTTTTTCCTCTTCAGGAAGTTTTTACAGTGGGAACTCTGCTGTTAATTCAGAGAGCTGCCCTGAATTAAAATCGTATACTTCTGTTTTTAATGATTTATCTTCGACTGTGAGAATGACATATGTCTTTTCCATTCTTCCTCTTGGAAGACGAAGACTGCCTGGATTGATGAAGAGGACATCTTCAATCATTTCCATGCCAAGGTAGTGGCTGTGGCCGAAGCAGGCAATTTGCGCACCAACCTCTTTTGCTCTGTACAGCAATCTGCTGACAGATGATTTCACGCCATAGAGGTGGCCGTGAACCATTAAAAGTTTTTTTCCGTTCACTTCTTGTATTGTTTCTTCTGGATATTTTGCGTAATAATCGCAGTTTCCTTGAACTACGACATAGCCAGCGATGGCTTGGTCATCAGCTGGGAGCTCTGAGTCTCCGCAATGGAGAAACAGATCTGCTTCATCCTTATGCCTTTCCTTTAATTGCTGAAGCTCGTCCACAAGTCCATGGCTGTCACTGACGATTAGAACCTTCATTGTCCATTCCTCTCCTTAAAGAACATCTGACAGCTGTTCTTTTAGTTTTTTCAGTGCATTCGCTCTGTGGCTGATGCTGTTTTTCTTTTCTGGCGGCAATTCAGCCATTGCTTTCCCTTCTTCTTTTACAAAGAAAATTGGATCATAGCCAAAGCCGTATTCTCCTCTTTTTTCCTCTAAAATAACGCCTTCGCAAGTTCCTGTGAAGGTTTGTGTTCTGTTTTCCGGATTAGCAATAGCTAAGGTACAGCAAAAGCGTGCTGTTCGCTTTTCATGCGGAACTCCTTCTAATTCTCTTAGAACTTTATCCATATTTGCCTGGTCATTTTTCTGCTCCCCTGCATAGCGAGCAGAATAGACACCTGGTCTGCCTTCTAATGCATCAACCATCAATCCGGAATCATCGGAAATAACGACCTTTCCTAACAGCTTAGACACTGTCTCTGCCTTTAATACCGCATTTTCCTCGAATGTAGTGCCTGTTTCTTCTACATCGTCTATTTCTGGGTAATCAAGCAATGTTTTGACAGAGTAGCCTAGTGGTTCAAACATTTCCACAAATTCTTTCGCTTTGCCTCGGTTTTTTGTTGCGATAATAACTTCTTTCATTTTGCTCCCACTTCCTGCTGCGTTTTTTAATTATGTAACTCTTGATTTTTCTTCTTACATTTTACTATCAAAAAATAGGACAGTCCAATCATATATGAAAAGTTCCTACAAACTAAAAAAGGCTGCATAAGCGCAGCCTTCTTATTAGAAACTTCCAGTATTAACTTTTTCAGGACGAGACACTGGTTCTGTGAGGCTTTTTCCTTCCTCATTAACAAGGTCTTGTTCACCGTTCACCGTAATAGCGACACTTTCAATTCCTTCCTGTTCTGTCAGTGACAGCACTAAGGAATTTAACAGATCATCAGAAACAGTTTTTTCTTCTCCATCTGCGCTGTTATAAATAGACTCATTGAAGTTTAATGTAACTTTTCCATCTGTGACAACAGGGTCATCCAACAGCGCTACATCTTGCTCCATAAATGTTGCCAAAGCAGATCCTGTTCCAGGGCCTTCCGCAAGCTCCCCTACTGCAGCAGCAATATTATTTTCTTCTGAATTGCTAACACGCTTTGTTACTGGAACATAGTAGTATTCGCCAGTCTCTCCGCCAACATAGTAAACCGTAAGCGGTTTTGTGTTTGTGATGTCGGCAACATCTTTCGTATCAATATTGATTCCGTCTGCTCTTGTCAAGGTACTTTGAAGCGGGGTTTTAGCTACAGGCATTTCTTTCAATTCTTTGCCATTAACTTGCAGTTTAACGGAATCAATTGTATCAAACTGAGTTAATGTCCATGTAACGGACTGCATAATTTTTGACTCATCACTTGCTTCGTAGTCATTAAACTCTTTTGAGAAATCAACTGTAGCAACTTTATCCTTAATATTAACACTAACACTTGTGCCAGCAGGAAGCACGCCTTGGAAGCCGTTTGGCAGCATTTCTGTGACAGGACCATCCTTCACTAAATACTCAAGGCTTTCCTTCGCAACACTGTTAGTTTTAGGGATATTTAAGGTTTGCGGAACAACAAATCCATCTTTATCGACTAAATAAAGCTCGATTGGCATGGAATCAGCTGCAGTTGCTTCTTCTCCAGCCTTGGCTGCCGTTTCCTCTGCCGCATTATCCGTATATGTAGTTTCTTGCGGCGGATCGACACTCTCTTTTCCACTATCTTCACCAAAAAGGCCACAGCCAGATAGCATAACTGTTGATACGAATGCAGCAGACAAAATCGTTAGCTTTTTATTCTTAGACATCATTAATCACTCCTAAGACAGTTTGTACTAATATGTATACGAGCTATTTCTAAATTTAGACCGAGCTCTCCAAATTTTTTTTAATCCATATAAAAAAGACTAAGCATAAGCTGCCTAGTCTTTAGGAGAGTTTAATCGTCTCTACTGCTTCAATTTTCTGGTCGAGCCAATCTGATGCAATTCTTGCAAAGATATCGCTGGAACCTGTTGTATAAAACTCATGCTCGTTCTTTTCCTGGGGTGATGCCAGCTGTTCACTGTGAGCAAGAATTGTACTTACTTCCCGCGCTGTCTCAGCACCGGAGCTGATCACCTTAACCTTGTCCCCCATTTCCTCTCTTATCACTTTTTCTAAAAGAGGATAGTGTGTACAACCAAGAATCAGTGTGTCAATGTCACTGCCTTTAAAAGGAGCAAGCGTTTGTCTGACGATGCGTTTCGCTACCGGTCCATCGTACTCTCCGCTTTCCACAAGGGGAACGAATTTAGGGCATGCAAGACTTTCCGTGCGGACTTTTTTGTTTATTTGCTTAAGAGCCTTTTCATATGCTTTACTTTTCACCGTACCGATAGTTCCAATCATGCCTATATAATTGTTCCTCGTCACTTTAATCGCAGTTCTAGCTCCGGGAACAATCACACCGATGACAGGAATGGACAGCTGCTCCTTTATTTCGTCAAGGGCAACAGCTGTTGCTGTATTACAGGCAATGACAAGCATCTTAATGTTTTTCTGCAACAGAAATCTTGTCAATTCCCATGTGAATGCTTTTACTTCTTCTCCAGATCTTGGTCCATATGGACATCTTGCTGTATCACCTAAATAAATAATCTTTTCATTTGGCAGCTGCCGCATGATTTCTTTTGCAACAGTCAAACCGCCAACTCCAGAATCTATAACACCTATTGGTCTATCCAAACTTACCGCCTCATTTTTCCCGCATTTCTTGATGTAGTCTAATAAAGTTGTCTTTCAAATGTCCAACTTCTTCTAGTGAGTAATTACCCAACACTTCTTGTAAATACATTTGTCTTTTTTTGATTACTTCGTCAATCAGCCTTTTTCCTTCATCTAATAAATGGATGCGCACGACACGGCGGTCATTCGGGTCTTTGACACGCTGCACCAATTCGTTCTTTTCCATCCGATCTACTAAATCAGTCGTTGTGCTGAAGGCAAGATACATTTTATTAGATAATTCGCCGATTGTCATGTCCCCATCTTCAAAAAGCCATTGCAATGCAACAAATTGAGGCGGAGTAATCGTATAATTACTTAGGATTTCCCGACCCTTCTGCTTAATGATTCCAGAAATGTATCTCATATCTTTTTCAATGATTGCTATCATATCTAAATACTCTTTTGAGTTTTTTTCTTCTACATTCATTGCTACATCTCCTATTATCTGTCCAATTTATCTATCATCCTCATTACTTAATAATAATTATAGTCTAGATTGGGCAAATCGTAAACGTATAGACTAAAATGCCTTTATATTGCTGTGACAACTAAAAAGAGGCTTGAACAATACAAAATATATCTTTAAAAATGAATAATAAATAATTTTCTCTTATAGCCGAGATATCGATTACCCTCCGCTCCACTCCGTTAAGGCCTTCAATCATTTTATCCAACAGAAAAAAACCAAACTATTATGAGCAAGTTTCATTAGAATATCGCATAATAATTCGGATTTGTTATTTTAAGTACTTTTGACACAGCTACTTTTTGCAACTCATTATGTATTTTTTCAGGTAAAACTTTGAAAGGTGACATAAAAAGCCGTAAGTAATCCTTCCCATTGGTAGGATTCTTTTAGTCAGCTTTTTATAAAGTCACCTTTCGTTAGCTTATAGCTCTAGTTCTCCCATTCTTAGGAGTTCTACAACAGCCTGTGAACGCCCCTTAACGCCCAGCTTCTGCATCGCATTAGAAATATGGTTGCGAACTGTTTTTTCGCTGATGAACAAATCACTCGCGATTTCCTTGGTCGTTTTGTCTTGGACCAACAGTTCAAATACTTCTCTTTCCCTTTTTGTTAATAATGGCTTGTGAGTAAATTCATTCTCCTTCAAGTAGTGTAACCCTCCTTGCCTTTGCCAGCTATGAACTATGGGATGGGTATATTTTATAGTCTGAATATATTATGTGGGGAAAAGCATTGGAGTGACTGTATATCCTTAAAATGGACGGCATTTTTTATCGTTTATACGCTTGATATACGCTTTCCCTTTAGTTCTGATTTTCCCTACAATTCGCAGGACAAGGCATTACTTTTCCAATCTATCGTGTCCTTTAATAACGGCCATTAGAATAATATGGCTGCTGCGTGCTGTAGGGATAATATCCGTGATTATAATAAGAAGTTTCATTATTTCGACTGTGCTGTGTTTGGACACATTCGTCTGTTGGTCCAATTACTATCGTTTCATTCTTTAATGGTGCAAGTATCTTTTTTAATTGGACTGGGTCGAGACAATACGTGTGAGCGAGCACTTCGACTGGTGTTTTTGTAAGGATATCAGAACCAAATATATATTCAGGGTACGGAGCGTCAAAGATGGCAAGCAGATGAGTTCTATCTTCCGAGGCTATTTCCCAATGCCACCAGCCTTGGGGTATGTTGGCTACTTGACCTGGTTTAATGGGAATATTGGATACTTTATTGGTAAATGGATTGATAAGTGAGACAACTGCAGATCCAGATATACAGTAGACAAGTTCTGCAGCGTTCTGATGGTAATGAGGTTCGACCACTTTTTTGCTGCTCAAGTAAATATCTAATAAAGAAACCTCACCGAGAGTGTTTAACACATCCCTGCCTAGTCGGTTAATATAATTATCAGCATTTCGAGTGTTTAGACGATTCCTATTAACGTCAGAAAAATAGCTGATATTAGGCTTTGTATAGTCCATATAGGAGGTTGGCATCGCATACAGTCCCCATTTCTTGTTAAAGTGCTACAACGTATTGTATGAAAAATGGCAAAAAGCGTGACACTCACCCTAATTTATAAAAAAAGAAGGATACCGTAAAAGGCACCCTCCTTCTCTATGATATGTTATCTAACGTCAGCAGGAATCGTTCAAAATATGGCTTTACGATGAAATCCTTCGCACCATGCTTTAAAGCAGCTGTAACATTCCTGCTTTGTCCCATCGCGGAACAAATAATGATTCTTGCATCACAATCAAATTCCATAATCCTTTGCAATGCTGTCATCCCATCCATACAATCCATCGTTAAATCGAGGATAAGGATGTCCGGCTTCAGCTCTTTGTATACCGATACAGCCTCACAGCCGTCAGATGCTTCCCCGATGACTTTGTATTTGCTGTTATTTAATAGATTTTTTATGTAAGTTCTCATAAATAAAGAGTCGTCTGCAATAACAACCCTGACTTCCAATGTTACCACTCCTAATTCTAACTTTGGCAAACTTAAGAAAGGAGTAATTTGTATGTATGCAGGACTTAAGATTCCTGGCAGCCCGGCTGCCATTGCTGTTGCTTTAGGCCCGTGGCTTTGCGTCTTTTACTTTCGTAAAATTTGCCAATGATTTTATCATAGCACAGTATTTTTCAACTATATAGTTGTTTTTATAAGGAAATGAAAGAACATAAACAGCTTGTTAAATGAGCAACAAAAATCCTTTCACCTAAAAAAAAACTTGGAATACAATTAGACTATATCCCAGATTTTAATATGTATACTTGATTGCCTACTACCAATACGTACAAAGTAAGGTCTATTTTTTATGAGATCCTTTCTTTTCATTACAGAATCCAACAATTCTATCTCCCAACCTTCCATTTTCTTTATTTCAAATATACCCCACAAATTAATCATTTTCTTTTTTGGTTAATTGTATGATTTATTATAATTTTTGTTCGGAATTTTACTGATATCTATAAAAATATACGTTTGCCCTATATCCCGGCATTGCAATTATAAATATAATGCCTAATTAATTCATGCACAAAAAAGAGTCATTTACATAAATAGGCAGGTAACATAGTACATTGTCTTGCCCTGACACATATCATACATGGAAAACATAACTAGGAGGTTATTTGGAGATGAATAAAGAAGTATTACAGACATTAGTAGGTAAAACAATTAAAGTGGATAGGGGAGGCCCTGAGTCTCGTATCGGGAAATTATTAGGAGTTAGCGAAGACCATTTCACTCTTCTTACTGAAGCAGATGGTGTCGTTTATTATTTAACACATCACATCAAAAGCCTGACAGAGAACACAAAAAAGGGTCTTCCATTTGAACTTGAAATACCAGAATTATTCACATTTGTAACTGCTCCAACTCTTTTTGAAGTAATGGAAAGCTTAAAATACAATTGGGTAAAAATCAATCGCGGTGGCAAAGAGTCAGTTGAAGGCGTATTGGATGACATTAACCTAGAGTATATCACAATCGTTCATAATGAAGAGATTATCAGAATTGCTACATTCCACATCCACAATATCAGCTATGGACTCAAAATTGAAAAACCAAAGAAAGATGAGTCTGAGAAACAAGAAGAAAATAAGAATGATAAGAAGGAAGAAAAAACAGAAGAAAAGGGCAGTGAAAAATAATCATTATGATTAGTCGCTTCTTTTATAGAAGCGACTCTCATTTAGGAGGTGGTTCTTATGGGAGAATTCACTTTTTCCAATGCACTTGATAGACTGAAAAGATTCAAGATACGACTTTTCCTAAATAAAGATCAATATGTGGAAGGCACATTACTCGATGTAAAAGAGGATCATTTAATTCTAGAAACGAATGGAAACATCTACTATTTCGCATTAGACCAGATTCATGCTATTACAAAAAATGCAAAAGACAATAATCCATTACCTTTAGAATTTCCACTTGAGACTAAAAAAGACTTAAATGAATTATTAGAGGAATTACGTTACAGTTGGGTGACCATTACTTGCAACTCCAATCAGGTTTTTAAAGGGATGCTTAGTAAAGTGACCGACGACTTCTTAATTTTAATTAATAAGGAAGAACAAATGTATATTCTTAAAACCTCTATCATTAATATCTTTAATGGCCTGCAAGAGGATAATAGTCCTTCTTCTAATCAGGAGCAGTCGTCTAATAAAGAAGATGATTCTTCACAAATCCGTATGGAAGAAGTAGCAGAAAACAGCGAATCATCTAAGGAAACTGCTGCTGATTATGATACAGGAACAAGAAATGATGCTGACTCCGAACACAGCACAGAACCAGTTAAAAGTGAGGTCTACGATTTCAGCACAAACTCAGTTGAAGATACAGTTTCTGATTTCAACACAGATCCAGCTGAAGAGGCGGTCTCTATTTTCAACACAGATCCAGCTGAAGATGCGGTCTCTGCTTTCAACACGGAACCAGTTGCAGATACGGTCTCTGCTTTCAACACGGAACCAGTTGCAGATGCGGTCTCTGCTTTCAACACGGA
>NZ_JAJTTG010000016.1:0-75979 GCF_021341655.1 Bacillus sp. Au-Bac7 | reverse complement strand
AAAGGCAGGGTTTTTTATTTCACTTAGCTGTTCGACAAGGAATATCCTTGCTTTGTTGCAGGATGTTCACTGCTAACCATTTTGTTAACGGCACTGAATAATGCCTTAATGGAGGAAGTCATGATGTCAGCATCAATTCCGCATCCCCAATAAATAGCGCCTTTATCGGTTGCAAAGCCTACATAGGAAACTGCTTTCGATTCAGAGCCTGTTTCTAGGGCATGCTCTGTATAAACAAGGTCTTTATATTGGATTCCTAACGAAGATTGAAGGGCATTGCTGATGGCATCAAGTCGGCCATTTCCTGTACCGCTGAATTCCTGTACAGCTCCATTCTGTTTAACTGACACGGTTGTGTCATAGCTGTCATTTTGTGAAAATCTATACTCGATATACTCAATAGGCGAGCTGATATTGACATATTCCTCTATAAATATGTTATGAATTTCATCTGGCATAAGCTCCTTATGAAGGCTGTCTGAAACTTTTTTGACAGCATATCCAAAGCTCTCACGCATTTTTGCAGGCAGATCCAAGCCGTAATTCTGTTTAAGTATATAACCGATTCCGCCCTTGCCTGATTGGCTGTTAATTCGGATAATATCTCCTTCATATTGTCTGCCGATATCCTTTGGATCAATTAAAAGATAAGGGACTGTCCAATAGTCGCGTTCCTTTTCTTCACGCCATTTCATCCCTTTAGCAATAGCATCCTGATGGGAACCGGAGAATGCTGTGAACACTAGCTCACCGCCGTATGGATGTCTTTCATGAACCGTCATTCTAGTCAATTTCTCATACTTTTCTAGAATGCTGGGAATGTTATCGAAATTCAGCTGTGGATCAATTCCATGGGAATACATGTTCAATGCTAGTGTAACAATGTCAACATTACCTGTTCTTTCACCGTTTCCAAACAATGTGCCTTCCACTCTTTGAGCACCTGCAAGCATCCCAAGCTCAGCATCTGCAACGCCTGTTCCTCTGTCATTATGTGGATGAAGAGACAGGATTACATTGTCCCTAAAGCTTAAATTTTCGCTCATGTACTCAATTTGACTTGCGTATACATGAGGCATGGACATAGAAACCGTTGCAGGCAGATTGATGATTACTTTGTTTTCAGCTGTTGGCTGCCAAATATCCAGCACACTGTTACAAATCTTTAGGGCGAATTCTATTTCTGTTCCAGTAAAGCTTTCAGGTGAGTATTGGAACTTGAAATTGCCTTCTGTTTCAGCCGCATATTTTTTTAAAAGCTTAGCGCCTGTCACAGCAATATCAATGATCTCTTCCTCTGTTTTTTGGAATACTTGTTCCCGCTGTGCAACGGAAGTGGAATTATACAGATGCACAACAGCTTTATTCACACCTTCTAATGATTCAAAGGTTTTCTTAATGATATGCTCCCTTGACTGTGTAAGCACTTGGATTGTGACATCTTCTGGGATTAGGTTTTGTTCAATTAGTGTCCTCAAAAAGGCGTATTCTGTATCAGATGCTGCGGGAAAGCCTACTTCTATTTCTTTAAAGCCTACTTCTAACAGCAATTGAAAATATTCCAGTTTTTCTTTTAAGCTCATCGGCACAACAAGCGCCTGGTTTCCGTCACGAAGATCCACGCTGCACCATGTCGGAGCCTTGTCAATATACTCCTTCTCTGTCCATTTCAAACTTGTTACGGGAGGGGTGAAATAACCTCTGGAATATTTTTCGATATTTTTCATCACTGCCAACCACCTTTTTGAATTAATTTACTCATGAAATTTTGAAAGAAAATAAAAAAAGCCTATCATCTCAATAAGAGACGACAGGCTTTGCCTTCGTGGTACCACTCTTTTTGATCTGCCTGAAATAAGACAGACCCACTTTACGACTTGATTACGGGAGTCAGCCGTTAAGACTTACATTTCAGCCTTACCACTCCTGGGCGAGTTGGGGGAGTTTATTGTCTGTCTTTCACCAGCCGACAGCTCTCTAAGCAATAAATATCCCTTAATACTCCCAATCCTAGCGTTTCGTTTTCTTAATTTTCTCCATTTTATAATTAATTTTGAATTCAGTCAACAGAGGATTTTTCTCATTTTGAAACTTTTCTAAATTGTCTAGTAATTTGTTATATTTTCTGACATTGTTTTTCTCTATTGTAGGAAATCTATTGTTCGGTTATTATTAATTCTTATATTCAGTATTAGAAAGGATTTTTACATCATGCAAAGTAAGCAAGAATTTCGTTCTTATAGTTTAATTATTCTTGGAACATTTTTAGTAGGTTTAGCATTTAATATATTTCTATTGCCTGCATCCATTACAGCAGGAGGAGTGGCTGGGATTAGTATTATTTTAAACAAATTGAATGGCTGGAGCCCAGCAATTGTGCAATGGGCAATAAATATCCCAACTTTTGTTTTAGGCTATTTCCTACTAGGTAAAGATTTCAGCATCCGCACCTTTATTGGAACAGTTCTGCTGCCTACATTCATTTGGCTGACATCTTATTTGCCGTTCTCAGTGGAAGATCCATTGCTTGCTTCCATTTACGGTGGGATCCTCAGCGGGATCGGAATTGGTCTTGTATTTCGTGGTAAAGGGTCTACTGGAGGGACAACAATTTTCGGACAGCTTATTAAGAAATACACACGTTTATCAAGCGGTTATTCGCAATTTTTAATTGATGGCTGTATCGTAATTGTTGCCATGTTCGTTTTTGACTTTGAAAGAGCCCTATATGGTATGATTGCCATGTTTATTATAGGAAAGTCTATTGACGTGGTTCAGCTTCGTTCATCTACTTCTAAGCTCGTCTTAATAGTGACGGAAAACGAACAGAAAATCACAGATTTAATTCGCAATGAAATCGACAGAGGCTTCACGAAGGTTTGGTCAGAAGGAGGATACAGCAATCAGAAAAAAGCATTGCTGTTCAGTGTGGTCGAACAATCAGAAGCGGTATACTTAAAAGAATTAATTCAAAGAAGTGATAATAACTCCTTTGTTATTTTCTTAAATGCATCTGATATTATCGGCAGAGGCTTCTCAATTCCAAGAGATTTCCCAAGAAATTAGGAGTTTTGGTGTACCTATATAGGTACACCTTTTTTTATTTGTATTAAAATTCCATCTTAAATTTCAAGTTTTTACGAAAAACATTAAGATAAAAAAAGTCCATTAGATTAATTATATAAGAATAACATTTTTAAAACTGTACGGAAGGATTTGATTAATAGGAAAAACAGGAAAATAGGTATATTAATAATAGAATGCGAAATGTTTCACAAGACTGGTAATTGTTTATAGCAGCATAGTTCTTTTAAATAGAGTTATCTGACTTAAATAATAGGATAAATTAAAAATATTATTGCGTTAAAACATTATTTAGATACATTTAAAAATTGCAAAAAATCTGCCATTGACAGTAGGCGTTTTTAGCTTTTATAATCAGCGAAGTGAAATTTTAAACAAATAATAGACTATATCCATTTTTAGATATAATTGTTTGAAAATTTTAACTTTATTTAATATTCAATTTGGGAGGATTACAGCTTTGAGTCAACTTTTTCGCAGGAAATCAGTAAATACTATGATTTCACAATCTCAAAATAAAATGCTGAATCGGACGATGGGAGTTATGGATCTCATCTTCTTGGGAGTCGGCTGTGTTATTGGTACAGGTATTTTTGTAATAACAGGTGTTGTTGCTGCAGAAAGTGCAGGTCCGGCAATTCTTCTTTCCTTTGTTCTTGCTGGAATAGCTTGTGCACTTGCTGCGTTTTGTTATGCTGAATTTTCTTCTGCAGTGCCGCTGTCAGGAAGTGTATATACTTACACATATGCAACATTAGGTGAGTTTTTTGCCTTTTTAATCGGCTGGGATTTAATGTTGGAATATGTTCTAGCAATCGCCGCAGTGGCAACAGGGTGGTCTGCATACTTCCAATCTTTAATTGCAGGGTTTAATATTGTGCTTCCAGCAAGTATTTCATCTGCTCCTGGATTAGATAAAGGTGGAATTGTCGATTTACCGGCAATGCTTATTATCTTAGGTATTACTGCTTTGGTTTCTAAAGGTGTAAAAGAAAGTATTAAATTCAACAATATCATGGTTTTCGTTAAACTTGGCGTAATCTTGTTGTTCATTATTGTTGGTGTTTGGTATGTGAAGCCGGATAACTGGACACCATTCATGCCATTTGGATTCGATGGGGTCATTACAGGTGCAGCTACTGTATTCTTTGCTTATATTGGATTTGATGTTATTGCAACTGCTTCAGAAGAAGTAAAAAACCCAGGCAGAACAATGCCTATTGGTATAATTGGGTCTCTAGCTATTTGTACGGCATTATACATTGCTGTTTCCACTGTTTTAACAGGAATGATTCCTTTCACACAGCTGAATGTTGGAGCACCAGTTTCTCTTGCGTTAGAATCAGTTGGTCAAAATGCAGTTGCAGGGATTATTTCTATCGGGGCAGTAATGGGGATTACTACTGTTATTCTTGCCTTGGTTTATGCACAAGTACGTCTAAGCTATGCAATGAGCCGTGATGGTCTTCTGCCGAAGATGCTTTCGTCTGTAAACAGTAAAACAAAAACACCATTTAAAAATACATGGCTGACAGGTATTGTTGCAGCATGTATCGCTGGTTTTGTTGATTTGTCTACATTGGCTCATCTAGTAAACATGGGGACATTGGCAGCATTTACGCTGATCTCTATTGCAATCATCGTATTGCGCAAGAAATTCCCAGAATTAAAAGGTTCCTTCCGTGTACCTTTCGTACCAGTATTGCCAATCATCAGCGCACTTCTTTGCATAGGACTGGCAGTCAGCCTGCCAGGAATCACTTGGATTTCCTTTGTAATTTGGCTGGCAATTGGAACGAGCATATATTTCCTATACTCGAGAAAACACAGTAAGTTGAATAATTAATATCGAAAGCAGCCATTGGCTGCTTTTTTTGTACTTAACAAGGACAAAAGACTACCTATAGGGAATAAGGATGCTAGGAGTTTGTAATAGAAGATATTGATTCGGATTTCTTCGGAATAAAAACAAAGTAAAAGACAGCTGCACTAGTTGCAGCTGCCGTGATTATGATGCTTATGTAAACTTCTTTATGTACCAGGCATCCATAGCAGAATGCTCAGACCCGGCTAAAGGTGCAGAAAGCAGTTCAAACCCAAACTTTTCATAGAGAGCACATGCAGCCTTTAATTGCTGACGAGTTTCCAAGTAGCACGCTATATAATGCTTTGCAGCAAAGTCTAAGGCCGTTTCCATCAAAAGGTTAGCATAGCCCTTCCCTTGAGCTTTAGGGCTTAAATACAGCTTCTGTAACTCGCAAATGCCTCTTTCCTCATCAAAGGGAGCGATACCGATGCCCCCGACCACTTCACCATCAAGCACTGCAACCCAATAAGCAGCTGATTCTAGCGAATTGTAATACTCTGACAGTTTGTCTAAGGAAGGGTCAAAATAAGCAGTGCCTTTTATATTCAAACCGACAGATTCAAGTGAATGACGGATGATGGATGCTACTATCTCATTATCTTGTTGTTCTATCTCTCTAACAATCATTTTAAAATCCCCTTTATTAGTATGGATAAGTAAATGTTACCTTATTTTTTTGAAAATACAAATATTTTTAGTTTTTTATGTGACAGATAGATTTAACCAAAAGGGAAATGACTTTTAAAAAGATAAATCCTCAAGATGTGGAGGATTTATATTTAGCAAGAAAAGGATAGGAGAATGAAATGGAAACAGAAGAGATGAGTGCTAATAATAAGGATAAACCAAAATTAAAGTGTAGAAATTCTAATAGTAACCAATAAATTAGAAAGAATGGAACAACGGAAATAGCTACAGCTATAAGCCGAGAAAAAAACCGGACATTATGAGAGGTTTCACAGTATGTACAAGTAATAGGCTTATAGTTAAATAGAAAGGAGTTGTATAGAGCAATCCAGTTAAATTCGCGCTTGCAATGGCTGCATTTTTGCATATATATTACCTCCGAATTGTTGTTGTGTTATTTACGTTTTAATAGTTAGAAGGTTTCATTGTAATAGAATTTACGATACAATACATCAGGCAGTTAGTACAAATGATAATCCTTTTACTGAGGCTGGTTGACAAGGATTTTAAGAAAGCATTGTTCCTTAAGGAATAATGCTTTTTTTACTTTTTTTAAGTATAAATATGGGAAGTTTGTGATGAAGGAGAATTCCAAAGAATATAGAATATAAAATGGATAAATTTGCATTATATTGAAGGTTATGGTGTTTAATTATGAAAATGATAAAAAGACAGTAATTATGGGGGATCAACTTGATGAGAAATATATGTACTGGAGTATTATTATGCATCGTTACTTTAGTTGGGTGCTCAATTGAACAAACACTTGAGGAATACTTTCATCAAAAAATGAAACAAATGCATAAAGATGAAAAAAATTTTTCCTATTCACTGGTTCATACAGAGTTAAATGCTGTTCACGAAAATGATGGAATTGTAGTGTTCGAAGAGCATAATAACCATCAAGGAGATCAAATATATATAGCTTATCTAGAGAAGGAAGAACAGCAATGGGAATGGAAGAGAACAAGAGGAGCAAAATGGAATAGCCCAGTAAAATGGTCTTCCATGAACCAACCACCTTATATATATTCTGGTGCAATAAGTGATAATTCAATCACTGAAGTATATGCAGGCAATCAATCTGCAAAGATCATTCAAGTGGAAGAGGATAAAAGGTTTTGGTATGCAATCAGTTCTATTAAGGATGTAAAAGTTAAGATGGTTAAAGAAGACGGAAGTGAAGAGTTTATGGAAGAAATAAACTACGAGGAATTAGAAAATCAATAATATGTGTAAGGTAATAAACTTGTAAGTATCATGGGGAGTATTCTAAAAAGGAGAATCTATGCCTAAGGAGGAAGATTTCATGGAGCTTAAGGAATTCATTCGTTTCCTTAATAGATTAGAAGAAAATGATATATTTTATAAACTGGATAAAATTAGGAATGATGCTGTTTTAGTTGAAATTGCCGTGCCAGGTCAACGTTGGGAAGTTGAGTTTATGGAGGATGGAACTGTAGAAATAGAAAAATTCATCAGTGATGGAGACTTTTATGATGTTAAGGAAATAGAAATATTAATAAAAGAATTTAGTGATTAGGTAATAAATAGGAGAAAGACTTCAATTAAGAAGTCTATTCCTATTTATTATTGTTAAACTTCTTTCAAGAATACATAACTAACCTTATTATACTTCATTTTTTTCTCATAGAAGCGGTGAGCATCTATGCGTTTTAATCCGGACGAAAGTGAGACAATATCGTAACCATTATTCTTTGACCAATTTTGTATATACTCTAGAAGGGCTTCTCCATATCCTTTAGAACGGTAGTTGTTATCCGTTATTAAATCACAAACCCAAGTAAACCTGCCATTATAAAGAGTTATCATAGGCATAAAGCCTGCAACAGCAATTATATTCTTATTAATAAATAGTGCAGCCATTCTATAATTATCTTTTTTCGCTGCCGCCTTTACTAATTCAAGGTAACTTTTCTCATCTAAGTGAGTTCTTAATTGCTTCATTACGGAAAAGGCTTCTAACCATTCGTGTTCCTTATCTAATTCTCTTATTTCAAAAGATTGTTGCGGCATTGTTCATTCTCCTTTAATTTTTACTAATATTAAAACATATCTTGATATAATCAAAAGTATCAGATTCAAGAAAGTTAATGGAACCAGTTAGTGTGGAGGAGAAGAGTAATGATTGAAATTACACCATTATTAGAAAGCGAAAATAAATCACCACTCTACATTCAATTATCCAACTATATAAAAGAGGAGATAAGTTCTGGAAGGATAAAACCAGGTGAGAAACTTCCATCTAAAAGAAAATTAGCTGAGCATTTAGGGCTAAGCATCAATACAATACAGACCGCATATGAGCAATTAATTGCAGAAGGGTTTGTGGAAAGTATACTTCGAAAAGGATTATATATAAAAGTCTTAGAAGACGAACTGACTCATAAATTATTTGAAGCCGAGAAGCGTCCGTTAACTAGGTGTGAAAAAAGTGTAAATGTTGAGATTGATTTTAATTCAGGAAAAGTTGATGTGGAAAATTTCCCTTATTCCTTGTGGAAAAAAACTACTGTTCAATCTTTATATGAAGATCAAGGTGAACTGTTTAATATGGGTAACCCTCAAGGAGAATTACAATTAAGAGAAGAAATAGCAAAATACACATATATGTCTAGGGGTGTTAAATGTACTCCCGAGCAAATTGTAATTGGAGCTGGTACACAGGTGCTTATGACATTACTTTCCATACTAATTGGAGACAATATGGTATATGCACTAGAAAATCCTGGATTTCATCGTACGAGAAAAGTCCTGCAAGATTTGGGAAGAGCAACTACCTCAATTCCTCTAGATACAGACGGTATTAACATAGAACAATTAAAACATAGTGGAGCAAATGTAGTTTATGTAACACCCTCGCACCAGTTCCCAGTTGGGATAATTATGCCTATAAAACGCAGGCTGGAATTGTTAGAATGGGCCGAATCTATTCATGGTTATGTTATTGAAGATGATTATGATGGTGAATATCGTTATGAAGGAAAGCCGATTCCTTCTTTACAAGGACTTGATATACTGGGAAAGGTAGTCTATCTGGGGACTTTCTCTAAATCTTTAATACCTTCCATTCGAATTAGTTATATGGTTCTTCCTCCAATCTTAATAGAAAGATATAAAGAAAACTTATTGCTGTATAAACAAACGGTATCTCGCCTTCATCAAGATACCTTATATCGATTTATGAAAGAAGGTTATTGGCAAAGCCATTTAAATAAGATGAGAACACTGTATCGAAAAAAACATTCGTTCTTCATGCAAACCATAAAAAAACATCTTCACAATCAGGTGCGAGTTATAGGAGAAAACTCAGGTCTACATCTTATTCTACAGGTAAATAATAACTGGACCGAGAAGGAATTAATAGATACAGCATTACAAGAAGGTGTGAAAGTATATCCTTTATCTGTTTACTATGAAAATGGAAGTAATGTTAATTCTAGTGTTCTATTAGGTTTCGGAGGTCTATCGGAAAAACAGATAGATATTGGCATCCAATTATTAAAAAAGGCTTGGCAGATTGATTAGTTTTGGAACAACTAAGCAAGAAAGGGATATGAGAGATATTACAATATTATACGTTTTTGGAACTCTTTTAAGCGATTAAACGTATGTAATATGAAGGTGATAAAAATGATGAAATTAATGTTCATGCTTGCAGCGATTACGTTTCCTTTATGTGCTTCTCTGAATAAAGGGGCCTCTGGTATTTTACTATCCATGTTCTTTTTATAGCTTGCAGCATTCGTAAACCAAGGTTTACTAAAAAGAGTCAGTGAAAGATTTTATAAATTACATATGGAGGATTTTAATGGCGGAAATCAGGAGAGATAATTCAAAGCGCAATAAGTTGTTTATTGCCATAGGAATAGTCCTTCTAGTGGTAGTAGGATTATTCATATGGCAGTCTGTGGACAGATACAAGGAAGTCCAACAAATAGAGTCGAAATTGGGTTTTGAGATTACAGTGGTAGATAGACAATCACATGAAGCATGGTGGGCAGCTACGAGAACGTATTTAGTAAAACCAGTGGACGATGAAAGTAATCTGGAATACATGCTTTACTTGAATAAAGAAAATAAGATTGAACAATGGGCTAAAGTGGAAAATGGGGAAGTTCAAAACATAAAGTATGAAGATATGTAACTAATGGGAGCATTAATCCAGGGAGATTAATGCTCTTTTGGCAGTTAGCTGAAGTTATGCTGTTACCAAAAATTCAACAAGGGAAAAAATAAAAGGTGCCGAATAATAAATATATCTTTATTAGAAAGGAGAGAAAAAATGGAGGAACGCCATAGGATTCTTTTTAAACAGTTAGAAACGTACCGAGAAGATGTTTTAGATAGTTTAAATGGTGTAAGTGCAGAGGCAGCTGAGATAGTACCACATAATTTTAATAATAATATTAGATGGAATATGGGGCATATTTACTTGGATCAATACTTATGGATTGAGAGCCTAACAAAGGAAAAAACAGATGTTCCTGATGTTTTTCGCAATTGGTTTGGTTATGGAACAACACCGGTTCATTTCTCAGCTGAAA
The DNA here is from genome assembly GCF_021341655.1 of Bacillus sp. Au-Bac7. Classification (NCBI taxonomy): domain Bacteria; kingdom Bacillati; phylum Bacillota; class Bacilli; order Caryophanales; family Bacillaceae; genus Bacillus; species Bacillus sp. Au-Bac7. The sequence continues at coordinate 65,773 of NZ_JAJTTG010000016.1, read as the reverse complement.
CGCCTTCTTATCTAGAACTGAAAAAATTGCTGAAAGAACAACCTGTTAAATTGATGGAGAACTATGGAAGCCGATTAGAAGAAGTATATCCCCCTACTGAGATGGGAATGCGAACAATAGAACAAGTGTTAATTAGAACCATCTTTCATGAAGGTATTCATTTGCAAGCGATAAACGACATTAAAAAGTGTTTATAATAATTATATTTCCCTGTCTAAAGTTATTGGACGTAAAAACCATAAATAAACCAGTTGCCTATATACAAGACAGGCAACTTTTTTCTTTGTGAATGGATGTACTTAACACCTCTCTTTCAATCTTTGCAAAATCACCTGCTAACAAACCCTCATTACCTTCCTTTACTTGATAAAGATTAGAGCCTTATTTAAGGAGAGTACAAAAAAGAATACGATAGTACAGTCAGCTCTATAAACATTTACAAAGTCCCTTCAGAAAAATATAGTGTTGATAGGAGGTGCAACAACATGACAAAAATACAATTTCCGAAAGATTTCTTATGGGGAACTGCTTCAAGCGGGCCTCAAAGTGAAGGATATAAACAAAAGACAAATGATTCTATATGGGATTATTGGTATAAAAAAGATTCCGAAAGATTTTATGAAAAGATTGGACCAGAAACGACTTCCAATGTGTATGAACAATATGCGGAAGATGTGAGCATAATGAAGGAGCTGAGCTTGAATTCCTTCCGAACGTCAATCCAATGGTCGAGATTGATAAAGGACTTCGAAACAGGTGAAGTTGATCAGGAGGCTGTTCAATTTTATAACCATTATATCGACGAAATGATTGCAAATGGGATTGAGCCGATGATGAACCTGTTCCATTTTGATATGCCTTATGAGCTTGAACAGAAATACGGTGGCTTTAAAAGCAGACATGTTGTCGATCTTTATGTGAAGTTCGCAGAAGCTGCATTTGCACTGTTTGGTGATCGAGTGAAGTATTGGATTTCTTTTAATGAGCCTGTAGCTTATACAAAGGGAGCATATTGGCATAATCTTATTTACCCAAATGAAATGAGCATGCAATCATATGTTCAGGCTAACTATCATATTTTGCTAGCCCACTCGTTAATTGTAAGCGCATACCGTGAAGGCGGTTATAGTGGTGAAATTGGGATTGTTGTTGATCTGCTGCCGCCAATACCTCGCAGTGAAAATCCTGCTGACGTGGAAGCGGGCCGGGTGGCCGATTTATTTATTAACTTAATTTTTATGGATCCATGTGTAAGAGGAGAGTATCATCCTGATTATTTGAACATCTTAAAGAAACATGACTGTATGTTTCATCATCATTTAGAAGACTTAGTTGCAATAAAGGAAAATACAGTAGATTTTATCGGCATCAATTATTATCAGCCTATGCGCGTAAAAGCAAGGGATGGTTTGCCGAACCCATTTTCACCTTTCACGCCAGAATGGTATTATGAGCCATATGAAATGCCAAACAGAAGAATGAATGAATACAGAGGCTGGGAAATATATCCGAAAGCCTTATACGATATTGCTATGCGTGTAAAAAATGAGTATGGCAATATCAAGTGGTATGTTTCTGAAAACGGCATGGGTGTGCAAGGAGAAGAAAGATTTAAAAATGATGATGGCTTCATTGAAGATAATTACCGAATTGACTTTATTAAGGAGCACTTAGGCTGGCTGGCAAAAGCCATCGACGAAGGCTCTAATTGCTTCGGTTATCATTTATGGACTTTTGTTGATAACTGGTCTTGGACGAATGCTTATAAAAACCGATATGGCCTTGTGTCCTTAAATTTGGAAAATACGGAAAGAACGATTAAAAAGTCTGGTTACTGGATGAAAGAGGCAATTAAAAATAATGATTTCTCTTAAAAAAATTTAAAAGACCTTCTTAAAGGAATGATTAACTTTGTCTATCAGAGTGAACTTAGCAGAGTTTAGTGAAATTGAAAAGCAAGCCTATGAATTTATGCTTAAGAATCCTGACAAGGTGATTAAGCTTTCGGCAGATACGTTAGCTAAAGAGATGTTTGTCAGTAAACCGACTATTTTTAGGGTGTGCAAAAAACTAGGTTTTACTGGAATCGTAGAATATAAGCATTTTTTGATTAAGAGTAAACAAGAAAAAATGAAGGAGCTGAATCCTACCTTGCAGATGGTTGAACAGCTTTTAAAAGAGTTTGACAATGATTTCACACCTGGAAACATTGATATCTTTGAACAGACGAAAATAGTGATATTGTATGCAACACAAGCAAGTACAATTGCTGCAAGTTTTCTGTCGAGGCAGCTGACTAATTTAGGCTACTTTACAAGAATTGTGGAAGATGAATATGAATTTAAACAAGTTTCGGAAACGATTCCTAATAGATCAATCATTATTGCCATAAGCAATACAGGTGAAAATCATCTGCTGACACAGCATTTGCTAAAGGTCACTAATAAGGTTCCAATCTTTGCGATTACGAAAAAGAATTCTTCGCTAGCAAGAATTGCTGATTATGGTTTATTTCATAATCTTGATATTAAGTCTGCATCTAAAACGGTAGATAGAGAAAACCAGCTGCCATTAATGATTCTTATTCACGAGCTGGTTGAAAGACTATGGTCATCATTGCAGGAGAGAAACTTACCGAGGGGGGATTATGATGAATAATTTACTATCTAAACTAGAAAGTAAACTAGTACCATTAGCAACGAGAATAAGCAGCAATAAGCCTTTAAATGCAATAAAGGATTCGATGATCACAATCATGCCATTTTTAATTATCGGCTCCTTATTTCTCTTGGTTGCCTATTTGCCTATTCCAGGATACAGTGAATGGATGATTGGCATTTTCGGCGAAAAGTTTCAGTCCACATTAACGAAAGTAACGGATGCTACATTTGGTATTATTGGCCTTTTTACACTTATAAATGTTGCTTATCAATATGCAAAACAGCTGGATATGGAACCTATTTTCCCAATCATGTCCTCTGTTATGTCATTTATTATTTTAACAACTGTGACAGACGGAAGCTTTGGATTAGAGTGGCTTGGAACGAAAGGGATGTTCGTGTCGATTCTAATTGCGCTAGTGTCGACTAGATTATATAAGAAATTTTATGAATTTGGTATCGGACCAAAAATGCCTGAAGGAGTGCCGCCTGGAGTAATCAGGTCATTCTCCTCATTAATTCCTGTTGGATTGATTGCAGCAATCGTTCTTGCTGTTCAAATTGGCTTTAGCTTTACGCCATATAAGGATATCCACCAATTTATTTACCATATTGTACAGATGCCATTGTTAGGTTTAGGTGATAGTCTAATTTCCATTATTATAGCTGAGATAATCGGTCAGCTTCTTTGGTTCTTCGGTCTTCATGGCAATGCAATTGTAAACGCTATTATGGACCCGATTTGGCTCGGCTTATCTGCAGAGAACTTAAATGCTTTCCAGCAGGGGCAAGATTTGCCTCATATCATTACAAAGCAGTTCAAGGAAATCTATCTGCAAATGGGAGGTTCTGGTTCTACGATTGCATTGGCACTTTGCATGACATTGTTCTCGAAATCAAAGCATTTAAAGACACTCGGATTGCTTGCATTGCCTGCTAGTATCTTTAATATCAATGAACCGATCATCTTCGGATTGTCGATCGTGTTAAACCCAATAATGTTTATTCCTTGGCTGATAATGACTCCAATCTCTGCTGTCATTTCATTTACTGCCATGAGCACAGGCCTTGTATCTGCAACAAGCGGTGTTATCATTCCATGGACTACACCATTATTTATCAGCGGATACTTAGTTTCCGGCATTAGTGGAATGGTCCTGCAGATTGTATTGCTTCTTGTCGGATTCCTTATTTATATGCCTTTCTTTAAATTGCTGGATAAACAGCTTTTGGAAAAAGAGATGGAAGAGGCGAGAGGTTCTGTGGATTTGAAAATGTATAAGTAAATACAAAAAAGGCTCTCCAGTGTGATATTCGCCGTGGAGAGCCTTTTTAATGTTTATTTTGAAAACAACTCTTTCGCTTCCTCCATCGCCAGCTTGTTGCCAAGGGCGGAGTAATCAAGCCAAGGCTGATCAGAAACAACATAGACATGTTTGTTTTTAACCGCTTTTAAACCTTGATAGATTGCAGATTCTTCTAATTGCTTGAAGCCAGTTTGTGCTTCATCATCACTGTTTACTACTACAAAAATCGCATCTGCATCAAAGTCAGGCAAGACTTCCTGGGATATAACTTCATATGGCTGTGTGGAATCTAATTCTTCGATGCCAGCAGCTGGCTTAAATCCTAAATCTTCGAATAGCATTGGGCCAAGTGGGCGTTTTGTCGTAAATACACGAAGCTCCTTGGCTGTTACTCGGATAGCCATTACTTTACTGTTTTCGCCAAGTTCATCTGAAGCTAACGTTTTAACTTCATTTGTGAGGCTCTCATAGTCTGCGATGAAATCTTCTGCTTCCTGTTCTCGATCGACGAGTTTACCAATTTTATTTAAATGATCGCGCCATGTTCCTTCATCAAGGTTAAAGCTTACTGTTGGAGCAATGTCTTCATATTTCGAAATATCCTCACCTGAAATTCCTTCATCGATATAGATGACAGATGAATCTAAAGCAATTAAAGCTTCCATATCAGGGTCTTTTGCTGGACCAAGCTTTTTTGTATCCTTCAATTGATTTTTAACATGTGGAAGGAAATCATTTAACTCACCGCCGACAACAGAGCCGACTGGAGTTATTCCTAATGCGAGCAAATCATTTGTTAAATGGATAGAGAGGGAAGCGATTTTCGGTTCCTCGGTCTCTTTTTTTTCGCTACTATCATTTGAAGCTGATTGTCCACATGCTGCGAGAATTAATAAAAGCATTGCTGTAAATAACATAGCTAGTTTCTTTTTCATCTTGTTCTCCTTTTTCTTGTTTTACTTTGTTTTTGTTAATAAATAAAGAAAATAAGGTCCACCTATCGCTGCGACGACAATTCCAGCTGGAATTGGATTAGGTTGAAAAATGGAACGCCCAACCGTATCTGACAAGACGAGTATGACCATTCCAAGCAGCCCTGCGACTGGGAGGAAATGCTGATGTCTTGGCCCTACTAACCGGCGTGCGAGATGGGGCGCGACAAAGCCGATAAAACCAATTCCTCCAACCATAGCAACACTGGCACTTGAAAGAGCAACAGCAATAGCTAGCATGTACAGACGGGAGCGTAAAACAGAAACACCGAGCCCAACAGCTGTATTGTCTCCTAAAGACAAGGCATCTAGCTTTCGTGCTTGCAGCCAACCGAGAGGGGTTAATGTCACTATCCATGGTAAAAGTGCAATAACATGTATCCAGTCTCTTCCCCATACATTACCCACTAGCCATCTTGAAGCGAAAGTGTATGTATCTTCATCAAGACGGAGTGACAGGAACAAGGTGATCGCATTAAAGCAGGCAGAAATAGCAATCCCGACAAGTATAAGACGAATTGGCAAGATCCCTTTATAGCGGTCATATGTAAGCAAAATGATAATAACAGCTGCCAGTAAACCTCCTGAAAAAGTGAATAATGGAATGAGCAATGCCGCTTTATCATTTAAAGAATGAAAATAGGTAACAAACAAAATAAGACCGAATGAAGCACCTGCATGTAATCCTAAAATGCCGGGATCTGCAAGTGGATTTCTTGAAACACCCTGCAGAATAGCTCCAGAAACACCAAGGCCGATGCCGGCAAGAATTGTAATGATGATACGAGGAAGGCGGTATTCAAACAGTACTAGTGTATTTTTGTAATCCCCAAATCCAAACAAAGTTTGAAGAACTTCTGTTGGCGCAATTCGCAGTGAGCCTGTGTTTAAACTGATTATGATGACAATGATATTTATGATGATTAACACTAGAGCAACTGAAATGGTTTTTGTGCTGCGCAAATCTGTTTTCATCTATAAATCCCTCCCAACTTTACGTGCTGTATAAAGAAAGAAAGGAACACCTACTGCAGCTACTAAAATCCCAATTGCCAATTCACGGGGAGGATTTACAGTCCGTGTCCCTAAATCGGCGAGCATTAACAGGATAGCCCCTAAAATACCTGACATCGGAATGATTAATCTATAATCCGTGCCTACAAGCTTGCGGGCAATATGGGGAATAACAAGTCCGATAAATCCGATGGAACCTACAGCAGAAACGGATACCCCAGCTAAAATGACGGCAGCAATGATGGAAAACACTTTAATCCGATTCACCTTAATGCCGAGATTCACAGCTGTTTCTTTTCCTATCGCAATAAGCGAAATAGAGCGTCCCATGCTTATTGCCCAGAAAATTGTAATCAGAATAACTGGAACAAGCACCCTTAAATGCTCCCATTTAACACCAGCGACTCCGCCAGCGTACCAAAAAGCAAGGTCCTGGCTTAAGTCGTAATAAATGGCGATACCTGCACTTAAAGAGTGCAATAGTGCAGCAATTACCGCTCCAGATACGGTTAATCGCATCGGTGTCAAGCCGCCAGGCACAGACGCACCCATCATAAAAATTAACAGTGTGCAAAGAGCAGCTCCAATAAAGGAAAAAACCATCAATAAGGAGTAAGAGATTGTTGGAAAAAAGGCAAAGCATAGAGTTACAATAAACATCGCTCCAGCATTGATGCCGAGTATTCCTGCATCAGCAAGAGGGTTGCGGGTTACACCCTGCATCAGTGCTCCGGCAACAGCAAAGGCTGCACCGACAATTGCAGCTCCAATCACTCTCGGCAGCCGCAGTTCATAAATGATTTGCTGCTCAGTCAGCGAAGCATCATAGTGGAAGAGTGTTGTCCAAACCGTATGGAAGGTAATGTCTTTTGCTCCGAATGACACGGCTGCTATTAAAGTGCCGAGCAGCCCAGCTATAAAGGCAAGGAAAAGAACTAATCTCCACAAATGATGAAACCTAGTAATCTTATTTTTTAGGAACATAATAGTAAGTCAGCCTTTACTTAATTAGTAATAATGAAAATCATTATCAATTGTATTTTCCTATTATATGGACAATATTTCTGTAAATCAATCTTTTTTAAGTTTATTAATTAGGTAGTTAGTATTGTTATTGGAACAAAGGTAAAAAGAAAAAAGAGCTGTGCAGCTCTTTTTTCAGAATTATTATTTATGCATTTAATAACCTTTTCACACTAGCTATCCTTTGAATCAACAACCAGTCAATAAGCCCAACAACGATAAGTGATAGGCCGACTAATGGAAATAAAATACCTAACACGATAAGAATGATAAGCAGGATTTTCATATTCTTTATACTTGGTGCCTTTGGAGCTCCAAGGCCTTTGTTTGGCTTACGCTTCCACCACATATAGACACCGGAGAAGGCTACAAAAAGAGTGCCAAGGCAGATAAGTAAACTAATGAGCTGGTTAATGAAACCTAATTCTGTTCCTTTGTGCAAAGTAATACCAACAGCTATTATCTTTCCAAGAAGACCGTAGTTATCATAGCGGTAATCAGCTAACACTGCACCAGAATATTGGTCGATATGAATGGTTGCTTCGTCTTTTGCTTTCGGTGGAAAAGCAGACAGCGTATAGACACCTTCCTTAGAAGCTGGGAAAATAACAGAATAACTTGGATGCATGCCTTCCCGATTTGCAGTGGCTACTATATCATCAATGGATACGGGAATAAAGCCTTCCATATTTGACTCTGGTACTTCTAAATTTTCAGCTGCCCAAGGAACCTCTGCAATGTCCTTTGTCTTTATATTTGATGCAGGAGCATCGCCAATCCACACAGAGGGAGGATAACCTTCTCCTGTATTGGTAACTAAAGCTTGAAAATTAGTTCCCCAAAATCCGGACCAAGGCAATCCAGTCAAAATCAACAAAACAAGTCCGCCTGTAATCCAGACAGCAGGGACGGCATGTAAATCTCTTCTAAAAGTCTTTCGTCCTTTAGTTAATCGAGGTATAAAAGTGCCAGCAATTCTTAATTTTTTTTGCGGGAACCATAAGTATATTCCAGTTACTATTAACACTATAGTCCAGCATGCTGCTAGTTCGACAATTCTGTCACCTAGAGTTCCAGCCATCAATTCGCCATGAATTTTTTCGATTAAGTCCATAACTCGATCATTACTGTTTAATTCTCCGAGTATCTTACCTGTATACGGATCAACAAATATGGTCAGTGATTCTTTTTGATAAGTTATGCTGACTTCACTGGAACGCGTTTTTTTTTCTCCAGGCCGATAGCTTGTAACCTCTGCTCCGGTATAGTGGTTTTTTACAATATTTAGCTGTTCAGAAGCAGGTATTCTCTCCGTTTTAATGGTTACCTCATTTAAGTCTTGATACAGTATTTGTTCAATTTGAGGTTTAAATAAGTAAACAGATCCAGTTACTGCCAATATAATTAAAAAGGGAGCAAAGATTAAGCCGGCATAAAAATGCCATCTCCATACAGTTTTATAGAGGTATGCTTTTGTTTGTTTTCCGTTTGTTTCTTCCAATTGTTGTTCAGATGTTTCAGACTCCACTTTTTCCTCCTAGTATACAAATGTTATTAGGTCAATCTCTTGCTTATATCGGCTATTTTTATAGTTTGATAAACTATGTTAATGGAGAAGTGTTTACAAGAATTTACAAAATCTTAAAACAATCAGTAGTCTTTTCCGTTTATAATGAATATAGTTCCTAATTTCAGCATGTCTTGTTCGACCTTCCATTGAACAAACAATAGTAGAAAACCACCGGGCTAGTGTCCGGTGGTTTTTTTTCTAAGAGGCATTATTAGTTTTTTCAAGCAGGTTATAAATAAATCCGTCACGTACAGATTGCGTACAGTATAGGAAATAAGGAGATTGTGTCATCTCCATTAAGATAGAGATAATCTGCACTGCTGGTATGATTATATCTTTTCTCTTCTTGGATAGTCCCTTAATATTGGCACGCTCTGTTACACTTAATGAGGATAACTCTTCATATACAAGATGAATATCCTGTATGGACATATTTAATGAATTTTTCTTGCATTTAGCTTTATGTATGCGTGATAAATTTTTAGCACTTCCGCCAATCCCGATAACAGGAAGTCCTGCTTTGGACAACCATGGGAGAGTTTGAAGCTGTTCGACAAGATACGCTTGAAGCCGCTCCGTTTGCTGTGCTGTCACATTTTCACCTTTTGTGAATTGGTCGTTTAAGTTGACTGCGCCAAAAGGGAAGCTGTGGTATTCGACCATTTGGCGGTTTCGGAACAGAGTAATTTCGGTGCTTCCGCCGCCAATATCAATGGTAATGCCATCTTGCAAATCTGTTGCTTGAATGATGCCAAGAAATCCAAAATACGCCTCTTCATAGCCGCTTAGAATCGAAAAAGGTATACCTGTTTCCTGTTGAATCTCTGCTAAGACATCCTCTTTGTTGGCTGCATTGCGGATGACAGCTGTCGCAAAACCAATAATTCGGTTCACTCCACTTTCCTCGCCATGTTTCTTAAACTCTTTTAAAATTTGCAAGGTAAAGTCTATTCCTTCTCGTGTAATGTTACCTTGACTATTTACGTAGCTGATGAGACGTGCAGCCACTTTGACGCGCTTTGCTTCTTCCGTTTTTACTAAGTTGTTTTCAATTTGATAGATAGCAAATTGAATGGAATTTGAGCCGAGATCAATGATGGCAATTGAGTTATCTTTCAATTATCGAATCCTCCCTTTGTAATTGTTAATATGTATATCTTATAAGAAAATGTAAAGAAAAAATATTAAGCTTTTGTAAAGTACGCCTATCCATTGTACCCCTAAGAATCCGATAATAATCTTACATTCTGGAAATCTTGCATATATCTACAAATATTTACAAAAATTTTACAAAGTAACCTGATATTCATCTGAATATTCGTGGTATTCTAATTATAGAATATTAGCAATAATTGTTAAGGGGATGTAAAAATGCAAACTCATCATGAGCAATGGAGCACCACTAATTTAGATAAACCTTCCTATTACAATAATCGAGAGTTGAGCTGGCTGGATTTTAACAGCCGAGTGCTGGAAGAAGCTGTGGATGACCAGAATGCTTTATTGGAAAGATATAAATTTTTATCGATTTTTAGTTCAAATCTGGATGAGTTTTTCATGGTGCGTGTCGCAGGACTGATCGATCAAGTAAAGGCTGGGTTTAACAAACCCGAAAATAAGGCGGGACTTACCCCAAAAGAACAGCTATGTGCTATTTCTCAAAAAGCCCATTTACTAGTAAAAAAACAAGATGAAGTATATCGAGATTTATCAAGAATTTTAGACAATGAACAGGTGAGCATCATTACAATTGATCATGCTGCACCACAGGAATTGGATATTCTGGAGGATTTTTTTGATGAACAAGTGTACCCTGTTCTGACGCCAATGGCGATTGACGCTTATCGTCCATTTCCAATGCTGTTAAATAAATCTCTAAATCTAGCAGTAATAATTGAAGAGAAGTCGCTGGAAAAGCGGAAGGAGCAGGAGCTGAACGGCAACTTAGTGATTGTGCAAGTTCCGGCTGTTATGGACCGCTTAGTTGAAATAACGCAAAAAGGAAAGCAAAGAAAGTTTGTCCTTTTGGAAGAAGTGATTTCCCGTTTTATTTATAAATTGTTTACAGGCTATAAAGTGGAATCTGTCACTTCCTTTCGAATTACCCGAAATGCAGACTTAACTATACATGAGGACGAAGCAGAAGATTTATTACTGGAAATTGAAGAAGAGCTGAAAAAACGAAAACGGGGAGCTGCTGTCCGTCTAGAATACCAAATGTCTCAAAGCAATCAAGGGGTTATAGATTATCTTAGAAAAGTGCTTGAGATACATTCAAAGGATGTTTATGTTGTCCAAGCTCCTTTAGACTTGACGTTCTTATTTTCATTTTATAAGAAAGTCGCAGCCACTCATGAACATTTAACAGCAAGAACCTTTATTCCTCAGCCTTCTGTTGATTTAGAAGGAGAAGGAGACATGTTTGAAAAGATTGCTGACCATGATGTTTTACTGCATCATCCTTATGAGTCTTTCGAACCAGTTGTGGAGTTTATGTCACAGGCAGCAGATGATAAGAATGTATTGGCAATAAAGCAAACCTTATACCGTGTCAGTGGAGATTCGCCGATTATTGAAAGTCTTAAACGAGCAGCGGAAAATGGAAAACAAGTAACTGTCCTAGTGGAGCTCAAGGCCCGTTTTGATGAGGAAAACAATGTTCAGTGGGCTAAGGAATTAGAACAAGCCGGCTGTCATGTTATATATGGAATGACGCATTTAAAAACCCACAGTAAGATAACTCTTGTTATCCGCAGGGAAAAAGGTAAAATTCAACGTTATGTTCATTTGGGAACAGGAAATTATAATGATGCCACAGCCAGAATTTATACTGATATGGGGCTTCTGACAAGCAATGATAAAATAGGCATTGATGCCATCAATTTCTTTAATTATTTAAGCGGATATATGGAAAAGCCATCTTATCATCATTTATCTGTTTCACCTTATGGTATTCGGGATACGTTCATTGAGCTGATTGACAGAGAAATTGCCTATCATAATGAATATCAAAATGGCAGAATTATTGCAAAAATGAACTCTTTAACAGATAAAATAATTATTAAGAAATTGTATGAAGCATCGATTGCTGGTGTAAAAATTGACCTCATCATAAGAGGAGTATGCTGCCTGCGTCCCGGTATTGAAGGAGTCAGTGAAAATATTAAGGTTCGAAGTATCGTAGGAGAATTTCTCGAACATACGAGAATTTTTTATTTCCATCAAAATGGGAATGAAAAGGTATATTTGTCATCAGCTGATTGGATGACGCGCAATATGGAAAACCGAGTAGAGATACTATTCCCAATTTTAGAGAATCATTTAAAAGAGAGAATCCATGAATGCCTGCTTCTGATGCTTCAAGACAATTGCAAGGCTCGCGAGCAAGATCGCAATGGCAAGTATAAATATGTGCCAAGAACCAATGGAGAAAGGCATATAAACAGCCAGAGGATCTTTTGTGAAGAAGCCATTCAATATAGGACCAAAATTAAAACAGCAAACTTGGAAACTATGAAGAATCGCACAAAGTTTTCAAGTTTAACAGACTCCTATTTTTTTCGTCTTAAAGAAATTGTTCCATTACTAAAGAGATAATCTACAGAGCATTCCTTATTTAAGAGGAATGCTCTTTTTATTGAAATGAAATGGTTGTTTATCAATAATAATAAATTAAAAAACAATATTATTTTATTGTAAAACGATAAATATTGTGGTAAATTAAAAACACATTAATTAGTGAGGTGTTTTTTGGTGAACAAAGTGTCAACGCTGTTTTTAAAAATAGCTGTAATTTTTATTGGACTTCCAATTCTTGCTTTATGTATCTTTGCGGTTCCAGCTATCGGGAGATTTGCTGAAGAGCTGCTGCCGGATATTTCCTTTATAAAATTTCTTGTTATCGCCTTTTTTTATGTTTCGGCAATTCCTTTTTATATCGCTCTATACGAGGCATTTAAATTATTAACTTATATTGATAAAAACAAAGCCTTCTCAAAAATATCAGTGAAATCCTTAAAGGTAATTAAATTTTGTGCCATTACAATAAGTGGCTTATTTGTACTAGGATTGCCGCTCTTTTATTTCGTTGCAGATGCTGACGACGCACCAGGAATAATAATTATTGGCTTAGTTATTATATTTGCCTCTTTGATCATTGCGGTCTTCGCCGCTGTTCTGCAAAGGCTTCTTCAAGAAGCTATCGAGATAAAATCAGAAAATGATCTAACGGTCTGAGGTGAAAAAAATGGCGATTATTATAAATATTGATGTAATGCTAGCAAAAAGGAAAATGAGTGTTACCGAACTTTCAGAGAAGGTTGGAATAACGATGGCTAACCTGTCTATATTGAAAAATGGAAAAGCGAAAGCGATTCGATTGTCAACGTTAGAGGGGATTTGTAAGGCATTAGATTGTCAGCCTGGAGACATTTTAGAATACAAAAGTGATGAAGATACAGAGTAGATAATAATTTTTAGCAGGAGGCTGCTCATGAATGTAACAATTGAAAAATGGAGACAAAGATCAGCGTTGAAGCAATTGCTACTTTTTGGTTGGGAGCAGGCTCTGTCATGCTTGTTTCCAGTCGTTATCTTTGCCTCCTTGGCAGTTACACAATATTTTCCGCTTCCCTTTCTGCCAAGGTATGACTGGCTGCTGTTAATCTGCCTGTTTATGCAGTGGATGATGGTACGGTCTGGAATGGAAACAAAGGATGAGCTAAAGGTTATAACCTTATTCCATATTATCGGTCTTGCCCTTGAACTGTTTAAGGTGCATATGGGCTCGTGGTCTTATCCTGAAGAAGGATATTCTAAGATTTTTGGAGTTCCGTTATACAGCGGCTTTATGTATGCAAGTGTAGCGAGTTTTCTGTGTCAGGCCTGGAGAAGGCTTAAGGTGGAGCTTATTAAATGGCCGCCATTTTGGGCAGTGGTTCCACTCGCATTTGCGATTTACTTAAATTTTTTCACCCATCATTATTGGATCGATCTGCGTTGGTGGTTATCTGGATTAGTTTTAATTGTTTTTTGGAAATCATGGGTAGTCTACGTGGTGGATGGAATTCGTTACCGCATGCCACTATCACTGTCCTTTGTACTGATTGGTTTTTTTATATGGATAGCCGAAAATATTGCCACTTTCTTTGGAGCTTGGCAATATCCAAATCAAAGAGAAGCATGGAGCCTTGTTCATCTTGGCAAGGTAAGCTCATGGCTGTTATTAGTGATAGTAAGCTTTTTAATTGTTGCAACACTCAAGCAGGTTAAAGGGAAGAGTACAGAATAAAAGTGGAAAAGGCAGCATATTTTGCTGCCTTCAGCTTGTCGCTAAAGTTATGAGATTGGTTGGAGCGGTAGGGGGGAGACTGTGCGTGAACAGAGAAAAAGCGGCTCGGCGCATTAACCACTGCATCAAAAAACTAATCATCCTGTTGTAACAGGACAGGAGATATCTACTGCCTAATAGGCTGAAGACAATTATCAAGATTAAGTGCAGTCTATTTTATTCTATTTCAGAAAGTACTTTTTTTAGTAATGCTGGCGGTAAGTCATAACTTAATCGTCCATTAAGACTGCTATGAAGTTCAATGGTAATTTGCCTTGAATCTTTATTAGCCTTTTTAACTCTCAGTACCATTCGTGGGTCTGTATATATTTCAACTGTATTTTCCCTTTGTTTTATTGTATGTTCCCCATATTTTTTTATCATGGAACTTCCTCCTATTAGACTGCAGCGATTGCAGTCTTCTTTTATCAGCATTCTTTTTATATTATACATAAACTACCATCAGTTGAAGGCTGTGGAATTAAATTTCATTATTTGGAAAAATTCCATTATCGCTTTATGAAATCTTAGTAAAACGGAAATAATAACACTATATAAATATAAAGAGTCTTGGTCAGAATGTGATGGTGTTCATAATGAATTTCCAGAAATATATATTGTTAGCTGTTATTTTATTATCCGCTGCAGGGTGTTTGGCAATTATCCGATTTGACTGGAAGCGATACGGTCTTATTTATTTAATTAGTGCAGTTACAGGGAACTTGTTATGCTTTTCTTTAACGTATATAGGATTTTATACTTTTTTTAACTATTTGCTTGAAGATTATTCGATAACTCCAGTGCTGCTCGTTTCCACACTTTTTCCATTGATTGCTTTATTTGCAATAAGGTATAGTCCAAAACTATGGATTTGGAAAATACCTTTTTATTGGGGAATTATCCACTTAGGTTTAGTTGGGGAAGTTATCTTAAAAAACTCTGTTATCTTTAAATTTGAAGCGGAATGGGATTTGTGGGACAGTTATACGCTTTGGTGGATAAATTATTTGTTATTTGAGTTATTAGGCGGAAAGATCGTACCATCAGAAAAAAGAAAACCATTGAATGCTGAGTCCTTGCGATATGGTGCATGGGCTTGGATTTTACTGCATTTTATATTCATCACAACGATATTTTTAGCAGGTATATATGTGGGAGTAACTGTCTTTAAATAATAGAAATCATAAAAAATGATTGTCAAGATTTTTAGAGCATGATACTATTAGTTGAAATTAAATCCCTTTAATCTGGTCCAGAGAGTCCAAAAAGGCGAAAAGTGAACTCATACATATTCTTTCATGATGTCTATGACTACCCTTTTGTCCTTTGGATGAAAGGGTATTTTTTATAACTATACTTTAATTAAGTCCTGTGAGGCTTGAAAGGAGAACGACAAAATTGGATTATCGCAAAAAAACAGTAGTCGCATCAGTAGCCGGATTGACATTAGAGGGCATGGATATTATGTTTATTTCCTTTGCAATGTCAATGATTATCGCAGATTTTCATATTGATATGGCTGCAGGCGGACTAATTTCCTCAATTACTAACATAGGTATGCTTGCTGGAGGAGTTATCTTCGGCATATTGGCTGATAAATTCGGGAGAGTCAGGGTCTTTACGTACACTATTCTTCTATTTGCAATCGGGACAGCATTAACAGGTCTGGCGCAGAATATTGAACAAGTATATATCTTTAGGTTTATTGCAGGTCTTGGTGCAGGCGGAGAATATGGTATTGGCATGGCACTTGTGGCGGAAGCTTGGCCAAAGAATAAACAAGGGCGCGCTTCTTCTTATGTAAGTGTAGGTGCCCAGTACGGTGTTATTTTAGCAGCCTTGCTTAGTGCGATGATTCTTCCTGCATGGGGATGGAGAGGGTTGTTCTTCGTTGGTTTGGCACCAGTAATCTTTGCCTTTATTGTTCGCAAAAAGCTGGATGAATCACCAGAATGGCTGGCTTCACAACAGAAAAAGCAAGCTGTGAAAAAGGAAGGGAAACTAAAGCAATTATTTGCTAGCCCTAGAATTACTGCAACAACCATTGCATTAGCTGTGATGGCAACTGTGCAAATTGCCGGATATAACGGTCTGATGATATGGCTGCCATCCATGCTGCAGCAATCTCAAGGACTTTCTGTTTCAAGCTCTGCCCTTTGGACAATCAGCACAGCAGCTGGAATGATTGCTGGGATGCTGACATTTGGACAATTTATTGATCGTCTTGGCATGAAGCTCTCATACGGAATCTTCTTATTCGCTTCGGCAATTGCGGTATTTCTTTACTCCTTTGCATCAGGCAGTATCGGTCTATTAGTAGGCGGCGCGATTGTAGGCTTCTTCTCGAATGGAATGTTTGCAGGGTACGGCGCATTAATCAGCAAGTATTATCCAGTAGAAATACGCAGTACAGCAACAAACACAATTTTTAATTTCGGAAGAGCTTTAGGGGGATTATCTCCAATACTAGTAGGTTATATACTACAGCATGCCAACGTTACAGCGGCAATGGGATATTTGGCCCTGCTTTACTGCATTTCCTTCATTGCGATGCTTAGCTTGCATAAAAGAGCAGGAAGTGAAAGTAAACTTAAACCTTTAGCAAAAACAGTTTAATATGGAAACAAGCCATTCTCCGCATTAGAGAATGGCTTGTTTATTTTTTCAGAGAAGAAATCAGCTGTGGCCGACTATTGCATGCGGAACGTAAGGCTCTTCAAGGAAGGTGATGTCTTCAGGAGTTAGTTTAACATTCAAGGCACCAGCAGCATCCTCAAGATGGGACAGCTTTGTAGCACCGATAATAGGTGCTGCCACTTGTTCTTTTTGCAATATCCATGCAAGTGCAATGTGAGTGCGAGGAACACTATATTTTTCTGCCAACGATGCGACACGCTCAATAACTAAGCGGTCTGCACTCGATGTAGCATCGTATTTAGACTTCTGAATCTGGTCTGTCTCTGAGCGATGTGTTGTAACAGACAAGTCACGGGTTAATCTTCCAGAGGCGAGCGGGCTGTATGGAGTAATCGCTATTTTTTCTTCCTTGCATAGTGGCAGCATTTCTCGTTCTTCTTCACGGTAAATAAGATTTAGATGGTTTTGCATGGACACAAATTTAGTCCAGCCATGTTTTTCCGCTGTATGCAATGCTTTTTGGAACTGCCAGGCAAACATGGCAGACGCGCCAATATATCTTGCTTTTCCTGCCTTTACAACATCATGCAAAGCTTCCATCGTTTCTTCAATAGGGGTATGATAATCCCAACGATGAATGATATACAGATCCACATAATCTGTTTCTAATCTTTGCAAACTTTTATCCAATTCACTCATAATTGCTTTTCGAGATAACCCAGAACCATTAGGTCCTTGGTGCATTTGACCGTGTACTTTCGTCGCGATAACAACCTCATCACGATTAGCATAATCCTTTAAAGCGCGCCCAAGAATTTCTTCACTGGAACCAAGTGAATATACATTGGCTGTATCAAAAAAATTAATTCCTAAATCAAGGGCCTTCTTAATAACAGGGCGGGAGTTCTCCTCATTTAAGACCCATTGATGCAGCCACTTGCTGGCATCACCAAACCCCATACATCCAAGACATAATCTAGATACATCTAATCCTGTATTACCAAGCTTTACATACTCCATTTGCTTCTTCCTCCCTGTCTTTATGTGATATAGGATTATTATCGCATAAAGCAGGTGAGGTCTTTAGCCCAATACTATCAAGTGTTTGCCTAATCCTCTCATAAAACTAAATGAACAGCAGAAATGTTTCTGCTGTTCATGTTTTCATTATTCTAAAATCCGCATATGCAAATTAGTCAAAGATTGACCTGTTGCAGAAGCGGTTAAGTTTGCTTCTAAGTCAAAGCCTTCAACCGGTTCTATGCGGGAAAATTTAAGCAAAAAAGTCTCTAGCACAATTCTCATTTCCAGGCGGGCAAGCGGTGCTCCTAAACAGAAATGAGGTCCATTGCCAAAGGTAAGGTGTTTTTTGTTGTTTGACCGGTGAATATTTAGCGTGAAGGGATTTTCGAACATATTTTCATCCATATTGCATGCACTCATCCAGGCAATCACGACATCCCCTTTTTTCAGCTCTACACCTAATAGATTGTTATTCTGTTTAACAGTCCTGTCTCTTCTTGACAAGTGAAACCGATAACGGAGCATTTCCTCGACTGCATTTGGGACGAGCTCGAGATTGCTCCGCAGCTCTTCGTATAAGGCTTCATCATCATACAGCAATGAATAGAAGGTATTAGCAATGGCATGACTCGTAGTTTCAACGCCTGCACCTAACAGCACCATTGTAGCTTGGACAATTTCTTCATCAGTAAACCTGTCTCCATCCACTTCGGCACGGATGAGGTCGGAGATAATATCATTTGTTAAATTTGTCCGTTTTTGAACAACAATCGGATAGAGGAATTGAAAGTATTCCTTGGCAGCCTGTTGCTTCTCGAGTTCAATATCCGTTAGCCGCTGTCTGTCGTACGGCTGGAAGAGAATATCCACCCATTTTTTGAACTGATCACGATTGTTAACTGGCACACCAAATAAATCAGCGATAACAAGACTAGGGAAAGGGGCAGCTAGAGCTTCAACAATATTAACAACATCGTTCGCTTTTATATCATCAACCAGTTCTGCGGCAATCTGCCTGATTCTAGGTTCCCATTCTTTTAAGCTCCGAGGAGTAAAAGCAGAGGCTAACAGCGACCTGCTTTTTCTATGCTGCGGAGGATCAAGATTGGTGATGTTTATTGGTGATGGTTTATCGGAATTACTTTCGTTCTTGGCTCCAACAAAAATCGTTGTTCTAGTACCGGCGCTGGAAAAATACTCATGGTTGCTTAACACTTCTTTGACATGCTCATATTGAAACACATTCCATGTATTGGTTTCCTTATGAAAAAAAATAGGATGCTCCTTTAGCATTTTTTGGTACCAGGCAATCGGAAAAAATTCGTCTGTACGTGATTGGAAATTGGTGATTTCTTTAATGGGGATTACTTCTTTTATCATTTTGCAGTTTCTCCTCCTTTAAATAGATCAAATGTTTTTATATAATCATGTCCGTTTAGCATCTGTAACTGCTAACAGCATGTCATTCACGTTGTTGTGCGAGAAAAGCATGTGCGCCTATTTCTACTATACTCTAATTTGAGTAGTAAAAAGTAGCGATTACGATGAAAATTAACAAAAATAGGTAAAAAATCCTGAAATCTTAAACTAGCAAACTTGTTATTGTAAGCGTGTTCTTTTATAATCAGGAAAAGATGTTAGAAAAAACTAACTTGGTTATTTTTAGGAGTGATTTAGTGGATTTAAATAAGTATATATCCGGAAAAATTTCTCTAAATGATTATGTTCATCGTATAAACCAGGGTGGAGCTGCTTTTCATGTTCATTATTGGGGAGTTATGCCTAAGCATTATGATAATCAGCTGCATAAGCATTCTTTTTTCGAAGTATGCTTTGTTGTCGAGGGAGAAGGCTTTTATATCGATGAACAGTGCAGTTATCCGCTCCAAGGTAACACCATCTTTTTATCAAGACCAGAAGTGCCACATCAAATAAAAAGCGAGCAGGGGCTATCACTCTTGTATGTAGCCTTTGAACTAATGGAATCAGAGTCGACAGAAAGCTGGGTTAATATAATGAATTCAGCTAAAAAATGCGCACCGGTGCTTTTACATAATAGTGATACAGAGACCGGCTATTTGTGGAAATCTCTGCTTATTCAGGCTACAAAGCATAAGCATGAATTCTTTGAAGAGATGCTAGTTACTATTGCCGGTTCGCTTATCATTTCGATTCTTCAGGATTTTGTTCCTGATTTGAATAAAAGCAGTCAGAAAGAAGAGCCAGATCAGCATTCTGATCTTCTTACACAGGCACGCCTGTATATTCATGATAATTTATCTAATTGCTTAAAGCTGACAGAAGTAGCAAGGCATCTGCATATATCTGGAAGACACTTGTCTAGGGTTTTTGTTTCTGAATTAGGTATGAGCTTCTCGAAGTATGTGCAAGATGAAAGGATTAAGAAAGCGAGCATGCTGTTAAAAAAGACAAATTTATCATTAAAGGAAATTGCTGAAGAGACAGGATTTATGAATGTCCAATATTTTACGAGAGTTTTCACCTCGATGATGCAAACCTCACCAGGGCGGTTTAGATCAATGTTTATCAATATACATACAACAACATATTCTGATACTTGACCTCCATGAAAAGGGAGGTCATTATTTTTTCTGAGTGGAAAGATGTCTTAAAAGTATAAAAACATGTCTTCAAAATTTAAATACTATTCATTAAATCTTTACTATAATTACATACGTAAACACAGTGTTAATGTATGAATGCGAACAATAGTGAAAACGTATTCAATTTGGATGAATTTAAAAAGGGAGGAAGGCATTCAATGAAATTATCTTATGTAACGGACAGTATGGCACATTTATCCTTTGAGGCAATGCTTGATGAAGTAGCTGAGCTTGGAATTGATACTATTGAAATGACGACAGGGGGCTGGTCTCCTGCACCACATTTAAATCTTAATGAACTATTGGAAAGTGAGCAAAAAAGAAACCACTTCTTGAATAATCTTGAGAAACGCAATATAAAACTATGTGCCTTGAATTGTTCTGGCAACCCTTTGGATCCAGGCGAATTAGGAAAGCAGCATCGAGAAATCACCGATAAAACGATGGAATTGGCAGAGCTATTAGGAGTTAAAAAGGTCATTATGATGAGCGGCCTGCCTGCTGGAGGTCCGGAAGATAAAGTTCCTAATTGGATTACCTATACAGTCAGCTGGCCGCCGGTATTAAAAGAAATACTAGATTACCAGTGGAATGAAGTTGCGATTCCTTATTGGAAGGAGCTTGTGAAAAAAGCAGAATCATGTGGTGTTGAAAAAATTGCACTTGAAAATTTCAGCTCACAATTAGTCTATAATCCTGAAACATTATTTAAACTCCGCAATGAAGTTGGTCCAATTGTTGGTTTAAATCTTGATCCTAGCCATCTTATCTGGATGGGTGCAGACCCAATTCTAGCTGCCCGAGAACTAGGAGTGGCGATACATCATGTTCACGGCAAAGATGTGCGAATCGAAAGACATCTATCTGCTGTTAATGGCATTTTGGAAACAAAGGAAATAACAGATGTAGCCAATCGGGCTTGGAATTATGTAGCTGTCGGCTGCGGGCAAGACTTGCAGTGGTGGAAAGAGTTTTTCTCTGTTGTGAAGATGATGGGATATGACGATGAAGTTTCTTTAGAAATGGAAGATTTGACGATGTCCGTAGAGGCTGGAATAAAAACATCAATTGATGCTCTCCAGCAAACGCTGAGTTTTTAATAATCATACCAATTTATATCTGAATATTCAAAATAAAGGAGTGGTTAAAAATGTTAAATGGGGAGAAAAAAATAGCAAGACCGATACGTTGGGCAATGGTAGGAGGAGGCCGACTTGGACAGGTTGGTTATAAGCATAGAATAGGTGCATTGAGGGACAATACGGCATTTGAATTGGTCGCTGGCGCCTTTGATATTGAGCCAGCAAGAGGGAAGGAGTTCGGCATAAATTTAGGGGTGGCGGGAAATCGCTGCTATCCTGATTATAAAACTATGTTTGAAGAGGAAGCCATGCGAGAGGATGGAATTGAGGCTGTTTCCATTGCCACCCCAAATGGAACACATTATGAAATATGCCGTGCTGCGCTCGAAGCAGGGTTGCATGTTATTTGTGAAAAGCCGTTGTTTTTTTCATCAGCAGAGGGTGAAGAGATTAAGAGACTTGCAGAGAAAACAGGCAAAATTGTCGGGGTGACATATGGCTTCTCTGGAAATCAAATGCTGCTGCAGATGCGAGCAATGATTGAACAAGGAAAAATCGGTGATATTCGAGTTGTTGATTTGCAGTATACACATGGTTTTAATTCAAATGATAAATCAGATAAAACGAGTGCTGCTCAAAAATGGCGTATTGATCCTAAGGTAGCAGGACCAAGCTTCGTTTTAGGAGATTTATCCACACATACGTATTATATGTCCCAGTTGATTATGCCCGACATGAAAATAAAAAGGCTGCTTTGTGATCGTCAAAGCTTTATTGAAAGCCGTGCTCCACTTGAGGATAATGCTTTTGTACTCATGCAGTACGAAAACGGAGCAGTTGGCAGGCTGTGGACATCCTCCATTAATGCCGGCTGTATGGATGGTCACAGAATCCGGATAGTAGGGACGAAGGCAAGCTTAGAATGGTGGGACAGCAAACCAAATGAATTGAGATATGAAGTTCAAGGAGAACCTATTCAGACTTTAATTCGAGCAATGCCTTACTTGGATGACGCTTGCAATGCTGATGAGAGATTAGGTGCACTCCATCAGGAAGGCTTATCAGAATCCTGGGCAAATATTTACTTGAAGTTCGCAATTGCCATAGATGCGAAAAACCGCAATGATGAAGAAATATTAAATAGTCTAGTGTATCCGGATATTGAAGCTGGTATTGCAGGCATTCGCTGGATTGAAAATTGTGTTCGTTCTGCAAATAACGGTGCCGTTTGGGTAGAATATGAAAATCAACAAAAGCTTTCGTCCACACATTAATTGGGTTCTTAGGCAGGGGGGAGCAGTTAATCAGACTGCTTCCCAACAATCCCTATCATCAGCAGCAGGTTATAAATGTAAGCGCTTTATATAGTTTGGAGATAAACCTCTCAACCGTAATTCCAATATTGTATAAAGGAGTAATCAGTATGACAAATATAGAGATGTCTGAACAAATCGTTCAAGCAAAGCCTCCCAAGCAAAAAGATCCGAAAAAATTTCTGAAGCGCATAACAATTGTGTCTACATTTGGAGGACTTTTATTTGGATATGATACAGGGGTCATAAACGGGGCACTCCCCTTTATGGCAGACAAGGATCAATTAAATTTATCTTCTTTTACAGAAGGGCTTGTAGCAAGCTCATTAGTATTAGGAGCAGCCTTTGGGTCCATTTTTGGCGGCCGCCTGGCAGATACGAAGGGCCGTCGCAGGATTATCTTATATCTTGCTGTGCTGTTTTTCTTTTCTGCAGCTGGCTGTGTTATCGCACCAAACACAGCTGTTATGGTTGGTTTCCGTTTTCTGCTCGGGCTAGCAGTCGGCGGGTCTTCTGTTGTAATTCCCTCTTACTTGGCTGAGATGGCTCCCTCTGACAGACGTGGAATGCTCGTTACCCAAAATGAATTAATGATCGTTACAGGTCAATTTTTAGCATATATATTTAATGCTCTAATTGGAAATATATTTGGAGATACAGGGCATGTATGGCGATATATGCTAGTTATTGCGACATTACCCGCAGTTGCCTTGTGGATTGGTGTGCTCATCCTGCCTGAAAGTCCTAGGTGGCTGGCTTCAAGGGGCAGATGGGCAGAAGCGCTAAAAATCCTTAACAGAATTCGTACAGAAAGCATTGCCGAGCAGGAAATGAAGGAGATAAAAGCAAATCTTTCTGCTGAACAGAAGCACAAAAAGCTGGGTTTTCGTGATTTAGGAACTCCATGGATTCGAAGAATTGTATGGATAGGAATTGTGCTTGGATCAGTTTCCCAGCTAGTCGGCATCAACTCTATCATGTATTACGGAACCCAAATTCTTGAAAATGCTGGGTTTGGCACTAAAACAGCTTTAATCGCCAATGTCGCAAATGGCTTGATCGCTGTGATTGCGGTTATCGTTGGCATGTCGCTGTTGAACAAAGTGAATAGAAGACCCATGCTGCTTACGGGCTTGATAGGCGTTACTGTTGCTCTCATTTCCATTGGAACTTCTGCACACTTCCTGGAGGGTTCAGCAATGCTCCCATACATCGTTTTATCAATGACAGTCTTATATTTAGCGTTTTTCCAAGGTGCAATTGCCCCATTAGTATGGCTTATCCTTGCGGAAATTTTCCCAATGCGGCTCCGTGGAATAGGGATGGGGCTGGCAGTGCTGTTCTTATGGCTTTGTAATTTTCTAGTAGGATTGTTCTTTCCTGTACTGCTTGCAGGTATTGGACTTTCTGCGACCTTCTTCTTATTTGCCTTGTTTGCCATTATAGGTGTGATTTTTGTAGCTAAAGCTGTGCCTGAGACAAGGGGACTTTCCTTGGAGGAAATTGAAGATAATTTTAAAAGCAAGGAATTTAGTTAATATAAAGAATCCCTGCTAAAGCAGGGATTCTTCACAATTACATATAGAAAAATAGTTTAATTGTCTGCTTCTTGTTGTTTGATCCAAGCATCAATATGGTCCAGATTAAATAGCATCGTATCCCCTATAAGCCGTTGATGGGGAATGGTTCTGGCCTTGATTAATCCGTTGACATCTTCCTCAGAAAGGGGATAGCTCACCGATTGCAGGTAAGCAATTAGATTTTGTATTCCAACTGCCTTTCTCAAAAAATCACCTCCCACAAATGCCTCCTTACTAATTCAAATAAAGAGACTTCAGTATGAGGTATTTTTTAAGACTCGGCTGCTAATTATATACCCAAAAAAATATTTTTGAAAACTTTTTCACCTTGGTAACAAGGGAGTTCTGACAACTGTCTAATAGACGAAGATACCTGCTAAATATAGATAATTTACAAATTTATTGAATGATATTTAGGAGAGAACTCAACATATGTTTTGCCTGTTCACTCTAACTTTTTATAAAAATCCGGTTGACATTATTTAAAATTAGCAATATAGTAAAACACATCTTAACTAACAAAAACCGAATATACCACTTCTTATCCAGAGAAACCGAGGGATCAGGCCCTATGACGTTTCGGCAACGGGTTTAATAAACACCGTGCTAACTCCTGCAAATGTGTGACAACACATTTGAAAGATGAGAATGAGGATTTATAATTAAAGCCCTCTTTTTTCTTCTGGATATAGGAAAAAAGAGGGCTTTTTGTTGTTGATTAATGCAAAGGAGAGTGAATAGATTGATTGAATTCAGTCAAGTGGCGAAAACATTTGTATTAGGCAAAAGGAAAGTGGAAGCAGTTAAAGATGTTTCCTTAACTATTCAGAAAGGAGAAATTTTCGGAATCATTGGTTTTAGCGGTGCGGGCAAAAGCACATTGCTGAGACTTGTAAATCAGTTGGAAAGCCCGTCTAATGGATCAATTAAAATTCAAGGGGAAGATTTATCAAGCTTCAGTGCAAAAGAAATACGCAAACTAAGAAGACGAATCGGCATGATTTTTCAAAACTTTAACTTGTTTACCTCTAGAACAGTAGCTGGTAACATTGCTTATCCTTTAAAGTTGGCAGGCAAGCCAAAGGCGGAAATAAAGGAAAGAGTCGATGAGCTGTTAAGATTCGTTGGGCTGACAGATAAAGCGAATGACTATCCGGAACAGCTTTCAGGTGGACAGAAGCAGCGGGTCGGCATTGCGAGGGCACTTGCTAATTCGCCGGATATCTTAATCTGTGATGAAGCTACTTCGGCATTGGATCCTGACACGACGGCAGACATTCTACGGCTTTTAAAAAAGGTAAATAAAGAGTTTGGAATCACCATTTTACTTATAACACATGAGATGAATGTCATCCAAACTATATGTGACAAGGTTGCTGTTATGGAAAACGGTGAGGTCATCGAAACTGGCAATGTGTTTGATACGTTTACAAATCCACAGCATCCGACAACAAAACGGTTTATCCAATCCGTTCAACAAGATCGTCCGTCTGATTCGCTGCTTCAGCAATGGAAACAGAGTGGCGGAAATAATCTTTATCGAGTTATTTTCAAAGGAGAACTAGCGAATACACCATTGCTTTCACAAATATCACGTAAGAACAATGTGGATGTCAATATTGTTTATGGCTCTGTTCAAGAACTGCAAGAGAAGTTTTTCGGCAATTTACTAGTTTCCTTCGAAGGGGAAGCAACAGCTATACATACAGTCGTTTCCGAATTAGAGAAGACTGTCACAATTGAGGAGGTGATTATAGAATGAAGGTCGATTGGACGACGTTTTGGCCACGAATTGTAGATTCGACAGGCGAAACCATTCTAATGGTCATTATGACTTTGATTTTTGGTTCAATTCTGGGTATTTTGATAGGTTTACTTTTATTTGTAACAAGAAAAGGAAATATTCTTGAAAATAAGCTTGTATTTCAGTTGCTGAATATACTCATTAACATTATCAGACCGATACCTTTCATTATTTTCCTAGTAGCAATAAGCCCGCTCACTCGGACAATAATAGGAACAACAATCGGTACATGGGCAGCAATTTTCCCGATGACGATTGCCGCTGCATTCGGTATAGCTAGGGTAGTTGAAAACAATCTTATCAGCATTGATCCTGGTGTCATTGAGGCAGCGAAGGCAATGGGTGCAAGCCCGCTGCAAATCATCTTCACTGTGTTAATACCAGAAGCGTTAGGACCGCTGATTCTCGGTTTAACCTTTGTGACCATCAGTTTAATAGATTTTTCCGCTATGGCAGGAACTGTTGGCGGCGGGGGATTAGGATATGTTGCCATGACGTACGGCTATCAGAGATTTGATGGCAGTGTCATGCTGGTAACAGTTATCATCCTGATTTTGCTCGTTCAGCTTGCACAATGGATTGGAAATACATTATCTAGAAAAATTATGCGCAGATAAATAAAAAAGAAGAGGGGAAAAGAACATGAAAAAATTAGTGAAACTTTTTGTTGTATTACTTGCTGTGTGGGCACTTGCAGCATGCGGAAATGAGTCAGCTTCAGGAGATTCGAAAACAGTAAAAGTAAAAATCGGGGTAACAGGCACAGATGGTGAGGTATGGCCGTTAGTTAAAGAAAAGGCGGAAAAAGAAGGGATAGAAATAGAACTAGTTGAGTTCTCAGATTATACGCTTCCGAACCAGGCGCTTGCTAACAAGGAAATTGATATCAACTCATTTCAGCATATTGCTTTCCTAAGCCAGTTCGCAAAAGAAAATAATGCTGATTTAGTACCGATTGGTGCTACAGTCATCGCTCCAATGGGAATTTACTCTGAAAAAATTAAAGATGTTAGTGAACTAAAAAAAGGTGATAAGATTGCGATCCCTGATGATCCATCAAATCAGGCTCGTGCATTAAAGCTGCTTGAATCTGCAGGATTAATCAAACTTTCAGATGACTTCGGACTGTTTGGTGACCCAACTAAAATTGTGGAAAATCCGAAAGACCTTGATATTTACCCAGTTGTGGCACAACAGACTCCACGTGTCTTACCAGATGTGGCAGCATCTGTAATTAATAACGGTGTAGCTGGCCAGGCTGGATTCGATCCGGTCAAGGATCCAATTTATTTAGAAAATGCGGATGACGAAAGTGTTCTTCCATATGTAAATGTGTTTGCAGCACGTGCTGAAGATGCTGATAATGAAACATTCCAGCGCATAGTCGAGATTTATCATGAAGAAGACGTGATAAAAGCGGTCGAAGCAGATACAAACGGCGGCTCCATTGTAGTCGACACACCGAAAGAAGACTTAGTGAAACAATTTAAAGGATTGTAGGAGGAGATAAAATGGGCAAAGTGTACAATGGCTTAGACGTGATTAATCATTCTGTTGACAGCAATAAGGATCTTTATGTAGAAACCAGTCAAGCGATTCATTCAAGACCGGAAATCGGCAATCAAGAGTTTTTTGCAAGTAAAACCTTAGTAAATTTATTGGAAGAGGCGGATTTTGCAGTAGACACAGGAGTGGCTGGCCATGAAACTTCCTTTTACGCAGTAAAGGACAGTGGGGTGTCTGGTCCGACAGTTGCTTTCCTTGCAGAATATGATGCACTACCAGGTCTTGGCCATGCTTGCGGTCATAACATTATTGGAACAACTAGTGTTGCCGCAGGAATTGCACTTGCCGAAACACTGTCAGAAACAGGCGGCCGTGTCCTTGTTCTCGGAACACCGGCAGAAGAAGGCGGACCAAATGGAAGTGCTAAAGGCAGCTTTGTGAAACATGGCTATTTAAAGGATGTCGATGTTGCCTTAATGCTCCATCCTGCTGGGAAAACTTCCTTGACGAGTGAAACACTTGCTGTTGATCCTCTAGATTTTCATTTTTACGGAAAAGCCGCACATGCTGCAGGCTCACCTGAAAAAGGCATTAATGCGCTTGATGCTGTCATCCAGTTATTCACCGGCATTAACGCATTAAGGCAGCAGCTAACTTCTGATGTGCGGATACATGGAATTATTACACATGGCGGCGATGCTCCTAATATTATTCCTGAATATGCATCTGCACGCTTCTTTATCCGCGCTGAATCGTGGAAAAAAACGGAAGAGGTTGCCGTGAAAGTTCGTGCCATTGCAGATGGCGCTGCATTAGCAACAGGTGCGACTGTAAAAGTGGAAAGATTCCAAAATGAGGTAAAGGATTTTGTCATTAATTCTGTATTAGATGATATTCTTAAAACGGAGCTAGAAGCGGTTGGCGAAGTTGTTTCTGTGGAAAAATCAACAGGCAAAGGTTCAACCGATGCTGGAAACATCAGTTATGAAGTTCCGACTGCTCACGGACATATTAAAATAGGGCCAGATGATTTGATTGCACACACAAATGAATTCAGAGAAGCGGCTCGTTCTAGTATTGGCAATGAAGCCATTACTAAAGGAGCAAAGGCACTTGCTGCAACAGGTTATCGTTTGCTGAAGGACTCTGTGCTGCTTCATCAAGTCAATAAAGCTTTTAACACAGCAAAAAAAGCGAAAAATTAATAACATCAATATATAATCTTGTTAGGAAAGACAAAAGCTCTGGGCATTTGCCGTTTCTTAAAAATCTATTATTCATATAATCATATTGAGGATATCGTCCATTCTCGTTTCAAGAAGCTTTCAATAGCGCTTGGATCCATCATCATATTATTATTTCTTTAGGTGCTCCCTATTTTGGAGCACCCTTTTTGTATATTTTATAAATATTATGTTGAAAAGAAATCGAAAATAAAATTTTTAAATTGGATGGAAGCAGGGGAAAGATATCGCCCATCTACCCAGGCTAAAGCAATAATTCGTTCGTAATCAGGAGGATCAATCGGTATTTTCACCAAGTGATTCAGGCTGGTGTCTTTCATATCAGGAAGGATGGATATCCCCAGTCCTGCTGCGACTAAGCCGGCAATCGTGTCTGGTTCATCTCCCTCAAAAGCTATTAATGGTTGAATTCCCGCTTCCTTAAACATTGCCTCTGTCAAGATTCGCATAGCGTACCCCTTTTTTAGCAGGATGAATGGTTCATTTATTAGCTGAACTAATCTTATACTGTTAGACTGTGCAAGGTTATGTGCCTTTGGTACGTAAACGAATAGCTGCTCACTAAAAAGCTTGGACCATGCAATAGGAGTGTGTATTTCAACAGGACTTATTAGACAAAAATCTAGTTCTCCTTTTTGCATATCTTCTAATAAGGAGTGCGAAGGGTTTTGCTTTAAAGCTATATTAATAGCAGGAAACTCACTGCGAAAAGCAGCGATTAAATCAGGAATTAAATTAGTGCTTAATGTGTGCAGAAAGCCAAAGGAAACAGTTCCTCTGCCAGGTTCAAGTAATTCGTGTATCTCTCTTTTTCCGAGTTCAAACTCCAGCATCATGGAGTCAACGTGCTTTAAGAACAGCCTGCCGTATTTGTTAAGCTTGATGGAACGGCCTTGCCGTTCAAATAGCGGTGCCCCTATTTCTTCTTCAAATCGTGCGATGGAGCGACTTAATGCCGGCTGTGTAATAGAGAGTGCTTCAGCAGCTTTTGTGACATGCTCCATTTGGGCGAGGGTTCGGAAGTATTCAAATTGTTGCCATTCCATTATTACAACTCCTTCTCTTATTACATATATGCATCGAAAATATGATTATTATGAATTATACATCATTATTAGCAGGTGTTAACATGAAGAGGAAAAAGTATAGAGGGAGTTGTACAAAAGAGATGGCTTACATAAATTATGGAACACCTTTATTTCGTAAAACTAGCATTGCGTTTTTTGCTGCAGGATTCAACACATTTGCCATTCTGTATTGTGTACAGCCATTAATGCAGGAATTTTCATCAGAATTTAAGTTGTCTGCTACTATGGCAAGTTTGGCTCTGTCTGTAGCAACTATTTGCTTAGCCGTAAGCATGCTCCTATTTGGATCATTATCAGAAGTATGGGGGCGAAAACCGGTTATGGTTGCCTCCATGCTGGTTGCCTCCATTTTATGTTTGCTGACTGCGTTCAGCGCCAATTATTACTATTTGCTTTTCTTACGGGCATTAACGGGAATTGTTTTGGCTGGAGTGCCTTCAGTGGCGATGGCATATCTTGGTGAGGAAATGGAATCCAAAAGTCTAGGAAAAGCGATGGGATTGTATATTAGCGGTAACGCCGTTGGTGCAATGGGAGGAAGAATTATTTCAGGTATTCTAAGTGAATTTTTCAGCTGGCATGCTGCAATCGGCGGCATAGGGGTAATAAGCATTGCTGCTACTCTTTCTTTTGCCTTAACTCTGCAGCCTTCTCGAAATTTTCAAGCGCGTAAGCTTAACATGAACGTTTTAGGCAGGTCTCTAATAAACCACTTAAAGGATCCAGGACTGCTTTGTTTATATGGTCTTGGTTTTTTATTGCTTGGAAGCAATGTAGCGCTGTTTAACTATATTGCCTATGTGCTCACAAGTAAGCCATATTCTTTGCAGCAAGGTGTAGTCAGCTGGATTTTTCTATTATTTATTATTGGCATGTTCAGTTCGATATGGATTGGCAGGCTTGTGGACCGCTACGGACGACATTATATCTTAATTGCGAATCTCTTTCTAATTATAATAGGAGCTTTGTTGACACTGCATGTGGGCTTTTGGGTCTGGAAGATAATGGGCTTAGCACTGACTACTTTTGGTTTTTTCGGTGGCCATTCGATAGCGAGCGGCTGGGTCAGCCAGAGAGCAGCTGCTAACAAAGCCCAAGCTTCTTCTTTGTATTTGTTTCTGTACTATACAGGTTCAAGCATGGGTGGAACACTTGGCGGAGTTTTATGGTCTCACCTTGGCTGGAGCGGTATCGTTATCATGGTTATTGCGTTTACTTTTATCGGCATTGTGCTCGCAGCAGCCCTTCTCAAAATCACTGGATTCACGAAACCTGCAGCCAAGTCGAAACAGCTGCATATTTTCAAATAAAGGGTGCTAGACTGGCTGCACCCTAGTCGTGTCAGTTTATTGATTGCTTTCAATTTGCTTTAGCACCCTTCCACCTAATGTTGATGAGGCATTATATAAATATTGCAGAACAGTGCTTCTAGTTTCATCCGAAACTCCTGCAAGATCATTTGCAAGATTTTGGACTAGATGGTCTTGCTGGATAGG
The DNA here is from genome assembly GCF_021341655.1 of Bacillus sp. Au-Bac7. Classification (NCBI taxonomy): domain Bacteria; kingdom Bacillati; phylum Bacillota; class Bacilli; order Caryophanales; family Bacillaceae; genus Bacillus; species Bacillus sp. Au-Bac7. Next base: position 34,481 of record NZ_JAJTTG010000016.1, on the reverse strand, counting down.
TGGAAGGGTATGAAAATAGTGTCCAGCCTGTGTGAAATCATCTTGCTTTTTGATATCGCTCCGTTGAAGCCTGCCGCTTACCTGTCTTCCTTTGCCGCTTGTAATAAGAGAGGAAGTATCCCATTCACTTTGTTGATTTATCGGTAAATCGCGGAATCCTGGACCGAGCCGGCGCCGCTGTGAGTCCCAGTATATATTGGAACGGCCCTGCAGCATTTTATCATCAGACAATTCGGCTCCTTCTAATAAATTTGAAGGAGAAAAAGCCACTTTCTCCACTTGTTCCATATAGTTGTCTGGATTGCGGTTTAATATCATGCGGCCGACGGGGATAAGGGGATACTGCTGTTCATCCCAAACCTTCGTATCATCAAGCGGGTCATATGGAAGACTTTGCTCATCGTTTGTATTCATCAGCTGTACATAAAGGATATATTCTACCTTCTTACCTTTTGATATAGCAGAAAACAAATCCTTACCGGCAATATCAGGATCTGCACCGTTCCAATATGCTGCCTCTTTGTTATCGATAAACTTTATCCCGGAAGACGGAAGCCAATGATATTTCACATAGCGGCGCACACCTTGGGCATTTTTCCACACATATGTACTTACACTGTGGCCGGGAATATGGCGCAAACTTTTAACTGTCCCTGCATCTGAATATAACCTTACTACGAAATGGATGGATTCAGGCGCCCGTGCAACAAAGCTCCAAAACCTTTCCGGATCAATCAAATTATTTACAGGAGAGGGAAGAAAGGCTTTTATTGATTCAGGGAAGCGGATGGCATCTCGGACAGAGAAGACAGGAATATGGTTGCAAATTAGATCAAAAACCCCTTCATCTGTATAAAATTTGGTCGAAAATCCTCGCACATTCCGAGATGTGTCTGGTGTGCCTTTTGTGCTGACTGCAAGGGAAAACCGAACAGTAACAGGGACCTGCTGCCCCGGCTCCTGTAAAAAGCAAAGCTTTGTATATTCACTCATAGAATAGATGGTTTGAAAATAGCCGAAAGCCCCGTAACCTTTCACATGTACAGGTCTCTCCAATATTTTTTCATGGATAAAGTTTTCCAAAGTTTCGTGAAGAATATTATCCTGCTCAAGAACAGGGCCTCTGTCTCCGACTGTTTCTGAATGCAGCGCCCCAGGTAAATCGCCTTGCCAATCTGCAGGGCTGCGGCCGTTTTTGTTTGAGGTACTTCTTTTGTTCAAATGATTAGTATCTTTCAATATAATCCCCCCTGTTGTTCGTGAAGATAATTACCCGTTTATCGATGATATCGATACAAGTTATTCCATTTAAAGCGTCTATATGACTGATATAAATTGTCTTCTTACCTGAAAAAACGGATATTCGCACATGTCTTGAACCAAATTAATAGGTAAGTAGCTGACTTTTTTTCCCTGATTGCTAAACGAAGAAAGCATGGTATAATAGATATATTAAATTTGTATGTACAAATTTAATATATAGCTTACAATTTAATAGATATGCATAAAATGGAGGTCGACAATGAAGTTTCCACATGATTTTTTATTTGGTGCAGCATCTGCTTCTTACCAGGTGGAAGGAGCATGGAATGAAGATGGCAAAGGAAAGACAAACTGGGATGTATTCTCGAAGATACCAGGCAAGACTTTCGAGGGAACAAATGGAGACGTCGCTATTGACCATTATCACCGCTACAAAGAAGATATTAAATTAATGGCCGAAATGGGGCTGGAATCATACCGTTTCTCTGTATCATGGGCAAGAATATTGCCTACCGGGGACGGAGAGGTAAATCCTAAAGGCTTGGAATTCTATAATAATCTGATTGATGAATGTTTAAAACACGGAATTGTACCATTTGTGACACTATATCATTGGGATTTGCCAATTACTTTAGAAGAGGATGGCGGCTGGACGAACAGACGCACTGCGGATGCATTCGTTAAATATGCTGAAATCTGCTTCCGTGAATTTGGTGATCGTGTAAAGCACTGGATTACCTTCAACGAAACAGTTATGTTTACCGGATTAGGCTACTTAAAAGGTGCACATCCGCCAGGCATTACAAATGATGAAAAGAAATACTTCCAAGCAACACACTATGTGTTTTATGCCCATGCAAAAGCAGTAGAAGTGTATAAAAGCTTAAAGCAATATGGCGAAATTGGTATTACTCACGTATTTTTACCTGCCTACAGTGTAGATGAAAAGCCAGAAAATATTGCAGCTGCTCAGCATGCGAATGAATATGAAACTTTTTGGTATTATGATCCGATTTTAAAAGGAGAATATCCTGCGTATGTCGTTAAGCAACTAGAGGAAAAAGGCTGGACTCCAACCTGGACAGAAGAAGAGCTGAACACATTGAAAAGTAATGCTGAAAACAATGACTTTATCGGCTTAAATTATTACCAGCCAATTCGTGTTGAAAAAATCGCCGAAGGTTCTCTAACAGTAGAACATTCACGGGAATCATCTACTCTTGCACCAGGAAATCCTTCCTTTGACGGATATTACCGCACAGTGAAAATGGACGATAAAACATATACAAAATGGGGCTGGGAAATCTCACCGCAAGGCTTTCTTGATGGGCTGCATATGTTAAAAGGGCGTTATGGCGATATAAAAATGTATGTCACAGAAAATGGCCTTGGTGATGAGGATCCAATTATTGATGGGGAAATAGTGGATGTTCCAAGAATAAAATATATCGAAGAGCATTTAAAGGTTGTCAAACTTGCAATAAGCGAAGGCATTAACTTAAAAGGCTATTATGCATGGTCAGTCATTGATTTATTAAGCTGGCTAAACGGATACAAGAAGCAGTATGGCTTTATTTATGTGGACCATTCTGACAATCTGAACAGAAAGAAAAAGCTCTCGTTTCATTGGTACAAGCATATTATTGAAACGAGGGGAGAAGAGCTGTAAGAAATAGGACGAACGAAACCTCCTAATTATGTTAGGAGGTTTTTTTCTACATGCTTAAACTCCAATTTATTACATTTTCATTTTAATCAAGGAGGTTATTGTTTACAATAGAACCATAACCAATTATTACATATTTTTTAAAGGAGATAATATGGCAGTCAAATATAGAGAGATAGCAGATTCTTTAGAAAAGGATATTAGAGAAGGCATATTTGATGCATCTAATAAGCTGCCGACTGAGGAAGAGTTGGCAAAACAATTTGAGGTAAGCAGAAGCACGGTCAGGAAAGCTGTTACCCAGCTAGTCAATCGGGGATATATTTATCAGGTGCAGGGGAGCGGCATGTTTTTAAGGAAAAAGTCGGAAACAGATTATATTAATCTAGGCAGTCTGCGGGGACTGACAAAGGATTTGTCAGCGAAAACAATCGAAACGAAAATACTGGAGCTTCGTGTTATAGAAGCAGAAGAAGAGGTTGCAAATAGGATGCAATGCGAACCTGGCACAAAATTGTATTATACAAAACGCATCCGAATAGTAAATGAAGAACCTTTCTCGATTGAACTCAGCTACTTTAAAAAAGACATCGTTCCTTATTTAAATAAGGATATTGCCATCCAATCTATCTATACCTATTTAATTGATGACTTAAGACTGAACATCGGGTTTGCCGACAAAGTTATCAATTGTGAATTAATGGATGAGGAAACCGCCTTTTTGCTTAACCTGAACGCGGGAGACCCTGGGTTAATTATAGAAAATACCGTATCGCTTACGAACGGCAATATATTTGAGTTGTCTAAATCTATCTTTCATTATCAAAAAGCAAAAATCCTGGATAGGGTTAGTTTTAAGTGAATACCTTTAAATAGCAAAAAAGTACATCCATTACAACAGGATGTACTTTTTTACGGTTAAATGTGGACTGCTTCCTTGTTAGAAGTTACAGTGAAGCTTCCTTTAGACAGCTTTACAACAACATCTGATTTTTGGGCAATATTCTGATCATGTGTGACGACAACCACACATTTTCCTTCATTATGGGCAAGATCCTTCAGGATTCCAACAATTTCTTGAGCGGTTGTTTCATCCAGATTCCCTGTAGGCTCGTCTGCCACAATAAGGTCTGCATCGCAGCAAAGCGCTCTGGCAATAGAGACACGCTGCTGCTGACCGCCGCTTAATGTTAGAACCTTTTGACCGGCTTGTTCAGCAGTAATACCCATTTTTGTAAGCATTTCTAGGGCATATTCTTTTTTGTTTTTATGACTTGATCCTGTAATTTCCATAGCTGTTGTCACATTTTGCAAGGCTGTCATATAAGGCAAAAGATTATACGATTGGAAAACAATTGAGACATACTTATTGCGAAACTTGGTGAGTCCGATTTTTTTTATGTCTTTTCCTTCATACAGAACTGCACCTTCCTTAGGCACATCAAGGGCGCTTGCAAGGGCAAGGAAAGTAGTCTTTCCTGAGCCTGAAGGGCCAATAATCGTATAGAAAATCCCTCTGTCAAATGCTACATTTATATTCTTTAAAATATCGACTTTCTTGTTTTCATGTTTATACCAGTAACTGATATTCTGTAATTCTAATAATGAACTCATTACTCCATCTCCCATCAATCAATGTTAATCCTGTTTGCTTAAGATAGTTTTAGGCTGCAGCCTCAGTACGGACAAGGATGGCAGCAAGGCTGAAATAACGGCAATTAATGCACCAATCATCGCTAATAATCCTAGGTCCTGACCTGTTGCGCTGACATCCAGCTCATCAATCGTTTCAACGCCAGCTGTTGAAGCTGCAGTCGATGTCATGACTTTGCCGAAACCGCCGCCGCCTCTGAAGGATTCTGGTGTGGTACTTGTCTCACTTGAAGCAATTTCTTGGCTCAGCAGTTGATCACTGACTTTGCCAGCAACGGCATTCCCGCTTACTGTTGCAATGCCAAGTGACAGAACGGCCACTAAAAGAATTTCGACGATAAATTGACCTGCTAGCTTCCAGCGCTGTTCACCTAGTGCAAGCAGCACACCCATTTCGTATTTTCTCTCCCTAATGGACATCATTACAATCAACCCTAAGATGATGGCGCCGGCAATGGAAACTAGATAAACAATATTTTTCGAGAAACTTGCAACATTTTCAATTGGACCTACCATTTGTTGATAAAGGTCATCGTTTGCATCCAGTTTGAATGAATCAAAATCAATGCTGCTTTCCGATTTAGCTTGAGCAACGAATGCTTCCATGTCAGCTGGATCATCAATATAATAAACAGCATTATCAATCGTACCTTCATAATCCGCGCCTTTCAGGTCAGATGCAGCTGTATATGGAACATAAATTTTGTTATAAGGAATCATGGCAGTAAAGTCCATTGCTTGGTCAGAGCCAGTGGAAGTGGTAGCGTAAATACCTTTGATTTCTAGCTCAATAGAAATGGAATCATCTTGCGGGTTTGTGACAGTTAGCGTATCACCGACCTGCAGATCATTTTCTTCCGCAAGAGTCTGCTCGATTACGGCTACATTTTTGCCGACATCTTCATCTGTAAGATGCTCTCCATCTATAATTTCAGACGTGCTGTCCATAAAATCAGTATAGGAATCAGTAAAGGTTACACCTTGCAGACTGACATCTCCCTGCATACCGCCGCCCATTCTGACAACACCTTCTCCTGTTTCTGTTTCTTCCTCCGTTTCAGTACTTGTACTATTTTCAATCGGATCAAAGCTAGAAGCTAAACCAGTAGTTGATGAATAGAAATTATAGCCTTTAATTTGGTTATATGTTGTTAGTTCTTCTGCTGCTTTGACTTCAATTGGCGTAGACTGGAATCTAACTCGTTCACCATCCTCAGAAGATTGTGACTGCATCTGCTCACGCAATTTCTCCATGTCCACTTGTAAAGTTACATCGGCACCGAGCTGCTTTCTCGCGAGATCACTTGATTTTTTTGCCGCCGTTTGAATAGATAAACCTGCCAGTACGAGTACACAAATAACCGAAAATACAAAAATCTGCAGCAGGCTTTTCCCCTTTCTAGCTTTAACACTTAAAAATGCTCGTTTTAAAAAATTCATGTTTTCTCTCCTTTATCTGTTTTTCACAAACACCACTATATATAGAAATGGTGAAAACTTGGTGAAAAGGAAAAAGACAGGCGATAACCTGTCTTAGAAGGGAAGTTTGCTAGATTATGATACAGAATTACTTTCCTCTAATGTAACTTCCGATTGCTTATGGAATCGTGCTTTCCATAAGATGAAGAAGGATAGCAACACTAACAGCAGACAAACTAGATTAACAAAGCGAAATCCTATATAAGTAGCAATAAATCCTCCACCTAAATTTCCGACTAATCTCCCAATGGTAGAGCCATTAGAATAAATAGTTGCTGATATTCCAGGAGAAGAGGGCAGCAATTCTGTGAAATAACTTAGCCCATTTCCCATAACAATTGCTACAAAAACAGCTTGGAGGAGCTGTGCGGCTATTAAAATCCACGAATGAGACGCAGTTGCTAAAATAATGTAGTAAGCACCGGCTATGAAACAGCTAATAATCATTAACGAATGATTGGATATTTTTTTTCCTAAAGCACCGAGGCCAATCATAATGGGAATTTCTAAACCTGCACAAACACTGACCACAATTCCGACAACTGCGTGACTTCCGTGCAGCTCGTTCACAATGAACAGTGGTGTGTTAATTACGTTTATAGCATTTACTGCAAAAAGAAGGATGAAGGCGATAAAGGGGTATCTTATTTGTTTGTTTTTTAGAGAAGATGCGGGAACCGGCAATTTATTATGTCTTTTCGTATAAACAGTGTTCCTTTGATTGCTCAGAAAAAAGAATACTAGAGATGCAATAATTAGAAAGATAACAGAGGTTCCAAGAAATAACCCTTTATAACCAGCCAATCCTAAAATAATCGTCCCGCCTAGGGGCCCAATAAGAAAACCTAATGAAACAAGGGAACGCAAAGTAGACAGTGCAAATGTTTTATCATCACTCTTGCTTGCATTTGCCGACTCCTGTGCGAAAGCAAAGATTTGCGGCATCGCAGCAGCACCTAATCCGTTAAATACAGTAACCACTAATAACAGCAGAAAATAGTTATGAAATAGAAGGTAAGACACATAACCTAAAGCGGATGAAAGCATAGCTATGATTATCACCAATTTTCGGTTGAGCCCGCTATCTGACCGTTTTGCAATGAAAGAGTTTATTAATACACCACTCAGCGAGCTTACAGCCATAAAGACCCCAAATGCCCCTGCGCTCATTCCTAGTTCCTCAGTAGAATACAGAGATAAGTACGGCATCGTAATGGAAATTCCTGTACCGACAAGCAGCATACAAACCATGAAAAGACAATACCCTTTGATTGTGAATAGTTTTTTTATACGTATCAGCATTTCTTTTCCCCACCTTTACATAACTACAGAAAAATTAGCAGCACTTAATCATTTAAAATATACTTTTCAAAAGCATAAGCCACCCCATTTTCATCATTTGATAGTGTGGTAATATCACTATGCTTTTTTACTTCTTCTTCGGCATTTCCCATGGCAATCGCCAGCCCAGCTGCCTGAAACATAGGTATATCATTTATTTCATCTCCGATAGCTACTGTATTTTCGATTGGAATATTAAAAAAGCGTGCCATTGCTTTTAAGCCATTTCCTTTATTTCCGTTAATATGTGTAACTTCAAGATTGAATGGCGAAGAAGAGGCTACATAAATTTCTTCAATTAACTCTAATTGGGATCTCAACCGATCTTTTTGAATCGGATCAAGTCCTAGGATAAGAAACTTTATAACCGTAGATTCATTATTTAGTATTTCTTCAGGGTTATGAAAGAATGACTGACCGTAAACATGTGGAGGTGTTGTGAACATTTTGTAATCCTTGTGATCAAGATACTCATTTGGGACAAGACCAGATGCCAAAACTTTTTCATATCGATCAAGCCAGTCTTTATGGGCAAATGTACGAATATTTGTACAGACTTTATATGGCATTGATTCTTTTTCTAGTTCTAACATAATTTTTTGACATTGAGGAAGGGGAAGAGAGGTTAGTTCTATTAATTGGCCATTAGCATATATTTCCGTGCCGTTATTTCCACCAACATGTAAATCTAAATCATATTTAGCAAGTTCAGATATAACCGGTGTAGCTGATCGGCCTGTTAAAGCCATAACGATATGGCCTTGTTCCTGTGCTTTTCTGATTGCTTGTATCGTTTCGTTACTCATTTCTTTTTTTGAATTCAACGTAGTACCGTCCAAATCAAGTGCAATAAGCTTCATATAATTCTCTCCCTGCGTTGTGAAATTGTAATAGCAATAAAGTAAGCGTTATCATTAAAATATTGATTTATATAGACCAATATGACTTGGTAATTCATTATCATTTTTTTACCGTGAATCGTCAATACGAGTTACTGAACAATTTCTGTCAAAATGTTTAATAATAAACAAATTCAGTGAAATTAACAATTGATACAATTTTACACATGTTTTATTAAGTTACATGCAGCTTCCATGTCATGCTAGTAATGCAAAAATGGGTAACCACCAGGTTACCCATTTTTGCTCTTAAAGATTTCTATCTAATAAGATCCCCACTTGCAATGCCATTTCCTCTGGTGATATTGGCATGTCATTTATAACCCACCACTCCACTAAACCCGCGTACGATGTCACAATAAATTGAAGCAGAACATCTTCATTTAATTCCTTATTTTTAGCAATAGCTGTATCAACTTCATCCTTAAATTCTTCTATAAGAAATTCATGAAATTGACTGCGAAAATAAGGAGCACCTTTGCTTTTAAGCATAGTAGAAATAAACAAATAATGGCTCTCGAGGTATTTAAACCAAGGTAGATTAGCTTCACTGTATTCCGAATCTGCCGTGGCTTCACATAATTCCCGAAGATTATTAATATGTTCTTCAATAAGCTTTTCCAGCAAATCATATTTATCTAAGTAATGAAGATAAATAGTCCCCCTGCTTACATTTGCTCTGTCAGAAATATCTTGGATGGTAACATCATCAAACTTCTTTTCAGACATTAACTCTATAAGAGCTTTTTTTATTGCTTCTTGTGATTTCAGTATTCTTCTATCTATTTTAGCCAAAATTACCTCACCACTCTAAAATATTCTCTCTATGATTATATGATAAATTAAATGGTTGGATAAGTACTATTTAGGTTTAAAAATGTCAATAACCTTAAATACACTTGTTTCAGTCTTACTTTTATGGAGCAAAGTCAGCCGCTGTTCTCAAGATGAAAATACTATAATCATTAGAACAGGAATAATGGAACAAACGGAAAAGTCATTTGTCTTTCCTGCAGTAAAATGGAATAGCTAGAAGTTTAGAATTACTGCAGCGCATGTTGATTCTGTTGAAGATATAATAGGAGAAATACAAAACTTTTCTTCAGAAGAACAATTCCCAACACCTATAATTATTCCAACTATTTTAACAAAGGTATAACCTAGTGGGAAATAAAGGATATAAATACCTCTGAGGCGATTTCCATTAAATCTGGGATACGTACATAAAAGCTATACCTGAATAAATACTGAAAAAGCGAATTTGACATTCATGAGTCAAGTCCGCTTTTTCTATGAAGTCTGTGTTTTCAAATAAACACTCTACATAATAAGCAGCAATTTAGTAAAAATTACTTTATATATCACTATTTGGAGGAATATTTGGATGGCGGAAACCTTAAAGAAAATAAGTGTTAATAATATAAAGAAATCTTTAGGAGATCCAGCTGACTTAATAATACGCTCCATTACATTAAATCTAAACGATAAAAAGCTGAATTGTTCTCTTGTATTTATTGCAGGTATTGTAAATGAAAGTGATATAGAAAATTTCATTATCAGACCTTTACAGCGGGTTTCTCCAACTACACAAGTAATTAACTTAATGGCAGTTATGGAAAAAGAAATGATTCAGGTAAAGTCGGTAGCGGTTATCCAGTTATATAAAGACGCGCTAAAAGACTTACTGAATGGAAAGACTTTGATTTTATTGGAAGACATAGAGGATGTGCTTGTTGTTGACACTTCTAGCTGGAAGGAACGTTCTTTAACGGAAGCAGAGGGACAACGTGTTGCGAAAGGGCCTTTAATTGGCTTTAATGAAAACTTAGCAACAAATATAGCAATCATGAGAAAAGCTCTTAAAAACGAACAGCTGCGATTAGAAAATTATACATTTGGCAGCGAAACGAATACTGATATCTGTGTTATCTATTTAGACAATATCGTCGATAAAGAGATATTGGCCGAATTAAATAATAGATTGGCAAAAATAGAAACGAGTAAGATATTGGATGCGAATTATATAGAAGAATATATACGGGACCAGTTTCTCACGCCGTTTCCGCTAGTGTTGACAACGGACCGGCCTGATGTAGTAACAGGTGAAATTACCGATGGGAAAATTGGCATTCTGATTGAGGGGTCACCGTATGCGTTAGTAGTACCGGCATTATTTCTGCAATTTCTGCAGTCGCCTGATGATTATTATTTTGTTAATGGCGGTGTCACAAGACTGCTTCGAATACTCGCCTTGGCAATGGCTATATATCTGCCAGCATACTACTTGGCATTTGTTACATATCATCCTGGCCTGCTGCCATTTGATTTAGTATTGAGTCTAGCTTCTCAAAGGGAAGGTAAGCCATTGCCCTTAGTGGTGGAATTACTGCTGTTCATGTTTCTGTTTCAAATTATTATTGAAGGAGCATTGCGTTTACCGAAAGGCTTAGTTTCGGTTGTATCAATTGTTGGAACCATAATAATTGGTCAATCTGCTGTTGAAGCTGGCTTAGTACAGCCAGCTACATTACTGGTTGTCAGCATGTCCTATATATTTAGTTTTGTAGCTCCAATAATTACATTGGCTACTGCAGTGCGGACATTAAGGTACGGATTTATCATCATAGCTGCTTTTTTAGGTTTATATGGAATCATTCTTGCTACTTTAGCATTAACTTTTCATTTAAATCATTTGCGTTCATTTGGTGTACCTTATTTTGCTCCACTGTTTCCTTTTAACTTAAAGGATCAGAAGGATGCGATTTATCGTTTTCCATTAGATAAACTTTCTAACAAGCATCAATTTCAGCATGAGGAATTTGTTAGAAAAAAAAGAGACTAATAAAGGACAGGAAGCATGATGAAAACATTAGGTATTATTATATTCCTTTCGTTGTTTGCGGTACTTTCTCTTGGCAACATAAATCGTAATGAGTTAAATGAAATAGCGCTCGTCTATGCAGTAGGAATAGACATGGAATCAGATAATTATGCTGTTTCCTTGCAAGTAATCAATCCGCAGCCTCCTATTAGTCAAACAGATAAAATGCCGGTCATTGTATACGAGGCTAAAGCGAAAAGCATAGGAAAAGCAATTGAAATGGTTTCAAAAAAAATTTCCAGACAGTTAAGTCCTGCACAAGTCCAGTTAATTGTAATCGGGGAAGAATTAGCTGAAACGAAAGGTATAAATAATGTGCTCAATTATATATTACGTGAGCCTGGATTAACTTCCATATTAGATATTCTAATTACAAAAGACATAAGTGCCTATGATGTATTGAAAGTGGTTTCATTTATGGAAGATATCCCTGGAAATGAAATTGTAAAAGCTCTTAGAAATACGGAGGAAAACTGGGGCTCACATCAAAGAGTATATCCAACCCAAGTAAAGGCAGACATTCTTTCAAGAGGAAAGGAGGCCATTATTCCTACCATTTCTTTATATGGGAAGGAACATTTAGCCGAAGAAAAAGCCCTCTTAGAATCAACGGCACCAAAATCATATCTAGAATTTTCAGGATTAACGCTTTTAAATGAAGACAAAAAGGTTGGCTGGTTAAATGATAACCAAAGTAGAGCGTATTACTTAATAAAAGATAGGTTAAAACATAGTTATTTCAGCTCTTATTGTCCTAATGATGACAATAAGGAGGAGTTTGGGTTAACCATTATTCACTCCAAAACAGCTATCCATGGAAAGATAACGAAGGGAAAACCGAAATTTACGATTAAAGTAGAGGTAACAGGGGATTTAGACGAATTAAATTGCGATCTGGACATTTCAAAACCAGCAGGAATAAAAAAAGTGGAAGATCTGATGGAAAAACAAATAGAAGAAGGTTTAAAGGACTTACTTGTTCAATCACAAGCCATGAATGCCGACTTTATCGGTTTTGGGGATGTACTTCGTATTGACGATAAGGATAGTTGGAAGGAAATTGAAGATAGTTGGCAAAGTGAAATATATGCCACTTCAACATTTGCTATTGAGACAAAGGTAATCGTCCGGAACTTTGGAGATCTTAATATAGCTAATTAACTAAAGGGCAAAAGAGGTGGATGATATGGAGATCAAAAGAATAGGATCATTAGAATTAGCATCCATGATTATTTTGTTTCAGTTGGGAAGTTCTATAGTATTAGGCATGGGAATGGAAGCGGGGAAAGATGCCTGGATTGCAATCGGGATAAGCACGCTGATTGGGATAGCCATCCATTTCTGTTATATAGCTTTATATAGAGCAGGCGGTGCAAGCAAAACCTTCACAAGTATTTTACAGGAAGCTTTTAGTCGTCCGTTGGGCATTTTTTTAGCTGGATTATACTATCTGTATTTTTTATATTTAGCTGCTAGGGTGACAGCTGATTTTGCTTTTTTTATTAATGAAGTGCTTTTGTGGAGTGTTAGAGCTTGGGTTATTAAATTATCCATCCTTTTGTTAGTGGCATATGTTTGCTATTTAGGAATAGAGACATTGGGGAGATCTTCGGAAGCTTTAACTTTAATGATGATTTCTTTTCTACTGTTGGTTATCGTCTCCATGTTTTTCCTTGAAGAATTCGACTTAAACAATTTAAGGCCCATCTTAGAAAATGGTTATAGCCCAATCATAAAAGCTGTATTTCCGACCTTAATCACTTTTCCATTTGGTGAAGTAATCGTTTTCCTTTGTTATTATCAGTATGTAAAGTCCTTTCCTTCCTTCCAAAAGCACGGCTGGCTGGCGGTCCTTATTTCTGGATTCATTCTTATGGTCATATCTATTTTAAATATTGGCTTCTTAACGGCAGAATTAGCTAAATTCTTTATCTTTCCTTTTATGAAAACAATAGAGCATATTAATTTTTTGAATTTTATTAGGCATTTGGAATTATTAGCTGTGTTAATTTTTACAATCGGCGGCCTTATAAAAATCAGTATTTTTTCATTTGCGGGAATACAGGGGCTTGCAGGGATATTTAAAATAAAAAAAGACCAGAAGATGATTATTCCATTCTTACTGACTGTTTATATCATTAGTGTTGTATTTATGAAAAACTTCAGTATTCATCTTTTTATTGGCTTAAAGATTGTTCCGTTATATATTCATCTTTTTTTTCAGCTGTTTATGCCAATTTTATGTTTATTCCTATTAGTAATAAAATTACTTTGGAGAAAGAGAAAAAGACTGAGGCAGACTCACAGTTAGGATGAAGTTTTTCAAAAACATTACCGTCAGTGTGAAGGAAATATACTGGCTTTGCAGAATCTAAACAAATCAGAAACTTTAATCAAGGAGGAATACATGATGAGAATTATTGTAAATAGTATCTTTGTCCAGGATCAAGACAAGGCATTAACGTTTTATACAGAAAAGCTTGGTTTTGTAAAAAAGGAGGATGTGCCGGTCGGAGAGTTCAGGTGGATCACCCTTGTGTCACCTGAAGACCAAGATGGTACAGAGTTGTTACTCGAACCCAATAACCATCCAGCGGCAAAAGAGTATCAACAGAAAATATACGCAGAAGGCATTCCTGCCACAATGTTCGGCGTTCCGGATATACATAAAGAGTATCTGCGATTACTTGGCGGTGGCATAGAATTTACTATGGAACCAACAGTAATGGGAGAATTCACAATAGCTGTTTTTAATGATACATGCGGTAACCTTATTCAGATAATAGAGAAGTAACTGCCATTTACTTAGCCCTGTTCTAAACAGTAGTTGGTGAAATAAACAGCATCGATAAATAGAAATATTTAATCGGGAGTCTTCCTTAAATGGGAGACTCCCGATTATGTTTCAGTGACTTTGAGATTTAATTGGCAAACATTAACAGATGCAAATATCTTTCTATCTGCCTTTGTTACCATTTATAATGAGTCTAAAGTAATGTTTTTAGGACTATAGTAGGAGTGTGGTGATGGTTAATTTAATATTGTATTTAATCGTATGCTGTATTATTTGTGTTACTTTGTTGACTTTAAATATGTATGTAACAACAACAGTTACCGGGAAGAAAATGCATGAAGCAATATATACTTTGTTTTTAGCCATTTTATGCGGCTTTATTATTTCTATTATTCCATACATATGTCTGTTAAGTATAAGCGTGATTGAATTATCACCTGAAAGTTTAAAGCTAACATTGAAAAATACTTTATATACCTTTTTATTCTGTTTTGTGAGTTTTTGGCTCATGAGTTTAATCGGAAAAATTGCCATTAAACCATCTAGATTTAACACAAATAAAAAGAAAGGAGTCATTCCTTATCTAGTATTAAGTGTTGTAGTTGCTGCTTTTATCGTAATTTACATAGTTTATTTATTAGAAAGAGTTTATTCCATTCCTTTGTACTTAAATAATGTAAATGTTCTTTATACAGCTGCACTATTAACTACATCTATTTATAATATTGCGAGAATTATTGAGCATCTTCATATTGACCAATTAATGATTAACAGAAGTATAACTTATACGAAGAGTACTACCTTTTATACGGTATTTAGTATTTCCTTTGGTTCAATCATTTATATGTTTATCCAAAGTCTCTTCCAAGTTGCAGATTTTTCTATCGTTATGATTTCTATTCTCAGCGTGCTTATCTTATTTATCATCACGATTAATTATATTGAAAATCAATTGATCTACCAGAATGGAATGGTAGAGAATCAGAATATGAAACTTAAAATAAATGAACAGCAATATAGATCTTTATTTCAATATAATCCAAATGCAATTTTTATATTAGATTTAAAAGGGAATTTTAAAGAAGTTAATCCGTCCGTTTTACCATTAACGGGGTACACATTAAGTGAAATTCTTCAGTCGAAAATAACCGACCTAGTGTTGAAAGAAGAAACTGAGAGATTAAAAGCATTTTTTTATGAGGTAATTAAAGGGAACAGTATTAGCGTTGAAACCTTTATTCTTACTAAAAATAAGCAAGTAGTAAATCTGAATATAACAGCATCTCAAATCAAAATAGATAATTCTTTAACAGGTATTTATGTTATTGCCCAGGATATAACAGAGCAAAATCAAGTCCAAGAAAAGGTAAACTTCTTAGCTTATCATGATGAGCTTACTGGACTGCTAAATCGGCGCGGTATTTATAAACAAGTAGATGAGCAAATTAATCAGGGCACTAGTTTTGCGACTATTTTAATTGATGTGGATATGTTCAAGGATATTAATGATCATCTCGGTCATGCAGCTGGAGACTCATTACTTAAGCTTATTACATTGAGATTGCAGAAAACCATCAAAGGGAAAGGGGTAATTGGCAGACTTGGTGGAGATGAATTTCTTATCTGCTTAACTGAAATTAAGAACTCAGCAGAAGTTAAAAGATTAATAAAAGACATTCAAACAGAAATGAAGCAGCCTTTTCAAATAGAAGGTGGACAAAAAGACATTACGTTGAGTATCGGTATCTCCTACTATCCAAATGATGGGAATAATTGTGATGCATTAATCAAACATGCTGATATGGCAATGTATGCTGCCAAAAAAGCTGGACGTAATAATTATTCCGAATATGAAGCAAGCTTGGAAAAAGACATGCTTTCTAAAATTACGATGTATGAAGAATTAAAAAATGCTATTGAGGAACAACAATTTGAACTCTATTACCAACCTAAACATAGTATTAAAGATGAAAAAATAGTAGGTGTCGAAGCGCTTATACGCTGGCATCACCCTCAGCAAGGCTTTGTCAGCCCTGGAGACTTTATTCCGATAGCAGAGGAAACAAATTTAATTATTCCGCTAGGGAATTGGATTATTAGAAGAGCATTATCGCAATTTAGAGAATGGGGGATAAGGTTTCCGATGGACTTTCAATTATCAATAAATATTTCACCAAAGCAGTTCATTGCTGAGAATTTTATCCCAGTCTTATTGGATAGTATAGAAGAGTTTTCCGTGCCTCCAGAACAAATAGATTTAGAAATTACGGAGAGCTTAGCGATAGAAAATACAGAATTAACGAGAGAAAAAATTAATCTACTAAAAGGCATTGGCTTTAAAATTACCATGGATGATTTTGGTACTGGATATACGTCATTAACTTATCTATCTAAATTTCCTTTAGATAGAATTAAGATAGATCAATCCTTTATTAAGGATATTCCCAGCAATAAGAACCATGCTGCCATTGTTCAATCTTTAGTGTCGGTTGCTAAAAATCTTGATATCAAAGTAACAGCAGAAGGTGTAGAAACAAAGCAACAATTACAAGTCTTGCAAGATTGGGATTGTGATGAGATTCAAGGGTATTTTTACAGTAAACCATTACATTCGCGAGTATTTAGCGATTATTGGGATAAATATGAAAACAAAATAAAATAGAAGCAAATAAAACCACACCAACATTCATCATAATAATAGGGTGTGGTTTTTACATTATATTGAAATTGTTAGCTCTTTTTTAGCAAGTTTATTCTATGGTGTGAGATTTTCTAGAGGTGTTAGAAAATGTAAAGTAACAACCTCATGCTTTACTCCCTAGACAGTAGAGATTTTTTATTTTACAAAAATGCTAATAACTATTATAGTTATTAAAGAGTCTTTATGTCTTTAATTAATAATTATGAGCATAGTATATGAAAAAGGAGCGCGAAATATAATGGAATTCTGGGAATCCAGCTTTATTGAAAAACAAATGATGTGGGGATACGAACCGACAGATTCAGCGATTTTAACAAAGGATTTTTTCCTTGAAAAGAATGTAAAGGATGTACTTATACCAGGGATTGGCTATGGTAGGAATGCGAAGGTTTTCCTTGAAAATGAAATCAATGTTACAGGTATTGAGATTTCCCAAACAGCCATTGACTTGGCGAAGCAAAATGGAGTTAATTGCAAAATTTTTCATGGATCTGTTAGTGACATGCCTTATGATAATAAGCAATACGACGGTATATTTTCTCATGCTCTGCTTCACTTGTTAAATAGGGAAGAGAGAAAGAAGTTTATTAGTGATTGCTACAACCAGTTAAAACCGAATGGGTACATGGTCTTTACCACTGTTTCCAAAAAAGCCCCAATGTTTGGTAAGGGTAAACAGTTAGCGGAAGACTATTTCGAAATTATGGAAGGTGTGAAAATGTTTTTTTATGATTCTGCTTCAATAGATGAAGACTTTAAAAACTTTGGATTGGTAGAGGCGATAGAAGTGGATGAACCAAATAAACATAGTGAAAATAAATCATCTATAAATTTTCTCATGGTAAAATGTCAGAAAAAATGATGTGTTGTAGGTATTTCTTGCAGCTCGCTAGTCAAAAAAGTGAGGGAGGCACCAATTTGGTGCTTCTCTTTTTTTTCTACTTCTAACTATAACCCATTTCTATTTTATACTATGAAGAATATCAACTAAAAATCTATATAATAGTTTATTCTCATCAAAAAAATTATAAAAAAAATGCTTGAAATTCTGAAAAAATTTTTGATATAGTTAAAAACAGACCGGTTGGTATGTGGAGGTGTGCTACGGAAATGGATACTAAATCGCTGATAATCGAGATCGCGACTAATCTTTTTCAACAGAAAGGCTATAAGGGGGTAGGAGTTAACGAAATACTGAAGGAATGCAATCTTACAAAGGGTGGTCTTTATCACCATTTCCCTGGCGGAAAGGAAGAGCTGCTTATTGCTTGTCTGCAATCGATGAACAAGGCGATAACAGAGGATATTGAAGTAATATTTAATCAATATCCAACAACAATTGAAGCAACACAAGCGATGATTAGTAAATTGATTGCTGTATTTGATCAAGAGGGCACGATTGCCGGCTATACGTTTAACAGTATTGTCAGTGAAATGGCATCATTAAGTGAGCCTGTCCGCAATGCTTGTTCTTCTTTATATACAAAGATTCAAGGCATTTACGCAGCCAAGCTGATAGATGATGGCTTTTCAGACGTAAAGGCTAAGTCGATTGCACTAATGATGACGGCATCAATTGAAGGTGGGATGATGCTTTGCCTAACAGAAAAGGCAAGCGAACCACTAAAAACAATCTCAAGTGTGTTGCCGAATATATTAAAGGAGACTTAGTAATGGATCAACAAATAAATGCAGGGCCTAATGTAGGCTCTGCAGCAGAGCAACAGATCAAAACCGGACCGATAATGGCTGCGCTTTTAGTCGCAGGCTTTGTCGGGCTTTTTAGTGAAACAGCGTTAAATATTGCTTTAGGAGAATTAAGCAGCCTTTTCCAAACAAATGCGACAACGATTCAATGGCTGGCAACAGGTTATTTTCTAACATTAGGAATATTAGTTCCTGTTACAGGGATAATGATGCAAAAGTTTACAACAAGGCAAATGTTTCTAACATCTATCTTTTTGACATTGGCTGGAACGATTTTAGCAGCCTCCGCGCCTGTATTTGGAGTCTTGCTGGCAGGGCGTGTTATTCAAGCCGCAGGGCTTGCGATTAATTTGCCTTTAACACAAAATGTCATCTTTACGATTTTTCCTCCTAATAAACGAGGTGGTGCCATGGGGATTATGGGGCTTGTGATGCTTGCAGGACCAGCGCTTGGTCCGACGATAGCTGGTCTGATTTTGGACACGTTATCATGGAATTGGATATTTTGGGTTACAATACCGTTCTTATTGTTCTCCCTGATTTTCGGATTTATTTATTTGCCTAATGTCAATGAGCTGCGTAAAGTTTCAATAGACGCACTGTCTGTCACCCTGTCGACAATTGGCTTCGGTGGGATTGTTTACGGAGTAAGTGTGGGCGGTGAGCATGATGGCTGGACGAGTCCGACTGTCATTATATCAATCATCATCGGTTTAATCGCACTTGTGCTGTTTGCAGTCCGGCAAACGAAGATGGAACATCCTATGCTGAATTTAAAAGCATTTTCGTATCCGCTGTTTGTTCTTGGCGTATTCATGAGCTTTATTACTTTCTTTAACATGCTTTCTATGCTTATCATCCTGCCGATGTATATGCAGATGGCACTTATGCTTGCTGCCTTTACATCAGGACTTATTTTGCTGCCAGGAAGCTTGCTAAACTGTGTGTTAGCACCGATTATTGGCAAGCTGTTTGATAAATATGGACCTAGAGCGGTCATAACACCAGGTACTTTACTTGTAGCTATCGGGTATATTATTTATTCACAATTTGGCACTGATACAGCACTATGGATGATTGCCTTAACGCATATTATTATGATGCTTGGAATTGGAGCGGTGCTTGCATCTGTCCAAACAAATACACTGAATTCCTTGCCAAAACAGTACTATCCAGACGGTATTGCTTTGACGCAAACGATTCAGCAAGTATCTGGCGCCATAGGAATTGCAGTGATGGTATCCTTATTATCAGCGAATCAGACAAGCTATCTTGAAGGCGTTGCTAATGCTCCTGCAGAGGCAGCAGCATCTGGTTCATCCTTTGTCTTTACGATTAGTTTAGTGTTGGCAGTCGTTAATTTTGTACTGTCACTATTTATGAAAAAGCCAAACTAACCATTTTTAAAAACCAAGTCCATTTTATAACTTCGTAAAAGTTCACTTTTGCGAAGTTTATTACATGTAATTATCACCCTTTAACGCTTCGCTATGTTATTTTCTTATTTTCTTAAAAATAGGTATGACCATTGGGGAGAAGCGGTTTCTGACAACAGCTCGCATTAATATATTATATGGTATTAAGAAATTTCTTAAGGAAGTGAGGGACAAGCATTTTTTTTGGAAGTAATATTACTTGGGAGGAAAAAGCACTATACACTAAGTATTCGGGAACATAGATGGTGGAATTAGTCTTTGGCAGAGCATTATGAATGTTCAATAGAAATAAAAATATGATGATGTAGCTAAGTAAAGAATTTTGTTGTTCATTAAGTATGTTATAAGCAGGACGATGAAAAAAATAAAGAAATAAACCTTTTGTTTCCTTAGGTATTGCACAGTTTTACTAAGTTAAGTATCAGGCTGCATAGAAATAAGCTGCCCAAATAAATGATGTAAACTCTCATAATGTGCAGTGTCTTCAAAGACTAATGCTCGTTTCTTATTAAGTAATTATTCTTCTGACAAAACATTTGTACTCAAAAATCTTTAAGAGATTCTTAGTATAATTCCCCTAGCATACCATTAAAACCTCCCTTTTCACTTACTTTGAAAGGTGCACTATTTTATAAGTGCACCTCTTTTTCTTGTTTTAAATATTCTTGCAAACAGCTGTATTAATGTCCTTCATGCATTTTCATCATTTTCTTGTCAGGTCTTATAAATAGGTAAATGAGCGGTAACAGAAGGGGACAAGCGGCAATATATTATTAGGGAAGTAAATAATATTTTGATGGAAGGGGATAACATTATGCATCTTCATTTAGATTTTGTTTTATTTGAAAAGCATAAGAAAAAAAAGGACGGAGAGAAAAAACATCATCATCATGATGATTGTAAATGCAAGCATAAGCATGATCACAAATGTGACAACAAATGTGCAGAAGGTATTAAAGAAGAATTGAAAAGACTTCGAGGCCGCCTTGTTAAAGTAATAGTAGATGGTGGATATTTCATAGGTTTAGTTGGCAATGTAGACTGTGATAAATTGATTTTAGGTCCTGCTCCTTTCTATTATCCTGTAACTATTTCACTTTGTGAAATTAATGGAGTAGTAGAATTGCCATACTATCCTTATTTCAATGGAACAGAAGAATTATCTGTTGCTGATCAACTAGCAATGAACTTTGCTGGTGCTCCAGAAGTAGAAGAAGAAGAATAATATATGCAAAAAGCAAGGATGTACTCTTATGAGTGCACCCTTGCTTTTTTTTGTTACCCTATCAAGTGAAGGCAAAACTCCAAGTCAGCCTGCAAATGATCTTTCATCAGTTGTTCTGCTTTTTGCCCATCTCTAAGCTTTATTGCTTCAAATATCTGTTCATGCTCATCGATGAGATGAGGCCGGTTATAAAACACAACCGTTTTTCTAAAAAGATAGATGGTAGACTGCATACGATCGATAATATCAATCATGACAGGATTATTGCTTGATTGAACGATGATTTCATGAAAACGCTCATTTGCTTTCATGATTTCGTCCACTGTTCCGTTTCTTCCAATCTCGACACATTCTAATAATTCTTCCAGCTCTTTTTCTTTTATGTACGATGCAGCACACTGGGCAGAATAGCCTTCAAGCAAAATGCGGACTTGAAACATGTTGCGCAGGTCCTTTTCAGTCGGCTTCACGACACGTTTATTGACGATTAATCCTTCATGCTCTAATTTACGGATAGACTCCCTGATTGGTGTTCTGCTAACTCCTAATTCGGCGGCAATCTTTTCTTCCACAATTTTTGTGCCACCAGATAATTCACCGTTTAATATCTTGTCCCGCAGTATCTCATATGATTGATGATAAGCAGGCCGTGAACGGTTATTTCCAAACATAGCTTCACCCTCCAAGAACAACTACTATTTACAAGTATCTTACCAAACAATAGAAAAAATTAATACTTAGATAATATTTTTGTATACAAAAACATAAAAATTGTATACATTTTTTATGTAATCGTGTACAATAGGGTTGTAAATAACTGAAAACGATTGCAGTAGTTGTAAAATTCACACTGCATTCATAATAAAAAATGCAAATGCTTACAGTATAGAGGAGGAATAAATATGGAACGAAAAGTTGGTTTTATTGGATTAGGAATAATGGGGAAACCAATGTCGTTGAATCTTATAGAGAAAGGTCATACGCTTACGGTTTTTGATCTTAATCAGGATGCTGTTGCACAATTGCAAGCAGCCGGTGCATATGCCGCAACTACCGCTAAAGAGGTTGCTGAAAAGTCAGATGTTATTATTACAATGCTTCCTGCGTCTAAACATGTAAAAGAAGTAATACTTGGAGAAAATGGTATTTTGGAAGGTGCAAAACCCGGTTCTGTCATCGTTGATATGAGCTCTATCACACCAAATGTCTCACGTGAACTTGCAGCAGAAGCTGCCAAACTTGGGGTGGAAATGCTGGATGCGCCTGTTAGCGGCGGTGAACCAAAGGCGATTGATGGAACATTGTCCATTATGGTTGGCGGTAAGTCAGATGTATTTGAAAGCGTTAAACCTATCTTGAATGGTATGGGAAAGGATATTGTCTTAGTGGGAGACAATGGCTGTGGTGTAACAGCCAAGCTTGCTAATCAAATAATTGTAAACCTTAACATTGCAGCAATGTCCGAGGCTTTAGTACTGGCTGCAAAAGCAGGTATTGATATTGAAAAGATGTATGAAGCAATTCGCGGAGGACTTGCAGGAAGTACGGTTCTTGATGCTAAGGTGCCTATGATTCTTGAAAGGAATTTTGCACCAGGCGGCAGCATTGCAATCAATATGAAAGATATTACAAATGTTATGGATACAGCCCATGAAATTGGTGTGCCACTGCCTCTTTCAAGTCAATTGCTGGAAATATTCCATGCATTAAAAACAGACGGAAAAGTGAATGATGACCATGCCAGCATTGTCCGCTATTATGAAAAGCTAGCTAATACTGAAGTAAAGAAGGTTGAGAAATAATGGAGAGCTTGCGCTTGAATGCAGAATACCTTAACCAACTTCCAGCAGTAGACAAAAAGGCGGCAGACCAATTAGCAGCAGCGGCATTAAAGGAACTAAACAAAAAAATCATTGTTCTCGATGATGATCCGACAGGTGTCCAAACAGTAAATAATATTTCTGTTTTTACTGATTGGTCTAAAGAAGCGATAGAGGCAGGGTTTCAAGAAGATTCATCCATGTTTTTTATTCTAACAAACTCACGCGGATTGACAGTAAAAGAAACAGAAGAAGTTCATCGTGAAATTGCTGAAAATATCCTTTCGGTTGCATCCAAACTGAATAAGGAATTTATAATTATCAGCAGAGGGGATTCGACATTACGCGGTCATTATCCCCTTGAAACAGCTGTTATCCGCAAGACACTTGAAGCGGGCTCCAGCTTAAAGATAGACGGAGAAGTAATCCTTCCCTATTTTAAAGAAGGCGGACGCTTTACGATAAATAATATTCATTATGTGCAAACAGGAACAGAGCTGATTCCTGCTGGTGAAACGGAATTCGCTAAAGACCGTACATTTGGCTATTCCAGTTCTCATCTTGGAGAATGGGTAGAGGAAAAGTCAAATGGGGAGTTTCCAGCAAAGAACACATTATATATTTCCATTGAGCAGCTTCGCGCACAGGAAGTTGATAATATTGCGGAACAGTTAACTGCTGTGACTGATTTCAACAAGATAGTTGTCAATGCAGCTGACGAAGCAGATGTAAAGATATTTACTGCAGCACTCGTTAAAGCAATTCAGGCAGGAAAGAATTTTCTGTTTAGAAGTGCAGCTGCTCTGCCTAAAGTAATCGGCGGTGTGCAAGACAGGGGCCTTTTGACAAGAGGCGAACTAGTCAAGGAAGAAACAACTAATGGCGGTTTAATAATAGTCGGCTCTCATGTAAAGAAAACGACAGAGCAATTGGATAAATTAAAAGAGCTAACATCGATTGAATTTATTGAATTTCAAACAAACTTAGTGCTTGAGCCAGATAAGTTTCAAGCAGAGTGTGAGCGTGTGATTGAAACAGTCGAAAGCTTGATTACTGCAGGTAAAACGGTAGCAGTTTATACGAGCAGGAAAAGGCTGGACCTTGGGGAAAACAAAAAAGAAGAAGAATTGAAGCTTTCTGTGTCTATTTCAGATGCAGTGACGTCCATTGTCACAAAGCTGAAGGTAAGACCTAATTTCCTTGTTGCCAAAGGCGGCATTACCTCCAGTGATGTAGGAACAAAGGGTCTCGGGGTGAAAAGAGCAACAGTTGCCGGACAAATCAGACCGGGAATTCCAGTATGGATTACTGGAGAAGAAAGTAAATATCCGGGGATGTCTTATGTAATATTCCCAGGGAATGTCGGTACAGTCGATGATCTAAAGACTGTTGTCCAAATATTAGGCACACAAGCATAAATCACATATAATCATGGAATGCCGATTACGGCATTCCAAAATTACAGAGGGAATCGAGGGAGAAATATGCCGATCGTATATATATGTATAGGGGTAGCGCTTTTGCTCTTATTAATGGTTGTCTTTAAGTTAAACGCTTTCATATCGCTGGTGATTGTTTCGCTGCTTGTAGGGGTTATGGAAGGCATGGCGCCAATCGAAGCAATGGAATCTATTACAAATGGTCTTGGAAGCACCTTAGGGCATCTTGTTTTAGTTATCTGTTTCGGAGGTATGCTAGGTAAACTGATGGCTGATTCAGGCGGTGCTCAGCGAATTGCCACAACCTTGATAAATTCGTTTGGGAAAAAGCGGGTTCAGCTCGCAGCAGTTTTAACTGCAGGTATAGTCGGTATCGCACTGTTCTTTGAAACAGGTGTAGTGGTGTTAATTCCGCTAGTGTTTACGATTGCTGCACAAGCAGGTGTCCCAATTCTTTATATCGGAATGCCGGTCATATCTGCACTGATTACGATGCACGGCTTTGTACCGCCACACCCTGGGCCAACAGCTGTTGCAGCAGTATATGATGCAAATATCGGAAAGACATTATTATATGGTGTGCTAATTGCAATACCAGCGATTTATTTAAGTGGTCCACTTTATGTGAAGACATTTAAGAAAGCAGATTTAGAAGTAGAAATCCCAAAAGGATTATTTACTCCGAAGCATTATAAAGAAAGTGAACTGCCGAGCTTCGGTATCAGTGTGTTTACAGCATTAATTCCAGTAATACTTATTGCTTTCCAAGCAGTGGTGGAAATTGCTATGCCGAATTCCTCCTTACTGCCAGTCGCCCAGTTTTTAGGAGATCCTGGTTTTGCCTTATTAATTGCAGTTATTGTGGCTATCTTTACTTTTGGCTTAAACCGTGGAAAAAAGATGCCGGAAATCATGAACTCGATTTCTGAATCAGTAAGCAGCATTGCTATGATTCTATTGGTAATCGCAGGGGGCGGAGCATTTAAACAAGTGCTGATTGACACACATGTCGATCAGTATGTGGCAAACCTGATGGAAGGCTCAACGATGTCTCCGTTAATTTTAGCTTGGCTGATTGCTGCGATTCTTCGTGTTGTCCTTGGTTCAGCAACAGTTGCAGGACTAACAGCTGCAGGTATTGCCGCACCTTTAGTTGGTGCTGCCCATGTTAGTCCAGAGCTAATGGTACTGGCGACTGGAGCTGGTAGTATGACATTCTCCCATGTGAACGATGCAGGCTTTTGGATTTATAAGGAGTATTTCAACCTTTCAATCGGAAAAACCATCCGTACATGGTCTGTTATGGTTACCATTGCATCCTTAGTTGGGCTTGCAGGTGTGTTAATTATCAACATGTTTATTAGTTAACGTGTTTCTACTATTTAAAAGTTGATAAGCTTATAAATTGATAGAGCTGCAATTTAGGAATTTCTAAATTGCAGTTTTTTTTGTTGCAAAATACAGGTCCTATTAGCAAAAGCTGTCTAATTAGGATTCTATTCCTATATAAATCCTCCATAATCCTTATTATAATTCTTGGTAGATAGGCTAATATACCTAAGAGGAGGGATGATTAAATTGGGAAATAGAAATACTGCTATAACGTACCATGATGAAGAGACCTTCCATTACAGGCGGAAATCTTCCAGAGAATTAATTAGCCATGTGGCATCAGCATGTGATATTCGTGATCAAAAAATTATGGGCCATCTAAGCAGAGTGCAGGAATTGACTAAGATGCTCATAAAGGCTTATAACAGAAACAGAGAAGTACTTAATAAGGATTATTATAATAGCATTGCTGACTCAAGCATCCTACATGACATAGGAAAGGCGCGAATTCCGGTGGAAATACTGTATAAAACAGGTGAATTAGATCATTCGGAAAGAAATATGATGAATATGCATCCGATAATTGGCGCAGCCATGTTTAAAGAAAAGACCTTTAGAGTGCTGTATTGTGACAATCTAGTATTAAAGGTAGCGGAGAACATCATACTATATCATCATGAAAGATGGGATGGCACAGGGTACCCATATAATTTGAAGGGTTATGAAATACCGTTGGAGGCTAGGATAGTAGCTATTGCAGATAGCTATGATGCATTAACGAATGAAAGATCCTATAAGAAAGCTTGGTCAAAGGAAAAGACACTACAATATATATATGAACAAAAAGGGAAGCAATTTGATCCAGACATTACAGAAGTATTTTTGGAAGTCATTTAATAGTAGCTATAAGTTCCCCGCTGTAAACTCCAGTTTAACGCGCAGCTTACATCATTATTATTCTGCAGAAAAAAACTCTGATATATATTAATCCATGAATGAGAGGCTGGTAAAGAACCAGCCTTATTTTTGCAGCCAATTTTACATAAATAGAGGGTTCATTGGAATAATAACTTCTAATGATTTTAAATATTAGGAGGATATTATTGGCGAACTTAAGAGAAGAACTGCCAGCACTTATGATTTTGGATGTACAGAAAGGCTTTGACGACCCGTACTGGGGAAAGCGGAACAATCAGCAAGCTGAAAAAAATATAGCACGCCTTCTAACTGAATGGAGAAACAGAAAAGGGCATATTATTTATTCGCAGCATATGTCTGTGCAGCCGGATTCTCCCCTTCATTATAAAAATAAGGTGGGAACACAGTTTAAAGACAGTATACAGCCACTGCAACTGGAAACTATCTTTCAAAAAAATGTAAACAGTGCCTTTATCGGTACAGGTTTAGAAACATATCTTAAAGATCAGCAAATAAAATCTGTAGTTATCACTGGACTGTCCACACAGCATTGTATTTCTACGACAACACGAATGAGTGGAAATTTAGGATATCAAACTTTCCTAGTGTCTGATGCCACAGCAGCATTCGAAACGACCGATCAAAAAGGTAATTATTATGATGCAGACTCTATCCATAATTATGAGCTTGCCATGCTCCAGAACGAATTTGCGACAATTCTTACGACAGAGGAGATTTTGAGTGAATGGAATAGTTAACAAAAATCCCTTAAATAGTTATGGGATTTTTGTTATGCGCGAATCCTGTATGGTTTGCTTATCTTCGCCCAGCTTAGCCATGTAATCTATTAAGAAATGGAGGATAATAAGGGGAATAATCGAGCCAAGGCCAGCATATAAGATCGAAAAAACTAAGCCAACAATTGCTGTCCGCAATACACCTGACAATAGCCCCTGATACGTATGAGCAAGTCCGAATAAAAGAGATGCAAAGATGGCAACAAACCAAATGGACAGGCTTGGAAATAAGTAAGAAAAAGCAAAGAGTAAAAAGCCGCGGTATATTATCTCTTCGGTAACACCTGCCGTAATAGAAACGTAATTCCAAAGCTTTTTCTCCTTCTTACTTACAGGCATTATTGCAAGAAACTCGGACTTCTCCTTTTGTTTGTTTTTTGCTTCGGTTAGATTTGTCCGAATATTACTACTGACATGGTATCCAATCATATAATAGAGAATAGCCATAATATAGACGCCAGTTAAGGCAAAGACGATATAGGTAATAACAGGACCAAATACATCTGTGTTAATAGAAGGTAAGGTAAATCCGATTTGATTAAAGGTAACTTCGGTGAAAAGGACTAAGAGGATAATATAAAGAGTAGGGACCCACAAGCCAACAATAGTATGAATATAATACTTCTCTCTGGCATGTGCAATGGTTGTGACATTTACCTTGAATTTCTGAAAATCAAAATATCCAAAAATAGGCTCATACACAAACAAAAAAACAATCATTATCCAAAGGAATATTTCCATGTAAACCTCCTAATTTTTGTTTTCCACTTTATTTTTATTCAAGAAGGAATGTGATATTCCTGCTTTTCATACAGCTGTATTATTTTAAAGTATTGAAATTCAGCAAACTGTGCTGATTAGACCAGTTTTTTAGATAAGCATTGAATTAAGATTAAAGACCTTTAAGTAAGATGTAGAGTGATGCTTGTATTGTGATAGATATTTATTTATGCTATAGTATCACCATGCTTTTTTAACTGCTTTAAAAAGGTTTATGGTGGTGAATGGAATGAATGAATTATCAGCAACTCCAAAATCGATGAAAAAAATGATCCTAACTGGAATTCGCAAAGCCCTTCTTGAAGCAGGAAGTGCAACGAAAGTGGAACTTAGTAATACATTAGGTATCAGTTTTCCGACTATCAGTAAATTCCTAGCGCAAATGGAAAAGGACGGGGAAATAAACTTAGTCGGATTAGATGATTCAAGTGGGGGAAGAAGAGCTAAACGCTATTCGTATAACCCAGAATATATGTTAGGCTTGGCGATCTTTCTAGAAGGATCAGAAACCAATTACACGATTTTTAATTGTATTGGAGAAATAAAGGAAAACGGAACTACTCCAAGTGTGCTAAAAGAGGATGGACTCACCTCTCTAAATATATATATTGAAAGCATGATGGAGAAGCATCCGAAAATAAGATCGCTTGCTGTCGGGGTGCCAGGTTCTGTTGATAATGGACGGATTTTTTATATACCAGGCTATGAATCCTTTCAAAACTTTGATTTAAAAGGTTATTATGAAGAACGGTTTGACATTCCTGTTGTAGTGGAAAATGATATGAATGCTGCTGTTCTTGGTTATCACGCAAATATGGGGATGACAGACAAGCATTCCTTAGTATATTTGTATTTTGGTCAAAACGGACCAGGAGCAGGTATTATGATAAATGGCGATGTAGTTAGAGGAAACACCTTTTTTTCAGGTGAAATCTCGTTTGTTCCCCAATATAATGATAAGAATTTTCAGCAGGCGATAGAAAGTGAAGCTAGAAGCAAGGTAATGATAGTGGAGGACCATCAAATCGATGCAACAAGCAGACTAATTGCCTCGTTTGTATCAATTCTTAATCCGCATACAATTATATTTTATAATGATGAAGTGGATAAAGAGAGCTTAGAACACATAGCAACATGCAGCGCAAAATATGTTCCTTCCGAACATCTGCCGGAACTTACAGTTAGTGATTGGAAAAAAGATTATTTATATGGGCTCCAAAGTCTTGCATTGGATCAACTTATGAAAGATTAACAATAAACGGTGTTGTCAATTAAACTCACTCTTTAATAGGAGCAGGTTTTATAGACAGCACCTTCTTTCAGTTGGGGCAAAAACTTATTCGTTTGTAATAAATTTCAAGTGCCAAGGCAATAGAAAACCGAATGCAAATACATAGACAATAATGGAGATATATCCGTTCCAGCCTTTAAATGTCATATAGCCAAGCTGAACCATTCCAAATTGAATTAAAAAGGCTGCCAGAGTAAACCAGGAAGTTAACATCCATTTGTTTTTCGAATGGAGGAAATTCAAAAAAAGAATCGAAAGGGAGGTTGGAATTAACGTATAGCTCAAAATATCACCGAGACCTGCTTTTTTAGGATTGCCTATATCAAATAAGTCGAATGCCCTTGCGAGAATCCCGTCACTGAGCCAAGTAGCAAATCCAACTACCCCGAATGTAATATAAATATCTCTCCATGAAATCTTCTTAGGTATAATAAGTACAGAAAGAACCAATACGATGCTTACAGTAACTGGGAACCATAAGCCCTTTGAACTTAAATCTAGATTATCAATAATTTCATGCATGCTGTAACCACCCTTAAGATTTGCCTTTATTTTCTGCAGATGGTCTTAGGAATATACAATTTTTATGGAAAAGGAAAAGCACAGTTATCAATTGATAACTATGCTGCTTTTTTATTGTTTTTTAGAATTTGATAATGAAATCCCTGTGAATCCATAAAAAATCGTAATGAGCGGACATAATAGACAAAACAGTGCAAATAGAGCATAGTCTGCAACAGAAACGCCAAGTACAGAAGACAAAAATACGCCACAGACGCCCCATGGAACGAGGGGATTAACGACTGTTCCCGCATCCTCAAGCACCCTCGAAAGATGCTTAGGCTGCAAGCCGGCTTTTTTGAAATTTTCTTTAAAGGCATTACCAGGCAGCAGGATAGATAAGTATTGCTCTCCAAGAATAAAGTTAACGGCAATTGCTGTTCCTGCTGCAGAGCATACTAGTAAGGAAACACGGTGCAGCATATTTTGGACTACAGATAATAAGGCAGGTACAATTCCAAGTCTGAATAACAATCCGCCCATACTTAAAGCAAGCAAAATGATGGATATGCTGAACATCATACTTTCAATTCCGCCTCTTGACAGCATAGAATCTACTTCTGCAATGCCGCTTGTTGACTTGTAGCCAGAGTATAGTAAATCAAGTATTGCATGAAAACCTAAGCCATTATTGACCCAAAAAGAAATAATTAACGCAGAAATTGTTCCAGCGAACAATGTGGCAATTACAGATACTTTTTTGAGTGCCAGAATAGCTAGTAAAATTAGCGGAATTAGTGAGTACCAATGTACAAGGTTTAGATTCAATAAAGTATCTTTAATTTCATCTATCTTTTGAATGCTGTCTCCAGTTTTACCTGGTGAAATCAATAAATATACAAGGAACGAAATGATAAATGCAGGAACTGTTGTCCATGCCATATCTTTAATATGTTCAAATAAGTCTGTATCTGCAACGCTTGCTGCAAGTGTTGTTGTATCAGATAAAGGTGACATCTTATCACCGAAAAACGCTCCGGAAATTACAGCGCCAGCAGTGATGGCAGGCGATATATCTAAAGCCGTGCTTGCTCCGATAAAGCCTACTCCAATTGTAGCCGCTGTAGTAAGGGAACTGCCGATACAAATACCGATAATAGCTGTAACAACGAAAACAATCGCAAAATAGAATTTACCTGAAACTAATTCAACTGCTAGAAAAATAAATGTCGGAATTGTTCCGCTTGCCATCCAGCTGCTGATTAGCATTCCTATAAAGAAGAAAATCATAATAGCACCGAGACCAGGTTTAACACCTTCTACCATTGCCTGTTCCAAATCGCGAAAGCTAACTTTTTTAATCGCTCCATAAACTAACAATAAAGCGATACCTGTCATGATAGCAATATGTGGGACAACCTCTACCCCAATTATCAGGTAACCAAGGGCCCCCATTAGTAATATCGTAATAAACACTGCCTCCAACGGACGGATCAACAGTGTATTTTTCTCAAAATCCATACCTATTCCTCCAAAACTCTTTAAAACTTGCTGCTTATGATTTATTAAAGTCAGCTATCTAGTAAAATAGTAACTTTCTTATTTAAACGCTTTTAAGCGTTAAAGCGAACATGCATTACGATACACCATATTTGTCGCTATGTCAAAATAATTTTTTCGTTGTTTGAGGATGATAGTGTGAGAAGTGCGAACGCTAAGTCTCTACGCAATATGCATAAAATGCATCTCAAATCAGAATAATTAGTAGAATGATTTCATGAAAAAGGGAAAAACTAACTGGAAATAGAGCAGAATGGTGGAAGAATACATGTCTGAGTATTTGGAGGTAACAGCTAGAACAATAGGCTGTTTTTTTCTATTGTATATAGGCACAAGGATCTTAGGGAAACAGCTGATTTCACAAATGACAAATATCCATTTTATTGCTTCTATCTCCATGGGTACGATTGCAGCAAATTTAACGTTCAATACTCCTATTAAAGTCGCTAATTTTATTCTGGCATTTGTTATTATCGTTATGATTGCTTTAGCAGGGGTTACAATGTCTGCAAGAAGCAAAGAGGCACGGAGGTTTTTTGGCGGGTGTCCCACACCTGTTATAAAGGATGGGCAAGTTTTAGAAGAGAACATGATAAACCTCCATTTTACAATAGACTATGTAAATCAGCTGCTGCGAGAGAAAGACATTTTCAATATCGAGGAAGTTCAGGATGCAATAGTAGAGGCAAGTGGAAAATTGTCTGTCTTAAAAAAGCCTCTATATAGGGAAGTTACAAAACAGGATATAAAGATTGCTGAAGCAGAGCAGACAAATCGCCCAGTTGAGTTAATTGTCAGAGGAGCAGTGTTGGAAGCAAATCTTATGCAACACAATCTTTCCTTGCTGCAACTCGAGCTGGACAAACAGAAACTGCTCTTGAATGAAGTTGATTATGCAGTAATAGGTTCTAATGGGAAGGTGTATATATTAAGCAATAAGGATTCTAAACAGTAAAAAGCAAGAGTTCCATTCGAACTCTTGCTTTTTACTGTTTAATGGCTTGTATTAGGGCTCTCTGCCATCGCTAAATCGTTTTGATAGGCAGTTAGAGCCAATTCATATCTGATTTTTTTGCTGGCTTCCACGAAATCTGTTTCATTTACAAGGCCAGATATAGAATATTTATGCCCCATGAAACCAACATTCAGCTCCGTAATTTCATTGAATTGAAATGGTTCGACAGGAATGCCGAATTCATCCTTCAATAAATAGTGACGATATTTATCATTGCAGGTTTTTGCTAAATCCTCCATCACTTTAAAGGCAGCATCTGGGTTTTGTCTATAGTTGAGGATGAGGCTTTCGTTAACCCTCCGCCTTCCCCTCGTTCCATTCTGCAGCTCGGTAATGTTGCTGTAGGAAACGGTATAGAGGTAACCGTCATACTGGCGGATTTTCAGGTGGCGAATGCTAATTTCTTCAATTTTCCCTTGTTTATCTCCATTGATAATAACATAGTCCCCGTGATGCAGCTGACGTTCAAATAAATATGTCAGTCCCATAATATAATCGCGAATAATATGCTGTAGAATCAATGCCAAGGCACTCGCTAATACAACTGACCCGGTTATCAGTCTATCCAGTTCAAAGAAATGGCTGAGCAAGTAAATAAGGAAGAATACCAGTCCTATAACCTTTGTCACCTGATTGGTGAAATGCATCAAAGTTTCTTCCCGCTTTTCATCTAAAAAGCTTGTTTTGTCAAAAAATATTTTTATGAACTTTCTAATTAAAAAAACTGTAAGTATAATGAGCAGTGCTACTGCTGTCAGTCTAACTGGAAATTTCTCGAATAGTTCTAAGATAAACATAAACTCACCCTTTTGCTTAAACTAATAAAGGAGAGAAAAATTCTTTCCTAACAAAAATTAACGATAGCATGTTTTCATAAAAAATAGAAGCGATATTCATTAATGGTGTTAAGTTAATTATAATGAAAGGGATAGGAAGATAAAAGCTGCTAATAGAAGGGGATTGTTCCGTGTTTTCAAAGTTTATTGATCATTATGCATTATCTGCATTACATAAAAAGAAAAGCTCAACCACACAATTTGCCATACCAGTCTTACCAACTGAAATAAACAGACAGGATTTCTACCAACCAGACAATCCTAGTTTTCAGACAGAAGTAACTGCAGATTATCAATCTAATACATATAGCTTTACCTCCTTCATTGCCACAGAATACCCTAATAATGATTTTATTAAAGGGGAAATGTTTTTGCAAAATAATAAGGGGGTAACACCAAATATAATCTTGATTCATGGCTGGAGAATGAACTCATACAGTAAATTAAAAAGTATTTACCATGATAAGATGTCAAGCTTAGGTTGGAACCTGTACTATTTTCCATTAGCCTATCACATGGAAAGAACTCCTCCTCCATCTCTGTATAGCGGGGAATTTATGATAAGTGCAAACTTGGACAGAACGGTGCATGCAACTAAACAATCGATTGTTGATTTAAGAACATTGATTCACTGGATTAAACAAACACAAGAGGGGCCGATTGTGTTAGTTGGTGTTAGCTTAGGAGGATGGATAGCGAATCTTGCAGCAACACAGGAGGCTGAAATTGATGGAGTTATTTCCGTCTTTTATGCCAATAGACTATCTCATTCTATCTGGAATACAATTCCTGGGAAATACATTAAGGCTGATTTCCTGAACAATGGAATAGGCTTTAAAGAACTGATTGAGCACTGGGGAATTACCGATCCAAGCGGGTCGCTTCCTAAAATAAAGAAAGAGAACATCTTATTAATTTCAGGAAAACACGATCAATATATCTCACTAGAAGACGCTGATCACTTGTGGCAAAGCTGGGGCAAACCGGCAAGACATGTATATAATTGCGGCCACTCAGGAATTGTCTTAAATAAAAAGAGAATAGCAAAAGATACTATTTCCTTTATTCAAGAGCAAGTTTTAAAGACCTTTAATAAGGAAGATTAATATATTAAGAAAATAATAGTAAATATAAAAGACTGCCTTTT
>NZ_JAJTTG010000015.1:0-86166 GCF_021341655.1 Bacillus sp. Au-Bac7 | reverse complement strand
AAAAAAAACTGGAAAAGATGGAAATATTGGTGCGAAATTGCCTAAATATTTATCTGAATTGGGTGTAAAGAATATTGAGTGCAGAGTCAGCGATAAGGTTAACTACCTCCATCCTGATATGAATCAACAAGATAAGCAAAAATTGTTTTCTTCTCTTAGAGAAGAAGGGGTAGGTGAAGAACCTGCAAATAAAGAAAAGTATATTGAAAGCTTGATAAAACGTGGGGTTAAATTGCAGGAAGCACAGGAACAATTTGAGGCGGAACTGTTGTTTTCACAAGTATTTAACATGGATTCCTCACTATTATATGCCCCCAGTATGAAAATTACATTTGGAGAGATCAAAAAATTGTAATTAAGCCCACCACCTTCAGTTCTTCTGCAACTACCGAAGGCTTTCTTTGATAGGAAGTTGTTTTTTTAAAAGTCACAAACTTGGCACCATTCCTATAAATTGAAAGCTTAGCTTATGGCACAAACATGGCAGTTTAGTGAAAGAAGAAGTTATGCTGTAAACTGTAATTAAATGCGAATTTAAGCAGATTTAAGTAGGGGGACGAATCATTTGGATAAGACAGTCACTTTTTCATTCACTAGTACAAAATACCAAGGTGCAGAGGCGACAGAAACATTTAGTATTAAAGAATTAGGTATTGATGAGAGTTTGAATGAGGAGGCACTAAAAAGAGAAATAAATAGAACTTTTCAGGAATGGGTTTGGGATAAACTCAATATTTCTTATAGTATCGTTATAAACGAGGACAAGCGCAGATAGTACAGATTATATTCTGTAACAAAAGAAAAATTTCCTATTGCTGTTTTTTTTCTTACGGAACTATAGTGGCAGCATTCCTGTAATAAATGAAAACTTGCTTATGGTAGAAACATGGCAGTTTAGCAAAAGATAGTTGTTTTACTTGTGTTCAACATTCGGGGCGGAATGTTGAACACAATAGGTTAAAAATGAGCAAACTCTTTGTTTATAAATGCCAAACCTAACCTGATAGAAAATTATTCATTTTAACTTTAAAAGGAACTTTTTATGAAAACTTGGATTTGTGGATATATTTAAGCCGAACATTATTTCAAAACTACCAAAGATGCTAAAAACCACTTTCTGTTACCATTATTGGAAAGTGGTTTTTTCATGAAACAAAGCTAATGTATCTTTTGCATCTGCTATTGCATCTAGTAAAGATTTACATAATTGATCCGTTACTGACACAATATCTTCTTCTTCTGTTGGTGTATTTAAAATAGCGACAATATCAGGACTTGGTTGTTGAATTTGTTTGAGTAAACGTAAAATGGCATTAATTGAGTAATGGGCACTTCTTAAACTACGAATAACTCGTAGCTGCTCAAGTTCCCTTTCACCATATGCTCGATTACCATTGTCCAGTCTCGGAACGGTAATGAGTCCGTTACGTTCCCAATTTCGTACAGCTTCTGATGTAATATCTATAAGCAGAGCCACTTCCTTTCGAGAATAAGTACGTGTACTAACAGTAGGATATTCTCTCAACCATTTCTCAACAACATTTGTAGCAGACAAGGCATGAACATATTCGCGTTTTAAATTGGTAAGATAGTCTATTGTTAGTTCTTCAGCCTTCGTAAAATTTTCTTTACCGCAAGCATATACAATTGCACGAGCTCTTTTTCGAATATCTCCTTGTACAATTTCACAACGAAAGAGCGTTCGTGCGACCTTTAACTGAAATAAATGGATGTCTGAATAGATACGGTAGCTATTTGCTTGTCTTGGTACAGGGGATATAAAGCCCCATTCCTCATATATGCGCACAGTGTTGGGGTGTATCCCAACAAGTGCTGCAATTTCTTTTGTTTTGTACACCCAACACACCTACTTCCATTTAAAAAATTTAATCGCTCCACATAATCCAATTACAATGCATAGAGCTAAAATCACGATATGGAATAGACCATCTGTTAGTGACTCTCCGATACTTGCCTGCTTTAATAAATGAATACCATGAGAAAGTGGTAAAATATCCATTATCCATTGGAAGAGTCGAGGCATGGCTTCATACGGAATCGTTGCTCCTGAAAACAATAACATCGTAAAGTAAGCAACAGAACTCCAAACATTTGCTGACTTTTGGTCAGGTACTAAGCTTCCAATGAAAATCCCGATACTATATATCGCTATAATGACAAAAGTGTAGGTCAGAAGGAATATTGCCCAGGAGCCCTTTAGTTCATAATCAAATAATAGATGATAAACAAGTGTGACACCAATAAATGATACAAGTGATGAAGAAAGCTGAATCAATCCTTGGGCAAATAAAATCTGGAGAGGTGACACGGGTGTCACTTGGAATCGCTTTAAAATCCCTCGGTGACGGTAATCTGCAATGGTCAGTGGCACGCCCATAACTCCTGTTGCAAGTACACCAATCGTAATTACAGCTGCGTACGATAATTCAAAGTTGGAAGCACCAGCTAAATCATCCTTACTCAGTAAATAACCAAATAGTGTGGCTAAAATGATAGGGAAGCAGATCCCGAAAATAAGAATATCAATGCCCTTCCAAACGAGCTTGCCTTCAATCTTTAAAAAGGTAAAAAATGTTCTCATACCCAGTCCTCCTCCCCTGCAAAATGTAGATACGCCTCCTCTAGTGTGGCTTTCTCACTTGCATGGATTGCCTCTTGGATTGTGCCATGAAAGACCGTTTTTCCTTCTTTTAAAATTAAAATTTCATTACATAACGCCTCGACCTCGTCCATGTAGTGTGATGTTAGGACAACTGCCAGCCCTTTCTCTTTCATGGCTAAAAGCTGTTTCCAAAGCATACGTCGAGCCTTAGTATCTAATCCCGTTGTAAGCTCATCTAAGAAAACAAGCTTAGGATTTGAAACTAATGCCAGCAGCACTGCTAAGCGTTGACGTTCTCCCCCTGAAAGAGATTTCACAAGTTGAGTTTCCTTACCAACTAGACCAAATGTTTGTAGGAGTAGAGGCAAATCAGCAGTTTGTTTATAAAGCGACTCCCACTGCTTGCATGCGTCACGCACTGTTAGTTTATCTTGGAAGTTTGTTTCTTGAAACTGTACACCCACCTCTTGAAAAACTTCCTTACGATTGAGAATCGGTGACTTTCCGAGCATTGTGAGCTCTTCGTAATTGCTCTTTTCAATACCAAGCACCGCCGCAATGGTAGAGGATTTTCCTGCACCGTTTGCCCCAAGTAAGCCAATTACCTCCCCAGGCTTGATGCTGAAACTAATGTTGTCGATAGCTTTTTTAGTACCGTATGTGACCGATAGGTTTTTGACGGTTAAGATCATATTTGTTCCTCCTATATAAGACTTAGGAAGCTACTATATCAAAGAGTTGTGGGGGTGGTGTTATATTGGAGGGTTTTATAAATGTGGATTTTGAATAAAGTATGATACTGATTATAAAGATTGAAATTTGTAATAAAGTCTGAATAAACCCTTTATGTTCCAGGACCATCTTCCACAATCGGGCGCTTTTCTTTAGTAAGTAAGCGTCTCTTTTATATGCTACTAAACAAAAGATTGTGAATATCATCACTTAAGCTAACGGGGGCGGTAGTTAAAGAACAGCGATAATTACATATGATTTTATTTACTATGCAGCACCTCTTAGGTTATTGCTTTGCCATGTTATCAAAATGCCACGAGAGAAAAGTCGAACAAATCTTTAGGATCCTTAATTGCTGTCAATTGGAGTTGCTATTATGAATATGAATAGGTTCCTAAAAGGGGAACCTAGACAAGCAACAAGGAAGTGTAAGGGTTTCTTATACATACGCTATAAATCTACAAGTCTGCGTTAAATTCTTATAAACGCTCATTTACTGAGTGAAACTTAGTATCTTAAAGATAAGTGTTTGGTAATTGAGTATGTTAGTGAGAGAAGTAAATCTAACAATAGAAACACTAACAAGCTAAGGAAAAGCCTAGCGATTAGATAGTTTTTTTACTCTTTTGTTAGTACTAATAGCAATAACTATAAGTACTGCACTGAACATGCTGGAGAGTATTGCTGCACCAACACCCATCCACATAATTGTAATAAGTTTTCCTTTGTAATTAGGGAACATAGGAGACCTCCTATTTTGTTTTTTTTCTAATATTTGTTTCTTAGGTGAACTTTATACATAGTAGTAACTGTTTTTTTGCTTAGGGCACTAATTGGGCAGGATAGTCTATTTACACAAAAATATTTTAACAACTACCGTCCTGACATAAAGCGTAAAACAGCCTAGAATTTAAAACTAAACTTATACAAATAATAACCTAAAGTAATTGTCTATAGGTGATGATTAATGAGTCCATTGGTGGGTCTTTACTTATTTACCTTGGTTCTTAGTGTTATTCTTTGATCAAGGAGTGCGACCTATTTAATGGAATGTTGCATTTATTTGAACACAAATATATAAATGGTTTTTTAGTCTGTTTTGATAAGGACTGTCATGTCTTTCATTATGTACATCTATCAAAAGTGGCAAGATACTGTCATACTAAAATGTTATAAAAAGACTCAGTTGCCATAGGCAGCTGTTTTTTATGTACCCATAAATATAGAGAACCTTCAAAAAAGGTTTGATAGAGTGCAACAAGAAGGAGGACTAGCATATCAGGTTTTAGCAACTTCTCCCTTTTCATGATATCTGTTGATGTTTATGGGAAACATAATAACAATACAGTATATCTGAGGACGGTAGCGTACTATATTACTTATGATTTTGACTATTAAAATTTTTAATATAATTGTTTACATTATGCCGAAGAGACTTTCGAAAGTGGAAATGTATGTAACATCCTTATTTGCAATAGGATTACATTTATTATTTGATATATTCTTGGATGTAAAATATGGATTATACGGATACTTTGATCCCCAATTTGTAAACTGGGAGATGTTAGGTGTTACTTTTGGAATTTATCCAGCTGTGAATATAATCTTTCTTAATTTTTTTCCCTTTCATCAAAAATTTTTGAGAAAGGCTTTCTATACAATAATGTGTTCTGGTATGGCTGTTTTATATGAATTGATAGCTGTTCACAAAGATCTTTTTTACTATAATGGTTGGAATATAATTTATTCTGCTTTAATGTATCCTTTTTTGTTCCTCAGCTTATTGTGGAATTATAATTTTATTAAGAAGCTGAAAGAATGACAAATATACTATAAAACTTCAGTAGCAACTTGTTGAACCTAGGGGCTTTTCTTGAAGATGAAAGCTCCTATTACCATTACTAACAGGGAAATTAGTTTAAGTACAATCCTTCAAAAGTAAAATAATCCTCCTTATTGGAGGATTATTTTTATTATTTTAACCAATTATTATTTTTTCTTCAGCGTATTTATAAGGTAGCTTGTTTTGTTTTTTGGCTAATGCGAATGCTATTGTCAGTGGTCCAACCCGTCCGATGAACATTAGAAGGGAAATGGAAATTTTTCCAACTGGACTTAAATCAGGAGTTATTCCTAAGGACATGCCTACCGTTGCAAAAGCCGAGACAACTTCAAATAAAATTACATTTAATGGTGCATCTTCTGTGATTGTTAAAATAAACGAAATAAATGAAACAATACCTATAGAATAAACTGTTATTGCGAATGCTCTGTGAACTAAATACTTTGGTATACGACTTTCCATTATGTTAATATCATCATTCCCTCTAATTAAGTTCCAAACTGCAAGAAGGATTATTATAAATGTTGTAACTTTAATTCCACCAGCTGTACCACCTGAACCTCCACCAATAAACATTAAAATCATTGTAACAAATTGAGTGCTCAATGTTATTTCAGACATATTTAAACTGTTAAATCCAGCAGTCCTGGGGACTACTGCATGAAAATAAGCTCCTAAAAATTTGTCTTTTAGAGATAAGGTCCCCAATGTCCCAGGATTATTGAATTCTAATACAAATATAAGAATAGTAGGAACAGTGATCAGGAACGCTGTGATCCAAAGAACTAATTTTGAATGTAAAGAAAGCATTCCTGAAAACTTTTTTCTCCAAATATCTAGGATAACCGTGTAGCCAAGCCCTCCAATGAGTAATAAAGAAGTTAGAATAAAAACTACAGTAAAGTCTCCTGCATAACCAGTAATACTTCGATAATCTCCCATTATGTCAAAACCTGCATTATTAAAAGCAGAGATGGAGTGAAAAATACCATAATAGATAGAAGTTGAAAAACCAAAGTCAGCAGACCAGCGAATAGCTAAAAACAAAGCACCAATGGCTTCAAATAGGAAGGTGAAAAGGATAATAAACTTTACAAGTCTTACCATGCCTTCTAGTGAAAGCTGATTTAAAGATTCTTGAATCATCAATCTTCCTTTTAATCCAATGTTCTTTCCAAGAAATATTGCGATGATAACACCAATAGTCATAAATCCCAAACCACCAGTTTGGATTAAAAATAAAAGTACACATTGACCAAAGATTGTGAAGGTGGTCCCTGTATCAACTACGACTAATCCAGTAACACAAACGGCAGAAGTTGCCTCAAAGATAGCATCGAGAAAGGAAAGTTCATGACCATCATTTGTTGATATTGGTAACATAAGCAGAAGCGCACCAAAAAAAATGAGTGTTAAAAATCCAACAGATAATATTTGGGCAGGATTAAATTTTAATAATTTTCCCATCATATTTACATCGTCTCGCTTAGTTATTCTCACAATTTATCCTCCAAATTTAATAGCATATATACAATCGAGTTTACACTTTTTTGTTAATTTCTACAATTTACTATTAATTAAAAAACAGTATCTAGGACATTCCTAGCTACTGTTTTTATCTAATTAAGATCCCTCGCTAAATGAAACTTTGACGAACTAATAATTAAAGATTTTGATTTTTGTATACGATCTGAAGCAGATTTATTTTTTTGACGTTTGATTTTTTATCATAATGAATAATTTGGTAACCCAATAAGCTATGTATGCAACTGAAATATCAATCAGGAAGAGGTAAGTTAGCTTCATTCCCTTATACATTATTAGCAATTCTACTTTCTTTGATAGGTAACCAAAAGCATAAGCAAATAAAGCAGAAAGTATGATTGTATAAAGATAAAAATTTTTACTTTTATTAGAGCAATATTGATATAGAAGCATAAAACAAACAGGTAATAAGACAGCAGTAACAGTAATACCCATAGGAAGAAAATGTGTAAATCCATGGGGATGAATTAAGTAATTGTTTTGAGATAATATGCTATCAATATTTGACCAAGTAACATGAACTATTAACCCGAAAAAACAGATTTCAAATAATCGTTTTCTATCTATTTTAAAATAAAGAATGGTTAAAGGAATTAAGATCGACATGATATTAAACCAAAAATACCAAGTCTTCCAATTAGAATATTTCATCCAGTGATCCACACGCAGTTCACTAATTCTTTCTTTATAATCAAAAATCGATTGGAGAATATCTTGTTCGTTCAATCAAATCACTCCGTATAATAATCTTTAACTTGATAATTATACTCCCCCAAAAGCGTTCTTTTTATTTTTGTTCAAGGTAGCATTTCTGAAGGAGTTTTCTATAATAAGCATATTATTTTTCTTAAGAACGGAACTAATGGAACTTATATGGAAAGATATACGTATATAAAAGTAAGAAAGTAATAGGAAAGGAAATTAGTGGTTATAGCATTCTGCACAATAGAAAAATAAGGTAACTATACTTAGATATAACTAATAAGGAGTTAATACATGAAAAGTATTTTAATTTTAATGCCCCTACTTTTAAATATTTGGATTGTTTTATTTCAGGTAGATTCGATTTTTCCAGCTTTGCTAGCCGCCTTAGTGGTTGGATTATACAAGGGCAATCAAATTGGTCCTGATGTAAAAAGTATCTTTAATATACATAAAGTTAATTATTCTCTGAAAGATCCGTTAAGAATAGCGGAGCTAACATCTGCAACTTTGTTATCTCTTAGTACAGATATATTATCAATTGTTAAATATTTAAAGGATGGTTTGTCTTCAGATGATTTTATTTCTTTAACATTAATATTAGTTTATTCAGGTATTTTTGGCTTCATATTATTTAGATTTTTATTTTTATATATTCTAGTTCAAAGGGGGCAGTGAGTGAACTCTAATAAAATAACTGTTCCAATTATAATTTTTCAATTTATATGCATTGTTTTTGTACTTATATTATTAGGAATTAAATTTTTCCCTATTAGTGATAAATGGGTTGGCACAAGCAATGATAAAAAGTGGAGTTTCACTTTACGAGAAACAGATAGAAAAGATTATCATATAGGGGAATTATATTGGAAAGGTTCAAAAAAGGAAGAACAACATATAAATATAATCAGTTTTACATCTAAGATCGATAATATAGTTTACGATGTAATTAAAATGGAAAGTAAAGATGAAGGTAGCAATATAACGGACAGAGATGAAATGACTTTTATGGAAGGAATCCAAAAAGAAGAAATAAATAATAAAACAATAAAAATATCCATAAAGTGGAGCGAAAATAATATGGAGCGTGAATCGCATATCACTTTAAAAAAGGAGTAAATAGAACAACAATTAAACAGGCATTAAAAGTTCGAAGATCTTGACTTTAATGCCTTTATTAGGTTTTTTAAATGATAGTGTTTTACTAAGATGCAATATTAACAACAGCATATTACTTTTTGATATAAAAGGGACAGCACTCCTGTTATAGCTGAAGCAGCAAGTTTATTTAAGTCTTCTGGTTAGCGGAAGAAGAAATTTCAAAAAGTGATATAATAACAAACTGTTCAACCTATTAATTATTTACAACCTTTTATTTATGCTTCCATTGTGAGTTAGCTGATTAATAGTAAAAATTAAAGATGTGGAAGGGTGTAAATATTGTCTAAATTAAAAATAAATACCTTTATAGATGAATATAAACAAAGAGGTAACTTTTATGGAACTATTGATAATGAAGTAATAAAGCGAACAGAGGATTTATTAGAATTGACACTTCCAAATAGTTATAAATGGTTCTTAGCTGAATATGGTGGTGGAGGAAATGGATTTGATTTTAGTAATTGTGAAATGATGCTTTTCTATAGAGAAAGGTTCCCTTCAATGCCAAAGGGATTTGTCTTAATATATTGGTGTGATGAATTTGGCTACTGTTTAGATACTAATCAGATGCTCGAAGGAGAATGTCCTGTTGTAAATTGGAGTCCATATGAAAAAGGAATCTTTCCTTCAGAGCCTAATTTTTATGAATTCTTCCTAAGTGAAATAGAAAATGCAATAGATAATGATTTCTGGGATGAATAAGGTACAAACCTGGCAGTATTCCTGTAATAACTGAAAATGCGGTTTATATGAAAAGACCTCTTGATAAGATAAATGTGTCCTGAGCTGGCCAGCAAAAAGGGACAAAATATCTATTCGGAGGTCTCACCATGAATTATAATCAAAAGTACAAAATAGCTCAAACGCCTAATACTTTGATGGTTGGTATTGATATAGATAAACATAATCATAATCATGTAGCTAGAGCAGAAGTGGTTATCTAGTTATTTAACTGCAAAAACCGAATGAATTTTTTTAAACTTGGTGATTGCTGTTTTTTGGATTTGATTAAAAAGTCTATTTTTATTTTTTTAGGCAGTTCTGTGAAAATGATTTCTTGTGTAGCTTTTCGAGTTTCTGCAATATCTGCCGGAATTATGCTAATACCAAGTCCATCATGAACTGCCTGAATAATGGATTCTAGTGTATCAAACTCAATAATATTGGAACTATGGAAATTGCTTTCTTTGGGCAAGTCCAATAATTGTTTTCTATATATACAATTTATATCACTATTAACTAGTAACTTATAATTAGATTGCCTATCATTTGAATTAAGGTTAGGGGAGATTAGTACAATTTTCTCAAAGTAACTATAAACAATTTCACACTCAGATTTACTTTGGCTACTATGTACAAAAATACCATCTACTTCACCATAGAAAAGCATTTCTTCTAACTTTATTTTATTACTTGTTCTCACTTTTACATCAATATTATTATATTCTTTAAAGAAAGAAGATAGTAAGTGAGGAATTTTGACTGCAGAAATTGTTTGAGTGGCCCCTATTTTTAATGATTCTCTCCATTTGTTAGGATTAACTGCTGTCTTAGCTTCATCTATTAATTGTAGTATTTTATTTGTATAATCTAATAATTTTTTTCCTTCTTCAGTCAATGTTACTCCTCGATTATTTCGCAAAAATAATCGAACACCTAGTTCTTCTTCTAAATTCTTAATCCGTTGACTAACATTTGGCTGTACATATCCCAATTTTTCAGCAGCTCTAGATACTGATTGCAGTTCCGCAACTTGTTTGAAGATTTTTAATTCGTGACTTTCCACTGGTTTCACCTTCTCACTGATATCATTTAAAATGATATCTATCTCATTATTTT
The DNA here is from genome assembly GCF_021341655.1 of Bacillus sp. Au-Bac7. NCBI lineage: Bacteria > Bacillati > Bacillota > Bacilli > Caryophanales > Bacillaceae > Bacillus > Bacillus sp. Au-Bac7. The sequence goes on along the minus strand of NZ_JAJTTG010000015.1, from coordinate 75,721 downwards.
GTATTATACTCTTCATTTTGACTAAAGCATAATGTAGTGGTACAGATAAAATAAAATCTAAGAAAGGATGATTTTAAAAATGAATTTAATGGATAAAGTAGTAATCATTACTGGAGGTGGAACTGGAATAGGAAGAGCTACAGCTTTAAAACTAGCTTCTGAAGGTGCAAAAGTAGTAATAAATTATAGGCAATCAGAAAATGAAGCTCATAAAGTTGTCAATGAGATTAAACAAAATGGCGGGACAGCTATTGCTTATAAAGCCAATGTAGCAAATGAAAACGAAGTAAATGAATTAGTATCTCAAACTATTCAAACTTTTGGATCTGTCGATGGATTAGTTAACAATGCGAGTGTTACAGCTCAAATAGATATGGATGACTTAGATGCTGTAACAGATGATGTCTGGGATTCTCTTTTCAGTATAAATGTGAAGGGCATGTTCTATTGTGTAAAAGCTGTTGTCCCTTATATGAAAAAACAAAAATCAGGGTCTATCGTAAATATGGGGAGTGTAGCTGGAATGACTGGAATAGGTTCGTCTATCCCATATGCAGCAACAAAATCAGCAATTCACACAATGACAAAATCATTGGCTATCGCTTTGGCACCTTCGATAAGAGTTAATAGCATATCTCCTGGAGCTGTAGAAACAAAGTGGTGGGCTGGAAATGAAGACAAGATGTTTCAACTTGCAGGTAAATTACCATTACAGAGGATTTCCACACCAGAAGATATTGCAGATGCTATAATTTTTCAACTAACTCAAGAATCTATAACAGGTCAAGTATTTACTATAGATAATGGTCAAACTCTCTTTTAAAGCGATTGCTTATAGGTGCTTGTTCTGTTTGTCATTAAGGTCATTAAGACCAATCCTAACCATAAGACACTATAGGGTTATTGTGTCTTATAGTTAAATCGCTTTGTTTAACAAACATGCAGCATTGTTGTATCCGAAAGTATATGCTCAGTGTAACTTATTTGAAAAATAGACGGATACAAATAAGTACTTTGGAAGGGGGAAAGGTAGGTGGCTTATTTAGTCATATTTTTTTGTATGGCAATCACACTACATAATATGGAGGAAGCAATCTGGTTACCTAGGTGGTCTCAACATTCTTCGCAGTTTCAAAAGCCAGTTACTCCAGGTGAATTTCATTTTGCTGTTCTTGTAGTTACAGTTTTGGCATACTTATCTGCATTTAGTTATCTATATAGACCAGAATCGAATTTAACAAAATGGATTTTCATAGGTTTTTTAGGTTCTATGATTTTCAATGCAATATTTCCACATTTAATTGCAACGGTTTTGATGAAAAAATATGCACCAGGCCTACTTACTGGCTTATTGCTGAACATGCCAATAAATTCATTTGTCATTTATCAAATGTTTGCACAGAATTTTATTGTTTGGAAAGAGTTAATAATTTCTACTATAGTTGTAGGAATTATTTTATTAGCACTTATTCCGGTATTATTTAAGATTGGTGGAAGTATATCTCCCAATTCATAGGTTCATTTGGAGTAAAGTGTGGGCTTTGATGATGTACTTCCAGATCTTTCGGATAATATATATTTTAGTAGATAGGAGTCAGCAAACTAATAATATGTAAGAAATGAAAAAAATTAAACAAAAAAGGTTTCAACAGAATGGAAAGAGGGTAGTAAGTAAAAATGCGCCTATATAATGTATTAGACAGGTGCACAGAAGGATGGATAAATACTTATCCCAATTTTTTTATGCTTTTTAAAAGTGAGAAAGCAATCTTATGTTAATTTTGTAATCTTTACCTGAATCGTTGATTGGTTTGGATAGCTGTATGTTGACAAGGAACACGTATCTATTGATAATAAAGTTGTTTGAATATCACCTTATCGATTGATAAGGTGATATATTTAGCAGTCATTTATCAAATGATAAGTGGATATTTGTACATCCTCCTTATCAGTTGATAAGCAGTTTGTTTAGTTATTTACCTTATCAATTGATAACCAAGGGCTCATCAAGTTTTTTAATCTTCAAAAACAAATTAAAAAAAGATACAATAGGGGGCAGTTTTCAACAATGAAGAAAAAAGTGGCTATTATTGGTGCAGGTGTTGCAGGATTAGCAAGTGCTATCCGTTTGCAGCATGCTGGCTATCAAGTGGAAATATATGAAAAAGAGGCTATTGCGGGAGGGAAAATGCACCGCATCGAAAAGGATGGCTTTCAATTTGACTTAGGACCATCGATTGTGATGATGCCGGAGTTATACAGAGAAATCTTTGAACTGGTCGGACGCAATCCAGATGATTATATTCCGATGGAAAGATTAGATCCTATGTATTCTGTTTTCTTTGGAAGCGGAAAAAAAGGGTACCATGAGATTTCTTCTGACTTAGTGGAATTAATGAAAACATTTGAAGATGTAAGTGAAAAAGATGCAGAAGGCTTTTTAAAATACTTGCAGTTGATTTATGAGCGTTTTATGGTTGCGAAAAATCATTTTCTGCAGCGTCCTTTCCGAAATAAAAGGGACTTCTATAATCCGGCAACTTTGTATCAAGCATCAAAGCTAAAGACCTTTGATAGTGCCGACAATTTTATTAGTAAATATGTTCAGAATGAGCAGTTAAAGCAAATGATTAGTTTTCAAACTTTATATATCGGTGTTTCTCCATATAACGGCCCGTCTCTCTATTCGATGATTCCAATGATTGAGTTTTTCTATGGAGTTTGGTTTATAAAAGGGGGCATGTATACGATGGCTAAGTCAATGGAGCGCTTATTTCTTGAGCTTGGTGGCAAGGTTTTTTATCAATCCTCTGTCGATGAAATTATGATTGACAATCAAGTGGCAAAAGGCATTAAGGTGAATGGTAAAGAAATTCTGGCCGACAAGGTTATTTGTAATGCTGATTTTCCCTATGCTGTGAAAAATCTTGTAAAAGATATCAAAGCAAAAGGAAAATATACAGATAAAAAGATTGATAGTATGGACTATTCTTGTTCTTGCTTCATCTTGTACTTAGGCATGAATAAGAAATATGAGCAATTAAAAACTGCGCACAGCTTTTTCTTTGGAGACGACTTAAAGAAGAACTTAGACGATATTTTCTCTGGAGAAAAACTGGAGAATCCTTCTTTCTATGTATACAATGCTTCCAAACTAGATCCAACATTGGCTCCAGAAGGGAAGGATGGACTATATATTCTTGTCCCAGTATCTGATTTGTCTACAGCTAAATACGAATGGTCAGATGAAACAATATCGTATTATCGTTCTCAGGTCTTTCAAACGCTTAGTCAAGTCGAGGGGCTAGAAGGAATTGAAGAGGATATTATCTCCGAAACCTATATGACGCCAATAGATTTTGCCGAAAAGTTTAACGCTTATAACGGAGCTTGCTTTGGATTACGGCCAACGTTAGCCCAAAGTAACCATTTAAGACCACAAAGCAAGGCAAAAAATTGTGAAAACCTATATTTTACAGGAAGCAGCACACATCCAGGAGCTGGGGTTCCAATTGTATTATTATCAGCAAAAATTGCTACAGAGGAATTAATGTTAGATGATTCTGTTTCCACGGAAGCAACGCAAACACAAGCATTTCAGTCAGCAGGAGGGGTTGCAAATGAGGGAAGCTAAAACCGTTGATTTGCTTCAAAACGACTATTTATACTGTGAGAATGTTATTAAACAGAATTCGGCAAGTTTTTACCAAGCATTTAAAAAATTACCAAAAGACAAGGCTAATGCTGTGTATGCCATCTATGCATTTTGCCGCAATGCAGATGACAGTGTTGATGAAACAAGAGACAAATCTACCCAGTTAAAGAATTGGCAGGACTTGTACCATCAACTTCAGCTTTTTGAAAAGGGAGAGGAAATTTCATCCCCTCTTTGGAGGGCATTACGAGATGTTTTTACCCGTTATGAGATGGATATTAAACCTTTCTACGAGCAATTAGAGGGACAGAGAATGGACATTAACTTTAAGCAGCCTTCTACGTTAGCCGTGTTAGAAAGGTATTGTTATTTTGTAGCAGGAACGGTTGGTTTAATGCTCCTCCCTATTCTTGCAACGGAAAACCATCAGCATTTGCATGGCTATGCTGTTGAGTTAGGGGTAGCTATGCAATTGACTAATATTCTTCGAGATGTTGGGGAGGATTATCGGAATAACCGCATTTATTTACCAAAAGACCTGCTTCAGATGGAAAATTACAAGCAGCAGGATTTGCAATCTAGCAACATTAACTCCTCATTTATAAGCGTATGGGAGAAAATAGCGAACCGTTCGGAAGAGCTTTATGAGTTATTTCAAGTGGGGATTGATTATTTTGATAAAGACAGTCAATTACATGTTCTCCTTTCAGCACTTATTTATAAAGAAATATTAAAAGTAGTCAGGGAAAGCGGATATGACTGCTTTCAAAAACGAAACTATGTTTCACAAGAAAATATGTATCGATTGAAGCAAGTGGTGGAGGGATTAACAGTGAGTTTGTAACTCATTAATTAGAAGATTTGGGAGCTGTATAGTTTATGGACACAATTAGACAAAATCGAAAAGCAGATCATATTAACATAGCATTAACATCACCATTTACTTTAAGTTCCGATTTTGATGAGCTGTCATTCATTCACCGCTCCTTGCCGGAAGTGGGAATGGATGATATTCAGCTCCAGACCAATATCGGTCCTTTAACGCTTGACTATCCAATCTTTATTAATGCGATGACAGGAGGCAGTGAGAAATCAGGAGTGATTAATGCTTCTCTTGCAGAAGCTGCCAGTGAAACAGGAATTGCGATGGCAGTTGGTTCCCAGCATGCTGCCATCCGAGAGGAAGAGCTTGCTCATACTTTTAAAGTGGTGCGGAAAAAAAACCCGAACGGTCTTGTATTTGCAAATATTGGTGCAGATGCGCCGCTGGATTATGCATTAAAAGCCATTGACATGCTAGAGGCTGATGCCCTGCAAGTTCATTTGAATGTACCGCAGGAACTGGTTATGCCAGAAGGAGAGCGTACTTTCACTAGTTTACTTGTTAAACTGGAAAAATTATCAGCTACACTGCATGTCCCTGTTATCGTCAAGGAAACCGGATTCGGGATGAGCACAGAAACGCTCATGCAGCTACAGAATGCTGGTATTCAATATGTTGATCTAGGAGGAAAAGGCGGCACTAATTTCATTCATATTGAAAATGAGCGCAGAAGTAAACGGGATTTTGAGTATTTAAAAGATTGGGGCCAATCGACTGTCGTGTCGTTGTTAGAAGCACAGTCAGTATTAGATGAGCTGACGATTATCGCTTCAGGAGGAATACGTAACCCCCTTGACGCAGTAAAATCCTTCTCTTTAGGAGCTTCCGCCGCTGGGATTGCCGGACCATTTTTAAAGATTCTTCACGACCAAGGAGTTGCTGGACTAATAATGGAGCTCGAGGTGTGGAAGGAACATTTAAGAATGCTGCTTCTTCTCCAAGGAGCAAAATCTATTCCAAATCTCAAGCAATGTCCCATTATAGCTGGCGGCAAGGTTAGGGAATGGTGCGAAGCAAGAGGTATTGACTGGCAAAGACTTGCGAGAAGGAAGCCGTGAATAGCAATTTATTTTAGGTAATAGGCATTTCTATCGGGAACCTAAACTAACCGTCTCTACTGAAAAACTAATGTCTTCTTTAAGCTTTTAAGGTTGCTAGGAAAATCAAAACCTAACAATTAATGGCTGAATAGAATGCTGCGTTCAGGAGACAATGTAGCCGTTGGAAATGCAAGTGCTTATAAAAATGTAATTAGTCTTCAAGCAGGAATATTCATTTCTATATTTGTCTCGTCTTTGTATATAGATAATGTAAATATTTGCTTAAATAATGAGAAGGAGAGTTCTATGAGTTTTGGCAATGTTCTATTTCGTTTTTTTATATTTTGGTATATTTGCGGAGTGATTCTTCTCACTTTTGATCTGCTGCCTGCTTGGCTTGAATGGGCGAACGCTATTTTTCTAATTTTAAGCGGCCTTTTGGCAATAGTTTATTTCTCTAAAAAGTTTGGAAAAAAAGCTGGATCTTTGATTAGTGTGGTTATTTTCCTGTTTTCCTATCTTGCAGAATTCATAGGATCATCTTATGGAATTTTATTTGGAGATTATTATTATACCAATCGGTTTGCTCCCAATCTATTTGACGTGCCAATAGCGATTGGTTTTGCATGGCTAATGGTAATGGGAACCTCTCATGCATTGGCTTGTGCTATCACAGAAAAGAAATGGCTTCAGCCGATTATCGGTGCCTGTGTTGCTGTAATTATCGATCTAATTATTGATCCTGTCGCATTTAAACTAAAACAATATTGGATATGGGAGGAGGATGGAGTGTACTATGACATTCCATTCAGCAACTTTTTAGGATGGTTTATTGTGGCACTTGTTCTTCATGTATTTATCTTATTTTTCTCACCAAACAAAAATATTTTCTGGGAAAAACGGATGTTTTTACTATTTGCCCTTACAATAACCATGTTTGTTTTGCTTGCAGCAACCGGTAAACTTCTTTTTGCAGGCATCCTGACAGCCTGCCTGGCAGGACTGACACTATATGCTGCTATAAGAAGGAAACGAACATGATTGAAGCTAAAAAAGACGTTGTTTTTAATAAACTGTTTTCTATTTTTCATAAGAGAATGCTTGCCTTCTCCTTTGATAAAATCTATTGGCAAGAATCTAGTAAACTGCCGTCCTTTCCTGGCATATTTGTCTGCAACCACTCTTCCTGGTGGGATGGGCTCATCTACTATCAGCTGACGAAGACTGTTATTCTGCAGGATATGTATATTATGATGCATGAACAGGGACTGAAGCAGTTTCCATACTTTAAAAAACTTGGAGCCTTCTCAATTGACCGCTCCAGCCCAAAAGAAATTTTAAAAACAATGAGGTATGCTGAGGTGTTGCTGAAACAAGGAAAAAGTGTATGGCTTTTTCCTCAGGGTGATGAGTACCACCTGGAAAAACGCCCGCTGCAATTTCAGCCAGGAACTTTATATCTGCAGGAAAAGCTTCCCGAAATACCCATTATACCTGTCTGCTTCTACTATTCTTTTGCACACAAACGAAAGCCTGAAGCATGGATAAAAGCAGGAAATCCATTGTATAGCAATGACCTGCCGGGAGATTCGAGGTTTGAAAAAACCTTATTACTTGAAAAGAAATGCACTGACGCGTTGGATGGCTTGAAAAACGATGTGATCAGCGAAAAAACGAAGCATTTCGTAAACTTACTGTAAGGAGCAATGTCTAGATGGTTCTATTTTTAATCACCAGTCTCTTCCTATTTTTCCTATGGACATTGTGGAATATGAGCGGACTCCCAGGTCTGCCTGCTCCTAATATAAATAAAAACTTTCAGCCGCTTGTGTCAGTTTTAGTTCCGTTAAGAAACGAAGCACGGAACGTGGATGGACTAATCAGCAGCCTTAAGTCATTAACATACCCTCATCTGGAAATCCTTCTTCTGGATGACGGCTCAACAGATGAGACTTTGTCCTTGCTGCAGGAAAAAACGTTAGGTGACAGCCGTTTTAAGATTTTAAGAGGGAGAGAACTTCCAGCAGGGTGGGCTGGCAAGGTGAATGCCTGTCATCAGCTGCAGGAAAAAGCAAAAGGAGAGTATTTCCTTTTCATTGATGCAGATGTCCGTCTAAAATCGGGAGTGATTGAAAAAGCACTGACACTGGTAAAGAAAGGAAATGCCAAGCTGTTAACAGGGTTTCCCTCCTTTGAAGTTCCAGGAATTTTGAGCAAGCTTCTGATTCCGATGATGCATTTTGTTGTGCTATTCCACCTCCCGATTCATCTTGCGAATAAGGGCAAGATGCCTGCCGCAACGGCTGCCAATGGAGTATTCATGTTTTTTGAAAGAAGGGCCTATCTAGAAATAGGCGGCCACGCTTCAGTCCAGACTTCTATAGTGGAAGATGTTCATCTGGCAAGACAAATGAAGAGATCAGGAGGCAAAGTCTGCTTGGGCAATATAAGTAATGACGTTTCATGCCGGATGTACGAACGGAATAGTGAGGTATGGGAAGGTTTTATAAAGAATATTTTTTCAGGCCTTGGCCGTTCTGTCATGATGGTGATGGTCTTAAGCGTATTTTATGGCTTTTTTTATGTGCTGCCTGGGGTTTTATTGGTATACGGGCTATGGATGTTCCAGCCGCTCTATGTGTTTCCTTATCTCCTGATTGTCCTGCAGCGCATGTTAGTGGACTGGAAAGCAAATCAGCATTTATCTCTATCATTTTTCATGCCGTTGTCGGCAGCAGCACTGGTTATTATCATGAATGCTTCTATGTGGAGATGGATCAGGAAAAAGCCTTATAGCTGGAAAGGGAGACAGTATTCATGAAGAAAAAGGTGTTAATCATTGGCGGCGGACTGGCAGGATTGTCAGCAGCCATAACGCTAGCCAACAAAGGATTTGATGTAGAACTGTTCGAAAAGAATAAGCATTTCGGAGGTAAATTAATGCCTGTAGCATTAGGGGATTATACTTTTGATTTCGGACCGAATACCATCACCATGCCAGAGGTATTCCGGAAAGTGATTGAACAGACAGGTGACAAGGCTGAAGACTATTTCCATATGATTAAGCTTGAATATCATACGAGAAATGTGTTTTCTGATGGAACGTCCTTTGATCTTTCGAGCAGCAGGGAATATATGATGCAGCAGTTGAATCAGATGGATCCTGCACATAAATATGATGATTTTTTAAAAGAGATTACAAGATTATTTAAGTTATCTGAGAAACACTTCCTGCCAAAAACATTTCAATCATGGCAGGATTATTTGTCGCCATCACTTGGGGCAGCTCTCTTGCAGGTGAGGCCGCTGCAAAGCCTCAACAGCTTTTTTCGGCAGTATTTTTCACATCCTCATGTACTTCACGCTTTTAATCGATATTCGACTTACATTGGCTCGTCTCCCTATAAGACTCCTGCCACATTTGCCATGATTGCCTATCTGGAAATGATTGGCGGAGTTTATTATGTCGAGGGAGGTAATGTGAAAATTGCCGAAGCCTATGCAAAAATAGCAAAAAAACTGGGTGCTAAGCTACACGCCGACTCACCTGTGAAAAAAGTCATCGTAAAAAACAAAAAAGCAATAGGCATAGAGCTGGAGGATGGGGAGAAAATACATGGGGATTATTTTATTATGAATGCAGATTTACTCAAAGCTTATCCCGAGCTGGTTAGCGAAAGCGACCGTCCCTCCTTTCCGAACTCAAAGGCAGCAGGTCTATCACCTTCCACATCAGCTTTTGTAGTCCTTGCAGGTGTTAACAAACGGTTTTCAGAGCTGAGGCATCACAATGTCTATTTTTCCGATAACTATGAACAGGAATTCATTGATCTATTCAAACACAAGCAGTACAGCAGTGAGCCTACCATTTACATCAGCAATTCTTCCTATACAGAGCCTGACCGTTCGCCAGGGGGAAGCAATCTTTTTATACTGGCAAATGCTCCAGCCCTTCCTGCTGATGGAAAACTGCAGGTGAATCCGGAAATGTATAAAGAGCTAATTTATCAAAAACTCTCAACCTTTGGACTTGCGCTGAAGGATAATATCGTAGAAGAAAAAGTTTATACACCTTCCGATATCGCTGCTCAATTCGGCTCATTCCGCGGGGCGCTTTATGGTCTATCTTCCAATCGAAAAAAAGATGCCTTTTTACGTCCCAAAAACGTGAGCAAGGATATCGCCAATCTCTTTTTCGCAGGAGGAAGCACACATCCTGGCGGCGGGTCGCCAATCGTGACATTGAGCGGTATGAATACGGCCAATTTAATTATTAAGGCAGAAAAATAGCTGGAAAAAAGCTAGAGAAGCACGTCATTGTTTCTCTAGCTTTTCTTCATCTTATAAAAAGTTTTTAGGGAAACATCTTTTTGCATGAAATGGGGCTTGTTTTCTAGAATGTAATAATGATGACAATAATGTAAGTAAGTATGTACACAGAGAAGAGGAGAGAACCCAGATATGTATGAACCGAAGATGAAAGAAACGGACAACAGTGTCATTGGATTTATAGAAGATGTGGAAAATGAGAAAAAGAAGGCAGATGCCTATCAGTTATTAAAAATTTTTGAAGAGGTAACTGGCTATGATGCAAAAATGTGGGGTCCAAGTATTATAGGCTTTGGCAGCTATCATTATAAGTATGCATCAGGACATGAAGGAGATGCGCCTTTAGTCGGTTTTTCTCCAAGGAAGGCAAAAATTAGTCTTTATTTGGCCTATGAAAGTGATGAAAGGGAAAAATTATTAGAAAGCTTTGGTAAACACACGAAGAGTAAGGCTTGTATTTATGTGAATAAATTAGCTGATATTGATACAAATGTGTTAAAGGAACTAATTAAATATACATTAGAAACATATCAGAACGACTAAAGTTATTGCCATAGTTCCAGGCTTTATGCCCTATTAACTTTTTATAATAGCAGGAATGTATAAATTAAGCGATTTATATAAAAAGAGGTATAATACAAGCTTTTTTACGTAAAAAGGATAGGAGATAAGATGAACACAAGAAATATCAAAAAATAGAAATTAATACCTCTTATTATGTATATAGGAGTGAGACAATATGAATGAACAGGTACAGCTTATGATTGATTAGATTGAAGCTAATTTAAAAAATCAATTTTCCTTAGATGAACTTTCAAGTTATATGGGATATTCCCCTTACTATTGTTCATTTAAATTTCACCAGATAACTGGAATAAGTATAAGACGTTATATTCTTCTTAGAAGATTGTATTTATCTACGGAAGACCTGGCGAAAAATTAAAAAATTATCGATGTTACAATGGATTATGATTACTCTTCACAAGAAGTGTATAGCAGAGCATTTAAAACTATTCTTGGTATCAATCCTAGAGAATACCAGATTAACAAGTTTCCTGTTCAATCAGTTGTTAAACTCACTCTTGATAAGAATGGGGAGTGGTTTAATATGAATATTTCTAAAAAAATGGAGGTTGAAAAGCTACTGCATGAGCAGAGTGATCTCTTTGATAAAGATGTAATACATATATTGAATGGGCAAGTTATGTATGAGGAGTTTAAAGATAACAAACTAATGGGAAATGCTGATTATGCTCCATTTAATGAAGCAATGTGTATGAACGAAACTACTGAACGTATTTTTGAGAAAGAGTTTATATATACTCGCGCTACTGGCCATCATGAACTAGTAGAAGGATATATGGAAAAAGTTATAGTTCCTTTAGATAATCTTTTTAATAAAGAGTATAAATGTATCGTATTGTGGTTTGGAGAAGACATGTTTTGCCAAATGAATCTGCTAACTATACTTTCGTATCTGGAGCAGTCAGGCTACAAGGGAAAAGTGTTCTTAAATAGTTTCAGAGAGGATGAGTTTAAAGTTAATCAAACGGAAATTAAATTAGGTTGTTATGATTCGGTATATAAAGAAGTGTTGGTTAATCATACTAAACCATCTCATGAACTAGTCCCGGTTATGTATCAAGCAATAAACATGTATTTAGAAATGCTAAGAGAAGATAATGAGGTGGTGAAATTTATCAAAAAAAATAAAGATATATCAACAAATGAACTAATCCAGAAGTTGTTTAATCTTTTCCCAACAATAGGTTACGGAGATACACAATATAAAGAGATAATTAGTAAAATTAGATGAGGCTCAGTAGCAATAACACAATCCCAATATTGTGAACTAATTCTATATTTTTAAGGGGCTTTCTCTATTAAAAGGAAAGTCCCTTTATTTGTTTCGTTTTCTTTTAGACAAAATGACTAACCTTTAATTGTAATAGACAATAATATATAGTTTTCTACATTAATTGTATTCTTTACCATTTGTACAACTAATACGACTTTTGTCCATCTTAATAGGTTGACCTTTTTACATAAAATATTTTTTTGAAATTTTTTTTAATTATACAGTTTCTGATTATTTCAAAACATTAATTAAAAACTTAGAAAGAGCTTAAAGTGTTTTAATATAGAGTTGGATTTGGAGAACAATTGAATGAAATAATATCATTTAATGCAACGGAATAATTATTCCATCTGCCGCCAAAAAACCTGTAGCCATAAGCTCTTGTTTCTGCGACAGTCGTTAAAAAAAACCAGAAATTATCTCCGTTTCTAAGATACATATACGTGAAACGATACAAACAATGTTGAAGACCCCAGGGATTTTGAGTATTGGGAAGAATTTGTTGCATATATCCCATAATTTAAGGTTCACTCCTTATTGAAATTAGACATATAACCAGTTTATGCTCCATGATAAATCTGGGTTGGGTATATACCCTGTGAGTTTAAGAAAAAGGTTGATATGAGGTATGAATTAAAACATATATTAATTAATTGTTGCTTTCTAATGTGTTAATTTGAAATGATTATGCCTTTTTAGTATGTTTGTTCTGGAACTACATGACAGCGTTAATGAAAGAAAAATAATTTAATTATCTTTGAAAGGCTAAACACTCAGCTTTAGCCTTTTTATTATTTTTTTAGCTATATACAACTTCGTATTCCTTATTCCATCGTTTGCGTACCATACTTGCCATTCTCTATTTTTTACTAAATTTTTTAAACTTATCCACTCTGCTTTTGTGTCTAAAATAGTGTATGACGCATAGTATAAGATAAATACTGTATAACATCTAGCAAAGAAAGAAAAATGAGGTGGGTGAATGAGTAATTTATTGAATTCATTAACGACAGAGCTAAGGAGAGGTACGTTGACATTAGCTGTTTTAAGTCAATTAAGAACCCCCCAGTACGGATATTCACTTGTTCAGATATTGGAGGGATCAGGTATTTCCATTGATCAAAGTACCTTATATCCATTGCTTCGCCGATTAGAAAAACAGGAGTTGGTGTCGAGTAGTTGGGATACAGCAGAGAGTAGACCCCGTAAATACTATGTTTTAAGTGAATATGGGTTAGAGATATTTTTGCAGTTAGAAAAGGAATGGATTAAGGATTCAAAGGAGCTTTATAGGTTATTAAGGGGAGAGGAAGATAATGAATTTAATTGAGGTTTATATTCAGGAGGTTACTCGAAGGCTGCCGGAAAAGAATCGTGAGGATATTGCCCTTGAGTTACGGTCAACGATAGAGGATATGCTTTCTGATGATTACTGTGAGGAAGATGTAAAGAAGGTTCTTGAAAAACTAGGGAGTCCGGTCACATTGGCCAGCCGTTATCGGGATCGGCCAATGTACCTGATTGGACCGCGTTATTTTGATGTATATGTGACCTTATTAAAAATGATTTTGCCGATTGCCATTGTTATTTCATTAATCTCGGTTATTGCAGAATATTTTGTTGATTACAATGGACAGGGAGCAGTCATTAATGTGGCTCTGGATATTACGGGGTTTGGCATATGGAGAATGATTGAAGTAGGAATCCAAACATTTTTTTGGTTAACTCTTGTTTTTGCTGTTATCGAAAGAACAGATAAAGGAAAAGATGAACAGCCACTAACTGCAAGCCTAAAAAAATGGACACCTGATGATTTGAAAAACATCGCTTATATTCCTAAGAAAAAATCCATTTCAATGTTTGAGGTATTTGGTAGTTTAATGTGGACGGCCATTTGGGCAACTATTTATTTTTACGCAGACCATCTTGTTGGTATCTATAGAGGAGGAGAAAACCGTCTTGAATTCATCACACCAGCGTTTAATCAAGAGGTCTTGCTCCAGTATTGGCCAATTGTTCTTATCGTAATTTGTTTGGAAATCATATTGGCTATTTATAAATTAATCAAGAGTCTATGGACCAAAGGAATGGCCATCTCTAATGCGATACTCCAGTTGATTTCAACCATTGTTTTCATCGTGATTTTCATTAATCCCGATTTAATCGCACAGAATTTTATTACTGATATGACTGATTTATTGGAGATAACATCTAACCAATTGATATCATGGATTATTAGCGGCAGCATTTTCTTCTTTATAGTATCTGCGGCAATCAGTGTATTTGATGGATTCCGCAAGGCAAGAATTCATTAATTCGTATTTCCTTAATTAGAGTAAACAGGGAGTTAAATTGAATAGCCATCAGGCTGCAGAAGCAGCTTTTTTTTGTTTCTGAAGAAAAAATGGAAGTGAATAATGGGGGTTAATTAGAGTGAATGTCAGATCTTCTGCTGATTAAGCTATCGGATGCGTTAGTTAAAGAACAGGGATAAGTACTTAGGTTTTTATTTATTATGCGTGTCTCTTGAGATATTACTTTAAAGGGAAATTTAGCAGAATTATGTAATGTTAGTAGACAGACAATCATGCAATTGAAAATAACAAATATGACCCGAGTTTACAATTAGCATTTGATATTGCAAAAAGTCTAGGGGTATTAGTTGATACATTATTTTTGAATGAAGGGGGAAAAGGAGAATGAAAACAAGAACAATCGGTACAATAATATTTGGGTTAGCTTCAATAGTCGTAGTAGGATTCACAATTTATAAGATATCGATAGGAAAAGAGACTGGTTTAAATGAAGTTATTACAATTGGAGCTTTGTTGATAGGTTTCTTTTCAACTATGACTTGGGGGACGAAGGAAGAGAAAGACGGTATATTGCAAGATGAAGAGCTTGGGCAAAGAATTACAGAGAAAAGCTCCAAGATAAGTTATTTTTTGCTCACGTTATTTATATTTGCTGCTGTGTTTATAGACAACATACTAAATGACACTTTGAATATTCTGCTATTGTTATTATTAGGATTATCGATGATAACCCTTCCTTTTATAGAATATCTATATTCTAGGAAATACCAATAAAAAGGATAACCAAAAGTTTTAAAAAAAGACAGTTAGCAACTTGCAATTATCTTTTAAAGGGAGAAACTTGGCAGTATTTCTGTAAAAGCAGTACTTTCTTGTGGTACAAACAGGGTAGGATATTCCTATAAGGTAGCTTTAATTTATGAAACTAAATTAGCCGATAAACGTATAATGATAGTATTAAATCAAAATGTAATTGAAAAAATGAATATATAATTTGAATTAATTATTATAGTTGGAGGTGGAGTTTGTGAGTAAATACTTTTGGGTTCCCTTTACTGCAGGATTTGCAACAGTGGTACTTCTATATATTGTTGGAACTATTACTGAAATAGATATTCTTATGTTTAGAGTTTCACTCTCATATACTGAAATCTCTTTCTTCCCAATTATTGTTGGAATTTTGGTTGGGTTAATAAGTAAACAAATTATAAGATATAAATCTAAAGTAAACACTTTATAACCACTTAGGTTCCTATCAGGTTTTTTATTATCCTCATTCATACAATTGATAAAGTTATAATGACACTATTAACAAAACTGCAGCTCATACTTGCAGGTCTTTTTATTTTCTCTAAAACTTTTCTTTAAAACTTGAAACTAAGTAGAATTGACGAGTTTATGAATAAATTTAGTTAAGCTAACAGGAGCGATAGTTTATGAACAGGGATAATTATATATAGTCTAATTTATATGCAGATTCTTTGAGTTTTACCATGTTATCTAGATGCCACGAGGGAAATGTCCAATAGAGCTCAAGATTCTTAATTGCTGCCAATAGGAACGCTCCCTAAAAATCAATGGACATGTTACCAAGAAAGGGGTACCTATACAGCCAATAAGAAAGTGTTTAAATTTGGTGGTGAATACGTCTAACCCTTCGATATATAAGGGATCAGGCGTATTTTTATTATATTCAATTTTCATTCAAATAAGGATTAACGAGTTAAAGCTCATTTACTGCGTGTTCAAAAGGTATAATAGTTTGATTATTTCCCTGTCTTTTCGCCACGGGCAAGTATTCTAGGAACACGATTGTACTGAAAAGATAACCTTTTTTGTTGAAGGAAATGTAATGCGAAAAGACAATCTAGGATGGTTGCTTCAAAGCGAAATAATAATTAAAGATAAATGTTTGATTGGCTTAGGTAGAGAGTTTAAGAGATTTATAATGGCCCAATGAACAAAAAATAAATTTAGGTTGTATAAATGCATAGTCAGAATTTATAATTATATGGGTTATTAAAGAAATAAAGATAGGAGCAAAAGAGTTATGTCCTGGGACATTTGGAATTATCTCGGCACTATCGCATTTGCGATTAGTGGGGCGCTTATTGCCTCGGAAGAAGATTATGACCTGATCGGATACTATGCATTAGGCTTTATAACTGCTTTTGGAGGCGGAGCTATACGGAATTTATTGATAGGGGTGCCAGTTTCGGCATTATGGGAACAAAACACATTATTTCTACTAACATTCCTATTGATTACGGTCATATATTTTATACCTATTCAAAAAATTGTTAGTTGGAAGCATTGGTATTATTCATTTGGTCTAACAGATGCGGTTGGATTAGTGGCTTTCGCCATTCAAGGTGCTCTTTACGCGAAAAATTCAGGATTACCTGCAAGTGCTAGTATTGCTTCTGCTTTATTAACCGGTGTAGGTGGAGGTATCATTCGAGATGCCTTAGCGAAAAGACAGCCATTTGTTTTTAAATATGAACTATATGCTTTTTGGACTATCATTACGGGGGCTTTAATAGGTCTTAATTTTATTAATGGGACTATCGAAACTTACGTATTATTTATAGTAATTGTTGTCTTAAGGATGTTGTCTTTAAAATATAAATGGCATATTCCAAGGCCAAAAAGACAAGCATCTAATACTGAAAAAGCAATTTAATCATAGTGAAATTTTCTTCGAGCAGGGCACACCAGATAAAAAAGAAGTCTGGGATAAGCATTGTTGCAGGAACTTTTTATTGAAATAACTCCTAGTGAGTGGCTGTTTTATTTAAACAGGAATAACAGTGAAGATTTGTGTTATGAATGATTTAGTTTTATAAGGTTTAAATCATGCTGCCGCAACGGTAGCTTTTTTTTATGTGAAAAAAGGGTTATTAAAAAGATCAAAATTGATAAAATCGCTCCGTCAAAAATTAAAGCCTCGAAAAAGACTTTTGAACACCCAAAAGGGGGATTTGTTATCTCAGAACTACAGTTAGGAAGAGGGTAACTAAATAAAAAAACTGTCAAAACCACATAGTCATAAAAATACCGGAAAGCTCTTCCGGCATTTTATGACTGCCTTTAATTATTTTGCTATTCCCCAACACTGCATTAATTGGTGAATACTGTCCTCGATTTTTTCTAGTGGAATACCGCCAAATCCTAACAAAAATGTTGGATACTTATATTCTATTGGTTTTAACAGATAATCAGTTACCGGGTAAATGGCGATGGAGCTTTCTGCCGCAATTGTTTTTAACTCCTTTTCTCTTTTCTGCAGGGGAAGGGAAATTAAAATATGCATCCCAGCCTGATCTCCGGTGATAATGACTTCAGGATAATCTGTTTTAAAGATATGGGTCAGTTTATCAAGCTTTTTATGGTAAATTTTCCGCATACGGTTTAGGTGTTTTGAAAAATAACCGTCTTTCATGAAGCTGGCTACTATATGCTGGTCAAATCTCGGAACTGTTGCTGAATAATAACTGAAAGTTTCTTTATATTTTTTTAGCAATGTTGAAGGCAAAACAAAATAAGCCACTCGTAATGAAGGCATTAATGACTTGGTAAACGTACTCAGATAAATCACCTTATCGTTTTTGTCCATTCCTTGCAATGCGGGAATCGGTTTTCCAGTGTAACGAAATTCACTGTCGTAATCATCTTCAATGATGTAGCGATTTTCAACTTTTGCTGCCCAATGCAATAACTGTGTTCTTCTCGTGGCGGAAAGAACTGCACCTGTCGGAAATTGGTGCGAAGGTGTGATGTAAACCACATTTGCGTTTGTTTTTTTTAGTTCATCTACAATTAATCCATCTTCATCAACTGGAATCGGAATTGCTTTGTTTTGCAGATGAATTCTTGGGATTGCTGAATAGCCAGGATTTTCGAGGGCGAAGTTTGAATCATTTTCAAGCAGCCTTAAAATCATAGGAAGAAGTTGTTCCGTCCCAGAACCAATCACTATTTGCTCCGGTTTACACACAATCCCCCTTGATTGATAAAGATATTTTGCTATTTCAGTCCGTAACGCGTATTCTCCTTGGGGTTCTCCAATCTGCAGCAGCTCCTTGGAAGGAAGATCATATAGATTTTTTGCATATTTTCTCCACTGTGAAAAAGGAAAGGAATCTGTATCAATTTTTCCTGGGTGAAAGTCGAACTGGATAATTTTTTCCTCAGTATCCTCCACTGGCAGCTCGACCTGCTCTGTTCCGATATAAGGTAATTCATTAATATCCTCTACAAAAAAACCAACCCGCGGTTTTGAGACAATAAAGCCCTCTGCAATCAGCTGAGCATATGCAACTTCTACGGTTGTTTGACTGATATTTAAAAATTCGGCCAACTTTTTTTTAGATGGCAGCTTCGTTCCAACTTCAATTTGTTGGCTCAAAATGGCGGTTTTAATTCCAATATAAAGCTGTTCATACAAGGGTTTTGTTGCATGTTTATTCAATTCAAACATAAGCATATCCATTCAAGAATCCTCCTCTCTGACCATGTTATATTTTAAAAAAGTGGCACTTTTTATATTGTCAGATTTCATTATACTAGTAATCATTAAAGAAGTGGAGATTCTTTTGAACACACACTCCGAAATAACGAGGGGGATTTACATGTTTACGACAGAACATAATAAAACGAGAACTCTGGTTCTTAATGCACTTTTTATTACCTTAACTTTCCTAGCTACTATGTTTATCAACATTAGGCTGCCACTGATGGGTAACGGGGGCCTCATTCATTTAGGTAACGTGCCGCTTTTGATTGCTGCCTTTGTATTTGGTAAAAAATCAGGCGCAATAGTGGGAGCCTTCGGAATGGCTCTGTTCGATATTGTTTCAGGCTGGACATTATGGGCTCCGTTTACATTTGTTATCGTTGGTGCAATGGGATATGTAGCTGGCCTTATTGCTGAAAAGATGCCTGGCAAAAAGGTATACGTACACGTACTGGCAGTGGCTGTTGCCCTTATTATCAAAGTTGTCGGCTACTATTTTACAGAAGTTATCCTTTATAGCAACTGGATTCAGCCGTTCGGCTCTATCCCAGGTAACATCATGCAGCTCGTTATTGCCGGCATCATCGTCGTGCCTCTAGCAAATGGGTTTAAGCAAAGAATTGGGCGTTCTAAATCAATCTAGTTTTGATGACCGGCTCTGTCCGGTCTTTTTGTTCGAATACTTTTGTAGCGTGAAGTTTTTAATGAAGCGGGAGTTAGCTTAATATCAGTAAAAGTGGTGGCTAAGACCCAATTTAAAATGTCTAATCCACATGGAGGGTTAGCCACTTATATAAATTTATTTAAAAAAACTATAAAAAATATGTTGACGAATATAATATAGTTTTTATATAATAACTTTTGTCGCCAAATAAGAAGTTTACTTGGCTACTAGAATTAATGGTAAACTGGCCCATTGGTCAAGCGGTTAAGACACCGCCCTTTCACGGCGGTAACACGGGTTCGAATCCCGTATGGGTCACCAATATTTGGAGGATTAGCTCAGCTGGGAGAGCATCTGCCTTACAAGCAGAGGGTCGGCGGTTCGATCCCGTCATCCTCCACCATATAAATGCCGATGTAGCTCAATTGGTAGAGCAACTGACTTGTAATCAGTAGGTTGGGGGTTCAAGTCCTCTCGTCGGCACCATCTTTTAAAATGAGATGAGTCATTAGCTCAGTTGGTAGAGCATCTGACTTTTAATCAGAGGGTCGCAGGTTCGAATCCTGCATGACTCACCATTTACGCGGGTGTGGCGGAATTGGCAGACGCACTAGACTTAGGATCTAGCGCCGCAAGGCGTGGGGGTTCGACTCCCTTCACCCGCACCATTTAATTTCATACTCTAAGCGGAAGTAGTTCAGTGGTAGAACACCACCTTGCCAAGGTGGGGGTCGCGAGTTCGAACCTCGTCTTCCGCTCCAATTTTTAAAAACAATGCCGGGGTGGCGGAACTGGCAGACGCACAGGACTTAAAATCCTGCGGTAGGTGACTACCGTACCGGTTCGATTCCGGTCCTCGGCACCATTGTTTTTCGAAAATTTAGCGCCCGTAGCTCAATTGGATAGAGCGTCTGACTACGGATCAGAAGGTTATGGGTTCGACTCCTTTCGGGCGCGCCATATCGGGAAGTAGCTCAGCTTGGTAGAGCACTTGGTTTGGGACCAAGGGGTCGCAGGTTCGAATCCTGTCTTCCCGACCATTAATATCCCAAAAATAACGGGGCCTTAGCTCAGCTGGGAGAGCGCCTGCCTTGCACGCAGGAGGTCAGCGGTTCGATCCCGCTAGGCTCCACCAATACGGAGGAATACCCAAGTCCGGCTGAAGGGATCGGTCTTGAAAACCGACAGGCGGGTCAAACCGCGCAGGGGTTCGAATCCCCTTTCCTCCTCCATTAGTTAAATAAATAATATTATCGCGGGGTGGAGCAGTCTGGTAGCTCGTCGGGCTCATAACCCGAAGGTCGCAGGTTCAAATCCTGTCCCCGCAATCTGGTCCGGTAGTTCAGTTGGTTAGAATGCCTGCCTGTCACGCAGGAGGTCGCGGGTTCGAGTCCCGTCCGGACCGCCATTTAGGAGTATAGTTTAAAGGTAGAACAGAGGTCTCCAAAACCTCCGGTGTGGGTTCAATTCCTACTACTCCTGCCAATAATATTATTATGGCAGGTGCTTAACAGTTCGAATGAACCAGTTTAGCCATATCTTAAATCTTTTTTACAACCTATTATGCGGGTGTAGTTTAATGGTAAAACCTCAGCCTTCCAAGCTGATGTCGTGAGTTCGATTCTCATCACCCGCTCCAATATGGGCCTATAGCTCAGCTGGTTAGAGCGCACGCCTGATAAGCGTGAGGTCGATGGTTCGAGTCCATTTAGGCCCACCATATAATACATACTTTTTTGTTCCGCAGTAGCTCAGTGGTAGAGCAATCGGCTGTTAACCGATCGGTCGTAGGTTCGAGTCCTACCTGCGGAGCCATTTTTTTATCTATTTAAAATACTGAATATTCAAACATATTAATGTGTACCTATAGTTGTTTTGATAGAACTACGGATTTTTAAGTCAATATAAGTGTTTAAATCCATTAATCGTTATTTGTTAGGCTTATGTCTAGTTAGCTAAACCGAAAATATTCCTTTAATAATATAATAGAGAGGTTTAGTGAGCATTAATCGATGAAAAGATTAATGCTCCTTTTATTGTGGAATTAACTGAAGCATCTAGTAGAAGAAATGTGAAAAAGGTTAACTTTGTGTAAGGACATTAATCAGTGCAGGCAGGCATCTAATTACTAGATGTTTTTTTATTTTAAATAAGTAGTTGATGTTAACAAGGCTGTCTAGAACATACATCTATTTTGCCAATGATACCTTCATTTCTGATGGAAATGCTCAAGTAAAAAAAGTTCCATAACTTCAAAAAGATGGTTACTATATGAAGTGGTGTTTGTGGACACACAAAAAACATACGAATAGCTTAAGTTATTAATAAACAGTCGTATGAAATAAAGGAGTAGAACATGAGAAAACGCGGTATTACCGTTAAATTATTTGCTGTAACAGCTTTATTCTTTTTGGTGTTTTACGCCATGATTATGATATTTCAATTGTCATTATTTGATCGTTTCTATCAGCATCATAAAACGAAAGAAGCAGCAAATCGCATACATCAATTAGCAGAAGGTTATGAGGAAAACTCCTGGAGCGAAGCGGAACTGACAAAACAGACTTTATCTTACATGAGGAAGTCCAAAAGTCCGTTGACGATTGTGGACGAAGAAGGTTTTCAGTTAGTTCAGGATCCGTTTAATATTATGCTGGAAACAGGAGATGGAAATGTAGTAGAAGTATCGCTGTCCTTACTAGTCTCGTCTTACGGACAACAGTTACAAGCATTGAATATCAAAGAGGGAGATACATTGATTGTTCGAGGAGAACCAGATGCTAAGGTTCCTACGGTCATTTATCCATCTGTTATTACAAAGAATTCGTCAAGTGCAGGGGAAGATCCAATCGAAAATGAAGTGGCTATTGAAGGAAAGGTAAAAAGCATTTCGCTGCCTAAGGGTGGAATGATTAATAGAGGACTAGGAATACTCTATGATGCGTTGTTGGAATGGTTCCCGCTTGAGGAGGAACAGTTAAAGCAGCTTACTGAAGGGGAAAGTCTGCAGTTGGATTGGGTGGAATCATGGAGTGGAAAACATAATTTAGTACTAATTGAGCCAATTAAGAAAGATGGAGAAATGCAATTTATGTTCTCTGTCACATCTATTCAGGAAATTAAAGATACCAATGAAGCACTTCGAATATTTTATATATATATCGGCATTATTGGGTTTATTCTCATCATTTTGTTGTCGCTATTCTATTCCCGTCTTGTCAGCAGACCATTGATTAAATTGAATGAAATGGCAAAAAAAATGGTGCATCTAGACTTCTCATCGGCGAAGCCGATTAAGCAGAAGGATGAGCTTGGGAGCCTTTCGAACAATATGCTTGTTATGGCACAGAATTTAGATGTTGCATTAAATGACTTGAAACAAGCTAATGGAAAGCTAAAACGTGATATGGAAAGACGTGTGCAGATGGAAAAGGAGCAGCGCGAGTTCTTCGAGCATGCGTCCCATGAACTGAAGACGCCGCTCAGCATTGTCAAAAGCTTCGCTGAGGGGCTGCAGGATGGTGTTAGTCCGGATAAGCATGACCACTATGTAGAAGTGATCATTGAGGAGTCAGAAAAGATGGAAGTGCTTATTAAAGATATGCTCGATTTGGCTAAGTTGGAGAACGGTGCGATTAAACTAAGAAAAACATCTTTTTTGCTTAGTGAAATGATTGAGGTATTGGCCTCTAAATTATTCTGTATTGCACAAGAGAAAAATGTTGTCATTGAAATCATGCCGAAGAATGAACAGCATATTTTGGCGGATTATGAGTGGATGGAACGAGTAATGCAAAATCTTCTTATTAATGCGGTTCGGCACAGTGAGCCTAATTCTGTTATTGTGATTCGAATTGAATTGGATCAGGAAAATGGCGGTTGTGTGTTCAAAATTGAGAATAAAGGCCAGCAAATACCAAGTGAGCATCTGGATAATATTTGGAAAAGGTTCTATAGGACTGAATCTTCGCGAAGCCGAATGACAGGTGGTACAGGCTTAGGGTTGGCGATTGTCCAGCAAATACTTAACTTGCATGGATTTCATTATGGTGCGGAAAACATGCCAGACGGTGTACGTTTCTATGTTCATTTCAAATAATGGTAATAATTTCTTATTAGGACACATGAAAGACATATAACCTTGTTAATATCTATAAATTGGAAGGAAGATTCACGATGGGGAAGAAAGTATTGCTTGTCGAGGATGAAGTGAGAATTCGAGAAGTTGTAGCTGATTATTTCAAAAAGGACGGTTGGGAAGTGTATGAAACGGATAATGGCAGCAGTGCGATAGATTGGTTTGATGCCATTTATCCGGATTTAGTCATTCTCGATATCATGATGCCGCAAATGGATGGATTTGCTGTCACCAAGCAGGTACGAATGAGTTCTGGTGTACCGATTATTCTGCTGACAGCGAAATCCAGTGACGATGATAAAATTCATGGTTTTGAACTTGGGGCCGATGATTATGTTACGAAGCCATTCAGCCCAAAAGTATTAGTAGCACGTGCTAATTCTTTAATGAAACGGGCAAACGAACATTACTTGCCGACTGGTCATATGCTAAGCTTCGGTGAAGCAATCGTTAATACGAAGTCCCATCAGCTTCAGCTCGGGGGCCAACAGGTCGAATTGACGCCAAAAGAATATGAATTATTGGTGTTCTTGCTTCAGCATAAAAATAATGTCCTTTCACGGGAAACAATTTTGAATCACGTATGGGGATTTGACTTCGATGGTGATAGTCGAGTTGTGGATACACATATAAAAAAGCTAAGAGCTAAATTAAGCTTTGAATCACATCATATCCGGACTGTTATTGGAACCGGCTATAAATTTGAATAAAAGAAAGGAGAGAGAAGATGAATAAGCTTAAACAGCTGTATATGCACACTGGCGTCCGGTTTGCTTTACATACTTGTTTTTATTTGGCTATCCTCGTTACCTTATTTTTGATGTACGGCTTCCATACGGCCAATACTGGCAACTATATTTATAATGATTTCTAAATGGAGAAGATAATAAAATGAAACTTTTAACTCGTATTGCACAGCATGCGGAAAGAAAACCGAAGCATATTGCATATCGTACAGAGGATCAGGTGCTGACCTATGGAATGCTTTGGGACAAATCGAGGAGACTAGCAAGCTTATTACATGCCATTCAGCTCGAGCGGCAGACGCCAATTGTTGTGTATGGACATATGGCAACTGATATGCCGGTAGCGTTCCTTTCCTGTGTGCAGGCTGGATACCCTTATATACCGGTAGATACATCCATTCCAATGGAACGGGTGCGTCTTATCGTCGAAAAATCTGGTGCTGGATTAGTAATTAATACAACAGATAGCAAGCTGGATTTTGATAGTGTTGCAGTTTTACATATGCTAAACCTGGAATTGGAACAAGAAGAGCTTATTGGCGATGAGTACTGGGTCCATCTTGAAGAAGTTTTTTACACCATTTATACTTCCGGCAGTACAGGAAATCCGAAAGGTGTTCAAATAACTGCAGCAAATCTGCAATCTTTTACCGATTGGATGACAGGTGACTTTCCATTAGATGAAGGAAAAGTATTCTTGAATCAGGCGCCTTTTTCATTCGATTTGTCTGTGATGGACTTTTATCCAGCGTTACAGAGCGGAGGCACCATTCATGCGCTAGAGAAAGATGTAAGCAATAAGCCGAAGCTTTTGTTTGAGAACTTGAGCCGCTCTGCCTTGCAAGTGTGGACATCGACACCATCCTTCGTGCAAATGTGTTTTCCAAATCCAGATTTTAATGACAAGATGCTTCCAGAGCTTGAAGTATTTCTTTTCTGTGGAGAAGTACTGCCGCTAGCTGTGGCCAAGGAGCTGAAAGCACGTTTCCCAAAAGCAAGGATTTTTAATACCTATGGGCCAACAGAAGCAACAGTGGCTGTGACGTCTATCGAGATTACAGAAGAATTGCTTGCGAAAGAGAAGGCTCTGCCAGTTGGCTACCCAAAATCTGATATGCGTATTTTCGTTGTGGATGAATTGGATAATCCGTTGCCAGAAGGGGAAAAAGGGGAGCTAATTCTTGCTGGGCCAAGTGTGTCAAAAGGCTATCTAGGTGAGCCGCTACTGACAGAAAATGCATTCGGCATGATTAACGGAATGAATGCCTATCGTACCGGAGATGCCGGCATTATTCAAGACGGGTTGGTGTACTGCCAAGGCAGAATGGATTTTCAGATCAAGCTTCATGGCTACCGGATGGAGCTGGAAGAGATTGAGTTCCACCTTAATCAGTCTGATTTTATTAAGGCTGCGATTATTATTCCTTATGCACCAAACGAAGAAATTGAATACTTGATTGCGGCAGTTGTGCCGGCGGACCATGATTTTGATAAGGAATACAAACTGACAGCTGCAATCCGCAAAGATCTTGCTCTGCGCTTGCCAGCATATATGATTCCGCGTAAGTTCTCGTATCATACTTCTATTCCAATGACGATAAATGGAAAAGCAGACCGCAAGAAAATGAAGGAAGAGGTATTCGCATGACCCCGTATAGCTCGTTCCTTTTCTTTATTATTCTAGGTATCTTGCTTCTGCCGACAATGATACTCGGCATAATGGGCAAGCGCCTGCGTTATTATAATGTTTTTGTCTCAATTGTTGTATTGGCTATTATATTTTCAGGAGGGAACGCGGGCTTTTTCTCATTAGTAGTCTTCACCATCCTTCAAGTTATATTGGTCAAAGGCTATATTTCGTATCGACAGACAAAGAATAGCAGCCTCGTATTCTATGTAATAAGTTTTCTATCCATCCTGCCTTTAATTTTATCCAAGATTTTACCGATTTTGGCAGTGGATAATTGGGCTAGTTTTCTAGGTATCTCTTATCTGACATTCCGAGCTGTCCAAATTATTATTGAAACAAGAGATGGTTTGATTAAGCAGCAGCTCTCGATTTTTAAGCTTGTTAATTTTATGCTGTTTTACCCGACAATTTCCTCGGGTCCTATTGACCGCTTCCGCAGATTCCAGAAGGATGAAGAAAAGCGCTGGAAACCGGAGGAGTACAAAGAGCTGCTATATAAAGGGATCAACAAAATCTTCCTTGGGTTTTTGTATAAATTTATAATCGGCTATTGCATTAATACGTACTTCATTATGAATCTAGATTATATAGCAGATGGTAAGTTTTCATATCACCTGTTGTACATGTACAGCTATAGCTTGTACCTATTCTTCGACTTTGCCGGCTATACGGCATTTGCAGTCGGAGTCAGTTATATAATGGGTATCCGGTCACCGGAGAACTTTAATAAACCATTTATCAGCCGCAACATCAAGGATTTCTGGAACCGATGGCATATGTCACTGTCGTTCTGGTTCCGTGATTATGTGTTCATGCGCTTTGTCTTCATCATAAAGAAGAAAAAATGGATACAAAACAAAATGCTCGTTTCGAATTTAGGTTATATCCTGCTGTTCCTGCTGATGGGAGCATGGCATGGATTAGAAATTCAGTACATCATTTATGGAACATATCATGCCATGATGATGACCGGATTTAATTTCTTCGAGACTTGGAATAAAAAACATAAACGCTGGCCAACAGGAAAAGCAATGACAATGGTGTCTATCATCATCACTTTCCATGTCGTTTGCTTCGGTTTTTATCTGTTTTCCGGCAAACCATTTCAATAAAAGGGGATATATAAATGAATTTTAAAGAAGAAGTACTACAAGTTATTGCAGAAGTTTGTCAAGATGATGTTGTGAAAGAAGAGCTTGATTTGGATTTATTCAATTCAGGACTAATTGATTCTTTTGGAACAGTAGAATTACTAGTTAAATTCCAGGATCAGCTTGATATTAATGTACCAATTACGGAGTTCGACCGAGATACATGGAATACACCAAATGCTATCGTTGACCGTCTGAATGAGTTGAAATAATGAAGAAAAAGTATTTGTTTGGACCAATCATTCTTGCATTGGTCCTGTTTGCCGGGGTTGTATTCGTACCCGTATCATGGCTGGCTAAGTTAGTTCCTGCTGATCGCTTGGAGGAATCGGCTATCAGTCTGGAGCCAAATATGTTTCAAGGAACCTATTTACAAAGTGAAATGCTCAAACATTCAAAGTATGTTCCGATTTATGGTTCTTCAGAATTATCGCGCTGGGATCCATTCCATCCATCAAATTATTTTGAAACGAACGCAGCTCCCTTCACACCTTATTTAGTAGGAAAAGGCGGAATGACCTCTATTATTCACGACTTAAACTTTGCAACCCATGCCGCTCGATTGAAGAACAAGCAAATGGTCATCATCGTATCACCGCAATGGTTTGTAAAGCATGGTACAGACGAGCAGCATTTTGCACCAAACTATTCCTCTCTGCAAGCATACGAGCTTCCTTTCAATAAGGAAGTGGACGAGCAGGTGAAACGAAAATTGATGCAACGCCTGATGACGTATAATGCAGTCAAGAATGATACCATTCTTTATCAGCTTTATGACGCTTATCTGAATGATAAAAAGATTAAGTTTAATATTTTATCAGTTCCTGCAAAGACCTATCTTTCCGTACTGAAGAAAAAGGATTTGTACTTCACACTTCTGAATGATTCAACCACTAATAGGCATCAATCAGCTGAAGTCAAGGACAAAACATGGGAAGAATTGCAAACACAAGCTGATTCTTATGGAGAAGAACGAACACAGCATTCCGAATTTTATATTGATGACAAAGTATATAATCATAAGAAGCACTCCATCAAGGAAATGAAAGGAAAAAATAAAGGCCGTTCCTATGCAGAATCACCAGAATACGATGATTTCCAGCTGATGCTTGATATACTCAAGCAATCTGGCGCCGAACCGCTTTTTGTCATTATCCCGGTTAATGGCGCTTACTATGATTACACAGGCTTTCCCGAAAAAGGCCGGCAAGACTATTACACTCGTATAAAGACACAAATAAATGATAGCGGATTTACTTACGCCGATTACTCTGACTATGAATACGAGCCTTATTTTATGCGTGACACAATTCATATCGGCTGGAAAGGCTGGGTATATTTAGATGAGGATATGCAGAAATTCCTTGAATAGCAGGAAGGGACGATTCACCTAATGGTGGGTCGTTTTTTTGCTATGAACAGTCTCGATTTTGCTAATAAGTAAAATTTACTACCAATAAATATTAAAAAATATCATAAGAAAATTATCCACAGAATTATCACTTTACTCACAAAAACATCCCATTATTGATATTCCATTATATTCTTAAAGCTGCCAAGTGGTAGATTTTTTATTTATTGTTAATAAAATGGCGGCATATCTTATTAAATGAAGATAAACTTTCTTGTGTCGCAAACGTGGCAGATTTGTTCAAGTGAAAATATTCAAAAATAATGGAGGTGGTAGGGGAGTAATACCATGGACTGTACTTTTAATTAATTCCTATCTAATTAGACTAACGATTTTTCCATTTCTTTTAACCCATTAATATCTTGTTCATTATTAATTATCATCTAATGTCTCCTAGTTTCGTTATCTCGTATCTTTATAATGCTTATTATATATGGTAATAAGCGATAATTAGATACGGCCTTTCTCATATGTCGTATGAGGATATGGCGTAATCGAGGCAGGTTTATGACAAGCAATAAGGAATTACAGATAACAATATTATCTGTAATGATACTTGCTTTTATTTCATTCAAAATCATTACAGATTTAATTGTTATAATATGACCTAAATAGGGTTGACATAATTTACTTTGTGTTTAAAATGTAGCTTGCTTATTCAGCGTGTGCGACAGCCTTGACTTCAATCAATTGCTCCGGGAATGCCAGGTAAGTCACGCCGATGAGGCTGCCGGCTGGTCTGTGTTGTTCTAGATATTCCTTGAACAGACTGATGACAGGCTCGGAGTGCTCTTGCGGATTTGTTAGAAAGATTTCCACATAAGCGAGGTTGGACTTCGTGACACCAAATTCCTCCAATACTCTATCGAGGTTCTCAAATGTTTGTCGCGTCTGAGCTTCAATATTCTCCTTGCCAATGAACATACCATCCTTATCGTGGGAAAATTGACCAGAAATATAGATAGTACCGTTGACGCTGTATCCTTGTGTAATGCCGTGATCCCATAGGTCGTGATTGTAGGTTTTAATATTAGTCATTTTTTCTCTCCTTTATTTCAAAGTAAGGTAAGTATAAAATGAAAACAAAGAAAAAAATAGTACGCACTATTTAGATAGCTACTACCAGAAAGGATAGTGTCAAATATGAGTATGGCTGATTTTAAAGAAAAGGGAAATATCCAAGAGACACCTTTCGGATATACATTGTCTGTTGTTGGAGGGAAATGGAAAATGTTAATTCTGTATCTCCTTTCGGAAAATCAACCCGTTCGCTTTAATGAGATGAAAAGAAGATTAGGTACTATCACCTTTAAAACATTGAGTTCACAACTGAAAGATTTGGAAGCAGATGGGATGGTTAGACGAAAAGAATATCCTCAAATCCCTCCTAAAGTGGAATACAGTCTTACACATAAAGGAGAAACGCTATTACCTGTTTTAGAACAGTTATGTGAATGGGGAGAAAAAAACCGTGATAATTAACTTCTTTTGTATAGTTAATGGGAACCCATTTGGAAACAGAGTGAGACTAATTGAGTATCTTACATTTTAGAACAGAAAACAGTTACCTAATTGGGTAGCTGTTTTCTGTTCTAAAAGTCGTGCCAGCAACCCTGTAGTCGAGACAATCTTCTTCGAATTATTATGCCCTCATCCCAGTGCAACATAAAACGCCCTAACATATAAGGTGTTAAAAGTTGTATTCCTTATTATGAAGCCTCTTCTGGTGGTACGATTTCGAATTCACCTTCTGCATGCTCTTGCTCTGCATAATGGCCTCCCCATTGACAGAGCTCCTGCAAGATAGGTTTAAGAGATTCTCCAAGTTCAGTGGGTGAATATTCAACCTTCGGCGGTACTTGATTATACATCTTTCTGCTCACGAGTCCACTGGCTTCAAGCTCTCTAAGTGTTTGAATCAGCATTTTCTGAGTTATATTTGGGACAATGCGCTTTAATTCACTTGTTCTCTTTGGTCCATTCATTAAAAAGTATAATACAAGACCTTTCCACTTTCCGCCAATAACTTCCTTTGTCACTTCAAAACCACAACTAAATTTTTTCAAGTCTAAACCTCTCCATTCCACATTAATTACTTTTTAGTTACTATATCACAAAAAAGTGGGTACTTCCGATAATGTGCTTACTGAAGGATACTATATCTTGTAAGTTGTTCTTCAAGTACTTAAAGGTATTAGACTTAAAATAAAATTCTTAAGGAGTGTTAAGTATGGGTAAATTTGAGGGTAAAATAGCGCTTGTAACGGGCGGAACAAGTGGGATTGGTCTTGCTACTGCACAAAAGTTTGTAGACGAAGGTGCATATGTTTATATAACAGGACGCAGACAAAACGAACTTGATAAAGCTGTTAACCAAATTGGCAAGAACGTAACCGGTGTTCAAGGGGATATTTCTAAGCTTGAAGACTTAGACAAACTATATGACATTATAAAGCAGGAAAAAGGTAAGTTGGACATTCTTTTTGCTAATGCAGGCACAGGCAACTTCCTTCCATTAGGTAAAATTACGGAAGAGCAGGTTGATAGAACGTTCGACATTAACGTTAAAGGAACCATCTTTACTGTTCAAAAAGCATTATCACTATTCCCGAACAAAAAAGGTTCTATTATTGTAACGGGCTCTACTGCTGGATCAATTGGAAACCCAGCGTTTAGTGTATATGGAGCATCTAAAGCAGCATTAAGAGCACTAGTTCGCAGCTGGATTCTTGACCTAAAAGGTACTGAAATCCGTGTAAATGTGGTTAGTCCAGGAGGTATTCTTACACCTGCCTACGATGAGCTTTTTGGTGATGCACTTGAAGAAGTAATGGAAAATAGCAGAAATACTGTTCCAGCTGGAAAAGTTGGGACACCTGAAGAAGTTGCAAACGCTGTATCTTTCCTTGCTTCAGACGAAAGCAGTTACTTGACGGGTGTTGAATTGTTCGTAGATGGTGGGCTAGCACAGGTTTAATTTAACTTCACTTCACAGAGATTACAAATGGTCCAGGAAAAAGGTTAATGGGGCTTTACTTGAAGAAGTCAAATAAAAAAGTCGTTTTCCTCTAAGGACAGGGAATTCGACTTTTTTATGTTTGAATTGCTTAACGTTGTAAATCCGCATTTTTCTGACGATCCCCTAAATGGTGTAAAAAGGATAAGTTTTTTAAGAAATGTACTTAAGCTATCGGGGGTATTAATGCTCTATTAACTATAGCGCTAACGGGGCAGCATTCCTGTAATAAATGAAAACTTGTCTATGGAAAAACATGGAAGGTTAGCTAAATAATCAATGTAAAAAGGAGGTTAGAATGTTCTAATCTCCTTTTCTATTAACCATTTTTTCTGCTATTAGTTTAAAATCTTTTTCGCTTATTTCTATATGACCATATCGAAAGGAATAACCCCAGTATTTTGTATTTTTAATAAATGACAGTTTTGAAATTAGTGGTTTAATGGGTGTTTCAATGCTAGGAATAAAATCAATATTTCTTCGGAAAGGTACAAAATCATTTCCCATATTCACCTGAAAAACATCTTCATCAATAATTTTTCCTATAGCAGTAAATTTTTGATGAGGAGCACTTTCTTTATAATTAACCTTGGGAGAGTAATAAATTATCCAATCACCAGTGCTCATCTTTCTTAAAGGCGCTTGTTTGCCATGACAAAGCTGAGCGAATCCACCTTGGACTGCATTTAAAACATGATCACGAGAAGCAACACCAATCCAGTACCTTTTTTCATGATGCATTAGAGTTAGCATCCACAATTATCAGATGGATTAACATTTAGAGGAGCATCTGAGACAGGAAAATTCATTTCTTTCCACGCAGCTATCCCACCAGACAACTCTTTTACTTTGTAACCACGCTCTAACAAAAATACTGCTACTTTAGCTGCTGTATTACACCAGACATCCCAACAGTAAACAATAATTTCTTTATTTTTAGGAATTTCATGTATTCGCTCTTGCAACTCTTGTTGAGGAATAATATTAGCATTTTTTATTGTTAGACTTCTTACATGTTCAGGACCGTTTCTTACATCAATTAAGAAGTATCTTTCTGGATCGACTTGTGCCGATCTTAAATAATCCATAGGACTAACAGTTGCTTCCAGACGTGCTTTAAAATAATCAAGTGCATTCATAAATAAATTCCTCCAGTTTTATAGTTGGTTCCAAATTTTCACAAGAAACTCCTTAAGCAATTGTTTTTCTTGATTGTTTAAAGGGGTGAGTACTTCTAATTCCGTTTCCATTAGAAATTCCCAACGTGAATCTAAAACTTGAGTCCCTTTTGATGTGATTAAAAGACTATAGGATCTTCTATCATTAGGATTTCTAGTTCTCTCTACAAATCCTAAAGTTTCTAGGTGATCGATATGGCTAACCATGGTCGTCCGATCAATTTGTAGATTTTCGGAAATATCCTTTTGTGAAGAATAAGGGTTTCCGCTAATAAATAAAAGGACTCCATATTGTCTAGCATTAATTTTATAAGGGGTCAGTCCTTCAGCAAATTTAGTTTCCATTTGTTGAAGAACTTTTCCTAGTAAAAAGCCATAAGATTGATTCCATTTTTCCAAGTGTAATATTCACCTCCTGGGTTAATCAGTTTTACTAATAATCAGCATAACTGATTAATTGTTAAAATTCAAGTACTTACGTTCGTATATAAAATAAATAGTCAGTTAAAGTTTTCCTTTTATCAAATAAAGTTTTTAAGATAAGTTATTTTAACTAGGGAGGACGACTTCTGATTCTCTTTTTTATGTCAATAAATGACTAAAAAATATAAATTTGTTAACGATTTCACTAAGACAAAACCAGCCAATAGTTTGTCAACATCTTTTAATAAAAACTTAAAATCTATAATGGTATACTAAAAATATGCATGCCAAATAACCTTCCTGTATCCTTAGTTTGGAAGGTTTTTCATAGTCTTGATTGGTTTGGTTACAATGCAATATCTTGGAAAGTGGTTCTGTTCTTTAATAGGGCAAATATCCAGTGTAAAAGTTTATTTGCACACGCAATTACAGCTACTTTAAAAAGTTTACCTTCACTACGTTTCTTATCGTAAAATTCTCTTAATCTCTTGTTTCTAGGGATTATTTCATCAGTAGTTTTCTTTTTACGTGAGTCTCGTATTCCAGATCTCACGGCCATGTACTAACTTATGGGAACAATAATGAGATCTTTTTTCACGTATTATATTCTATATATTTAGTATTTAAACCAAAAAGGTGTACATTTTAGTACATCTTTTTGGAGAGAAAATAGATGAGTTTACAGGATATAATATGTACATTTAAGTATGTTGAACTGATTATTTCATCCATTTTAATAACTTTAAAAACCACTGATATTTACAGTGGTTTTTTATTTATGTCTTAACTGACTTCAAAAATGTGCTATTAACTAGAACATTATATAGAGTAGTGCTCAGACAATTTAATTAAAAACTCATATTATATTCGTATACAAAATACTTCCGAAAGGAGTAGATAGATGAGTTTATTAAATTTAATCACTAATAGTGGATTTGAAACAGGAAATTTAAATGGTTGGGTTTTCCCTGAAAATTCCACTGTTACAAATCAGTATTCTCATTCGGGAACATATTCTGCTTTGCTTGAACAGGGAATTGAACCGGCCTATATTGGAAAATTTGTCCCTGCCGGAACGGGGGAGAATTTAGAACTTATTGTATCTTTAGCTAAGGATAGTAATTTACAGGCTCCTGCAGTGTTAATTCAAGTTTTCTTTTTTGGACAAAATTTTGAGCTTATAGGAACTGGTTTCGACCTATCTTCCAGCTAACAGGCTACCAAATGCACAAACTAGCGATTGGCAAGAAGTATATTTAACAACTAGTACAGCACCTGCGGGTACTACTCAAGCATATTTGCTTATAAACTAAATACCGTTAGCAGCTGCTTCTAATATTTTAATTGATGATGTAGCGCTGCTAACTGCCACTGGAATAATAGGACCAACGGGTCCAGCGGGACCAACAGGAGCAACCGCACTTAATGATACTTTAAAAGAATTGCAGAATTCTAACCTAACAATTGCAAAATCAATTAATAACGAAAATAAAGAAAACAAACAATAAATACTTATTTTTGTTACTGGTATTGTTGTATTGGCACTAATAACTCTAAGTATCATCATCAGCCGAATGATTGTTCGTCCTATTAAAGAGGTTAAAGGCTTACTTATGGAAGCTGAAAATGGTGATTTTAGTGTTAAAGGTAATTATGCATCTAAGGATGAAATTGGCGATCTCAAAAGGAACTGCATCCTCGCTTGTTCCTATTGCGTTCAGCTTTTCTGGACTGCTTGTGGAGATTGTCTTTAATCCTCCGAGTATGTCCCCGTTTCCAAGAACAAAAAGTCCTATGATAGGAATTAACGTACATATGGCAATGAGACCAATGCCGATTAGACTGTCAGATACAGCGATTGCCTTCATTCCTCCAAATACTGCAAACAATGCTCCAATGATTCCTATAACCCAAACCATAGTCCATACTGACTGAGTGTAGGATAAACCAGTTAAGTTAGGAAGATCAAACAGTTTTAACACTCCGAGTGCTCCAGAATAAAGGGTTGAGGGAATTGTTACCAAAACATAGCCAAGCATAAACAGTACTACCACCATTTTGCGCACATCTTCATCAAAACGGTCTCTCAAAAACTGTGATAATGTAGTAAAAGCAACTCCTAAATAACGCGGCAACAGGATGAGTGCCATGATAATGATGGCCATAACAGAGGTGACTTCCCAAGCCATACTGGTCATGTTTCCTCCGTATGCTTGTCCGTTAAGTCCTACCATTTGTTCGGCTGACAAGTTATTTAAGATGAGAGCGCTTGCAATAAATCCACCAGACATTCCTCTGCCTGCAAGAAAGTAACCCTCAGTTGTGTCATTAATACCTCTTGATTTCCGATATGTATAAACTCCGATAATTGCAATAAAAAAACACTCGATAATAAAGTGAACCAAATGCTGCTGTTTCCTTCCATTCCATCAATTCCTTTCATCCAAATCCTAAGTAGGTTAACTACTCGCTTAGTTCTGCAAGCAAAGAGAAGATACTCAACATAGTAAGGTGAAAGGCGAAAGATGTTACCAGATCTATATTCAACGTTAGCGATAGCCCTTTATATATACTTGTATTAATAAAGGCTATTCTTTATTTGATATTAAAGTTTAAAGACAAAGGTTTCTTTGCATTTATGTAATAGCACTGTATTTTGGTTCCTTAGTTAAATAAACTGTTTTAATGACCACCTGTAGGGTGGTTATTTCTTTTTAGAAGTGAGCAATCTCATGGTAGGTATTGACAGAATCATTTATATTAGATATATTGTGTATACACGATAATCACAATTTAATGAGGAGGGATGTATAGAGTGCTTGCATTGGACATTCGAAACGTAAATAAGAGTTACCAAAACTTTCAACTTAAAAACGTATCATTCCAACTGGAGAAAGGCTATATTATGGGTTTTATCGGTGCTAACGGCGCAGGGAAGACCACGACGATAAAATCAATTTTGAATATGACCCACATGGATAGCGGGGAAATTCACATATTGGGGAAAAATATGGTTGAGTACGAACTTGAGTTGAAGCAGGAAATTGGATATGCCATGGGCGGCGTAGACTTTTATACCCGAAGCAAAGTAAAGGCCTTGACTGATGTAATTAAGAGGTTCTATGCCAATTGGGATAATGAAACGTACAGCAATTACCTTCGGAAATTCAAGTTGGATGAAAACAAAAGGATTGCCGAACTATCGATGGGAATGAAGGTGAAATACAGTATTGCCATTGCCTTATCCCATGGGGCAAAACTTCTTATTCTTGACGAACCGACCAGCGGGCTTGACCCGGTTGCAAGGGACGAATTGTTGGATATCTTCCAAGGACTCGTCGCTGACGGAGAAATTAGTATTTTGTTCTCGACCCATATTACTACAGATTTAGAGAAATGCGCTGATTTTATAACCTTCATTGAAAATGGGCAAATCGTCCGCAGTGGTGAGAAGGAAGAGTTTAAAGAGTCTTATCTTATTCTAAATGGTGCCACAACTCAACTGCACCAAGTGAAGGACAGATTGATCTCCTATAAGATAAATTCATTTGGATTTACGGGTTTGATTCTTGCAAAAGACTACGATTTCTCATGGAACATGAAGGCAGTAACACCGAGCCTTGAGGAGATTATGGTTTATTTTGCGAAGAAGGAGGTTGTGTATGTATAATCTGGTGATGAAAGATGTTAGATTGGCTGTCCCACCCTTTTTTTTCCTGTTTCCTTTCTTGTTTGGTGCTTTAATGCTCATTCCGGGTTGGATTTACTTTATTGTCCTGCTATATTTCTGCTGGATTACGATTCCGAATGTGTTCAACCAATTTAAAGCGCAAAACGATTTGATGTTTACGTCCGTGTTACCCGTTGCCAAAAAAGATATGGTAAAGGCAAGGATAATCGTTATCGTCGGCTTAGAGCTGTTGCATATTGTGACTGCGGCGATTTTCGGTTCCGTTTCCCTGATTTTATATCCAAATGTAACCTATTATTTCTTCCCACCAAATATGGGTTTCTGGGGCTTAAACCTTATCATGCTTGCAATTTTTAACATCATCTTTATTCCGATGTTTTATAAGACGGCTTATAGATTTGGCTTTGCGCTGTGCGCAGCTGTTACGGCCGCCATGCTTTTCGCCGGAATCTCGCAATGGCTTGGCATTCAAAATCCTATATTGAATGGTATTTTCTATGGAACCGATGCACAAGAAATGACGCTTCAAACATTCATTTTAATTGCTGGAATTTTGGTCTTTGCGTTGCTCTCCTTCATCGCCTATCGGCTTGCGGTCAAACGATTCCTTCGAGTGGAAATTTAATGAACATCGCAATCTCGAACGCATCTGACAAACCAATTTATCAGCAGCTTTATGAGCAAATTAGCTCTCAGATTCTAAAAGGAGAGTTGGAAAACGGCTATTGTCTCCCACCGATCCGACAAGCAGCTAAGGAGCTTACCATCAGTGTGATTACCGTTAAAAAGGCTTGGGAAGAACTAGAAAGATGCGGGTTGATCCATACCATAAAGGGAAAGGGTTGTTTTGTCGCCGAACTATCCAATGATATAAAAATGCAAATTCGTAATGAAATGATTCTTAATCAAATGGTTCTCGATACCTCCTACTACAAATCCTTCGGCCTTACCTTGGATGAGGTGTTGGAGATGATAAAGAAGGTATATTAGGGAAGAGGGGGGAGCTGTAGCAACAGCTCCCCCCGTTTTTTGTGATATGCACAATGCAGTGAACCTACCATAAGTAGAATAAGCGAGTGTGATATATATTTAAAGAATGACGGAGATTAAACGATAAGTTTTATAACAGGGATCTTCAACTATATTTTTTTTGAAGTAGACACGAATAAAAGACTAATTAAAAGATTAGATAGGAGAGGTGATTAATTGGAACTCTTTGATATATAAATACTTTCTTTAAAGGCATAAATTAGGCAGGATACCTTAAATGGCAAAGAGAATAACTCCATTTTACCGAATAAAAGAAAATTGAGTATTTTTCTTTTGAAAATAGCATAGAAGTAATTGTTTAGAGTTATAAGAGGTTAAAGAAAAGCAATACAAGAACATTTCTAAGTTTAGGAGAAATTATTTCATTACAAGCTTTATAGGGATTAGTTGATGGAATCTTAAAAGAATACCCAGAGATGGTTGATAATCTGTCGGTTATACTGGTGCAACAAGTAATTTCGGTTATTTTTAATGAAAGGTGAATTATCAGTAGAAATCCACAAACATGGTTATTGAACACTATTTTTACACCTTATAAAGAACTTGCTAGTAGGTTAATTAAAATGAAGATGAGAGCGGTGATACCATGAAAGCAATTATCATAGGCGCAGGCATAGGAGGACTTAGCACAGCTATTGCTCTTCGGAAAATAGGGATTGACGTGAACGTTTTTGAAAGCAAGGATGAAGTACGTTTCTCAGGTGCAGGTCTTGCAATTAGCGCGAATGCTGTCCGGGCATTGCAGGAGTTAGGTGTAGGTGACCAGGTTGTTCGGGAAGGGAAGGTATTGGAGGAACTTCGTATCCTAACACCCACTGGGAAAGTCCTGCAACGGAAGGAGACAGCGTTAATAAGCCCCAAGTATGGAATTGACAATGTGGCGATTGAGCGTGGAAAGCTCCTGGAATTGCTAATGAGAGCTTTAGGTCAAGAGCAACTTGTCCATACTGGAAAGACTTGTAGGAGTTTTGAACAAAATGCTTTTGGGGTGACAGTAGAGTTTGAAGACGGTTCATCGGAGGAAGGAGATTTGCTAATCGCTGCGGACGGCATTCACTCCACCATTCGTGAGACACTGCTACCTAATGCAAAACCACGGTATGCAGGATATACCTGTTGGAGGGCGGTTGTCCAGACAGGTCCAAATTTGAAGGAATATGACTCGAAATTATTTACAGAAACTTGGGGTCGTAAGGGACGCTTCGGCTTGGTTCCTTTGCCGGACAACCGAATCTATTGGTTTGCATGTGTTAATGCCAAAGTAGATGAACCTCAATTTAAAACTTTTACTGTGCAGAATTTACTCAAGATTTTTGAAGGCTACCACGAGCCAATCCCTGGCATACTGGCGCAATCGTCTGTTCACCAATTTCTCCACCATGATATTTATGATTTGCCACCAATCGAGCGCTTTGCATTTGGAAACATTGTTCTGCTCGGTGACTCGGCTCATGCCATGACGCCCAATATGGGGCAAGGGGCCGGACAGTCTATTGAAGATGCAGTTATTCTCGCAGGACACTTAAAACGGAGTGCTACAATTAAAGAGGCATTGAAAAGATATGAAGACGAACGAATTGGGCGGACCAGTCTAATTACAAAAATGTCAAACCGAATTGGAAGGGTTGCACAGTTGAATAACCGCGTTTCAGTATCTCTTCGAGATTCACTATTTCCTCATATACCAGCCAAGGTTATGGAGAAACAGTTGAAATATCTGTATGATGTGAAGTTCGAAGGGTTGCTGTAAATAACTTGAATTTAAATTAGCTGTAAACGGGACTGCAGGGCTCATGAAGAACAAGTCTAATCTAAATTCCCTAAAGAGCTTTATGATGATGGTTATATGATATCCATTGGAACAAGTTGCTGAAGCTCACCGCTACATGGAAAAGGGGCACGAAAAGGGTATGTCATTATAACTTTGGCGTTAGATTGAGGAATTGTGTTAATGGGGTCAGGAAACACATATAACTTCTCTTCTTAAACTAACAGGGACGTTAGTTTAACTAGAATTATAATAGACCGGATAATTTTGAATCTAATTTTTTCCTCCTAATACGAAAGGAATAACTACGCTTAATCAACCCAATCATTAATTAGGATAAAATGTCAGCCCATAAAATATTAGTACGAATTAAAAAAACAATTATGATTAAAAAATTCCTTTCTTTTTTAGTACGAGTTTGCAGTGGAAATTTACCTAATCATTGATAGTAATAGACACAGAACAAGCATTAAAGCTAAAATAATGAAACGTAGAAAAATAATGATGGGAAAAGAGATGTAAGGTTGGTGTAATATGAAAGTTTATACAGTACAACGGTTAGAAACATATTACCGAATGAGGGAACAAGGATATTTAATCGGTGATGAGAAGTTCGTTTGGGAAGACTTTAAGAAACCTTACCAATGGATGATGAAGCAAATGGAAAAGAAGATTGAAGGATACAACGGAAAGGACTACCCTATTTGGGTTTGGAAGAGAAAAGTTAATAGAAATGAACATGCTTTGCTTAGTAAAGGGATAAAAGGAGTAATACTTACTTTAGAAATACCTGAAGATAAAATTTTATGGTCTGACTTTGATCATTGGCATTTTGTACTTAATAATGGTCCAATTACAGAGTCAGAGGACGAATGGGAAAGATATTTAGAGGATGAGGAGAGTTATCCTACTGAAGATTCGTGGGAAAAAATTTTTGACTTTAATCTATTGAGAAGTCTCGATAATGACTGGAATGGTAAATTCAATGAAGACTGGATTCAAGGTGTTACACCAAAGATTACTATGAGTATGGTCAAAAAAGTAACAAGATTTATTGCTAAAGGTAGTAAACATTATTAATCCCTTTCTTATTAAAAGTCTTTCTCTCTGTGGATAAAGGTAAAATGCAAATATTTTGGAACAAACTTGGCAGCATTTCTGTATTAAAGGAAAATTTGTAAAATAATATATTTAGGCTATAGTTGAATTAGAGGAAAATCCTATATATCCAAAATTAATCTGACACGCCCCTATAGATTATATTTAATATTATTATCGCCTTGTGCCAGATAAAAAAGTAAAAGTATATTCGTATTTCAAGAAGCTTAATTGCTACCAGATAAATTTAGCAACAAAACGACCAAAAAGGTAAAAAATTACTTGCATAATAATAGTATGTAGTTTAATTAACAGACAAGAGAAGAAGTATAAACAAGAAATATAAAATCTGTAAGTCTCGTTAAATTCTTATTAACGCTTAATAATTTTGGTTGAAAAAGAGTCTAATCCCTTGGTATATAAAGGATTAGACTCTTTTTTATTATATTCAATTTTATTCTAAGAAGGATTAACGTTTATTTTAGAGGATAACGCTCATTTCTACGTGAAACTGCGTATTTAAGAGAATCATCCCACAAAGCTATTATTGATTTAAACTAACTGATAATCTCCATTCGTTTGTTTAAAAAATAAACCTTCATTTTTGTAGAACTGATAATTCTATGTATCTCTATATTAATTTAAGTTGCGAACTATGTACAGGAGACAAAGGCTAACAGGGAATTTAGTTTAACAAGGTAACTTAGATGTAATTTTAACTTGTTGAGTTTTTTACGATAGGAGGTTCATCTTTCTTAAAAAATAGATAATTTCAGTTCGTGAAAATGGGGTAGCATCAAACGTAAAAAAGTATTTTTAATAGGTTAAACATGTAGCCAACAGGATTAATGTATACCTTTCTTGAATAAATTAAAATAGGTGAAAAAAGGGGGATATATATTAATATGAACGTTTACAGCAATGGTGTTATCAAACAAATGGAATTGGCTGTTAACTCTATAATTAAGTTAATAGACACTATAAGTGAGGAAGAACTGAATATAAGGCCGACTGCTGGTAAATGGTCAATTGGTGAGCTACTTTCACATATATCTGTTTTATGCAAAGCAGATTTTTTAATCGGTGCTGGTGCTTCAGAAGAGGAATTAGACCATTTCTATGTAGATTCTGAACCAGAAGCTACTAAATTAGCAATAAAGGAAGCCCTTATTAACAATTTTAATTATTTAAAGGAAGGCGTAACATCATTACGGGAAGAGGAGTTGTTACGTGAAACCACTTCTTTTTTTGGAGTAAAACATTCTAGATACGAATGGCTGTTGGATACACAGGCTCATCTATTTCATCACCGTGCACAGTTACACTCATTAATCGTACATGTATTGAAGCGTGAGCCGAACGTCCAATTATTTGAGTAAGGAACGATTGCTATCGGGTGTTATAATTTGAGATACTTGCGGAAATTCTCTCAATAAGGATAAACAAATAGACCTAAGGGGAGCATTAAACAGAGCAGTGTTAACACTTTTTTTTGCTTTAATTTACAGTATTCATGGAATAAATTGTCCAAATGTCGCATTCTGGGCAGTTTAGTGAAAGAAGAATTAATAAACTCTTGCCCTACCAATATGGAAGGGCAAGAGTTTGTTAATTCTTTTTAGCAATTTCGTTCCTATTAGGTGCAAGTGGTGGTTGTTCTAACCATTTATTTTTCACCATAAGATCAAACCAATTTTTGGTAACTAAAAGATTTTGTAGAATAGTCTTCTCATAAGTGGCTACAAGATCTGTTCTCATGGCTGAAGCCAAGCCAGCGCCATGATAATTTTGGGCAGCTTGAAATAAAAAACCCATATGGAAAAGCATTAACTTATCTGAAAATGGTGAGTCAGTAGAGGTGGTAACTTCTGTTTCCAATGATTTTGGAACGGGTAAATTATCCGCTTGAAGTATTTTTGCTAATGCTTTTATTTGGCCATCTGCTGTCTTTTCTGACTCAGTTAGAAATTTTCTTACTTCTTTAGATTCTGCTACCTGTGAGAATGCAATGGAAAGAGTTTTAGCCATTATACTTTTCTTAAGGTTCAAGGAAAGACTTACAATTTCTGTAGCGGCAAGCATTCTACCTTTTCCCAAAAAACCATCACTAAAATCTTTACTGCTAATAAAAGTTGGGTGTTCGTACGAATAGTATAGTGGATCCCTTTGAAATAAACCTTTCTCAAGTAATAACTCAATTGTTTTATGATACATTTTATTTCCTGCAGTACTACATGAATCGTAAAAAGTTCTCAAATCTTTTCTGACTGAAATACATAGTGCTGTGTTATGCCCTAAAGTTCCATGTATAGTCATGATGTGTAAATAATTTAGGCAAAATGCATCTGAAAACAATTTCTGTTTTCCAAGATATAAGTCAGTTTCATTAAATCCAATGGGAACAGGAAATCCTTCTTTAACGAGGAAATTACCAATTTCGTTTTTTTGTTGGCCCAATGTCTTAATA
The DNA here is from genome assembly GCF_021341655.1 of Bacillus sp. Au-Bac7. NCBI lineage: Bacteria > Bacillati > Bacillota > Bacilli > Caryophanales > Bacillaceae > Bacillus > Bacillus sp. Au-Bac7. The sequence goes on along the minus strand of NZ_JAJTTG010000015.1, from coordinate 32,634 downwards.
GCGATATTAAATAGTTCCTTTATTGCTTTATCTTCTATAATGGAAAACATATACTTATTAATAATATTTGTGGCTGTTCCATTTATATACTCTGCCCATAAGGAACCTATTTCAGAAGAAGTAAGGGCTGATTTTTCCATAAAAATTCACCTCCATCATAATATTTCCAAATGTATTCAGAATATGCTCTGTACTAAAGCCCAAAAAATTAAAGATTCCTAAATATTTGTGGAAAATTGGAGGGATGGCTGCTAGGCAATAGTCTTTTTTAGAAATGCAGCCAGTTTATTTGTGCTTCAAGCGGTAAGGTAATCAAGTATTTTAGGGGACACTTTTTCTTATGTGATAACCAGGCAAGCATTTCGTATATATAAGACGTAAGTTAGTGTTCAATAAAAAATCTTAAAAAACTGGTAAAAACCGATGATATATCCTAAGGATTTTACCAGTTCCAGCTTTTACTTGAAGATAATATGATTGTGGTTCCTAAATGCCTTTACTTAATAAAGTCAGCCATTAATTCCTTGACTATATCTTCGCATGTCTTTACATCCTTAATGAGATCAATAGCGGTATTTACAGAAACAATCCCCGCATCCATTTTCCCTTCTAGCATTCCAGTGCGAATGCCACCGTCTTCACTTATTTTTTTATTCACTAGATCAGAAGGTAACCCATTTTTGTACAAATTCTCGTATTCTTGAGCTGCTTCATTAGGTATGGAACGTTGGTTGGCAGAAACTGAAAGAAGGTCAGTACCTTTTGAATGAATAATTTGTTGCTTTGTTGTATCTGAAGCAGGGCATTCATTGGAAACAATAAATCGAGTACCCACATAAACGCCTACAGCTCCAAGAGCAAAAGCTGCTCTCACACCACGGATATCATTAATTCCACCTGTAGCAATTACGGGTATATCAACTGAATCTACAATAGTTGGAACAATGGAAAATGTTCCAATTGCTTGTTGCGGAATAACACCACCTTCATCATAACCTGTAGCTATAATGATATCAGCGCCTGCTTCTTCGGCAATTCTTGCAGCTTCAGTTGTAGGAGTTAATTCACGATGGATTATTACACCTCCTTGATTCTTGATCTCTTTAAATACTTGACGATTTACATTTCCAACTGTTACAAAATATTTAACACCCTCATCAAAAGCTACATGGAGAGTAGTTCGAACATAAAATCCGTTATCGTCCATTCCTTCTTCAGGTAGGATAATATTTACCGCAAATGGTTTATCCGTTAGTGATTTAATTTTTCGTATTTCATTACGGATTCTTTCCTCCTTGTTAATTTGTCTAGCTCCATCTTTCTTTGGTCCGGCGTTGGGACCTAATACTCCCATTCCTCCTGCATTCGAAACAGCAGCAACCATGTTTGCGTTTGTAATCCAGTTCATGGCAGCTTGCACGATAGGATATTTTATACCGAGTATCTTACATACTCTATTGTTATTCATCATTATCACTCTACTTCCTTTATAAAAATATTTGATCTGTATCAGAGTATAAACTCTATAGTAAGAATAGAGTCAATAATTATTTGTTGAATATGCAAAAAATCATATGAAAAGGATATGGGGAATGACGAGAGTGAAAAGAAACAAATTATTGACTTTCTAAATGGTTGTATTTATATTACAAAAAAGAACAAAATGAAAAGTAGCTATAGAATTAAGTTGATTTGCTTCTAAAGAGGATAGAAAGGGAATTTTAAAATGAACGAACATTTTTCAATCGGGGAAACTGCGAAGCTGAACAATATTTCTATTCAAACATTGCGGTACTATGATAGGCTAGGAATTTTTAAACCGGATTATACTGATCCGAGTAATGGATATAGATACTATCATATTAGTCAATTCTTTTATCTTGATATTATAAAATATTTAAAAAGCATACAAACTCCATTAGAAGAAATTAAACAGATTATCCTAAATACACCGCAAGATATGCGAAACTTTCTACAACAGCAAGAGACTGTAATTGAAAATGAGTTTAAAAAATTGCAAGATGCAAAATGCATATTAGAGAAGAAAAAACGTCAACTAAACGAACAGTTAGAAATTTGCGGGAAAGAAAGAGGAAAAGTCTATTACCGTACGATAAAAGAAGAACGGGTTTTAATTATGCCTACAGTTTCACTCACTCCTTATAATGGTCGTCCAGGTCTTTATGTTAGAAAGTTGGCTAACGTATTAGAAGAGAAGGGATGTATCATAGATAATCAGTATGGATATATCTTTCCTTTGAAATCATATAAAGATACTCCCATTAACTATGAGTTTATTTATACATCAGTATCAGAAGAAAGTCTAAATATAGAAGCACCAATGACCCTAGATACAATTACCTCAGGAGATTATGTTTGTATTGCATTTGATAGAACAGAGAATAATAATGAGTACAATCATTATTATCAAATGCTCTATCATTATATTGAATCTAATAATATTCAAACCGAGGGGAAGGTTTATGAAGTTTCTCTTCCTACAAATTATAGTTCATTAAAAGAAGAGGCATTTCTTATTGAATTGAGAGTAAAAAGAATACATCAGTAAAAAAGGTCCTACTGTATGGTAGGAGCTTTTTTTATTTTTTTGGTGGATGTAATAGAAGGGAAGAGGTGAGATTGCTATACATAACGTATGCTGTATTGGGATACATAAAAAACAGTTGACCCTATTCCTACTATAGGGTTTATGATTTGGTTCGTAGAGCGCTACTAAAAATAGAAAAGACATTTAGGAGGTACTATTTTGAATATACTAGAGAATAATAAAGAAATTGTTAGAAAATTTATTACTGAGGCTTTACCAACTAACGATGTAGATTACGTTCGTCAAGTTGTATCAAAGGATGCTGTTACCCATAGAGCTGGCTTTGCCGCACTTTATGAAGCTACAGGTGATGCAATTCCGAAAAAAGGAAACTTCTTAGAGTGGATGACAGAAGGTTGGGCTGTACTGCACGGTGCATTGAGTGAGCAAAAGGTGGAAATGAACTCCATTGTTGCAGAAGGAAATAAAGTCATTGCACAATTTCATTATTATGTAACTCATAAAGATACATTCGTTGGAATGCCTGCTACTTATAAAAGAATAGAGTGGGATGAGGTGGGTATCTTTGAATTTAATGAAGCTGGACAAATAACTGATATGTGGTATATGTGTGAAGAAATCAAATTGGCAATGGAAATAGGCTTTAAGCTAGAAAAATAATAGTTGTCCATAAATATTAGTAACTGTTATTGCTAATCTATTATGTACAAAATGTGTTTGTAGTAAAATTTTATTTTCTGCCAAAAAACCTGCTAAGCAACTCTTAGCAGGTTTTTTGGCAGTGTTACTTTGTTTTTCTATTGTTAAAAACTGTAATATTGGCTTTAGTATTGCAGATTATGTTGTGCTTACTATCTTTAGCTCTAGTGAATATGAATTTCTACCAATCGGTCCCTTGATGTAAAATGAGATAAAGTGAATAATCTGCCTGGGAGTGAAAAAGGAATGCTTATTGAACAATTGGAAAATAAAATAGAATTTACTTCTTCTGAAATACAAATAGCGAATTATATTCTTGAACACGCCTTAGAATCGGTTGAATTAACTGCTGAAGAACTTGGTAAGAGATCGTATACCAGCAAGGCCACTGTTCTTCGGTTTTGTAAAAAGTTAGGAATTTCTAGCTATAATGAATTCCGTCGAAAACTAGAACTTGAAATAGTTGAAAAGGAAAGACTAATTCAAATTCTAGAAAAGGAACCTTTTAATAAAAACAGTTCGGTTAAGGAGATAGTAAATATTGTTCCTTCTGTGTATGACAAATCAATTACTAACACTAAAATGATGTTAAATTATAACTCATTAAATAGAGTTATCAATCAATTAAAAAAAGCAGATAAAATAGATATTTATGGTCAGGGAATAACGTATAGTTGCGCAACAGCTGCTATGTTTAAGTTTCTTTCTATCGGTATTGAGTGTTCAGCACAAACAGGTATTAATGAACATTACATAATGGCTACTAAAAAACATAAAAATAGGGTGGCGATAATTGTATCTTTTACAGGCGGGAATCCTGCCATGATTAAAACTGCAAAATATCTTAAGGGAGTAGGAACCTATATTATTGGAATCGGTGGTGCTGAGTCCGATAACTTGAAAAAGGAATGTAATGAATATATAGAGATAAATTCAAAACAGCTTATCATGAGTATGGAGGTGCTGACACCATTCATTTCCATTACTTACATCTTTGATCTTTTGTTCTCTGCACTTTTAATCTCTGATTTTGACAACAATTTAGAATATGCCTTAGACGTTATTGATTATGAAAAGAGAAAAGAAAAAGATAACTTTTAAAAGTCATTTGATTTAGTCAAATGACTTTTTATTATGGACCAGGAGTGTCAAAGGAGATGTTTTAAATAGAGCTTTTTATGAACTATGGGACCGATATCCATTAAATCTAATGTATTCTGAATTATTTTTCGATATTATCTAACTAATATAAAAGCGCTTTTATAAAGATCTTTCCCAAACTGGTTAACGGGGGTTATTAACAATGAATGATAAGCAACTAGCAGAGGAGATTCTCAGATTTAGCGGTGGTGAAAGTAATATTAAAGGAGTTACTCATTGCGTTACTCGTTTACGTTTATCGGTAAATGACACAAACGTAATTAAAGTGAATGATATACAAATATTGCCTGGTGTGTTGGGTGTCAACATAGTCGGAAATCAACTTCAAGTAATCCTTGGAGGAAAAGTTTATGCAATATATGATGCTTTTCTTCCGCTTGTAAACGCATCAAGTTCTAATGGTGAAGGCAAGGGGGGCAATAAAGAAAGTCTAATTAGTCGGTTTTTAGATACACTTTCTGGTATTTTCACACCTATTATTCCCGCAATTATTGGAGCAGGCTTACTTAAAGGAATAATGATATTTTTAATGTTCTATAATATTGTATCTACTGAAAGTGATATCTATAAATTTTTAAATATTTTTTCAGATTCAGCATTCTATTTTATCCCACTATTATTGGCCTTCAGCACAGCAACAAGATTCAAGTGTAATCCTTATGTTGCTGTCGCGATTGCAGGTATTTTAGTTCATCCTAGCTTAATAACGATGATGAATGAATCTAGTTCACTGAAGTTTATTGGAATTCCTATTACTAATGCAAGTTATGCAAGTAGTGTACTGCCAATAATTTTAGGTGTTTGGCTTATGTCTTATGTAGAAAGATGGTTAACAAATGTTATTCCTAAAATTTTAAAAACAATATTAGTTCCTTTATTGACTGTGCTTATTGTTGCACCAATTATTTTAGCTGTATTAGGTCCGATTGGAACAATAGTTGGAAATTCAATAGGTCAAGGATTTATTGATTTTTACTTAAACTTTGGCATACTTGCTGGGGCTGTATTAGGTGCTGTTTATCCATTCCTTGTTATCTTAGGTATGCATGTCGGGTTTACACCAGTTATGGTTCAATCACTATCAAAGTTTGGTGTGGATTATATGATGGCACTTTTTGTTGCAGCTAATTCTGCTCAAGCAGGAGCAACTTTTGCCGTATACACAAAAACCAAAAATAAAGGATTCAAGGCTTTAGCAGGTACTGCTGCTTTAAATGCATTTATAGGAATTACAGAACCAGCATTATTTGGCGTGACGACCAAGCTGAAGAGACCTTTAATTGCTGTATCAATAGGTGGTGCTTTAGGAGGAGCAATTGCTGGTGCCTTTCATGTTCAAGCATCTGGTATGGGAACAGGTCCTATTGCAGGTATTCCGTTATTTTTAGGTCCAACCTTTATCTATTTTGTAATAAGTAGTCTTGTCTCCTTGGTAGTGGCCTTTATTCTTACATTAGTAATTGGTTTTGATGATATCCCTGAAGAAAATACAACTACAAATACTAAAAAGAGTGAAAATCATAAACGTGCTGTAACAGAAACCGAAGAGAAGCAGAAGATTTTTAGTCCATTATCAGGAAGCGTCATACCACTTGATCAAGTAAATGATAAAGTCTTTTCACAAAAGATGATGGGGGATGGTATTGCGATTCGTCCAAATATCGGAAAAGCAGTTGCACCTTTTGATGGGGTTGTTGAAATGGTGTTTGATACTAAACATGCGATTGGCTTAAAAAGTAATAATGGTTGTGAACTGCTAATACATGTCGGCTTAGATACTGTTGAATTAAAAGGTGAATTCTTTATATCACATGTAACTAATGGTCAAGAGGTTAAAGCCGGTGATTTACTGTTGGAGTTTGATATAGAGCAAATCCAAAAAACTGGCTATGATACTACAACACCAGTGATTATTACAAATAGTAGCGCCTTTGAGTTTGTAACAGGTTCAAACAAAACAGAATCAAATTCAGGTGATGTACTTTTTGAGGTAGTTGCTGCACACTGAAATGTTTATTTACCTTATTGAACAAACATTTACAACTTAGACAAAAAGAAAGAGGGTAAAAAGAAATGGCAAAAGAATTAAAAGCAGGATTCCCTAAGGATTTTCTCTGGGGAGGAGCTTTAGCAGCTAGTCAATGTGAAGGAGCATCATTAGAAGATGGGAAAAAGTGGACAACAGGTGACGCAATGCCGTATGGGGTATTTGGTGATGTTGTCATCCCTCCCCCTGAAAATTATTTAAAAAAGGAAGCTATCGATTTCTATCATCGTTATAAAGAAGATATAACGTTATTTGGCGAAATGGGTTTTAAGATTTTAAGAATCTCGATTTCGTGGGCAAGGATTTTTCCTAATGGCGATGAAACAGAACCAAATGAGAAGGGTTTAAAATTCTACGATGATCTTATTGATGAACTCCATAAACATGGAATAGAAGTTATGGTTACACTCGTCCACTTTGAAATACCGCTGTATTTAGCAACTGAATATGGCGGTTGGACCAATCGGAAGATGATTGATTTTTATCAGCACTTTGTAGAAACAGTTTATATTCGTTTCAAAGATAAGGTAAAGTATTGGCTTACTTTTAATGAAATAAACGTAATCTTAGATGCACCTTTTAACGGGGGAGGAATTCAAGGAAAGCCAGAAGAAATTGATAAATCTATTCTTTATCAAGCTATTCATCACCAGTTTGTAGCAAGTGCTTTAGCTACAAAAATTGGTCATGAAATTAATCCGGAATTTAAAATTGGTTGTATGGTTGCTAACAGTCCATACTATCCTTTAACACCAAATCCAGATGATATACAAGAAGCATTAAATCGTGACCGGGAAACATTATTCTTTGCTGATGTACATGCCCGTGGACAATATCCTGGATATATGAAACGTTATTTTAAGGAAAATAACATCCACATTGAAGTAACTAAAGAAGATGAAGAATTAATGAAGCAGCATACTGTCGACTATATTTCTTTCAGTTACTACATGAGTTACTGTGCGACTGCTGATCCAGAATTAAATATTCAGGAACTTGGAAATGTGAAAAGTACGGTGAAAAATCCATACCTTAAAGCAAGCGACTGGGGATGGCAGATTGATCCGAAAGGCCTAAGATATGCGTTAAATCAATTCTACGATCGCTATCAGCTACCATTATTTATTGTCGAAAATGGTTTAGGTGCAGTTGATGAACTAGTTCCTGATGAGAAAGGAAGTTACACAGTAATTGACGATTACCGTATAAATTACTTGAAGGAGCATCTTCAGCAAGTATCTGAAGCAATTAAAGATGGTGTTGAGCTACTAGGATATACAAGCTGGGGGCCAATAGATATTGTAAGTAATACTGTTTCTGAAATGAAGAAACGATATGGTTTTATTTATGTAGATAAACACAATGATTGCAGCGGGACGCTTGAACGTTACAAGAAGAAAAGTTTTGATTGGTATAAAAATGTAATTGAGTCTAATGGTGAGTCTTTATTTGAAGGTTTAGAAAGGGTGGATAAAAAATGAGTAAAAAAACAATAAGAATTTTATTACCACAATGGCAAGGTGGTAATGACCCGAGATATGCTTTTGGAGCTGAATTATTAGCACATATTGCACCTAAAAGTAAAACAAGCGAGACTTTTGAAGTGGCAGTAGACAAAGACTTCGGAAAAAAATTAGAAGTTGAAAATGGCGTTATTGGAGAGCAAGTATTATTTAAGCAAATGGAAGATACAGCAAGAATTCTAGACGAACAGCAACCTGATAGAGTTATTATTTTCGGAGGTGATTGTTCAATAGATCAAGTTCCTTTTGATTATCTAAATGGAAAATATACAGGGAAGCTGGGGGTATTATGGTTGGATGCGCATCCCGACGTTTCAACACCAAATGATTGGCCAAATGTTCATGCAATGGTATTAGGCAATTTGCTTGGAAAAGGAGCACCACGATTTGCATCGAAAGTAAAAAATCCAATCTCAACAACCCACGTAATGTATGCGGGATTAATAGAGAAGAATCTGGGTGATAAAGAAGAAAAAACAGTAAAAGAGTTGAATTTACAATTTGCTGGTCCAGATGAGTTAAGGGACAGCAGTCAGCTAATTATTGATTGGATCGAAAAGAATCAAATTGAATATTTAGCTGTGCACTTCGATTTAGATGTTTTATCACCGACAGATTTCCGTTCTATTTTACCTGCTGAACCATATTTAGAAAATTTTGAGCCTGCAATCGGCGAGATGACGCTTGCACAAGTAGTTCGAATTTTAAAAGATGTTTCAACAAAAGCAGAAATTGTAGGTCTTGGAATTGCTGAACACTTGCCTTGGGATGCTATTAACCTTAGAAAGGCACTATCTGAAATATCTATCTTTAATGACTAAGCAACGGAAAAATCGACTAATACATTTAGTCGATTTTTTTAAAAACTATTCGGGGTAGACATAAAAAGAGGGACAAAATGAAAAAATTTTTTTTAGTTAGAATTATGATGATGCTGATAGGTAATTTCTTGGTCGGCTTTGCTATTGCCTTATTTCGTATATCCAATCTTGGCACTGACCCATTTACAACGATGAATCTTGGTGTTAGTAGTTCCATTAATATGACGTTTGGAGTATATCAATTATTAATAAATATAATCCTCGTGGCGATTGCCTTCCGTTATGTTAAAAGCTATATCGGGATTGGAACAATGGTGAGTATGATTGGTATAGGGTTTATCGCAGATTATTTTGTATCTATTTATACTTATATGTTGGGAAATGACCTAAATCTTACAATAAAATTATTAATATTATTAGTAGCTGTAATCATTATAGGTTTTGGTTTTTCCCTCTACATGGCATCCGATTTTGGGGTTGCACCATATGATACTATAGCACTGATCATTCTGAAGGTAAGTAATCATAAGATACCTTTTGCTATAGCAAGAGTTATCACAGATATAACATGTGTAGTTGTAGGTTTTTTATTTGGAGCACTCATTGGTATAAGTACAATAATTACAGCCGTGTTTACTGGTCCACTTGTTCAGTACTTCACTGGTCATATATCAAAAATAATACTCCAAAAAGGAAAAGAATCAAAAGCTATTTAAGGGAGGTATTCTGTATGGAGAAATTTAAAATTAACTCATTTGATAAATATATTGATCTTAGTCATTCCATCTCACACGGAACAGTAACATTTCCAGGAGATCCACCAGCTTCAATTACAACATACCTTGATAGAAAGACAGTTTCTAAACAAAATGGTGGGGGACCTTATTCCAGCTCAGAAATTAATAAGATAACGTTAGTTAGTACAAGCGGCACTTATATGGATGCCCCATATCATGTGTTTGAGGATGGCAAAAAAATTAAGGATTATCCATTGGAGAAACTTGTCAATATCCCTTCAATAGTAATACAAATCTCAAATGATAGACCCTTTTTTGACGTACAAGATGTGGAAGGGATGAATGTAAAAGGCAAAGCAGTTTTATTCAGTAGTGGACATGATAGGTTATTCATGACATCAAAGTATGGAAATAATGCACCCTATTTAACTGTAGAGTTAGCAAATGTCCTTGTTGAGCAACAAGCAGCATTCGTCGGAATTGATACTCCATTAGTGGATAATATTTCAACCCTTTCTAATATAGGTACACCCGTGCACTATATACTTCTAGGTGCTGAAATCCCTATTTGTGAAGATATGAGAAATCTACAAGCATTACCATCTAGTGATTTCACCATAACAGCTGTTCCTCCTGCAGTTGATTTGGAGAGCTTTCCTGTAAGAGTATTTGCATCTATTCGTGATAATTAACAAACATATAGTTTATTACAACGTATAAATATAAATTGATTTAAAAAAGGTTAGCCAATATTGCTTGGTTAACCTTTTATTAAAGGAGTGGGAATAATTACATTCGGAGGCTTTTGTTGAATAAGTGGGTTTTTCCATAAGCACTCTCCAGATGTAAACCATATCGAACACAAGCTACTGAAAGAAAAAGAACGGATACTTTAAAAAAATAATTTCCGCCCTATTTAATTAGTATATTGCTAACTTTCTCAATAAATAGGTTTGTCTCCCTGGCAAGCTTATTGTCGTGTTTTTTAATCCAGCCAAAAGTGAAAGATGTGTCAGAGAAATTTTCAATTTCTAAAGCAACGATATTTTCTTTATATGGAAAGTTTTGATTAAATTCAGCTGAAATATCATGCCCAATAGTTATAGCCTCAAGTTTTAAAATAGTATTGGTGATTATTTGTGTATCTGTAGTTTTAAGAAAAATATCAATAGGTCCATATAAGCGGTTAAAATTTGATATAAAGCTTTGGACATATTCATCTTTATACAATACAAATAATTGCTCTTTCAGCACATTTGGTTTAATGACGTCCTTTGTTTTAGCTATAACAGAATCTTTTGAAGCGAAGACTAACAGTTTCCCTTTTCTAACCGGAGTGAATTGAAATCCGGTAACTGCATCCATATTTATTCTATTGATGGCGATAAAACCAATATCAATTTTGTCATTCTTTAAATCTACAATGATATCCATACTTGATTTTTCGTTAATTTCAATCTTTAATTTGGAGTCCTTTTTTTTGTAATCTAGATAAGTATCAACTATTGGACCAATCAAGCCAGGAATGACCGTTATGCGTAGTAAATCATTTAAATGATTTATTTGTTTTGCTTCGTCTTCAATCTGATAGATCGCTTTTAATGCATTTTGAGACTTTGCTATTAAGAGATCCCCTTCTTTTGTTGGTATAGTACCAGCTCTTGTTCGATTAAATATTTTGATGTTTAGTTCATTTTCAAACTTAGTAATAGCCTGACTTAAAGCAGATTGACTAATATTTAATGTTTTTGCTGCTTCCCCTAGTGATCTTACTTTTGCAACTTCCACTATATACATTAACTGTTCTATGTTCATTTTATCATTCCTTAAGTAATACTTATTACATCATTAATTATATTAACTTTTGCGTAAGTATACAAATTGATATAATTATTTTTGTAGGCACTTACATTTATAAAATTTAAAAAAAGGAGACTTTACTATGAAAGTAGCTAGATTATATGGGAGTCAAGATCTTCGTATAGAAATGGTGCAAGAACCAATTGTTTCATCCGGTCAAGTAAAAGTGAAGGTTGAATGGGGAGGAATATGTGGTAGTGACCTTCATGCTTATTCACACGGTCAATCTCCAGAGCCACATCCAATTTCTAAACAGGCACCTCCAATCACACTAGGACATGAATTCTCAGGTACAATTGTTGAGGTTTCTGGTGATGTAACGAGCCACCAAGTTGGTGAAAGAGTTGCTATTGAACCACTTATTTATTGTGGTGAATGCTACGCATGCAAAAGAGGTTATTACAACCAATGCAGCATGGTAGGGTTTGTCGGTCTAAATCAAGATGGCGGGTTTGCTGAGTATGTGGTTGTAGATGAAAAAATGGTTCATAAGCTACCTGAAAATGTATCTTTTGAAGAGGGTGCATTAGTTGAACCTACAGCTGTTTCCTTTTATGCAGTTAGAGAAAGCGACTTGAAGCCAGGGGACTCTGTAGCTATTTTTGGTGCTGGTCCAATAGGTTTGTTAACATTATTGTCTGTAAAAGCAGCAGGCGCAACAAAGATTATTGTAGTGGACATATCTGAGGAACGTCTGGAAAAAGCTGCAGAGTTAGGAGCTACTACCGTTATTAATGGTATGCGTGATGATATTGCGGAACAAATCCTTGAACTGACAGATGGCGGAGTCAGTGTTGCTTATGAATGTGCAGGGGTACAACCGACAATGACCAACGCAGTTGCGTCCGTAAAACAAGGTGGACAAGTAATGGCAATAGCTGTATTTGGAAAACCAGTTGCTATTGATATGGGTCAACTATTGTATAAAGGTGCAAATGTAACTTCAAGACTTGCTTATAGACATATTTTCCCTGAAGTAATTGATATGATTTCTACAGGCCGTTTAGATGTTAAAGGAGTTATCACAAAAAAAATTGATATTGATGATATAGTCGAAAGTGGTTTTGAATCATTAATTAATGATAAAAAACAAGCGAAAATATTAGTACGACCAACAAAGTAAAAAATAGGGGAGCCTCCTTTGTATTAGAGAGCCGTCCTTATCTTTAGAAGCTTAGTGGAATAATAGTATTGTGGAGAAAATTAAAAGTAAGTCCCTTTCTACTTAAGAAAGGGACTTACTTATGGTATTATTTCATCTACTATTGCATTAAAGTTCTTTTTCATTAGCTGTTAAAGAAGTACATCATGTAGTTCCATTATCAGATTGAGCAAGAGTGGGCACACATGCAGCAAACTTAATTACCGTCGAAGTCTGTAATATATAGGACTAGACGGTTTTTTATTTACCATTTAATAAATCTAAGAAGGATTAACGCTTGTTTTATGGCTTAACACTCATCTTTAGTGAAAGTGTATAAATCGGAGTAAAGTGTTTAATCATTGAAAGCATTTATTAGCGATAATGGAATATAGTGATAATATGCGTATATTAGGATAGAGACTTCTTTCACCTCTATTTTCTATAAGATTAGTCTACTAGTATGTGCCGGTATAAAAGCAGAAGGAGTGAAAGCATTTTGTTTAAAAACAGTAAAGGCCAGGTAAGGACAGGGTGGCTCATTTTTGTAACACTTATCATTACTTTTGTTATTCAAGCCATTTTTATGCTTCCAGTAGAGATGTACGCATTATTTACAGTGGCTTCAGACGGTGACGGTACAGCTGTGTTTACAATGGATAGAAGTGTTATTATGGATGGTCGACCGTGGTTAGATGTATTTTCCTATGCACTTGGTTATGTGGCTGCTTTAATTTCATTGCTTTTATTATGGAAATTCTTAAACAAAAAGAAAATACAAGATTTGGGTTTTGGTTTATTCCTAATAAATATAATATTTGGTCTACTATTAGGAGCAATATCTATTGCAATCATTTTCTTTATCCTGTTATTTACTGATAATATTGAATTAATCAACACACTTTCCAACCCAAACTTTTCAACTTATTCTATTACTTACTTAATCTTTTTTATTTTGGTTGGTTTGTTTGAAGAACTTGTATTCAGAGGCTATATCATGTCTACCCTTGCAGATAGAGGTCGTCGAAAGGTAACCATTTATATGGTGTCAGCCCTGATTTTTGGAATTGCACATTTGGCTAATCAAAATGTAACTCTACTAGGCATTTTCAATATCTTCCTAGTAGGAATACTATTTGCTTACATGTATGACAAAACACAGAGTTTGTGGACACCAATAGGCTATCATATTACATGGAACTATTTTCAGGGAAATGTTTTCGGCTTTCCTGTTAGTGGAACAACGCCATATGGTGTATATACAATAGATGTGAGTAGTGGAAATGATTTATTAACAGGAGGTTCTTTTGGGTTAGAAGGAGGGCTTTTAGCTACTCTAATGATCATCTTTGGGTTTATTTGTACTTATTTATTTTCTGGTAAAAGGAAGCAAACTTCTATTAGATTGTAGTGTGAGGGAAGGGATAAAGCTCAGTTCAATCAGAAAATGAGCATTAATCCTTCATAGATTAAGATGCCATGTAGTTGTTAGTAATTTACTAACGACTACATGGTATTTTTATGACCAAGCTTCTTTTAAAAGATGAACCCCTAATTGAATTTCTTCACATGTTAGGTTGCTAAAGCCAAGCTTTATAGTGGGCTCATTCATGTGATTTTCTAGCGTATATATGGAGGTAGGATACACTACTACTCCATATAATGAAGCGCGATTGATTAACCATTCTTCAGTACGGTTAAGATGGAGTTTAACAAGCACAAATAATCCAGACTGTTCTCCAATTATCGTTATAGTTTGTTTGAAATGACTCTTTAATTCTGAAACGATATAATTCATTTTTTGCTTATAAACAAGACGCATTCGTTTAAGATGGCGATTCCATTCACCATCTTTCATAAATTTAGCCATTGCAAGCTGATTATGAAGCGAAGCAGGGCTTTCAAAAAGGTAAAATTGCTTTTTATACTGGTTTATTAATGAATCTGGAAGAACCATATAACTTATACGTATTCCAGGAAGAAATGACTTCGAAAAGTTCCCAAAGTAAATAACTCTTGTTGAATCAATGGAAGCTAATGCTGGGAATGGTTGCTGTGTATAACGGAATTCACTATCATAATCATCTTCAATAATATATCCCTGTCTGACACTGGCCCAATTTATAAGCTTTAACCTTTCTTGTATGGACATACTAACGCCTATTGGACTTTGGTGAGAGGGTGTTACATAAATCAGTCTTGATTCCTTCTGATTTAGTGTAGAAAAATCTGTACCTGTTTCACAAACAGGTACCGTTTCCAATGTAAAATCATGAAACTTCAAAGCTTCTCTAGCACCAACATATCCTGGATCTTCAACAATAAAGCTAGAGAAATTTTCCCTCAGAAGCTTCCCTAAATTAATTAACATAGGCTGAGTGCCACTGCTGATTATGATATTATTTGCATTTGTTTTGAGTCCACGAGATTGAAATAAATAGGCTGCAATTTGTTCACGTAAGCATTCTTCACCAAAAGGGTCTCCATATTGATAACTATGGTGCATAGTTAGAACTTGATTGGTCACTCTTCTCCAAGTTTTCAGTGGGAAATGCTGTTGATCTACGGTTCCTGCTCGGAAATCAATGCGGACATTTTTTAATTCTTTTTTTTCATTTTTAGTTGGCATTTTTACACTTTGATATAAAAGCGGATCTAATTCGTTTACAAAATAGCCTTTACGTCCATTACTACGAATATAACCTTCTGCCAAAAGTTGTTCATAGGCATTAAGTGTAGTATTTCTGCTTACCGAAAGGGAGTCTGCAAGTTGACGAATAGATGGCAGCTGTTCGTTAACGGAGATATTTCCATTCTCAATATATAATTTAAACTGTTCGTAAATTTGTTTGTATTTCGGTGCGTCGTCATTAAGAGCAAAAATAGTATTTTTCATTAAATGCCACCCTTGACATGTTTATTTGTTCATAATTGTACCTTTTTTTATGTCAGATTACATTATAGAATTTTTCTGAAGCCATCTATAAAACTTAATATTTCCCAATGATGAAGCAGGTATAAAGAATTTGATTCTAAGTGGCACAAGTGGTGTAGAAAATAAAATATAAGGAGAACTTGAAATGAAAAATCCTTTTCTTGAATTCAGTGTTGCGATGGTAACACCGTTTACTTATGACGGTAAGCTTAATTTAGACGGTATACCGCCATTAATTGATTACTATAAAAAGAATAATGTTCCCTCCTTACTGATTAGTGGATCTACAGGAGAGCAACATTCTATGACTATAGAAGAACGTATTACTTTATTTCATAAAGTAAAAGAAGCAGCGAAAAATGAAGTTCTACTTTATGGAGGAGTTGCAGCAGTTCAAACGAAAGATGCGATTTCACTGGCTATTGCAGCAGGAGAAGCTGGTTTAAATGGAATTATGTTAGGTTTCCCTCCATACCTCCGAATTAATCAAGAGGAAGCCTTTCATTATGTAGCAAAGGTTTGTTCCCATACTTCTTTACCAATTATGCTATATAATAACCCTCCAAGAACTGGTTTTAATTTAAATATAGAAACATTACTTAGATTAGTTAAACAGTTTCCTCAGATTATTGCATTAAAGGAAGCGGGTGATCGAGCTACAGTAAAGGAAGTTAAAGAAAAACTCGGTTCTACATTTATTGTATTAACTGGATCAGACCAAACTATATTAGAAGATGCTGAACTTGGTTTTAATGGTATTTCTAGTGTGTTAGGAAATGTATTTCCTAACGAAATACATGAGATAGTTAAACAAATAAAGTCTGGTAAGATTAATGTTGCAAAGGAGCTACTCTCTAAACTGTCCCCTTATATGAAGACTATTACAGAGATTGGAGCACTTCGAGCCATTAAGTATATATTAGATAAGCAAAATGTATCTGCAGGTATTTGTCGGGAACCCATTTCTACTTTAAACAAAGAGGAGCAAATAATAATTGATGGTTTTCTTAAATAGTTAAGAAAAGAAGCAGTCGTTGAAGAAGTATAAACAAGTATCATTAAATTTATATTGGGAAATGCGTATAAACCTTGGTGTGTAAAGGATTAGACGTATTTTTCAATTTCAACTTAAGAAGGATAAACACTTATATTGGAGTTAACACTTTTATAGTTATGTGTAATTTATTTCAATTAATACTAAAAAAAGCACCAGCAAGTATGCTGATGCTTTAATCTATTGAGAACTCTATACATATAAACACGTTCTCTTTCAACCTTTGATGTAATAATAAGCTAAAAAAGTGTCAGTCGAACCTTGTCTAATTGGTGAATGTTAATAAAGCTTGCTTTATTCTTGTTCCGTCCGCCACCATAGTGCATCCTCAGGATTCTCAACAACTTCTTTAAATTCAGATTTCGTCGCAACTGTTGGATAAGATCCTTTTAAGGATTTTCCTGTAGTACTCTTAAATAAGAATAGTATTACAAAGAATCCGACAAGGCTTACGATTGTTAAATACCAGGCAGGCGCTAAGTTATTGCCTGTTTGGTGAACAAGCCAGGTGGAAACTAATGGTGTAGTACCTCCAAATATGGAAACAGAGACATTAAATGTTACAGATAGTGTTCGGTAGCGTATATCGGTATAAAACATTGCTGGCAATGAACCGGGCATAGAGCCTTCATATGTTGCAAGCAGTACGCCCAGAATAAGGATACCTAACGAAATAAATAGTAAGCCATTCAGATTCACGAAATAAAAAGCTAGTACAGATAAGAGTGATAGTCCGCCTAAACCAATTAAGAAGACATTTTTATTACCAATGTTATCACTTAACTTACCGAATAGTAATGTAAGTGGCACCATGATGACCATCACAAGTGTAATTAAAATAGTACCGGTCGTGCTTGATAAACCAATTATCTCGTTTAAATAGGAAGGCATGTAGGATAGTAGCATATAATTTGTCACATTAAAGAAGGCTACAGATACGAAACAGACTATTATATCTTTTTTATGATTTCTTAGAATAGAAAAGAAGCCTTCTTCTGTTTGTTCTTCAGCTTCAGTAGAAGAAATTTCATTTTCAAAAATAGGTGATTCCTCTAAGGTTTTTCTCAGGTACATTCCAATAAGTCCTAGCGGTAAACCAAGCAAGAATGGGATTCTCCATCCCCATGTGGCCATCTGTTCATCAGATAATGCGACAAAAAGTATGCTTGCTACGAGGGAAGCCAATATATACCCAGTTAGGGTACCAATTTCTAATCCACTTCCGAGGATGCTGCGCTTATTGTCAGGAGATGATTCAGCAATATAGACCATTGCACCAGCATATTCGCCTCCAGTTGAAAAGCCTTGAATAATTCTTGCGACTAATAACAGGATGGGAGCCCATATACCAATTTGATCATAAGTAGGTAATAAACCGATCAATAAGGTAGAAAAGGCCATTAAAATAATGGTTGTAGTTAAGACGACTTTTCTTCCTGCTTTATCACCAATTTTACCGAAGATAATACCGCCTAATGGACGCATTAAAAAGGCAATGGCGAAAGTCGTGAAAGTAAATATTAATTTTAACTCGTCATTTTGTACTGCACTAAAAAAGTTCTGGCTAATAATAACAGCTAAGTAGGAATATAAACCAAAATCAAACCATT
Organism: Bacillus sp. Au-Bac7; assembly: GCF_021341655.1. Taxonomy (NCBI): domain Bacteria; kingdom Bacillati; phylum Bacillota; class Bacilli; order Caryophanales; family Bacillaceae; genus Bacillus; species Bacillus sp. Au-Bac7. The sequence continues at coordinate 14,477 of NZ_JAJTTG010000015.1, read as the reverse complement.
CCATTGCATTTCCAACCCCAGTTGCAAACACACTTTTCTTTGCCGTTTGGATATCTACGATGTTAATCTTCTTCTTGTTAAACTTCATTTTTTCAACTCCGTAGTCTGTGGTTATACAAAGACAACAAATAAGTTAAACGAATGCTACTTATCATGCTGCTTACATGTATCATATTGTGCACAAAAGCATCTGCGGCATACTAAAAGTAAAAGATTCGAGCAGTGCCAAATTCTTCAGGTTAAAATTAATAACAAAAGTAAGTCATTCAAACAAGGGGAATAGTTGTTCCCTCCACGTATTAAGTCCTTAAGTGTTCACTTTCAATCGTTCTCCTTATAAAACCTTTGATTTTATCGCATACTAATTACCCGAAGGAATCTAATGTTATATGAAAAAACTTAGTAAGGTGTGCTTATAATGCCATTCAGATAGGGTTAACTATTTTGAGTTTTAAAGTAGCAATAAGAAGAACGATTATATAATTTACATCGGAGAAAATTGATGATATCAAAAGAGGAAAGAAAGTGGAGAAATAATAACCATAATAATCAGGGAGAACAGATATATGTTGCTATTAATACGATGGTTTACACTGGATAGACACAAGGAATTAAATAAATGATTTTGGTTGAACTATTACTTTCTCTTCACCTTTAAATAAGAAGGCTGGCAAACTTCCTACTACTTCTATACCTGTTTTACTAATGGGAATTCCATTTTCTTTTGGTAAACACCTAACAGAAGATACTAGCCTTAAATTAACTGAATAGCCTTTCTTTATGTGATAAATTCCATAAAGAATAGTATTAAGTAACATAAAAGTCGTTTGAAAACGGAAGTGCTGTTTATTTCATTAAACAGCTGGGTTGTGGAGAATGTAAATAATTGGGGAAGTGGAAGTAGGAAAGCTATGTGTCATTATAGATGAAAGTTTATGATTTTTATGTAATAATTAAACTGTAGAGATGTAAAGTTACATACATAGGGAAGGTGGGGGTCATAATGGCAACAGGAACTCATACTGTAGTAGTTCCAGTAGATGTACAAGCAGTTTGGGATTATGTCAGTGATCTTGAAAAATGGGCAACGACAGTACCAGCCTATAAAGAACATAAAATCATAAATGACAGGCAATCTATTTGGACATTTGAAGGTAGTCTGAAAGGCATTAAAAAAACAATACAAGCACAGGTAGATATTACCGAATGGAATGAACCTTCAAATATTAAATTTGAACTAAAAGGTTTATCAGATAATTTTTCAGGAAGCGGTCTCTTTACTGCAGAAGATATTAATGGTGAAACAATGATGACTTGTACGGTGGAAATCCATGCAGGCGGATTATCTGGTGCAATGTTAACACCAATTATTAAATTGGCAGTTCCGAAAGTAGCATCTCGTTTAACAGAATCTATCGCACGTAAAATAGCAGTATACTCATAGTTTTCAAGATTGAATGTATTATAGATGATACATTCTGTAGTGGCTAATATAATGATATCTTGCTCTGCTAGAAATTTTATAATTAGCGGAAAGGGGGCTGTCCAAAAAGGATGGCCTCTTTTTTTATATTCAGGATTACTTTTCTAATAAAACTAAAGTGGCAGCACTTCTGTAATAAATGAAAAAAATCTTGCTTATGTAACAATCGGTGCAGTTTTGTGTTTAGTAAGCATATGAAAATAATAGGTGCAATAAGACAAAATAAAAGGACTAATTAAGACAATTAGTCCTTAGAAAGCAGGAGTTACACCCATTTGATTAATGAATTTTACAAAGGCCTATTATAGGAGTTAATGATTCTCTACTATTTTCAACCTCGATATCGGCCAAAATAAAATTTTAGAAAGTTCCAGCAATATTATCTTTTGGAATACTCCAATTTGGCGACTATCTTTACTATCTCTTCTATTATCCCCCATAACAACGCAAATCTGAATTGTCCTTAATGCTTTTAAATCTAGATTTTCTTTTTTATTTCATATTTTAAATTTTTGTCGGTCATAAATTTTTCGAAAAGAATTCCTGTTAAATAGTAAAACACGAGGCCAAAACAAATGTGAATAAGTGTAAATTTAGAGCCAAATGAAGTGATTTCATAGACTATAACTGGTAATTTCACTGTTGACCAAGCTCCTAAAAAAAACACTATATAGCGGACACTTGCTCCTTTTTTTAATAATAATACTGCAATTGGAAAGGCAATATAAAGAGGGCCTGCAGCCACCGTTGCTAATATTATAGTAAAGAAGACTCCGTATATCCCTGATTTTTCACCCATATACCGAATAAGTGATTCTTTCTTTACCCATTGATCTAATAATCCCACCAAGATGAATATAGGAGGAAGTAGGAATAACATATCTAAAATACTTTTACTAGTTATCTGAACGGTTTTCAAAGCTATAGAGTGATTTATAAACGCAATTATAAGAAGCCCTAATAATAAGATGAAAAAGAACCGATATTCTTTTAGCTTTGTCATGTCATTACCACCCCAATAATCAATCCGAATAGAAGAGACATTATTATGGCAGAAATATTTCGGGCATAAGCAAATCTTCTTCCGAAAGTTTTTTGTTCCATAGATAAAGTTACAAGTCCTACTGACATCATTGTTGACATTAATACGGCTACTTGTGGAAGCGCGGCACCATTTTGAAATAATGTATGTCCAAGAGGAAAGACAATAAAGCTCGGTACTAAAGCAATAGAGCCGATGATTGTTGAGTAAATGATACCTAGTAAGCCGGAAGTTTCACCAATAATTGATGAGATAAGAGTCGGTGTAAATAACGATAATGCCAGCCCAATAAAAAGCATAATGGCTAATAAATCCGGTAAAACATTGCGAAACATTTTCCATGAACTCAATAAGGCAGCCTTTGTTTTATGTTTGTCTTTTATGAAGGAAATTCCCAAATAAATAGCGGCAATAGTATAGAGAATAATTCCACTAATCATTATTTTAATCGTTCCATTCTTTATATCTTTCTAGGAAGAACGATAAATTTTTAATTTTTTCTTCAATATCTATTTTAAATTCCTCTAATCTCTTTTTACCAACATCAGTGATTTTGTACATCCTTATTGGTTTATCTCTTTCAGATGCATCAAGATAAGATTCTACAGAACCTTCTTCCTCTAATTTTTTTAGTGTGCGATATAAGATCGAACTATCAATGGGATTAATGGGAAGTTCTTCCTCGCATTTTTGTAGGAGTTTCCCTCCATAGTTATCGCTCTCTGTTAAAAACAGCAATAGAAATGCACCTGTATGTCTCCCAGTATGTTTCATAAAGTATAAAACCTCCTTATTTTTTATCAATAATATAGTACTGTTAATAACAGTATGCTGTAGATAACAGTATTGTGTCAATTTTTTTATTGATTATAAAAAACTTTATTTGAAGGAATAAAAAGGGGAATTATGGATTTACCAAGTGTTATAGCGAATAAATAAAATTTTATACCGACTGTTTTAGGATGCATTTCTTTTTTTACTGAGGGGGAAGCATTCCTCTAATATATTACCTACGTAAAAACCAAATTTGTGAAGTGATACACTTAAATTGACTGGGACATTAATGCTTTTATTGGCTATGGTGCTAACATGGCACTATAGTGGAAGAAGGGATATTTACGACTTTAGAAGAATATTGTTTTTTAGATACATATTAAAGGAGTGTATGAGTGTGGAAGATATAATTAATGCAATAAACCACTGGATACAAGCATTACCAAAGAAATACAACTCTATGTCAGATACAGAAATATCAAACCGCCCATTACCAAATAAATGGTCTAAAAAAGAGATATTAGGACATCTTTGTGACTCTGCAATAAATAATATTCAGAGGTTTGTGGATATTCAATATACGGAGCAAACTTATGTCATCCAATCTTATAATCAAGAACAATGGGTTGTAGTTCAGAATTATCAAGAAAGGCCGCTTGATGAAATACTGACTCTTTTTCAAAACCTCAATAAGCAAGTGATAAATATCATTAAGAATATTCCTTCTGAGAAATTAACCTATCTTTGTGATATTGGGAATAGCCAAAAAACATTACAATGGCTTATACAGGACTACCTTAACCATATGGAACATCATATTAACAAACAAATCTTAATTAAGGGAAACGACTAAATCTTAATTCCATTGAACTAACAGGGGAGTTTAGTGAAAGAAGGATGAAGCAAAACAAAACCATCAATGCTAAAATATTGAAGGTTTTACTTAATCCTATAAACGAGTGATTTTTGTCTAACTAAAAAAATAGAGCTTGTATCAGGATCTTTTAATTCTAATAATCCATTTTCATGATTAAAAAAGCAAAAGTGTATTTTACTTTTGTATATAACTTTTTGACCGAACGAAATATTACTAATATGGTCTAAATTCTTGGCTGTCGACATGATTTATAAAGGGAAGGTGACTAAGAAAAGTCTAATAGGACCCAATCTATTATGTGATGTATTTTAACGGTAACATAGTACTTGCCCATAAGTAAATCTTGTTGTACTTATCAACGGATAAGAATAAAATTAACAAACAGTCTCCATTTAGAATTAATTTTCTATGTTACTATAGGGGCAGTTTTGTTAATAAAAAATTCAACTATAGAAACAAATGGCTAGTAATGAGAATTCAAATATCCATGTCATTCTAAGGTGCTTGAATAACATGGATAAATATTGCTGTGAACTATAATGTTAATGAGCAAATTTGTACCCTTCAAATACTTTTAACCCTTCAACATTTAAAACTTGTTCTACTACTACTGGCTTATTTGGACTTTTTTCAATAACTTCTTTACATGAAATCATGATATTACTACCTGCAATTTTGGCTAGTTGATCATGAGATACACTGTAGACTATTTTGCCTAAATTAGACCATACCATTGCCCCTGTACACATCACACAAGGTTCACAGCTGGTATACAAAGTATATTCGCTAAGATCAAAAATGTTATTTTCAGAGCAAAAAGTACGAATAAGTCCGATTTCAGCATGGTGCGTAGGATCACAATAACTATTAATTTTATTTTCACCAAACATTACTATTTCGTTATTTTTTACTAAGATAGCACCGAATGGTTCATTTCCATCCTCTCTAGCCTTTAAAGCCATTTTAATGGCTATTTCAATAAAATCTTCATCTTTTGTCATAAATAGTCCCTCCTGTCCGATGCTATTATAACGGAAAATTAAACAGTATGAAACTGAGTCATTCCGTTGAACAGTAATGCACAATTCGAGGATGCTGAACAAAATAAAGCTTAAGTGGACTAGAGTTAAACATTATGATCGCTACGTAGGTTATTTTCTTATTGTAGAAACGGGGCAGGTTTGTTTAAGTGAAATTGTTCACAATATAGTATTTTTATGAGTTAATCACTACTTTTAAAGGTGTGACCCTTAATTAACAAATAAAGGTATCAGAACAGTATAACTGTTCTTAACTCTTTTCCTGGATACATAAGTTAAATGCCGATAATAAGATCTTAAAGTTATTACCAATTGATACTGTTTATTGAGTTATAAATTCAAGTTTTCTGATTCTAAAAACATTCAGGTTTTAGGGACAGATAATTTAATATTTACCAGTGCAAGAGTTGTAATTTTGATGAGGAAAAAAAGCTATTTTAATTAAAATCAGGAATTAATTCTTAACGTATACAGTGCTATAATTGTTTTAATGATAATTGATTATAGTAGTAGAAAAGAGGGGATTTTATGGTGTTTTTTAGAAAACGAAAGTTTCCAAAAGATGAAGATGGAGATGTTTTACATGAATTAGATAAATATGGATGTGACTTTAGTGTAGAACAAACAGTGGAATTTGTTATCGATGTACCTAATGAGAATTCTGGCAAGCAAGTTCTTGAAGAGTTAAAGACGGAAGGTTACCGATGTGAAATGGACTATGATGAGGAAGAAGACATGTGGACTGTTTACTGCTTCATTGAAATGATGCTGACTTATGAAGGTATTGTTGAAGTACAGAACAAACTAAGAGACTTGATTCATCCGCTAGATGGAGAAATCGACGGTTGGGGAGTCGGGATTGAATAAGAAAATGAAGAATTAAAAGACTATAAATATATATAGTCTTTTTTTGTCATAACATTAGGGTTACTGGAATTGTTTTTGGTGCTAAATGGATATAATTCCTGTAAAAAATGTTTAAGTAACTTCCTTATGTAACAATAGGGATGCTATATATGCTTTGGCGCTAACAGGGAAGTTTAACGGAAGAAGGACTATCTTAATTACTCATAGAATTAATATAAAGATTAGTTTTGTGGGGGAGTAGTGGAAAAATAATGGGTCAATTAGTAAATGTTAAGATATGGACTGTTTGTATGATTCAAAAAGACGAGAAGGTTTTGCTTTTGAATAGACAACATGATCATTTTAAAGGATTTATTCCGCCTGGTGGCAAGGTTGACTTTCCAGAGAGCATTGTCCAAAGTGCAATTAGAGAAGTAAAAGAGGAAACAGGATTAGAGGTTAGTAATCTGATTTACAAGGGGCTATATGAATATGTAAATCCAGTTGTGAATGATAGATATATGATTTTTAATTACATTACAAGAGACTTTAAAGGAGAACTTCTTGAAGATGGTCCTGAAGGAAAAGCTAACTGGGTAAATATAGAGGAAGCCTACAATCTTCCAATGCAACCATCAATTAAAAGGAGATTTCCTTTATTTTTTAAAGATGGCACATTTGAAATTCATGTAGTATGGAATCACAAGGAGAAAAACGAAGGAACCGTTACTATACATAGCACTTAAATTTTTGAACCTAAAGCATAAGCTGCCTAAGGTAGCTTTTTTTGTAACAATTGTGGCAGCATAATTTAATAAAGCATTTTGGGTAAGAGCAAAAGTGTCAAATTCCAACCAAAACAAATACTGGGGGTAGAAAATTTATGGATATTCTTATTAGAAAAGCTAAGCAAAGTGATTATGAATCGTTGTTGCCATTATTTAGGCAGGTTCACGAATTCCATGTTTTTATAAGACCAGATCTGTACAAAGAGAATTCCACACCAGTCGAACAGGAGTTTTTTGAAAGCCAATTGATTGATGACAAACAGCATATTTTTGTGGCTACTACTGACACTGAATTAGTTGGTGTTGTAGTGACAAAGGAAGAAGAAGTAACAGAAAATACTTTTGTTAAAACGAGGAAAGTATTATATATAAAGAGTTTATGTGTTGTTGAAACACATAGAAAGAAAGGTATTGGAAAAAAAATAATTAAATACATTTTTGATTTTGGAAGAAGCCTTGAAGTTGATAGTATTGAATTGGGAGTATCCGAGGAAAATACAGCTGCCATTGGATTTTATAGGTCGATTGGGATGAAAACGAAGAGTAGAAAAATGGAGATTATATTGAACTAACTGGGACATTAATCTAAGTACAATTAATGTTCTTTTTTTATTTGTAACTAAAAGGGCAGCATTCCTGTAATAACTGAAGAGAAGCTTTCTTGTTTCACAAACGTGGCATTTAGCTCAAGAAGGTTTTTTTAATGATCGAACGAATATTTAAGAGCAAGAAGCAAAACTTACGTGACGAATTTGTTTGAATCTTCATAGGAAGAGCTGGTTTGTAAGAGTAAATATGAAAGGGGAATCAAATCATGAGCGAGGAAAATATGGAGGAATACTTCAATATAAATATTAAGAGTATTCTTAAGGCGTTAACCGAAACTAAAAATACTGAAATATACTATTATGGTTCAAAAGTTGAGTATGGCTTTAATTTTAAAAAAGGTGCAACAGATAAAGAAATTAGTTATTTGGAAAACAAAATTGGTTATAAGCTGCCAAATGATTATAAAGAATTTTTGCAATATACAAACGGATTAAAATTTCGTCATTATGATGCTAAAATTTCCGATATAGAAGATATGCTTGAAAGCTATGAAATATTTGATTACCCAGATTATATGGTGGTTATTGGAACATCCTTGAGTTCACAACTACAAATAGCTATTAATCTTCTTACTAATGAGGATGATAATAGAATTTATGTCGTCGATCCAATTGCAGATGATTACTTTGTTAGTATTAACAGTAATTTCACTGAGTTTTTGAACAGATTTTTATCTTCATATGGTTCGGATTATTGGAATTGGGGAATAGACTCGACTAATAAAATTTTAAAAAACACTGAATAAAAAAACTTAAAATACTAAAGTCTCTGTCATTCTTGTTTAACCCTAGGTAATTTTAGGTTTGAAATAAAATACCCATTACAAATATAGGTTTATGAATAATTATACTTAAGCTATAGGGGGCTTTCCTTCCTTTGTTATGTCGCTAAAATGGCAGTTTAGCTGAATAAGCTTGGGTAAAAATCAATTATTTCAAGATGAAAGAATCTTTAATTAAATCAAATTAAGGCTTAGTGCTTTTTTTATTTAATTCTCTTTAAGTTTTAGAACGACAGGGAGTTTATTGCAAGTTCATTATATAATAGAACTAAAAACTAACTGTGAGCAGGTGTTTTGATGGTGAATGAGAGAGAACTGCTGAGTATAATCAGAGAAATGGATGGACCTGGCACTATTTATAATGAAATGCAGGGAGTTTATACAAGTGAAGGATCTCCATCTTCGATTGCATACAATAAAGCAAGGTCGTTGACAGATACAACTTTAATTTCTTTTCTAAGTGACCTGTTAGAAAAAAGTAAAAAAGAATCCATTAAAAGGAATATCTATTTTATTCTAGGGAAAATTGGAGAGAATACAGGTGATAAGCGAGTTGTCGAGATTCTTTTACAAAGGATTGGATTAGAAACAAATAAATATACACTCGATACGATACTAGAAAGAATAGAAGAACAAGAAGTTATACCAGACTGTTATCCAATCATTAAATGTGTATCTGATGTAAGAGGGTCAGTCAGACATTCGGCTATTAACGCATTGGGAAGATGTAAAAATTCAGACGCAGAAGATGCATTAATAAAAGTCATAAGGAATTCAAAAGATGAGTATGACCTTTGTTATGCCATTGGTTCTCTAAGCATGATGGGTGCTACTAAAGCTATTCCAGAAATTCTTCCTTTATTTAAAAATGGAAAAGGGGAAGTAAGACGTGCTGCTCTTTGTGCTATTGATAAATTGGGTGGTTCTGCATTCCTTCCCCTTTATATGGAGGCCTTAGGCGATCGTTCATTATCTGTAAAATATTATGCTCTATTAGCTATTAAAGATCATGGGGATGAAACAGCTATCGATGTTGTATATAAACGAGTAAGAACGATTTTAAGTAAAAAGCGGAAGATTAATAGTGACGAGTTAGTAGCAGCCTTTGAATTTCTGAATCAGTTCAAAAATCATGATGAGAAAATCGAAAAACTATTAGAATGGATAAAATCAAAAAAGTGGGATTTCCTTTCAGATAGAGAAAAAGAAGGATTCAACAGTTGTTTTTCAACTAATGATCTATCTTACAGGTGACAAGAATTTCCTATCAAAAGGGTTAGGAAAATTATAATGGATTTGGATTTTTAGATTGCAATTTAACTTCCATAATTAAACTATCCGTGCCTTCCTTAGTTAACTAGGAAGGTCCTTTTCTTATGTAACAATCACGGCAGTTTAGTGAAAGAAGGTATTCTATTCTCCACATAGAAATAATTATTATCAAACATTCCTGGGAGGGGAAAATGAACCAATTTAGAGGGATCATACTGGAGGGCTACTCAAACGCTGGAAAAACATCTGTACTAAAATCATTAAAGCAACTACAAGCTGTTGATGATTATGCTGAACGAAGTATTGTTGTACTTAGTGAGCATTACTCCCAAATTATTCATAGAGCCAATGGAGAATTAAGAACACTAAACCAGAAAGAACATATTCAACTTCTAAAAGACAGAGTAACGATGTTGAAAAAATTAAGTGATTGGGAAAAGGAACTGGGACAACAACAACGTTCAAAAGGAATCTTTTTTATTTTAGAAAGATTTCACTTAAATCATAGAGTGGCATTTTCCGATTCTGAATTGTACGAAGTTAAACAAATAGAATTGGACTTATTTGAGATGGGGGCAAGGTGTGCGTTACTCACAATTTCTCCTGAGACTGTGGAGAAAAGAATAAAAAGTAGAAACCCTGAAGAATGGGCTGAAAAATCAGCAGAAGAAATTAAAACTGCTTGTGATTTATTAATAAAACAACAACATAAACTTAGGAGACAAGCCAGGCAATCAATCATTCCAACCATTGAAGTTAATACTGATAATAAAGACTGGGATGCTTACGCAAAGAAGATTTACTTCTTCAATTAATGTCTTAAGGGTAAAATTTAGGATGTCATTATTGGGGGAGTCATTCCTTTCTCTTAAGGAACAATCTAGGCAGCATTCCTATAATAAATAAAAACTAGCTTATGGCAGAAACAGGGCAGTTTAGTGTAATAAGAAAAACTACTCTTTTGTAATATAGTCATTAATGTTAAAATATTCCTAAAGATGAGAAAATATAGGTGATTTTACATGAAGTATAGTGTGCATAGAATGACTCAGGAAGATATAAAGCAAGTTCAAGAAGTTGCAAAAAAAAGTTGGAACAGTACATATGAGGGAATTATTCCAATGGAAATTCAAGAACGCTTCCTAGATACAGCTTACAATGATGAAATGATGCTAAGACGTTATAAAAAATCTATCGTTTTGGTTGCCAAACATGATGGAATAGTCCTAGGCTTTGCAAATTTTTCAACAGTAAGCAATGATGGGAAATCTGAGTTGGCAGCAATTTACTTACTACCACAATATCAAAGGAAAGGAATAGGCAGTTCTTTGTTACAAGAGGGTATTTCAATATTAGATGGAGTAAAAGAGGTTTTTATTAACGTAGAAAAAGAGAATAATCTAGGAAGGAAATTCTATGAAGCTAAAGGGTTTACAATAGTTAATGAATTTGATGATAATTTTGATGGTCATATTTTAAAAACCGTAAGAATGACCCTAAAAGTCAGAGCATAAGGACGCTTTGGAAGCGTCTTTTTTAATTGTACTCAAATGGTTATCAATTTTCTGTATCCTTTTGCCAAGAGAAGGTTTTATTACTTCTTCTATGTTATTACTACTGGAACTATAATGGCAGGTTAGCGTAAATAGAAAACATAATAGAATACTTATCAGTCCGCATTTTTAATCAGGCAAAAAAGCAGTATAATAATCTAGGTCCTAATAATTAAAATGCTGGGCCGTAACATTAAACATGATATACAAAATAGAAGGTGTAATAATGGATTTAAATGTTTTAAAAGTTTTTAGGCGCTATCCTGAAGAGGCTATAATTGGCGATGGAATTACTCAGGAAAACCTAGATCAATTAGAAAGAATACTAAATGTTAAGTTACCTAAAAGTTACAAAGAATATCTTTTAACATTTGGTTACGGCGGTATATTTGGACGATATATTTTAGGTTTGGAAGAACCTCCAAAGGAAGGTTCAGTAATTGACTCTACGAGGGAATATCTACAAAAAGGATTACCAAAAGGGTTTGTTGTAATTGAAGACGTACACGAATTTTTATACTGCCTTAATACAAATGAACTAAATGAAAAGTTTGAATGTCCTGTGGTTTCCTTTTTTCCACATAGCAAACCTTCTATCCGTGTAGATTATTCATCCTTTAAGGAATTCTTAGAAGACTTAATTGAAGAAGGTATTGATAACCTATAATAACAATGGGTTTTTTAATAGAAATCTTAAATAATTGTGCCAAAGAATGAATCGTTAAATGGTTACCATTTGTAAGGAGCCATTGTTAAAAAAACCTTATAGTTTTGCATTATTCTTAAAGATCCATAGAGTATAATGTTTACTTTTCTCACTTCAATCATTGCTCCTGCTCTATTATTGAAATTAGGAGTAACTATCGAGAAGTAGAGCATTGTAATTGAAGCAGTATTAAAAAATATACATATAGTTGGTGAAGGTTCTTGAATGATATAATAAATACCTTTCTCCTTAATTATCCAGAGGAATATACTATTGGAAAAGGCATAAAAGAAGAAACCATTCTAAGTTTGGAAAATATGTTGGACGTAACATTACCCAAAAGTTATAAGCAATTTTTAATCAGATATGGTTTTGTTGAAATGTTTGGTAGAACAATTTTTGGATATGAGCCTCCAGATGAGACTACAGTCTTGGGATATACGGAGAAATTCCTAAATCTTGGTTTACCTAAAGGTTTTATTGTAATTGAGGATGTGCATGAATTTATATATTGCCTAAACACTGATGAAATGAACGACAACTTAGAATGTCCAGTGGTTTGCTATTTCCCTTATGGCAACCCATCGTACAATGTTGAATATTCATCTTTCGAAGAATACTTGGTAGATAACATTGAAGAAGGTTTAGAAAACCTATAAAAAAGTGGTGTTCAGGAACAGTCGGGGGCATGTTAATATTATTAATTTAAACGGAAATTTTTATTCATAGAGTAAAGATGGATTTTTACATAGCAATTTTAGGATCGTAAAAGGGATTCTTTTTTTGATTAAAGGGTGAGTTTGTGAATAAGTTCATTTAAACACTTATATCTCTTATAGGGCTATAGAGGAGAAGGAGAAACTTGTGTAGAGAATCTTTTTCGTGTAACAAACCTGGCAGCCTTCCTGTAAGAAATGTGAAAATAGTTTATGGAAGAAACGTGGCAGTTTAGTGGATGAAGGCAAAAGGCTACTGCAGAGAAAAATATCTGCGGACTGTTGTTTTAAAGAAGATAGTTATATAATGTACTTACAGGGTTATAATTGTATTTTTTTGTAAAAAGACTAAAATATATAATTGAAGTATTTATAATAAAAAGAGGTATATTATTTAAAATTCTTGTCGCCCTAATATTAATATTAAATGTAATTTTTCTTACAAATATAATTGATAATTTGTTGGTCATTTTAAGTATTTGGGTTGCAAATGGGATTGCTATTTCTTTTCTTCTCTTTGATAAAGATGAAAAAGATCTAAAAGAATCTAAAATATTAGGAGTTAATTAAAAAATCTTACCTTAATTATTAAGTTGCTGATTAAAGGGGTGTTACCTTAGGGTTGAATAAAGGTAACGCCATTTCTCTTTTGATTATCATTAGCAGCATTCCTTTAATAAATGGAAACTAGCTTATGTTAGAAACAGAGCAGCATTGTAAAAGAAGGAATAAAAGAAGGAATATAAAATAGGCACTTACAATGGATTGATTAGTCTGGTACAATTGTTATGCTACTTTTTACCAACTGTTTTATTGTAATAGCTTTAATTCATGGAGAGTGAAGTAATGAAAAGGTTTTTAACTGCAACACTATCTGTTGTTTTATTTGCAATATTATATTCTTGTGTTTTCTATGTACCCGATTTTGGTTTCTTTTGGTCCATTTTATTTGCTTCTATTTTTGCAGGACCTATTTATTACCTTATAGGAATACCGATATCACTTCTTATTGATATTGGCATGGAAAACATAGTAATAGAATCAAAAAAGGCAAAATATTTTCTCGTTTTGGGAATGTATTCAATAGCTGGTATTTTTGCTGGTGTTATATTTTTCATTATTTGGACTCAGTCTTTTCTTATAAAGGATGCCATTATATTTTCAATAATTGGAATCATTGCATCAAATATTTATTTTCATTTATCATTGTTGTTATCTAAAGTAAGATTAAAACCTATAGAACATTTATAATGGAGGCAGCTACAATTATGTGGCTGTTTTACGTAATTAGGGGAGCATACCTTTATAAATCCCCTATGGACTAACCAAGTTTGTTAAGAATTACACTTAAATAAACGGGGGCATTTCTTCTATATGTTTTATTAATTAAGTATAGTTTATAAATTACTAGTAAATACTGATTGATAAAAAGATAGGAAAGATGAATATGATTTTATCTGAAGCTTGGCAATTATATAAAGCAGATAAACAAATTCAAGGATACTCTTCCCAGACATTGAAAGCTTATAAGATTCAATCTGCCTTGTTCATAAATCACTTAGGTAATGTTGAGATAGAAGAAATTACAACGGAAACTATCAAACTGTATCTCGGAGAAGTTGGGAGTGATTTAAAAGCATCTAGTTTATGTCATCGTATTCGTTTTATTAAGTCGTTATTCAGATGGGCGCAAGAAGAAAAATATATTACTTTTAATCCAAGTACGGCAATAAAAGAACCTAAATTAGAGAGTAAAATTCCAAAGTTTTTAACGGAGGAAGAAATAGAGCTATTAAGAGAAGCATGCCTCAGTCCCTTTGAAAAAGCGTTATTTGAATTTATGTATTCTACTGGTTGCAGAATAGGAGAAATAGTAAACTTAGATCGAAGTTCTATCAACTTCTCCGAGCAATCCGTTATTGTATTTGGTAAAGGGAAAAAGGAAAGAGAAGTTTATTTTAATACTCGATGTAGTATTTGGCTAAAAAGA
>NZ_JAJTTG010000014.1:0-88712 GCF_021341655.1 Bacillus sp. Au-Bac7 | reverse complement strand
AACGCACTCGTCCCTTGTTAGAGGGATGAGTGTGTTTTTTTATACAAATTTTTAATAGGAGTTGATTGATTGATGAAGAATCAATGTATCAGAGTGAAATTTCCGGATGGGAAATGGAAGGAATATAAAAAAGGAGCTACAGCAGGGGAGATTGCAGAAAGTATTAGCTTAAGTTTGTGCAAAAAAGCAGCAGCGGCAAAAATAAATGGTCAGCTGCTAGATTTAGCTACTCGACTGGAGGAAGATGCCGAGCTTTCGATTATCACTGTTGATTCTATCGAAGGGCTAGGAGTTTTGCGCCATACTGCTGCACATATTATGGCACAGGCATTGAAAAGATTATATCCATCTGTCGAGTTAGCAACAGGTCCAGTCATTGAAAATGGTTTTTATTATGATGTGAAAAGCGAGGTACCGTTATCACTTGGTGACTTGTCAGCTATCGAAGCAGAAATGAGGAAAATCATCGACGAAGATTTGCCGATTGAGCGTATCGAAGTTTCCTTTGATGAGGCAGAAAAAATTTGGCGCGAAAGGAAGGAATCCTACAAGTTAGAATTATTGAGTGCAATACCAAGCGATGAAATCATTTCCATTTATAAGCAAGGAGAATTTATGGATCTATGCCGTGGTCCTCATCTTCCGCAAACAGGGATGTTGAAGTTTTTTGCGTTAACAAATGTTTCTGGAGCCTACTGGAAGGGAGATAGTCAGAATGAAGCCCTTCAGCGTGTATATGGAACAGCATTTGCTCATAAACAGGACTTAGCGGATTATATGCACTTTTTAAAAGAGGCAGCGAATCGGGATCATCGTAAATTAGGGAAGCAGCTAGGCTTATTTATGTTTTCTGAAGAAGCTCCAGGCATGCCGTTTTATTTGCCTAAAGGGCAGCGGATTCGCAATGAGCTGGAAAAATTCTCAAGAGAATTGCAGCAGGAATCGGACTATGAGGAAGTACGCACTCCTTTTATGATGAATCAAAGACTATGGGAACAATCAGGACACTGGGATCATTATAAAGATAATATGTATTTCTCTGATGTCGACAATCAATCCTTTGCACTGAAACCGATGAATTGTCCTGGTCATATGCTTGTTTACAAAAATAATTTATATTCATACAGAGATTTGCCAATCAGGCTAGCTGAGTTCGGCCAAGTTCATCGCCATGAATACAGTGGCGCCTTGAACGGGATGCTTCGAGTCCGTACATTTTGCCAAGATGATGCCCATATTTTTGTGCGGGAGGATCAAATTCAAACAGAAATCAAAGACATAATTGCGCTGATTGATAAAGTATACAGCACATTTGGATTTGATTATAGTGTGGAGTTGTCAACAAGACCGGAGGATTCTTTAGGAGATGACAGCCTTTGGGAAGCGTCAGAGCATGCCCTTGAACAAGTGCTGGATAATTTAAACATCAACTATGTGGTAAATGAAGGCGATGGAGCATTTTATGGACCGAAGATTGATTTTCATATTAAAGATGCATTAAACAGAAGTCATCAGTGTGCGACAATTCAGCTTGATTTTCAAATGCCGGAAAAGTTTGATCTTGTCTATATAAATGAAAACAATGAAAAGGTTCGGCCAGTTGTTATTCACAGGGCAGTTTATGGAAGTCTGGACCGATTCTTTGGCATTCTAATTGAACATTTCAAAGGAGCTTTTCCAGTTTGGCTTGCACCACTCCAAGTGAAAATCATTCCCGTTTCACATGTACATCTGGACTACTGTTTACAAGTTCAATCCGCCTTGAAGCAAGCTGGTATTTGTGTTGAATTAGATCAGCGGGAAGAGAAGCTAGGCTATAAAATCCGAGATGCCCAGCTGCAAAAGATTCCTTATATTCTTGTATTAGGTGACCAAGAAGCGCAAGCAGGAACTGTAAATGTCCGCAAGTTTGGCAGCAGGGACATAAAGGAGCAATCGCTCATGCAATTTATCGATGCTGTAGGCAAGCAAATAAAAGATAGAAGCTTATCATAATTTCATAAAAAAAGCCTGTCTTGCTAGTCTATACGACTAGTTTGACAAGGCTTTTTTTATATTTCAGGCAAAGAAGTATCTTTAAACACTTGGAACCGCAAACAGCTTCAAAAAGCCGTTCAGCTTATAGGCAGAATGATTTAATAAATAATCTAATCTCGTTCGCAGCCTGATAATTGTATAGATAATGGTTACAAGTATCGCCAAGAAAATCCCTCCTGAATATGGTTCTGCCATTTAATTATGGCTTTTTTAGTGTTTCAACATATAAAAATATTATTCGTACCAATAAATTAGAGAGCAAAGAAGAATTTTTATAATATTTCGACACAAAAGAGTGAGCTTGTATTAAAATGACTATACACAGGCATTAGAGAATGGAGGCGTATGGAAGGTGGAAGCACCGATTTTAGTATATAGAGGCACATATATTGAAAGCACACATGATATTCATATAGCTGTAGTCAATAGAGATGGAGAATTGATTTACTCCTATGGAGATCCGAACAGATTGACATTTCCACGGTCATCCATGAAACCGTTCCAGGCTATTCCCCTTATAGAAACTGGTGCAGCAGACCGCTTTGCTTATGATGGTTCTGCACTTGCACTAAGCTGTGCTTCACACAGCGGTGAGAGCTATCATCGCCACACTGTCCTTGATATTTTAGACAAGCTTGGTTTGAAGGAAGATGCCCTCCAATGTGGGACACATACACCTTGGGATATGGCGAGCTATAAAAAATTACTAACAGCAGGCAAAGATGTTACACCAGTTTACAGCAACTGCTCTGGCAAACATTCTGGCATGCTGGCAACAGCGGTCCATATGAACGAAGACATTGCATCCTACCGCGAGATTACCCACCCTGTTCAGCAGCGGATTCTTGAGGCAATCGAAGCAGTATGCTCCTATCCAAAAGAGCAAATCAGAATCAGTGTGGACGGATGCGGGGTGCCTGTCCATCAACTGCCTTTACTACATGCAGCACTTGGTTATGCGAGGCTTGCCAAACCTGATGCTTCAAACAAAAGAGAAGGCGCTCTTGAAAGAATAAGGGATGGGATGATAAATTATCCGGAAATGGTTGGCGGAACGAAACGGTTTGATACAGATTTAATGAAAGCATTTGGAAATCAGATTGTTTCAAAGGCAGGAGCAGAAGCGGTTCAATGTCTTGGTTTAACGATGGAGGGAATCGGCATTGCTGTTAAAGTGGAAGATGGAGGGACAAGAGCTGTCAGTGTTGCCACAATGGAAGTGCTCAGGCAGTTAGGGGTAGGTAATGAGCAAATTTTTAAACAGCTGTCTAAGTATATAGAAGCGCCTGTTTATAATGCAAGGAAGGAAAAAATCGGCGCAGTGAAAGCGAACTTTGTTCTTAAGAAAACGCAGGGAGAAATATAAACAAACAAGGAGACAGGATGCCCCTGTCTCCTTGTTTGTTATTATTTGCTTTGTGCTGGTGCTGCTGATCGAAGGAAGAAGGATACCCCAAGACCAATCAATAAAAACACACTAAGAATGATGAAAGACATTGTCAGCATTCCTGTTTTTAACAGCTGTACAGATACGATTGGACCAGCACTTGCTCCAAGAAACAGAATGAAAGCATTAAATGAGATAGCTGTTCCTCGCGCATTGCCTGCTTTTTGGCTGATTAAAGATATAATGACAGGTGAAACTACTGCAATTCCGGTCACAAACAAAACACTCATAATGACAACTGCAGGCAGAGAGGTGCAAAAACCTAACAAGAATAATCCAGCAGCGGAAAGGCCAAGGCCAGCTCTCATGACGTTCAATGCCCCAAACCGCTTGGAAATGGATCCGACAAAAAAAGCAATAAGCATCCCAATAATTCCAACTGCTCTTACATACAAAATCTGGTCACTAGATAAACCGAATTTCGGAGAGGATAAATAGCTGCCCAAAATAGTGTACATACCAACTAATGTAAATAACAGCATGAACGTAACCGAGAAGCAAAGCAGGAGCTGTGGCTGATAAAACAGCTTTTTTATCTGCTTAAACTTGCTCCAAATATGCTCGGTTGATTTTTCCTGCTCCTCTTTCGGCAGAGCTATAATGACAAGCACTGCAGAAAACAGATAAACAACACCTAAAATAAGAAAGATTGCATTCCACCCGAGCAGTTCATTAATAATGCCGCTAAAAAGCTGCCCGATGATGCCGGCCATCAATAATCCAGTACTGATAAAGCCAACGACTGTGACCCTTTTATTAGGTGGAAACATTTCGCCTGCATAAACAAGGGAAATGGGTGCAAATGCAGCAGCAACAAGTCCTTGTATTGCCCTTAAAACCACGAGCGCATGATAGGAATGGACAAAGCCAATCATAAATGTAATAACAGTTAATACACTGATGCTGACTACCATAAGAACCTTTCGTCCATATTTATCGGAGATAGGTCCATACAGTAAGCAGCCAAGAGCATAACATAAAGAAAACGAACTGCCTATCCAGGATGTCTGGTCTAAAGTAATGTGGAATTCCTCTGAGAAGACGGAGGTTAAGGGAATGGTAATGTACATACTTGTTAACAAGGTAAGTCCGCACCAAAATAGAATAAATGTTATAAAGGGATAATTCCTTTTTTGACTTGCCTCGTTAATAATTGCGTGACTCAATTTCAGCGCTCCTTTTATTGTTAGTTCTCTCCTAAAGATGAGGAGATGATGAAATCCATCTGATTATATAGCCTTTCTAAAAGGTATGCAATGATAGGGATTTTATCCGAGTTCTCAAAGAATGAATGATTACCAGAGACTTAATAAAAGAAATAGGAATATTTTCTTATATATTTGCCAAATTACTTGTCGATATAGGGGGTAGAAAGATATAAAAAGTTAAGGGCAGGAGACATCATGGGGAATTTAAAGAGAATAAAGAAGATGAAAATGACGATTCAAAAGAAGCTATTAATCACCTTTTTGCTGTTAGTCATTATACCTGTACTAACAATAGGAGCAGTCTCCTATTTCAGTGCAAACAAGGCGATTTCAGACCAAATCTCGTATGCATCAGAGGCGAGTGTAAACTTGTTAAACGAATATATAGACAGTACAGTAGAGCCAAAGGTGAAAGATGCTGAATTTTTTGCTGAAAACATTGCGGTAAATAAAAACAGCGTAAAAGAGAATTCAGATTTACACAAACGGCTTGATGAATATGCATCCCTCCATCCCGAGACTGCCAGCATCTATGTAGGCACGG
The DNA here is from genome assembly GCF_021341655.1 of Bacillus sp. Au-Bac7. Classification (NCBI taxonomy): domain Bacteria; kingdom Bacillati; phylum Bacillota; class Bacilli; order Caryophanales; family Bacillaceae; genus Bacillus; species Bacillus sp. Au-Bac7. Next base: position 83,476 of record NZ_JAJTTG010000014.1, on the reverse strand, counting down.
CGAATGGAGAGATGATTCAATACCCAGTTAAAAAGCTTCCGGACGGTTATGACCCAAGGGAAAGAGATTGGTATAAGAATGCAGACCCAACAACAGAAACAGTGATTTCTGATGCTTACTTATCAGCTTCCGGAGAAATGGTTGTTACCATCTCCAAAAAGCTTGCTGATGGATCTGGTATCCTTGGCATAAATTTAAAGGTTGATTCGATAAAAGAAGTTGCCCAAAAAGTGACAATCGGTAAAGAAGGCTATGGCTTTATCCTTGGGAGGGGAAAACAATATATTTATCACCCATCGAAAGAGTCCGGCTCTGAGGCAAAAGACAGCTTCATGTCTGCACTGTATGAAAGTGAATCAGGACATCAAAACTATGAGCTTGATGGTGAGCTGAAAAGCATGGCATTTACAACGAACAAATTAACTGGCTGGAAAATTGCCGGGACGATGTATAAAAGTGAAGTGGATAATGCATCAGCATCTATTGTAAAGTCATCGTTAATTATTCAGATTTTTGCTATCCTAGTTGGCATTGCTGTTGCAATTCTTGTTACACGTTCAATCATCCGCCCGCTTCAGAAGCTGAAGAATAGTGCACAGGTTATCAGCAAGGGAGACTTAACAGCGCCGATTGAAGTGTCTTCACATGACGAAATTGGCGAGCTTGGCACAGCATTTTCCGATATGAAGGAATCACTGCGGGGGCTGATTTCACAAGTAGATTCAAATACAGAGCAGGTGGCAGCAGCAGCCGAAGAGCTGTCAGCAGCTTCAGAAGAAACAAAAACAGCAACTGTTCATGTTGCCTCCTCTATTCAACAGATTGCAAGTGGTGCAGAGGTGCAGACTACTGGCATGGAAAAAACAGCAGCAGCTATTGAAAAGGTAGGACAAGGCATAAATACAATTTATAATAATGTGGAAATGGTCAATAAGGAAGCAAGATTGACAGCAGATCATGCAATAGAGGGCGGAGAGTCTGTCAAAAAAACAGTGGACCAAATGACCACTATTTATAACCATGTGAGCGAATCAGATCAAATGATAAAATCATTAAACGATCGCTCTAAGGAAATAAATGAAATAAGCAATGTAATCAGCGGAATCGCTGAACAGACAAACCTGCTTGCACTTAATGCCGCAATTGAAGCAGCAAGGGCTGGAGAGCAAGGCAAGGGATTTGCTGTCGTGGCTGAGGAAGTAAGAAAGCTTGCAGAACAGTCGCAAACATCTGCTAAACAGATTACTGGTTTGATTAAAGATATTCAGACAAGTACAGAACAGACTGTTGATAAAATGAAGCAGGCTGCTGAAAGTGTTGAAACAGGAATCGAGGTTTCACAAGAAGCAATCGTCAAGTTTAATGCCATTATTGAAGGAATCAAAAATATGGCACCAAAAATGGACGAAGTCTCTCATATCGTTAAAGGTGTTAATGGAGAAATACAGTCCGTCACTGCGACTTCATTTAACTTAGCAAATATCGCGAAAGAAAACACTTCTGCATCAGAAAGTGTTGCAGCAAGCACAGAACAGCAAATTGCTGTCCTTGAGGAAGTTACAGCTTCAGCTAAATCACTTGCAAACATGTCAGAGGAACTGCAAGAGCTGATCCGCAAGTTCACTGTGTAATTAGGTAAATAAATCCAATTGTTGGAACGGTTTTTCTTTCAGCTAAGAAAAGCTGCTGTACCAATGATAAGACCGCTTTTGTCACAAAACAGAAGCGGTCCTTTTTTTCTATCCTTATTGCCGGGATATAGAATATAATGGAGAAAGGAATGCATCGCCATAAGGAACCAAAAGGCTGTTGCACCAATCTTTAGAAAAGATGGAGAAGAAAACTTAAAATGTCAAATGAATTATTCCTTTTTTCCTTTATTGATATTTGCGGTGGGTTATTGAGCGCTTTGCTATGCATTTACGCCTTTTTTAATATACGCCATGCTCCTGGGGGCATCTTCTATATTTTAGGGACTTTTTGTTGCTCGCTGTTTACGTTCTTTTATGTTTTTGAACTGAACAGTCAATTACTAGAGCATGCAAAAATCTGGCTGCGACTAGAATATTTAGTTTTGCCCTTCATCCCTGTCTTTACATTATTTATGTGCATGGAGTATGTCGGAGTAAAGTGGAACCGGCATTTGTATTACTTTTTTTTCGGTCTGCCACTGCTGACAATACTTGTTCACTATACAAATGATTTTCACCATTTTTACTATAAATCGATGAGTATGGACACATCTGGACCTTTCCCTGTTTTGAGCTTAGAAGGAGGACCATGGTTCTATGTTCATTCCTTTTTCCTGTATGCCTGTGTGTTAGGGAGCATTGTCCTCTTGCTTGCGCAATTTAGAAAGGGCAGAGCAAGCCGCTTTAAGTGGCAGATAGCCACGATGACTGCAGGACTGTTTGTGCCTGTGCTAGGGAGTGTTTTGTATTTAACTGGTTTAAGTCCAAATGGCATTGATTTAGGACCAATATCAATGAGCATCTCTTTTATTTTCCATGGTGCCGCCATTATATCCTTGCAGATGTTCAGCGTTGCACCAATTGCTAGAGAAAAGGTGTTTGACAGTATGGAGGAAGGGGTTTTAGTTTTAAACCATAACAACATAATTGTTGATTTTAATCCAATTATGCAGCAAATGGTGCCGAAAATCAGCCGTGCCATTGGCAAATCGATTAACGATATCCTCAAGGACAGTCAAACGCTGTTAGGTATTATCTCTAAAGGAGAAAAGCGCGATTATAAACAGGAAACTGCTTATGGAGATATTCATTATCAAATTAAATTCACCCCAGTGTTGCACAGAAGTAAGCATCTCGGTCAAATCATCACATTTGTAGATGTGACAGATAGAATACATCTGCAAGACCAGCTGAAGGCAATCGCAAGCATAGATGGGTTAACAGAGGCTTATAACAGAACCTTCTTTCTGCAAAAAACGGAAGAGCTGCTCGATAAGGGGTATTTGAAAAGCTTGAGCATCATCATGTTTGATGTGGACTATTTTAAAAAAGTAAATGATACTTTTGGTCATAAAGCAGGAGATACCATCCTAAAGCAAGTGGTTAAACTGGCTAAAAAGCATATGAGAAGATCTGATATTATTGGCCGGTATGGCGGTGAGGAATTTATCATCTGTCTGCCTGATGCTTTCATGCAGGAAGCAATTGTTATTGCCGAAGCAATTCGCAGAGAAATCGAAAGAACACACGTCGATGTAGATGGAAAAGAAATCAAGGTGACGACAAGCTTCGGTGTTGCAAGTGCTGCTGCTAACGACCCAAAAAACAGCAAGCTTATCGCCTCCCTTATGGATGAAGCCGATATGGCACTATATACAGCGAAAAATAACGGCAGAAACTGTGTTCGGTCATTTGAAGACCCAGTTGTCATTCACTAAAAAATGTATCCTGTTAACAGGATACATTTTTTTATGCAGGGCTTTTCTGCCGATATATTTGGCTTGCCCACAACAAATACATTCCCCCGAAGAAAATATATAAAAGCCCATTGGCCGCACCTAATGCTCGCGGTTCAAATACTTCAAGCAGCAGACCTGTAACGAACATGGATAAACCTAAGCTTGTATTGCCGATTGTGGCAGATAAGGCAAAATAACTTCCTTGGTGCTTTTGCGGCACGGTTTTCATCACAACTGTATCAAGCAATGCATTTCCGACACCTCCAAAAACCGTCAATATCCCAAACAGGACGGCAATCATTGCAAACGAGTTCACCTGGCTTACAATCAACAGAATAATTCCCTCAATGATCATCGCGAGATAAGCAAACAATAAGAAGTTTCCCTTAATTAATCGAGTGAAAAAGGGGCTGATAATAAAGCCAACTCCCAAGACGCTGTATAGAATGCCTACTCCTAGATCTGCAGCAGGAAAGGTGTCTATCGCATAGATGCTTATAAGGACATTTTCTATCCCGTTAGCTAAAGGTACAAAAATATCAGCACTTAACAGCATGATAAATAAGGAGGAAGAGAAAATTACGGCTATAAGCTGATTACCTTTCTCCTTCGTTGCTGGCTGATGAGCTGTATGCCGAACAGCATCATCTATTTTTGCAATTCTGCTTATAAATGCTGCTGCAGTCAAGAAGGATAAGATATTGACAAAAAAGGCAGCTTTTTGGCCAAATAGCAGGGAGATGATTCCGCCGGAAAATGCGCCGATAACAAGGACGAAGCCCAACTGGACTTGTTCCCACCCGTTTACTGCTTTCATACTTTCCCCATTTATTAGTGCTGGAATGCTTGCCTTCCGCACAGGCGCATAGAGGGCTTCACCGCTGGCCAAAAGAAACGAGGCAACATAAATAATCCATATATCTTCTTTGCTGTTTACAAATAGAAAGGATATGGCAATGAAAGCCCGGACTATGTCTGTATAAAGCAAAACTTTTTTTCGAGACCATTTATCAGCAACCATACTGCTAAGTGGCCCAAACAGTAAGAATGGCAGCATGCGCAAAGCCAGAGTTATGCCTACAGACATACCTGATGCAGACAATTGTAAAAGAAGCGACAGAGAAGCTACTTGACTGAATCTGTCTCCGATGCCATTGATAAGGCCAGAAAAAAACAACTTCTGATATTCCTTTTCTTGCGACAGAATAGACATGATTGATCACCTTCTAATTAGATTGATATCTAATTAGATGATAATCTAATTTAAGTAACTTGTATAGATATAATGATTAATAAATTTAATAGCAGCCATAAAGCCTTATCTTTCATCCGGAAATTTTTTACTGCATTCCCCTCCAAAAGCCTTGCTGTTCCTAGTAATTGTTGGGTTTTTGGTGATTCATTTCTAGTAGGGGAGGATGACAGCATCCGTATATTTTCGCGAAACATGTGTTCTTATATGAGTCGAAAGGCACTTTTTATGAATATACTAAATTGTTAAACTATTTGGTGTAAACTACTAATCCTACAGGAGGGATCATATTATGAGACCAGAAGTGAAGGTAATACCTTACAAAGTGGAGCAAGTGGTACAAATGGCGAATGAGGTGCCGACAGGAATTCAGCAAATTCAAGCACCTGCATTATGGAACAAATCAAAAGGAAAGGGTATTAAGGTTGCAATCCTTGATACAGGCTGTGATACGACACATCCTGATTTGCAGGAACGTATTATCGGCGGCTATAACTTTACAGACGATGATAATTCAAATCCAGATATTTATAGTGATTATAATGGACATGGCACACATGTAGCCGGAACAATTGGAGCAGTGGAAAACAACGATGGAGTGGCAGGTGCTGCACCACAAGTGTCTCTTTTAATCGTAAAGGTTCTTAATGGACAAGGTTCAGGGCAATATGATTGGATTACTAACGGAATTCATTATGCAATTGAACAAAATGTTGATATTATTTCCATGAGTTTAGGAGGACCGGATGATGTCCAAGCACTTCATGATGCTGTGAAAAGGGCGGTTGACAACCAAATTTTGGTCGTTTGTGCGGCTGGTAATGAAGGAGATGGACGTGAGACGACTGAAGAGCTGGCATACCCTGCAGCATATAATGAAGTAATTAGTGTTGGTTCTGTCGATTTTACAAGAAACTCCTCCGAATTCTCCAACTCTAACAGAGAAGTGGACCTTGCTGCACCTGGAGAAAATATTCTGTCCACATATCCAGGCGGCCAATATGCCAGACTTAGCGGTACATCTATGGCAGCACCTCATGTAAGCGGCGGACTTGCCCTAATTAAGGCAATTGCAACGGATGAATTTGACAGACCTCTGACAGAACCGGAGCTGTATGCACAGCTCATCAAACGGACTGTTCCACTAGGATTCTCTCCAAAACTGGAAGGGAATGGGCTTCTTTATTTAACAGCCCCAGAGAAGCTCGCAGAAGCAATCCAGTCAAGTGTGACGAAAATGCTGTCTGTCTGAGTATGATAGAAAACAAGACGCTTCCTTTACGGAAGCGTTTTTTTTGTTGGCAGTCAGAAAGAAGTTTAAAGCAGCTGTTTAATAGTAATACATCTCTAAGTCCATTATAATAGCAACATAAAACGTAAAATGAGGGTTATTAATTGAAAACACAAGAATTTATATACACGATTTCTTATCACGAGGATGAGGCAGATGTTTGCCAGCTGGAGATGCGCTCGCTTTTTTCAGCAGAAAATATTACGAATTTCGTGGAAAGCACACTCGAAATTGATCCAAGCAGGAGCCCGTTTATCAAGGGAAGAATCGATATTAAAGCAGCAAACGAAAGCTTTGAAGAGCTGCTGAAAGATGTTCAGAAAATCGGACTGGAGGAAGACTCCTATAAAGTTGTGTTTATTAAAGGAACTGGAAATATTCCCTTTACCGAGAGAAAAAGAATGGAAAGAGTCGCAGGCGCTTGTATTAAAGGTAATGTGAATCTGCATAACCCTGACAAAATATATGCCATTATGTTTGGCAATGGCCGCTGGATATTTGGCGATTATCAGGAAAGCACATCCGTTTGGCTTGCACATCAAGGCAAGCCGAATCAATATTCAACAGCGTTAAGCACAAGATTGGCAAGAGCTGTTGTCAATATTGCCGTACCACATCCTTCAGGAACTAAGGCAATTGATCCTTGCTGTGGTATCGGAACGGTGCTCATCGAAGCATTGTCAATGGGTATCGATATAGTTGGCAGTGATATAAATCCACTTGTTACAGGCAAGGCACGAGAAAATATTGCTCATTTCCAACTGAACGGAGAGGTTCTGTTACAGGATATCAAGGATGTGACAGGAAAGTATGATGCCGCTATTATTGATATGCCTTATAATCTTTGTTCTGTTCTTCCATATGAAGAGAAGCTGTCTATGCTTAAGAGTGCAAGACGATTTGCGAAAAAGGCTGTTATCGTATCAATTGAAGAAGTAGACGATGCAATTCTTCAAGCAGGATTTACAATTGTCGACCGCTGCATTGCTAAAAAAGGCAATTTTAAAAGGCATGTTCTAGTATGTAGCTGATGGTTATTTTTGGTGGTGCACAATGTTTGTTGCCTATATCTCTACAGTGTTAGAATAAAAAATATAATATATAAGTTACCCTAAACTTGAAGAAGGAGAAAGCCAAATGAATGTAAAGCTTACGAAAAACATCATAAAAGAAATGTGTGGCAATGTCTCCTTCAAGCGAGGGGATTCTTTTGTGAGAAATAAAAAAGTCACATTTCAACTCTTTCATTCACATACATGCAAAGCGATTGTACATGGAGCAGATGATTTTATGGTGAGTATAAAAGCAGATGCTGCAGGGAAATTGGAGGCAGAATGCTCTTGCCCCAAACTGGCGTCCTTTCAAAAGGACTGTCAGCATGTGGCCGCTGTTTTGCTTGCTGTTTATGAGCAGCAGCTGAAAAAAACTGCTCCGCAAGTGGTGCAGGGTGGTGAAATGCTCGCAATGGAGCTTTTGTCCATTTTTGATGGTGCGCCTGCAAGAAAGAGCGCTCATCAGCGCCATTTTGAGAATCGAGATATTCAGAAGGCTGAGTTTATTTGTCATGTAACGGAGTCTCACGGGAAAAGAATAACCTTTGCAGTTGAAATGACCATAAATGGCACAGCCTTGCCGGATATTTATGCGTTTTTACAGGCATGGAAAGTAGGAACCCCTTATACAGATGGAGAAATTTCCTATAATCCAGCTACACAATGCTTTTTGAAGGAAGCCGATGATGTGTTAAGCGGGCTGTTTGCAATCGGTGAGGATGAAAAAGTCAATCAGACAGCAAGCGGTGCCGGAATTGCAGGAGAAGAAAGACAGCTGTTGTACTTATCGCCTTCTTCCTGGCCTACTGTTCGCCGCCTGCTTTCGAAGGCACCATATGTACAATTACAGCATAGAGGCGAGTTATTTTCTGATTTCCGCCTTTCCAACAACCAGCTGCCGTTAACATTCTCATTCGAGCATGAAAACTCAGGTTCCCATAAGCTTGCTATAGCAGGAATGAACCATATAGAATTACTGCCCTTATATGATTCGGTAGTAGCAAACGGAATAATATATGAATTAGACAGCCAGGATATGCAAAGGCTGTCCGAATTAAAAGGCATGCTGGAGCAGACTGGCACAAATCAAATTCCAATCCGCCCGAACCAGGCGGAATTTTTTCTTGAAAAGGTAGCGCCTAATTTAAGAAAACTCGGCAAGGTGAATATAAGCAGCCAATTTGTGCGGACGCCGCTTGAAGCAAAGCTGTATTTGGACCGTGTCAACAACCGGCTGTTAGCAAGCCTGGAGTTTCACTATGGGCCTGTAATGCTTAATCCTGTTGAAAACAGGGATATACCTGCAAAAGGCTTTTTTGTCAGGGAAGAAGAAAAGGAAAATGAGATCCTTAAAATCATGAAAAACAGCTCGTTTGCACAAACTGACAGCGGCTATATTCTTTATAATGAAGAGCTAGAGTATGAATTCTTATATAATACTCTCCCAGAGTTGAAGAAAATGGTGCAAATATATGCAACAACAGCAGTGCGCAACCGAATCTTTAAAGGCAACAGCTTCCCGAAATTCAGAGTGAAAATAAAAAAAGACCGCATTAATTGGCTGGAATTTAAGTTTGAAATGGATGGCGTACCAGAAAGAGAAATTAAAGAGCTGCTGTCTGCACTTGAAGAAAAACGAAAATACTACCGGTTGAGAAGCGGATCACTCTTGTCTTTACAGACTAGAGAATTCGAACAAATCCAGCATTTTTTAAAGTTTCCAGAGCTAGAGCTGAAGGAGGAAGTTGATATTTTTGAACTTCCCGTTACAGAAGGTTTGCCGTTATTTTCAGATGGAGAGCAGGGCATTATCGAGCTGGACAAATCGATGAAAGAGCTTATGCAAACAATCCGTCAGCCAGAAAAAACAGACATTGAAGTGCCTGCCAAGCTGCAGCAAGTCTTGAAAGAATATCAGAAAACAGGATTTAAATGGATGAAAACCCTTGCTAAATATGGGTTTGGAGGAATATTGGCAGATGATATGGGGCTTGGGAAAACATTGCAAAGCATCACATTTATCGCCTCAGAGCTTTCCAATATCAGAGAAAGAACACAGCCTGTATTGGTAGTTTGTCCATCATCCTTAACATATAATTGGCTTCAGGAAATAGGGAAGTTTGCTCCTGATATTCAAGCACTTGTGATTGACGGCGCTGCTGCTGACAGGAAGCAGCTGCTGAAAGAGCTTGCTGGCATTGATGTTGTGATCACTTCTTATCCGCTGCTGCGCAAGGATATTCATTTGTATGAAACAATCGCCTTTCATACGGCATTTTTTGATGAAGCACAAGCCTTTAAGAATGCAGGGACACAGACGGCAAAGACAGTGAAGCGAATTCGTGCAGACCAGCGCTTTGCCTTGACAGGAACTCCGGTGGAAAACTCACTTGAAGAGCTTTGGTCATTATATTATATTGTTTTTCCGCAGCTGTTCAGAACATTGAAAGAGTATGCGAATTTGTCGAAAAAACAAATCTCGCAGAGAATTAAGCCATTTTTGCTGCGCCGTCTTAAAGAGGATGTCTTAATGGAACTCCCTGGTAAGGAAGAATGGGAGGAAGCTGTTGATTTGCTGCCAGAACAGAAGAAGCTTTATGGTGCATATTTAGCAAAACTTCGCCATGATACACTTAAACATCTAGATAAAGCAACACTTCGAAAAAATCGCATACGAATTTTAGCAGGTTTGACGAGATTGAGACAAATCTGCTGCCATCCTGCCTTATTTGTCGACGGCTATAACGGTAAATCGTCCAAGCTGGAGCAGCTTATGCAAATCATAGAGGAGTCAAAGCAGGCAGGCAGGAGAGTACTGATTTTTTCTCAGTTTACTAAAATGCTCGAATTGATTGGAAGAGAACTCGCAATAGAAGGTCTGCCGTTCTTTTATCTGGACGGAAACACTCCCTCTGAAGAGCGAGTTGACTTGTGCCGCCGCTATAACGCTGGCGAAAGAGATTATTTTTTAATCAGCCTGAAGGCAGGTGGAACAGGCCTCAATTTAATGACAGCAGATACAGTCATCCTTTATGATACTTGGTGGAATCCTGCTGTTGAGGAGCAGGCTGCTGACCGCGCCCACCGGATTGGTCAGGAAAACGTCGTCCAAGTAATCAAGCTGTTAGCAAAAGGAACCATTGAAGAGAAAATACATGAGCTGCAGGAAAAGAAACGGCATTTAGTCGATGAAATAATCAATACAGACGAAGCGGTGCTCTCTTCCATTACGGAAGAGGAGTTGCGAAGCCTGCTTCTGTGAAAAAACGAAGGGAATGGTAGAAATGGCAAAACAAATCAAGCTGGATGATACTATAATCCAAGTAAAAAGCTATACAGAAGAGATCCAAAATGATCTGCATTCAATCAAAATTATATTTGATGTAGCAAGCGACGATTATCATGAAATTACTACCCTTCTTTATAAAGGAGCATTCCATGTTACAGTCGCAGAAAAAGATTTAGCATTTCACGCTGCTATCCAGCAATATTCCACCTCTATAACCAATCTATATGAAAAAGGAAATACAGGTGAATTTACGTTAACTCTACTCGAGACAAGGAACTAACTTAGAAAGAAGGCATCGCCATGAGATTAGGAATATTAGATCAATCGCCGATTTCCACTAATCAAGAGGCACAGGATGCTTTAGCTGCCTCTGTTAAATTGGCGCAAGCCGGAGAGGAATTTGGATATGTTCGATATTGGCTTGCTGAACACCATGATTTGCCAGGCCTTGCTTGTTCGGCACCAGAAGTGATGCTGAGCTATATCGGCGCTAACACAAGAACCATCCGCATCGGCGCTGGTGCGGTGCTGCTACCTTATTATCGTCCGTATAAAGTAGCAGAAGTGTATAACATGCTGGCAACCTTAATGCCCAATCGCGTTGATTTAGGAATTGGACGGGCACCAGGAGGTTCTGCAGAAGCAAGCAATGCATTATCCCCAAACTTCCTCCAGCAGGTTTGGGCAATGCCTGACAGCATAAAGGAGCTGCTCTTATATTTGGATGATGAATATAGTACAAATAATGAGCATGCAACATTATCAGCAGCACCAGTTCCGAAAATCCCGCCTGTACCATGGCTGCTTGGCACAAGCAAAAAAAGCGCAATCTTAGCAGGCCAGCTAGGGCTTTCCTACACATTCGGCCATTTTATGAGCGATAAAGACGGCCCGGAAATTGTCCGGCAATATAAAGCTGCCTTCAAGGAACGAAAAGAGGGACAAAAAGCAGGAACGATTGTCGCCGTAGCTGCCTTTTGTGCAGAAACTACAGAAAAAGCGGAAGAAATCGCCTTAAGCTCCTTCATATGGTCACTGCAAAGAGCAAAAGGAGCAGGAGAAGGAGTCCCTTCAATTGAAGAAGCAAAAGCATACAAGCTAACCGATGAAGAAAGTCAAACACTTGCTTCCATGAAAAATAAAGCTGTTATTGGGAACCCGAAAGAGGTTAAAGAGCAACTTTTAAGCTTAAAAGAAGCGTACGGTGCAGATGAAATCATGATTGTCACAATCACATATAATCCAGTTGATAAGATCAATTCATACAGATTGATTGCAGAGGAATTGTTATCTTAAGAAAAGGAGGCGCGTTAGTTTCGCGTCTCTTTTCTTTTTTTGTCCAGCTAATTTTCTGGCTGAATTATGATACTCTCTATATCCTCCTGCTTGAAAAGATAGTATAATTCGGATTAAGAAAGGGCTTACAAAAGATTGAAGAAGCAGAAAGCTAAACTTAATAATAAATAGATTTGCCTAGTTTGTATATTGGATAAACTAAGTAGGTTAGTAAACTTGTAAAGGAGAGAGGAAATAATCAATTACGGCTTATAAGTGGAAGAAACTTCGCAAATAAGGGGGAAGTATATGCTTAGGTTGTTAAAAAACTGGAATACGATGCGAAATCAAATATTAATTGTTTTTCTATCTGTCATGTTTATTGTGTTATTAATTGTAAGTATCTTAATATTCAACCAAGTATCGTCTCTGTTAAAAAACAACGCAGAAAAACAAATCAAACAAGTGGCTGTGGAGGCTAATGGAAGACTTGAATCACTGTATGAGCAGATTAACATGGCTTCAAAGCTTGTTGTTACAAACGACAAAGTGCAAAAGCTGCTGACGAAGGAATATGACAAAAAGGAAGTGCCATTTTTAGAGCTGCAGCAATTGATGGGAACAGTTAACACCATTACAGCAAACTCTGATGGCATTTTTTCGTTCCAGCTTTTCACGAATGAAGAGCATCGTATCCTGCCTCTTGATGACGCAAATGCTCCCCTTAAATTAAGGGATATCTGGGTGGAGATGGCAAAGAGAGAAAAGGGAAGACTAGTTTGGATCGGTGAGGATCCGAATGACCCTAATTATTTTCTTGCAATCAGAAGAGTTAATTTAATGGACAGGAATTATGCAAATGGCGGATACATCCTCATCAGCATTTATAAAGAGTATTTTCAGTTCGTCAACAAGGATTTAACTAATAAAACAAACCAGTATTCCTTACTGCTTGATAAGTCTCTTGAGCCGATTATAACCGATTATGATAAGCCGCTTCCGTCCATCATACATAATGAAAAATCAACTGTACAAATAAATAGTCGGGATTATATGGCAACAAGAGAGGTATCGGAAATCACTGGCTGGACAGTCCTTATCTTAACACCTGTAACTGCCTTAACAAGCGGAATTTCTGTTCTCCGTTCAAGTATCTTAATCTCAGGGTTGATTGGTCTGCTCGTTTTTTTTATTTGCTCGTTATTTCTGTCTACCATTATTACAAGACCAATAAACAGGCTGACAGAAACGATGAGACATGCTAGTAGTGAATCTCTTGCGTTAAACCCAAAGTTGCCCTCTGTTAACGAAATAAATGAATTGAATAGTACCTATAACCAGCTTGTGAATGAGACAAACCATTTGATAAAAATGGTATATCAAAAGGAAATTATCAGAAGCCGCAGTGAATTGAAAGCTATTCAAGCACAGATTAACCCACATTTTCTCTTTAATACGTTGAATGCCCTTCATTGGTCGCTGGAGGACAAAATGGAGGATGAGCTTGCAGAGACTGTCGTTGCAATGTCCAATCTCTTTCGTTATACAATTACGAACAGTCCAGATGACGAATGGGTTTACTTGAAGGATGAACTAAATCATATCAACGATTATATGGAAATCATGAAAATGCGCTTCGGAGACGATTTAAAATGGCGCATAGAGATGGATACAGTATATGAACTGGTTAAAGTGCCTAAATTCTTGATACAGCCATTAGTAGAAAACTCTGTTATTCATGGTGCAGGAAACAAAATAGGAGTTTGCACCATTATCATAACTGTTACATTAGCAAGCAACAGACAAGGTTTGTTGGTTACTGTAGAAGATGACGGTATGGGAATCACCGAAGAGAATCTAGAGAAAATCAAGACAGGGATGGACATTGGAGGGATTACCTCCATTAACGGCAAAGGAATGGCGATTTCTAATGTCCATAAAAGGCTTAAGCTCTATTATCAGGAGGATGGACAGAAAGGACTGGAAATAAAGAGTAAGCGAAACAAAGGGACAGTTGTTTCCTTTGAAATTCCGATTGTAGGGGGAGACCAGGAATGTATACAAAAACTATCCTAATTGTTGATGATGAACCAATGGCAAGGCAGGGAATAAAGAGGACGCTTGATGCTTGGGCAACTGAAGAATGGCAAATACTTGCTGCATCAAATGGGATTGAAGCGATTGAGCTTGTCAAAAAACACAAGATTCATATATTAATAACAGATATTCGTATGCCCCAAATTACCGGCATTAAACTTTTGCAGGAAATAAAAGTACAGAACTTAACACCTGTAGCTATTGTCATCTCTGCCTATTCTGAATTTGAATACGCACAGGAAGCACTCCGTTTAGGTGTCATTAATTATTTGCTCAAGCCTGTCAGCAAAAAGAAATTGATTGATGCAGTGGAAGATGCCATCCAAAGAGAAACAAAGCAAACAAGAGCAGAGATAATGGAAAAAGTTATGGACGAAAAACTCCTCAAAATCAACATGAAAGAAAACACAGCAAAGGAACCAGTCAGAGAAGCTGTCCGCTATATTGACAAAAATTTAAAGACAGAGCTGAGCTTAAAGTTAGTTGCTGAGCATGTCCATTTAAATCCAAGCTATTTAAGTGTCCTTTTCAAGGAACAGATGAAGGTAACTTTCAGTGAATATATAACAAGACGCAGAATTGAACATGCTAAAGAAATACTGATTGCTACTAATCAACCAATCACAGATATTGCGGAGGAATGCGGCTATAAAACTTCTAAGTATTTCATTAAGATTTTTCGTGAGTTAGAAGGTGTCACACCAAGCATGTACAGACGGACAAATAGTGTAAGAGCTTTCTAAAAAAAGTAGTATTATTCCTAATGACAGTGACCTTTCAGGGCAATAAGTAAAGGTGGTAGACTAACTAGTGTAAAGAAACTAATAAAAAAGGGGGCAATACAGTGTTTAGACGCAAATCTATTTTCGTAATAATGTCCATTTTCATGATAGTTGTCTTAGCATTAGCAGGTTGTTCTTCGTCTACAAATGAAAGCGCTTCAAGCGATGGAAAAACCGTCATTAAATTTATGCATCTATGGCCAGAAGGATCTTCAAAGGCACAGTACACAATCGTCAATAACATCATCAAGCAATATGAAAAGGATCATTCAGATATAAAAATCCAAACAGAAATTCTTGGAAATGAACAATACAAGGATAAAATCAAAGTTTTATCCGCGTCAAACGAACTTCCAGACGTTGGGGTAACATGGGCTGCTGGCTACTTAAAGCCTTTCGTGGAAGGAAATATGCTTGCACCATTAGATGATAAAATCGAAAGCGATTTTAAAGATTCGTTTGTTGCAGGGACGACAGAAGCATATGCAGTAGATGGAAAAACATATGGTTTGCCACTAGAGCTTAATATTACACCAGTCTACTATAACAAAGAAATCTTCGAGAAATACAATCTTGAAATCCCAGAAACATACGATCAGTTTTTAGAAGTAGTAAAGACTTTAGTAGATAAAGGGGTTACACCTATTACGCTTGGAAACAAGGACAGATGGACTGGATCGATGTGGTATATGTATCTTGCTGACCGTATTGGCGGGCCAGAGGCATTGGCTAATGCCATTAACCGGTCTGGAAGCTTTGAAGATCCAAGCTTGCTTAGTGCGGCTGAGGAAGTGAAGAAGCTAGTTGATATGGGAGCATTTGTGAAAGGCTTTAATGGTTTATCAAATGATGAGGCAAAAGGCTATTTCATGAATGAACAGGCAGCCATGTATTTGATGGCGACTTGGGAATTGCCGAACTACACAACAAGCCCTGATGTAACGGATGAGTTTAAGGAGAAGGTGGGCTACTTCAAGTTTCCGACATATGATGGCGGTAAAGGAGATATCAACAGCTATGTAGGCGGACCTGGAGTCGGGTTGTTTGTGTCAGAGAACTCAAAGGTGAAGGAAGAAGCAAAAGATTTTGTTTCCTATCTTGTCAAGGAGTGGGGCAAGCATTCAGTCACAGATGCTGGAGTGATTCCTGCTACTGTTGTTGACACTTCCAATACAGACCTTGACCAAATGTATATTGATATACTCAATGATTTAGGCACTGCTTCCAACTTGACTTTATATGCAGACGTACAAATGAGTTCAAGTGTTGCACAAGTCCACTTGGATATGATTCAATCCTTGTTTGGCGGTCAGGCAACTCCAAAAGAATTTGTGAAGAAACAGGAAGAAGCTTTAGCGGAAGAAGAGTAAGCAAGCGGGGGCAATTTCTTTTTGCCCCTAAACTAAAGTCAAAGGAAGGAGGAATAGGTAATGAAAACAGTCATGTCCAATAAAATCGCGATTTGCTTATACGTGCTGCCTGCCTTGCTCCTAATACTTGTGCTGATATATATTCCGATTGTCCTGACAGGTTATTACGGGCTGATGGATTGGGATGGCATCGGGGCAATGAAATTTATCGGGCTGGATAATTATGTACAGCTCATAAAGGATAAGATGTTCTGGACCAGTACGTATCATTCTGTCTTATTGGCTTTATTTTCAGCAATAAGCCTAATATTCTACTTAGTCATTTCTATTATCCTTGCCAGCAGGATTAAAGGAGCAAATCTGCTTCGGAAAATTTATCTAATTCCAATGCTGTTATCGTCTGTTGCGATTGCCCAGCTGTGGCTGAAAATATTTGATCCGACAAATGGGATGCTTAATAAATTGCTAGAGCTGCTCGGTGTAGAAAATACACCAATATGGCTGGCAGATCCTAATCTTGTACTTATCGCTATCTTTGTTCCGATTATTTGGCAATATGCAGGCTTTTATATCATTATCTACTATGCCGCATTAAAAAACGTGCCGGAGGAAGTGATTGAAGCGGCAAGAATTGATGGTGCAACACCATTGCAGATAGCCTACAGAATAAAGCTGCCGCTCATTTCAGGTGTTATTAAAGTAACGATTGTCCTCGCCATTGTCGGCTCCCTAAAATATTTTGACCTTATTTATGTCATGACAGGAGGCGGACCAAACGGCTCCAGTGAAGTTATCGCATCCTATATGTACAAAGAGGCCTTTAAGACATATAACTTTGGCTATGGCAGTGCGATTGGCTTTGCCTTACTTATCTTATGCCTTGTTATGACATGGCTTATCCAAAAATTAACGGCATCAAAAGACGATGTCCAGTATTAAGAAGGGAGGAGTGAAGATATGAGTGAAATTACAGCACAAAAGAGAACGAAGACCATTCCTCACACTTCGCCTAAAACAAAAGGCTCGATAAGCTCGAAAGTAGGCTTTGGGTTTCTTTATCTGATTCTAGGTATTATTGCTGTATTTCAAATCTATCCGCTAGTTTGGCTGTTCTTTTTTTCCTTGAAAACAAACCAAGAAGTATTTGGTTTATCTCCATTTGCTCTGCCGAAGGACCCGCAATGGGGTAATTACGTAAAGGTCTGGACACAAGGAAATATCAGCCTGTATTTCTTTAACAGTGTTTGGATAACGGTTGTAGCAGTAATGTTAACTGTAATCTTAGCAAGCTTTGTCACCTTTGCGATCACAAGGATGTACTGGAAACTAAGCAAGCTTGTTCTCGGACTGTTTATGGTAGGCATTATGATTCCATTGCATTCCACACTTATTCCATTATTCAGCTTCTTTAACAACTTGCATCTAATTGATAATCCTATCTCCATCATTATTTCATATACGGCTTTTAATCTGCCATTAACAATTATGATTCTATTAGGCTTCTATCAAACACTTCCTAGAGAAATCGAAGAGGCAGCCGTGATGGATGGCTGCTCCATACACAGAATCTTTTTTCAAATCACCTTGCCAATGACCACCCCCGTCATGGCAACAATCATTATCATCAACATGATTTATAACTGGAATGAATTTGTATTCGTAAATACTTTTATCAGTTCAGATAAGTGGAAGACATTAACGGTTGGTGTCAATAATTTCGTCGGTCAATATTTGACAGATTGGGGAGCGATTGGGGCAACGTTAATGATCAGCATTATTCCGATATTAATTGCGTTCATCGCATTGAGCAATCGTATTGTTGAAGGATTGGCAGCAGGTTCTGTCAAAGGATAAAAAAGAAAAGGAGCTGTGATTTATGCCGGAAAATATGTTTTTTAATGCACATCACTCCCCAATTGGGGCATTCGCAAGCTTTACACTCGGATTTCCAGCAGCAGGCGGAGGGCTTGATTTGGAACTGGGCCGTTCACCAAAAAAGAATGTTTATATTGGTGCGGAAAGCTTAGATAAAGAGGGGATTTACGAGGCATTTCCGTTTTTTGATTATCAGGAAGATGACGAAAGCAAACGCTATGATATTGAAAATATGGACCCTGATCCAGACAAGCCAAATATTATTTTCCCGTTTTCAAAGGAGAAGGTAACAAGAGAATTTAAGCTTGGAACAGATACATGGAAAGCAGGGGACTTAACCTTCAAAGTTTATACACAAGTAGAATCTGTACCAGAACCGGGGAAGGGCAATGAGGAGGAAATGAAGAGGATTCTTCTTCCGGCAGTCCTCGCAGAATTGACGGTTGATAATACAAAAGGAACAAAAGCTAGGCGGGCGTTTTTTGGGTATGAGGGCAGTGACCCGTACAGCTCTATGAGGCGGCTCGATGATACGATGGACGGAATCGCTGGAATCGGCCAAGGCAGGCTGACTGCAATCGCCGCAAGTAATGCAGATATTAACTCCGCTATGCATTTCAGCATGGAAAATATCTTGACGACACCGCAAGAAGAAAACTGGACATTTGGATTAGGTCCGCTCGGTGCACTAGTCGCAGATGTTCCTGCAGGAGAATCGAGGACATACCGGTTTGCTGTCTGTTTCTATCGCGGTGGAATTGTTACTGCCGGCATGGATACATCTTATTACTATACGAAGTACTTTAAAAATATCGAGTCTGTCGCAGCCTACGCGTTGGAACATTTTGATGAGATTGCAAAAAGAGCAGAAGCTGCGGATGACCGCCTATTAGCTGCTAACCAGTTATCTGCAGACCAGCAGTTCATGCTGATTCACTCGATTCGCAGCTATTATGGTTCCACACAGCTCCTTATTTGTGACGGTGAGCCGTTCTGGGTTGTCAATGAAGGGGAATACAGAATGATGAACACCTTTGATTTAACTGTTGATCAAATATTTTTTGAGCTGAAAATGAATCCTTGGACAGTAAAAAATGAGTTAGATATGTTTGTGAAGCGCTTCAGCTACGAAGATAAAGTCCGGTTCCCTGGCAGTGATACGGAATACCCTGGCGGCATCAGCTTTACTCATGATATGGGTGTTGCCAATACAATCTCCCGTCCGCATTACTCTTCATACGAACTGTATGGGCTTGACGGTTGTTTTTCCCATATGACACATGAACAACTTGTAAACTGGATTTTATGTGCTGCTGTTTACGTGTCACATACAGCCGATGAAGCTTGGCTAAAAGAGAATATGGAAATGGTGGAGCGCTGCTTTGAAAGCATGGTAAACAGAGACCACCCAATTCCAGAAAAGAGAAACGGCTTGATGGGACTGGATTCCTCCCGAGTAATGGGCGGGGCTGAAATAACCACATATGACAGCTTAGATGTCTCGTTGGGGCAAGCGCGAAATAATATTTATCTCGCAGGGAAAATTTGGGCATCTTATGTCGCCCTTGAAAAAATATTCAAGGAACAGGGAAAAGAAGACTTGGCAAAGCAAGCAGGCCTACAAGCAGAAAAATGCGCAAATACGATTGTGGAGAATGTGACAACAGAAGGCTATATCCCAGCAGTAATTGGAGAAGGCAATGATTCTAAAATAATTCCAGCAATTGAAGGGCTTATTTTCCCATACTTCACAAACTGCCAGGAAGCGCTTGAAGAGACAGGACGGTTCGGCCCCTATATTCAGGCATTGAAAAAACACCTAAAAACAGTAATGACAGAAGGAGTTTGTCTGTTTGAAGACGGCGGCTGGAAAATATCTTCAACAAGCAGCAACTCATGGCTCAGTAAAATTTATTTAAGTCAATTTATCGCAAGAGAAATCCTTGGCTGGCAATGGGATGAAAAGGGAGCGAAAGCAGATGCCGCTCATGTTAAGTGGCTGACACATCCCGTTCTTTCCGTATGGAGCTGGAGCGACCAGATTATTGCAGGGGAGATTGCGGGCAGTAAGTATTATCCGCGCGGTGTGACAAGCATTCTTTGGCTTGCAGAAAGCAAGTAAGAATAATAAGAGGTGGGAATATGTGGGCGAAATCGATGGGAAAGCTGTTCACTGTTTGTGAGTGGATCACTAGAGGTGCTTACCTTAATATCTTATGGATGGCATATACAGCTGCAGGTTTGTTTGTATTCGGGTTCATGCCTGCGACTACAGCTATGTTTGCGGTGATAAGGAAATGGCTGAGAAGAGAAAAGGACATTCCTGTCTGGAGGACATTCCATGATGTGTATAAACAAGAATTCATTAAAGTAAATTTATTAGGAATTATCCTAATATTACTTGGCATGATTCTTTGCTTGGACTATTGGTTTCTCCAGTTTACAAATGGTGTAATAAAAGGGATGATGACAGGACTGTTACTTTTGCTGTCAGCTGTTTTTCTAACATTGCTAGCATACTTTTTCCCAGTTTATGTCCACTATGACTTGAAGCTTGGCGACTATCTTAAATATGCTCTAATTCTTGGAGCGTATCATCTGCATGTTACATTATTCATGCTAATTCTTACAACAGTGACAGTTAGTCTTTTGTTATATATGCCTGGCGTTATTCCATTTTTCGGAGGTATTTCACTTGCCTGGATTTGGATGGCGGGAGCGAATTACAGCTTTATACAGATTGAGAAAAGAGGAAAGAAAAGACTGGCTGTTTAATGAAGCAGCCAGTTTTTTTAAAGGTAAATTAGAACAATGGAAAATTTCAGAAAATACTTAGTTTGTGCATTGCACTAACTAAGTAACGGTGCTATACTAAAACTACATTATTAATGAAACCGCATACATTTCTGTAATAGCAACGTTTATCAAACACATAATTAAAACTCCGCAGCATTTGCTCGCATCCTGACGGCTCTAAAACATCCTATGAACATTAATCACCAATCTACTTAAATAAAGCATTTCTCACTAAAATAACATTTATTAAACAGATCTTGCTGACGGCAAACTACCATACTAGTATTCCGTTTAGTTAGTTTGTGAACACTTTAGTTTATGAATGTATTCATTTTTTGAGTGCACAGCTTTATTCCATCCTAAAAGATGAGGGGGATTTTAATGGAGACAGAAATAGTGAAACGAACAAAAAAGGCATCAGTTAAGACGAAAAAAAGCAAGATAAAGATATCCCTTATTGCGATTCGCAAGGATTGGCAGTTATATTCCCTGTTGATTTTGCCCATTATTTATCTATTGATTTTTAAGTACGGCCCAATGCTTGGAAATGTGATTGCCTTTAGAAGGTATATGCCAGGTGGAAAAGTTTACGGGGAAGAATGGGTTGGGCTTTACTACTTCAAGATGTTTATTAATGATCCAGTTTTTTGGAATGTTTTTAAAAACACATTCATTTTGGGTGGTTTAACCTTGCTGTTTTGCTTCCCAATGCCAATTCTGTTTGCATTGCTTCTAAATGAAATCAAATCAACTAAATTTAAAAGATTTGTACAGACTGCATCCTACTTGCCTCACTTCTTATCAATTGTCATTATCGCGGGAATGATCCTGCAATTGACAGCACTTAATGGTTCTATTAATTCTATTGTTGAGTTTTTTACAGGTGAAAAGGTGAATTTTATCCAAAGTGCAGAATGGTTTCGCACGATATATATTAGTTCAGAGATATGGCAAGGAATGGGATGGGGAGCGATTTTATATTTAGCTGCACTGACCACTATTGACCAGTCACTTTATGAAGCAGCGAAAATCGATGGAGCAAACAGGTGGAAGCAAACGCTCCATATCACAATACCTGGAATATTACCCACCATTGTTACTTTATTGATTTTAAATACTGGCAGCTTTCTAGCGATAGGCTTTGAAAAAATTCTCCTTCTTTATAACCCTTTGACATATGAGACATCAGATGTGATTTCTACCTACTTATATCGTGTCGGTCTTGAATCGAATAATTTCAGTTATGCGACAGCAATTGGGTTATTTGAATCAATAATTGGGTTGGTGCTTGTCTTGACTGCCAATTCGATTTCACGAAAATTAACAGAACGAAGCTTATGGTAGGAGGGAAAAAGCATGAAAGAATCCAAGCAATACAAGATATTCAAGGTATTTAATGTGTTTGTCCTGTTGATAATTGTCTTTTGTACCCTATATCCATTTATTAATGTTATTGCACAGTCATTCAGCAGTGAAGCTTACATTAATGCAGGTAAAGTCAGCTTGCTACCTAAGGGCTTTAATATGGAAACATATAAAAAAGTTGTTTCCGATAAAATTTTCTGGATCAACTATAAAAACACGGTAGTTTATACCGTTGTAGGCACATCCATTTCCATGTTTTTAACAACCATTTTTGCTTATGCCCTTTCGAAAAAAAGGCTTGTAGGCAGAAAGTTTCTCACTGTTTTTGCCGTCTTCACCATGTTTTTTAATGGGGGCTTGATTCCAAATTATGTCTTGATTAATAGTTTAGGTTTCAATAATACAATGTGGGCGATTGTTATACCTGGAGCAATCAGCATTTATAATATGCTGATTATGAAATCCTTTTTTGAAAACATGCCAGAGGAACTCGAGGAAGCTGCATCCATCGACGGGTTAAACACTTACGGAATTCTCCTGAAAATTATATTGCCTCTAAGCAAAGCTGTTATCGCAACAATGATTTTGTTTTATGCAGTTTCGTATTGGAATTCCTGGTTTTCCGCTTTCCTCTATTTAGACAAAAAAGAGCTGTTCCCAGTGACCATTTATTTGCGGAATATGATTGCAGGAGCAACGAGCAGTATGGCAACAGGGGCAACATCAGCAGATAATTTGACGCAGATTTCTGCAAATATTAAATCAGTTACAATGGTGCTCACCATTTTACCGATTCTTACTGTCTATCCTTTTGTACAAAAATATTTTGTTTCCGGCGTCATGCTGGGCTCTGTCAAGTAATGCTAAAGCGGTCTTTAGTGCAGTGAGCTTGTTATATAAAGAATTCAATGCACTTTTTAATAAATAGATGGGGAGGAAAAAAAATGAAAAAAAGCTTAAAAAGTTTAAGGCTGTTGTTTGCTTTATTATTGGTGTGTGTCATTGTTATTGCCGGCTGCTCGAAAGATAACCCTGCCAGTTCAGATGGAAAAGTATCTTCTAAAGGGGCGATGGAATCCTATCAGGCTGGAGAATTATTTAAAGCAACAGAAGAGTTTGATTTATCGATTCTTTATTCTGACCATCCAAACTACCCTTATAAAAAGGATTGGTTGTTTTGGGAAAAACTAAAGGAAATGACAAATGTTACATTAAAGCCTACAACTGTTCCGATGAGTGATTATCCGCAAAAAAGAAGCTTATTAATGAGTTCTGGTGATTCGCCGTTAATCATTCCGAAAACCTACCCTGGAGAAGAATCAGCTTTTGTTTCATCAGGAGCAATATTGCCTGTAAGCGATTATATTGATATGATGCCTAATTTTAAAGAAAAAGTGCAAAAATGGAAACTTGAAGATGAATTGGAAGGCTTGCGGCAGAATGATGGTAAATACTACTTACTACCAGGCTTGCATGAAGAGGTTTGGCCAGATTATACCCTTCTTATGAGAACAGACATATTGGAGGAAAATAATCTCGAGATTCCTACGACATGGGATGAATTATATGAAACGATGAAAAAGCTGAAGGAGATATTTCCAGATGTTATCCCGTTTTCTGATCAATTCACTTTCAACAGTACATTAAATGTTGCTGCTGCAGGCTTTGGCACAAAAGCAGGATGGGGATTTGGCAATGGATTAAGCTATGATCAAAGTAAGGATGAGTTTGTTTATGCTGCAACGACAAATGAATATAAAGATATGCTTACCTATTTTCATAAATTAGTAGAAGAAGAGCTGCTGGATAAAGAAAGCTTTACACAAACGGATGACCAGGCCATTCAAAAATTTGTGACAGGAAAGTCATTTATCATCAACGGCAATTCACAGACAATTAATTTGCATAGGGTAGATATGGATAAAACAATTGGGAAAGGAAAATATAAAATCCAAAAAATCACTGTTCCCGGCGGACCGGCTGGCCAATTGATGGGAGGCTCCAGGCTTGAGAATGGTGTGATGATTTCTTCGAAAATAAAAGAAAGCGATTACTTTAAAGCGATCCTACAGTTTATAGATTGGCTGTACTACAGCGATGAAGGGCAGGAATTTGCAAAGTGGGGAGTGGACGGCACGACATATACGAAAAGTGATGGGACACGCAAGCTTACGGAAGATGTTAATTATAACGGTTTAAATCCGACTGGCACAAAGGACTTGCGTGTTGATTACGGTTTCTCAGGCGGCGTGTTTGCATATGGAGGGACGACAGAACTTCTTCATTCTATGATGAGTGAGGAGGAGATAAAATTCCAAGAAAACATGGCTAATACAAAAAAGGTGATACCGGCAGAACCGCCAATTCCTTATACGACTGAGGACCGGGAAAAAGCGACACTATTGAGCACACCTTTAAAGGATTTCACTGATCAAAATACACTTAAATTTATAATAGGGTCACGCAGTTTGAGTGAATTTGACCAATTTGTAAAAGAATTGAAAACACAAGGGTTGGACCAGTATTTGGAACTTTCTAATAAAACGTATCAAGATTATAAAAAGAACAACTGATAACGATTGCTGCCTCACCAATATTATTGGAAGAGGCAGCTTTTAAAAAGGGGGGCAGAGAGTTGGAAGGGAAGAAGGAATTTGGCGAGGGTATACTGTTTACCTTTACGAACTATGTCTACTCACTGCTTTTAGCCAATTTTTTATTTGTTTCAGTCAATGCTGTTTTTATTTTTTTCTTTATGGCATTAGAGCCTTCATTTTCAAACATTCTTATCTATATGATTGCACTGATTCCAACAGGACCCGCCATATCAGGATTGCTGTATGTATTGGAAAAGTTGTTGAGAACAAAAGAGGCTATTACTGTTTCGGATTACTTCTATGGTTATAAAACAAATATTAAGAATACGTTACTTCTATGGTGCATGATACTCGCCGTTTTTAGTGTTTTATTAATAGACCTGCAATATCTAAATCAGACAGCTTTACTAATAGAGCAACTAATTTCCATTGTTCTTTATATCCTGTTTTTACTTGCTGTTTTAATAAGCATAAACATGCTTATTCTTAATGCAAAGTTTGAGTTCAGAAAAAAAGATATTTTCAAACTGTCCATTTTTTATAGTTTTACACATGTAAAAGCATCGCTTGGAAATATTTTTATTCTGCTGTTAATTGTTTTCGTCACAATGCTGACATCTGATTTTATCCTATTGTTTGTTGCAAGTATTATTGGCTTACTTCTTATCAAGAACGCCCGCCGATTGCTGACAGACGTGGAAGCTACGTTCATTAAACGAGATAAATAGACTTTAAAGAAAGGTAGGTATTAGTCATGCAAAAAGTTCTTTACGGAGGCGATTATAATCCGGAACAATGGTCTCAGGATGTATGGTCAGAAGATATGAAGCTGTTTGAAGAAGCTAATATTGATACATTGACTGTCGGTGTTTTTTCTTGGTCCATCATCCAGAAGGATGAAAATACGTTTGATTTTACTGTTTTTGACAAGGTGATGGAACTGCTTCAGAAAAAGGGCAAAAATATTTGTCTTGGAACGGGAACAGCAGCGCATCCACCGTGGCTGGCCAAAAAATATCCCGAAGTGACTCGAGTCGATTTTGAGGGAAGAAAGCATAAGTTTGGACAGCGGCATAATTCTTGCCCGAATAGTCCTATCTATCAAAAATATTCACGTTTAATGGCAAAGAAAATGGCGGAAAGATACGGCCATATGGATATTAGCGCCTGGCATATTAACAATGAATATGGTGGTACCTGCTACTGTGAAAATTGTGAAAAAGCATTTCGTGTTTGGCTGAAACAAAAATACGGAAGTCTTGAAAAATTGAATGAAGCTTGGAATACGATTTTTTGGTCTCATTATTTTTATGATTGGGATGAAATTGTTGCTCCTAATGCTTTAAGTGAACATTACGGCAGAGAAAATGTAACAGCTTTTCAAGGCATAACATTAGATTATATGCGCTTTAATTCTGACAGTCTCTTAAACAACTTTTTAGGTGAGAAAGCAGAATTAAAGGCAGTAACACCTTCCGTTCCTGTAACAACAAATTTTATGGGGATGTTTAGACCTCTAGATTATTTTAAGTGGGCAGACCATCTTGATTTCATTTCATGGGATAATTATCCGCCTGACATGCACTCAGAGGCAAGGATGGCTTTGACACATGACTTGATGAGGGGCTTGAAAAAAGGCAAGCCTTTTTGGCTGATGGAACAAACACCGACAACGACAGCATGCAGGGATATTAATCCTGTGAAAAGGCCTGGAGTAATGCGCTTATGGAGTTATCAGGCTATTGCCCATGGTTCTGATTCTGTTCTGTTTTTCCAAATGAGACAATCAAAGGGAGCCTCTGAGAAATATCACGGTGCGGTTATTAACCATGCCAGTCGCAACGATACAAGGGCTTTTAAAGAAGTGAAGAAGTTGGGGGAAGAATTGTCTGCTGTTGGAAATCAGTTTATTTCAGCAGAAACAGCGGCAAAAGTAGCATTCGTATTCGATTGGGACAGCTGGTGGTCAGTGGAAATATCAGACGGTCCTACGCGTTACATGAACTACCAGCAAACAATGATTCATTATTATCAGGCCTTTTTTTCGCAGAATATTGCTATTGATATGATCAGCATTGATGGTGATCTTGAGAAATATGATGTTGTTGTAGCACCGTTACTGCACATGATTAAAGATGACTTTCATAAAAAAGCAGAGCAATTCACTGCCAATGGCGGATGCTTCATCACAACCTATTTAAGCGGGATTGTTGATGAAAATGATAATGCTATTTTGGATGATAATCCGGGATTACTGAAGAACTTGCTTGGAATCCGCATTGATGAGACAGATACATCGATGCCAAACGAAAGGAACTCCCTTGTTGTCAGCTATGGCGACTGGAAAGGTAATTATGACTGCAGCTTAATTTATGATGTTATTCAGACAGAGGGTGCGGAAACTATTGCCGAATATGGACAGGATTTTTATGCAGGCATGCCGGCTGTAACAAAAAATAAATTTGGAAAGGGAGAAGGCTGGTACATTGGCAGCCAACCAAATCGGCAGTTTCTTGAGAAGCTATTTGCATCAATACTAGAGTCCAGAGGAATCAGCTGTATGATTCAGGCTGATTCTGGTGTTGAAATAACAGAGCGCAAGAAGGATAACTATATCTTTTCCTTTGCTATGAACCATGGGGACGAAGAAAAAGAAATCATTATAGATGATGCCAGCTACTCACTTTTAGATAAAAAAATATACAAAAGCGGTGACAAAATAACGATTGATGCAAAGGACGTCATCATTTTAAGACGCGAGATATGACATTAAGCAGAAATCTGGATTCCTATAGTTGGCACCACAGCTAGGAAGATAGGAGGAAACCTATGCCGGTTAAAAAAGGCACTGGTTCAACAAGAGACTTTTCTTACCAGATATTAAAAACAAAAATACTCAATCTGGAATTAAAGCCAGGCACAAAAATCTCTGAAAAGGAGATAGCAGATGAACTCAGTGTAAGTAGAACACCTGTGAGAGAGGCTTTTATGATGCTTGCCCAAGAAGACCTTCTTGATGTCATACCTCAGATTGGCACAATTGTTTCAAAAATAAACTTGGAGTATGTAGAGGAAGGGCGATTTATAAGAGAAAAAATAGAAAAAGAGATTGTTGCACTTGCGTGTGAGCTATTTCCTGATGAGTACAAAAACAAGCTGGAAAAAAATATTGCCTTACAAGAGCTTTGCGCCAAACACAACAACCATCATGAACTGTTTGAATTGGATGAGGAATTTCACCAGTTAATCTTTAAGGGCTGCAGAAAGGAAAGAACATGGAGAATGCTGGAGTTACTAAATAGCCATTTTAATAGATTAAGGCTTTTAAGGCTCACAAGTAATTCTAATTGGGAAATTATTATTTATCAGCATAAGAAAGTCTTTCAGTTTATAACCGAGAGTAAGAAAAAAGAGGCAATGGAAATAATGGAGCAACATCTTCGCCTTGTTGTAATTGAACAAAATGACCTTAAAGTTAAGTATCCCGATTATTTCATATAAGTGAATTTATTGGCAGTGCTGATTATCAGCAGCATATAGAAACTTTAAAAGCTTGGAGGAAAAAAGTGTGAAAGTGACATTTAGGTGGTTTGGGGCAGAGGATGACAGTGTTTCTTTAGACCATATTAGGCAAATTCCCGGAGTGGAGGGGATAGCTGGAGCTTTATTTGACATTCCTGTCGGGGAAGTTTGGCCATTGGAAAAGCTACTGGCATTAAAACAAGAAATCAACGGCAAAGGACTTCAGCTTGAAGTAATTGAAAGTGTGAATATTCATGAGGACATTAAACTTGGCCTTCCCTCGCGCGACAAGTATATAAGCAATTTTCAAGAGACAATCCGCAACTTAGCAGCAATTGGTGTAAAAGTGATTTGCTATAATTTTATGCCAGTTTTTGATTGGACACGAACAGATCTTGCTAAGGAGCTGGCTGATGGATCCAATGTACTTGCTTATGAAAAAAATAAACTTGCTGATATGGACCCCTTCTTCCTTGTCAAGAAAATAGCTGATGGTTCAAAGGGATTTTCACTTCCAGGCTGGGAACCAGAGCGTCTTGCCAAGCTTGAGGAACTGTTTCGCTCCTATAGTGCTATAACGGAAGAAGACCTGTTTGCACATTTGAAATATTTTCTGGAGAAAATTATTCCTGTTGCAGATGCCTGCGGGATTAAAATGGCCATTCATCCAGATGATCCGCCATGGCCAGTGTTTGGGCTGCCTAGAATTGTTGTCAATAAAGAGAATTTAGAGCGGATTGTCAAACTTGTCGATAATCCAGCAAATGGACTCACCATCTGTTCAGGGTCATTAGGGGCTAATCCAGCTAATAATATTCCCGAAATTATGGCTCATTTTTTGCAGATGGATCGTGTTCCATTTGTACACATCCGAAATGTGAAGATATTCGAAAATGGTGACTTTGAGGAGTCCTCCCATCGAAGTGCAGATGGTTCTCTTGATATTTGTGAAATTGTAGAGGTTCTTCATGACGGAGGATTCTCCGGTTATTTCCGTCCAGATCACGGTCGCATGATATGGGGGGAGCAGGCTCGGCCAGGTTATGGCTTATATGACAGGGCTTTAGGAATAATGTATATTCTGGGCATTTGGGACAGTCTTGAACAAAGAAAACAGAATATAAAAAGGAGTGCATTAAATGCTTCCAATATATGAGGGATTAACTGGTAAAGTAGCAGTTGTGACTGGAGGCGGAGGCGTTCTTTGCAGCTGTATGGCCAAAGAGTTGGCGAGACAGGGAATGAAGGTAGCGATACTTAATCGTACGTATGAAAAAGCGGCAGCTGTTGCAGATCACATCATAAAAAACGGTGGAGAGGCGATTGCGGTACAATGTGATGTTGTCCAAAAAGAGGATGTAATACAGGCAGAGAAAAAGGTGTTTTCGGCATTTGGAGCTTGCGATGTACTCATTAATGGGGCAGGAGGGAATCATGCCAACGGAATTACCTCTAAAGAGACATTACAGCTTGAGGACCTTCAGGATAAAACATTGACTAGCTTTTTCGATTTGACCTTGGAAGGTTTTTCATATGTTTTCGATCTTAACATTATCGGGACATTGATTCCAACGCAGGTTTTTTCGAAAAGAATGGTTGGCAATAAAGGCACTATCATCAATATTTCCTCGATGAGCGCACCAAGTCCAATGACAAAAGTGCCTGCATACAGTGCAGCAAAAGCAGGCATAGAGAACTTTACGAAATGGCTCGCCGTTCACATGGCCGAAAGTGGTGTCAGAGTGAATGCTATTGCTCCGGGATTTTTTTTGACAAAACAAAATGAAGCACTTTTAAAAAATGATGACGGCAGTTATACAGAAAGAACAAACAAAATCCTTGCCCATACACCGCAAAAAAGGCTTGGCAAACCGGAGGATTTATTAGGCACCTTGTTATGGCTTGTGGATGACTCATCAAGCGGGTTTGTAACAGGCATCAGTATCCCAGTTGACGGCGGATTTATGGCGTATTCAGGTGTTTAGGCTAAGATGTATGAAACTTGAGAGGAGAGCTAAGTATGGGTGCTTCGCAGACTATTGAAAAGGATTATGCAGAATATTGCTGCTGGCTTCAATATGAAAGAAATCCAAAAGTAAAGAGAGCTTTTTTTACGAATATTAATGTGTCCGAATACAGTAAAACAGATGTAACACAAACAGCGGTTGAAGAGCTGTACAGAGGCTTATCAGCCATTGTTGGCACCCCGCCAGCAATCAATCAAAGACAAACATCAGCCATTGTTTTAGCAACAATAAACAGCCCTGAGTTACCAGCGGAAATAGATGTAGCGCAGCTGAGCTCTCAATTGAATGAAGAAGGATTTTGCATACGGATGGACAATAAGGAGGAATGCTTATATTTAATCGGCAAAACAGATAAGGGTATTCTTTATGCCGTATTCCATCTATTGCGAATGCTTCAAACTGGTACAAATATAAACATGGAAACAATAGAGAATCCAACAAACGAATTTAGGATGATTAATCATTGGGATAATATGGATGGCTCAATCGAGAGGGGCTATGCAGGAAACTCTATTTTCTATAAAGATGATCAAATCCTAGCTGATTCAGAGAGAATAAAAGATTATGCCAGACTTTTAGCTTCTGTAGGCATTAATGCCATAGCTGTAAATAATGTCAATGTACATAAAACAGAGACAAAGCTAATAACAGATCAATATTTGCCGGAAGTGGCGAAACTAGCATCAGTTTTTAGGAAGTATGGAATTAAAATATTTTTGAGCATTAATTTTGCCAGTCCGATGGAGCTTGGCGGCTTACCCACTGCAGATCCATTAAATCCGCAAGTGCAAAACTGGTGGAAGGAAAAAGCGCAAGAGATTTACAATGAAATAGCAGATTTTGGTGGCTTTCTCATTAAAGCGGACTCTGAGCACCGTCCAGGTCCATTTACTTATAACAGAAATCATGCAGATGGTGCTAACATGCTTGCAGAAGCTTTGCAGCCATTTGGCGGTATTGTAATTTGGCGCTGTTTTGTTTATAACTGCCTTCAGGATTGGCGGGACAGAAAGACAGACCGGGCTCGTGCCGCATATGATCATTTTAGGCCGCTAAACGGTATGTTTTTAGATAATGTAATACTGCAAATCAAAAATGGGCCAATGGATTTTCAAGTGAGAGAACCTGTTTCGCCACTGTTCGGAGCAATGCCTGACACGAATCAAATGTTAGAGTTTCAAATTACGCAGGAATATACAGGGCAGCAGAAGCATGTATGTTATCTTGTTCCCCAATGGAAGGAAGTACTGGATTTTGACACCTATGCGAAAGGGCAAGAATCTTTTGTCAAAAGATCTGTCGATGGCTCCCTTTATGGAAACAAGCATGGTGGAATAACAGCAGTAGCGAACATCGGCGATAATTGGAACTGGACGGGACATACCCTTGCACAGGCTAATTTGTATGGTTACGGCCGCCTTGCCTGGAACCCTGACTATTCGGAGGAGATGATTACAGAAGAATGGGTCGCTCAGACATTTGGAACGGATGAAGCAGTTATGCTGCAGGTATGCGATATGCTGCGTAAATCGTGGAGTATATACGAAGCATATACCTCACCCCTTGGAGTCGGCTGGATGGTAAATCCCGGCCATCATTATGGGCCGAATATTGACGGATATGAGTATTCGGTTTGGGGAACCTATCATTTTGCTGACTGCAATGGAATCGGTGTCAATCGTACAGCTAAAGACGGAACAGGCTACACGTCCCAGTACTTTAAGGAAAACTATAAACTATATGAATCTATGGAAACATGCCCCGATGAGCTGCTGCTTTTCTTTCACCATGTTCCCTATAAGCATGTGCTTCAATCTGGTGAAACGGTAATTCAGCATATTTATAACACCCATTTTGAGGGGGTTGAACAAGTAGAGAGGCTGATGCAAGACTGGCAAAAGCTAAAAGGGAAAATTAATGAAGAGAGATTTACAGGAGTTCTCCACCGATTAAGTGTTCAGCTTTCTGATGCCAAGGAATGGAGAGATATTGTCAACTCCTACTTTTTTCGCAAATCGGGGATTGGCGACAATAAGCATAGAACCATTTATTAGAAAAGTATTCGACTTAGGCTTGGAACAAAGTTGCGTAAAGGAAATTGATGCAAATTCGTAGCAAGCATTCGGGAGAATGAGATTTCCTGATAAAGATTATTCCCAATTATTATAATAACGTCTGTGCGCACAGGAGACTGGTGTTACTATGATATGTTTTGAAATGGAATATGGATGTTTTGCCGCAAATAGCTGTAAAAAAAGCGTGAACCATATTTGGTTTACGCTTTTATCGTGTTTAGCTTTGAAGCTGTGCCTTCAGAAATGCTTCTGCTGAAAAAGCAGACGCTCCTAATGCAGACACTGGCAGAGACAAATCGGAGAAATCAATTCTGATATCTGTCTGGTTAAACGGGGAAGTATATGCTTTGATAACTTCCTTTACCTTTGGTTCAAGCCACTGTTTAAAGGAAGCAAGCCGATTTCCGATAATAATTTGTTCAGGATTGAAGGCATGGATGATATTAATGATGCCGACAGCCAAGTTCTCACCAATTTCTTCTAATATATTTATTACTTGTTCGTCCTCTTTTTTTGCGAGCAGTAAAATATCATCTAAACAAATGTCACTTTCCTTTTTAAGATTCTTGCTGTTTGCTTTTAATAGTAAAGCCTGTTCTGAAGCGTAAAGCTCCCAGCAGCCTTTGTTGCCGCATGTACATTTGGCTCCGTTTCGATCAATCGTCATATGCCCGACTTCACCAGAATAGCCGTTAAATCCGCTGTAAAGCTCACCGTTAATGATAACTCCTGCACCAATACCAATGCCGGCGCTGATATAAATCAAGTTATCAGCATGCTGACCCGCACCAAACCGCTTTTCTCCGTAGGCACCAGTGTTCGCTTCGTTTTCAACAATTACAGGTACTTGAAAGATTTTCTCCAGTTCTGATTGAAAATGAATATCGTGCCAGCCTAAGTTTGGGGCAAGCAAAAGTGTTCCTTTCTTATCGACGATACCGGGTGCGCCTACTCCAATCCCAACAATACCATAAGGAGAGGCTGGGGCAGAGCTTATTAAGGCGGTGATAATTTCCACTAGTCGGCTCATTGTATCTTCATAGGAAATATTTTTGTATGCTACATTCTTTTGTACAATAATATTGCCGCTGAGATCTGTCAGGACGCCAAGTATATAATTGACACCGAAATCTAGACCAATTGTGTATCCTGCCCCGTGGTTGAAGTGGAGCATTACTGGTCTCCGGCCACCGCTTGATTCGCCTGGACCTGATTCATTAATAAATTTTTCCTCTAACAGCTCCGCTACAAGCGAGGAAACGGTTCCTTTATTAAGGCCAGAACGCTGTGCGATATCTGCACGAGACAGTGGAGTATGATTGATAATTTGTGAAAGTACGAGTGACTTATTTTCCTTTTTTACAAGCTGTTGGTTCCAAGTGATTGGCATAAACGTCATTTAGCCCCCTTTTTGTCAAAAATAATATTCCCATTTTATCATTAATAACGGAAAACATTAATAATATTGAATTAAGTTTATCTAATAAACAAACAAAGTGCAACAAACTTAGTTTATTCAATAGACAAACTAAGTTTGTGCTGATATAATAGCTTCATAGCTAACAAGAAGATAGAGAGAGAAATGAATATAGGACTTTCTTTTTCTTTTATTTTGTAAGCGATATCAAAATCGATAATTTTAATGAGGAGGCAGTTAACAATGGCGTATTTTGAAAATATCAATCAAATCAGGTATGAAGGTCCAGCATCGAAAAATCCCTTTTCCTTTAAGTACTATAATCCAGAAGAGATAGTAAATGGCGTTTCCATGGAAGAGCAGCTCCGTTTTTCGGTAGCTTATTGGCATACATTCACAGCAGATGGAACGGACCCGTTTGGAAGCGGTACAGCCATCCGCCCTTGGAATCACTTAAAAGGTTTAGATTTGGCAAAAGCCCGTGTGGAAGCTGCTTTTGAATTATTTGAGAAACTGAACGCTCCGTTTTTCTGCTTTCATGATTCTGATATTGCACCAGAGGGAAATACATTAAAAGAAACATATGATAATCTTGACCCGATTGTAGCGATGATCAAGGAATATATGAAAACAAGCAAAACGAAATTACTTTGGAATACAGCTAATATGTTTACACATCCTAGATATGTGCACGGTGCAGCAACTTCCAATAACGCCGATGTGTTTGCGTATGCTGCAGCAAAGGTGAAAAAAGGCCTTGAAATTGGCAAGGAGCTTGGTGCAGAGAACTATGTGTTCTGGGGCGGCCGCGAAGGTTATGATACATTGCTGAACACTGATATGAAACTGGAGCAGGATAACTTAGCCCGTTTCTTCCATATGGCGATTGACTATGCACAGGAAATCGGTTTTGATGCTCCATTCTTAATCGAACCAAAACCAAAAGAACCGACAAAGCATCAGTATGATTTTGATGTGGCGACAGGATTGGCATTCCTGCAGAAATATGATCTTCAGGATCACTTTAAGTTTAATATTGAAGCAAACCATGCGACGCTTGCCGGTCACACTTTTGAGCATGAATTGAGAGTAGCGAGAATTAACGGCATGCTTGGATCTGTTGATGCTAACCAAGGTGATACATTGATTGGCTGGGATACAGACGAGTTCCCGACAGATTTATACAGCACCACTTTAGCCATGTATGAAATCTTGCTGAATGGCGGACTTGGCAAAGGCGGTTTAAACTTTGATGCGAAGGTGCGCAGAGGCTCTTTTGATGCGGAAGATCTTTTCCATGCACATATTGCAGGGATGGATTCCTTTGCAATCGGCCTTAAGGTTGCCAATAAGCTAATTGAGGATAGAGTTCTAGAAGACTTTATTTCTGACCGCTATGCAAGCTTTAAGGAAGGAATTGGCCTTGATGTCGTCGAAGGAAGAACTAACCTCCATAAACTGGAGCAACATGCTCTTGCAATTGGTGAAGTGACAAATAAGTCTGGCCGCCAAGAACGCTTGAAGGCGATTGTGAATCAATATTTGTTGGAAACATTAGCGCAAGTACGCGTATAAAAGAGAGAATGTGCTGGGGATCATACCAGCACATTTTTTAACAGGTAAGGTAAATGACTAAATGAGGTGATCTGACATGAAGTATTGCTTTGGAGTAGATTTAGGTACAAGTGCTGTAAAGATTTTACTTGTTGATAAAAACGGAAATGTCGCTCATGAGGTATCAAAGTCGTATCCTTTGATCCATGAAAAATCAGGCTACAGTGAACAAGACCCTGAGGAGTGGGTGAACAAAACACTTGAGGGCTTCACGGATATCATAGAAGTGTTCGAAGGGGAGAAAGAGGATATTGACGGGATAAGTTTCTCAGGTCAAATGCATGGCCTTGTCCTGCTCAATAAGGAAAATCAAGTATTGCGAAACGCGATACTTTGGAATGATACGAGAACAACAGAGCAGTGCCGGTTAATTGAGGAAAAGGCTGGTGAAAAATTGCTTTCTATCACAAAAAATCCGGCATTAGAAGGCTTTACTTTGCCGAAACTGTTATGGGTTAAGCAATATGAAGAAGATATTTTCAAACAAGCCGCTGTTTTCATGCTGCCAAAGGATTATCTCAGGTACAGGCTCACTGGCAGCATACATACAGAATACTCCGATGCTGCAGGCACTCTTTTGTTAGATATAAGTAAAAAAGAATGGAGTGCAGAGCTTTGTGAATTGTTCGGCATTGATGCTAGTCTTTGTCCGCCGCTTGTTGAATCACATGCACTTGTTGGAACTGTCACAGCAGAAGTTGCGGAGAAAACAGGGCTGTCTCCTGAATGCAAAGTGTTCGCCGGCGGTGCGGATAATGCTTGTGGAGCAATCGGCGCAGGTATTCTGGCGAGTGGGAAAACACTTTGCAGCATCGGCACATCTGGTGTTGTGCTTTCCTATGAAGAAAAAGCAGAGAAGGATTTTCAAGGAAAGGTACATTACTTCAATCATGGAGAGGAAAATGCCTATTATACGATGGGAGTGACATTAGCAGCAGGTCACAGCTTGAGCTGGTTTAAAGATACTTTTGCCGAGCATGATGGTTTTGAGGAAATGCTGGCAGAAATAAATCTTGTTCCAATTGGGTCAAACGGACTGTTATTTACCCCATATTTAGCAGGTGAGAGAACACCATATGCAGATGCATTGATTCGGGGCAGTTTCATAGGAATAGATGCAACACATAAACGCCGAGATTTTGTTCGTGCTGTACTGGAGGGTATTACCTTTTCCTTAAATGAATCAATTGAGATTTTTCGAGAGCACGGTAAGACAATTGACACAATTATCTCAATTGGCGGCGGAGCCAAAAATGAAGCGTGGCTGCAGATGCAGGCAGATATCTTTAATGCAAAAGTCCTGAAGCTATCAAGTGAACAAGGGCCAGGGATGGGAGCGGCCATGCTTGCAGCAGTTGGAGCAGGGTGGTTTTCGTCATTAGAGGAGTGTGCGAACACGATGTTGCAGACTGTGAAGGAATATGAGCCTATTCAAGAGAATGTAAAAAGGTATGAAGAATTATACCGAATCTACAAGAAGGTCTATGGTCAAACCAAAATGCTGTCTGAAGAGTTAACACAGTTTCGAAAATAATGGAAACAAGGAGGCTCTAATATGAAGTATAGAGAGCTGGGGAAAACAGGTCTGAAGATAAGCGAGGTCAGTTTTGGAACATGGGCGATTGGCGGTTCATGGGGGAAAACGGATGATGAAGAGGCACTGAAATCGCTTGACAGGGCAATAGGGGAAGGGGTGAATTTCTTTGATACGGCCGATGTCTATGGGAATGGACACAGTGAGGAATTGCTGGCTAAGGTGTCTAAGGGGAAGGAAGAGGATATTCACATTGCGACAAAATTTTGCCGAGGCGGAGATATTCATGCAGCCGACACCTACACTTATGAAAATGTTCGAACCTTCTGCGAAAACAGCTTGAAGCGCTTGAACAGAGAAGCAATTGACTTATATCAGATTCATTGTCCGCCCCTTGAAATCCTTCAGGACGGTAAAGTTTTTGCAGTGCTGGACCGTTTGAAGCAGGAAGGGAAAATAAAGCATTATGGTGTCAGTGTTGAAACAGTGGAAGAGGGATTGCTGTGTCTTGAGCATGAAGGGGTAGATTCACTGCAGGTTATCTTTAATATCTTCCGTCAAAAGCCTCTAGAGAAATTGCTGCCAGAAGCAAAGCAGAAGGGAACGGGTATCTTAGTTCGCCTGCCGCTGGCAAGCGGCCTGTTAACAGGCAAATTTACGCAGGGGCACCGCTTTGAAAAAGATGATCATCGCGCATTTAATGAAAATGGGGAGTCCTTTAATATCGGAGAGACTTTTAGCGGACTCGGTTTTTCAAAGGGTGTTGAGCTCACAGAGCAGATTGCGTGGATTGGTGATAGACGTCAATCGATGGCATCTGCTGCCTTAAGATGGATACTTGATCATGAGGAAGTGTCCTGCATTATCCCAGGCTTCAAAAATGAAAACCAAATTCTTGCAAACTTAGCAGCGCTGGATGAAGCACCTTTTACACAGGAGGAAAAAACGAGGCTTAACCATTTTTATCAACAGAACGTAAAAAACAGCATCAGAGGACCGTATTGAAGGAAAAGGGGCACTGCCCCTTTTTTATTATTTTCCTAACTTTATAGATTATTCTAGTATGATATCTGCAATAATCTCACCAGCTGTAACGGGTGCAACCTTTGCCGGCAGTCCAAGGGCATGGATTGCAGATATTCCTTTTTCCTTTGCATAAGCAAAATCGGTTCCGCCAGGCCGAGAAGCGAGATCGATGATTAATGTTTGGTCTGACAGCTTATCAAGCAGCTGTTTTGTCAAAACATGAAAGGGAACAGTATTAATCAGAATATTTTGCTGGTCAAGCTCATCAGGTAAATGTTTAAATAAGACAGGTGTTAAGCCCATTTCCTGAACACGTGCTCTGTCAGCAGACTCTCTTACAGCAACACTGACAACAGCGCCGAGATTTGAAAAGAGACGGGCAACAGTCATTCCTACTCTTCCAAACCCAAGAACTAATACATGAGAGCCATGAATCGTGTAATCCGTTTCTTCAATGGCGATTTTTAAAGCTCCTTCGGCAGTCGGGATAGAGTTTAAGATAGCAACATCATCTCTTGCAAAAATAGCCACAATGTTTCGTCCGGTTGTTTTTTTTATGTATTCTAAAAAGGGAGTGATAATGCCAGAATAAATGCAGCAGTTTTCCTTTGTTTTGCGGAACATATCCTCCGTCAAATAAATGTCTTCACTGGAAAACTTGGATTCTGCTTTTCCATCATTGCCGATACCTGGGATAGGCAAAAGGATGCTGTCCAAACTGCTGAAGTCAACTTCTGAGATATGCTGTTTGCATACATTGGCATACTCAAGCTGTACATTTTCAAAACCTGTTAATATAATCTGTCCAGCTGATTTGGCAAGCTTTTCGATTACATGCAGCTGACGCTGATCACCGCCGATAATCAGAATTGTATGTTGGTTAATCATCTAATCCCTCCTGAAAATTAAATTAGCACACTACTAATAATAATAGCCAATTGTAAAAAATAGTCCTGTAGTTATGATAATATATATTTTCATAGAACAAAGTTTTTTCAAATTTTTGTTAGAAATTATAGAATTTATCATCTCCATGTGGGATTTTTTTTGTTATGATATAATTTTAGTGAAGTGTGAGAAAAGCACTATTTATTGTGATAAATTAACATTTAATATAAAAGGATGGAAACAGGAGCAATTTATAATGGAGAAAGCAGCTATTGATTTTAATTTAATGAAAGCTAAGTTCCGCGAAAATGGCTTGCAGCCTACCGCTATTACTGTTTTTTCGGAAAGATTAAATGAAGAGGAATTATTACAAAAGCATATGCAGTACCAGGAAATCTTGGATGTGGTCATCTATTTTCTCGATAAATTCCTCGATTCGTTAAAAGAGATGCCTATAATCGCTTCTGTCTGTGATGCAGAGGGGTATCTGTTAAAAAATCTTGGTCATGAGCAGAGCATGCGGGATGCTGAAGCTCTCGGAATTAAAGAAGGAGTTCGCTTTACAGAAGAGGATTGCGGCATTGATGCGATTTCCTTGACGTTAAAGCACAAAAAAAGTGTAGAAATCGTAGGAACTCAGCATTACCATGAATATCTCCATCGTAAAGCCTGCTATGCTGTGCCGATTATCGACTGGACAGCGGATAAGGTTCTTGGAACGATTTCCATTATGACTGATATCGAGCATGCAAGCCCTCTTATGCTGACCCTTTTGTCAACGGTCAACCAAACGATTGAACGGGAAATTGATTTAATCAGACAAAACCATGAGCTGAACATATTAAACAAAATAATTATGGATACAACAAGAAATGGAATATTGGTTGCCGCTCAAAGCGGGAAGCTGATTGCCTTCAATGCATATGCTGAACATATAACAGGCTGGAAAAAGGAGAACATTATTGGTGCAAGCCATTTAACCCTGGAGTATTTCGGTGAATATTTGCAGAATGTCTTGTTAACAAAAAGGCCGTATACAGATATAGAAATAACCTTTACACGGGAAAAAGATCAGGAAGCTCTAATTTTTTTGCTTGATTGTTTTCCTATTTTCTTGAATAACGGCACACTTGTTGGAGCTTTTGCCCAATTCAGAGATTATACCGAAAAGAAGAATACAGAGAAGCTGCTGCTAAATTCAGAAAAGCTGACAGCTGTCGGCCAAATGGCTGCAAGTGTTGCACATGAAATCCGCAACCCGCTGACAACTATTCAAGGTTTTATTCAATATTTGGAAAAAGACTTTCGGGAAAAGTCGCATTATGACCTTATCATGTCAGAGCTAAAGCGCATTAACTTTATTGTTAGTGAGTTTCTGATTTTGTCCAAGCCGCACGCTGTCCATTTCATTAATCAGGATTTGCAGAAAATTATGGATGAGACAGTTTCTCTCTTTCAGGCGAGTGCAAACATGAACAATATACTAATAGAAAAAAACTATGCTCAAGATAATATCTTTGTCCAATGTGATGAAAATCAATTAAAGCAAGTCTTCATGAACGTCTTCAAAAATAGTGTAGAAGCATTGCCTTATGGGGGAAATATTAAAATTCGCACAAATGTGACAGAGGATAAAGAAGCGATTATTCAAATAGAGGATAATGGGATTGGCATGACACCAGCACAAATTAAAAGACTCGGCCTCCCGTTTTATACGACAAAGGATACTGGCACTGGCTTAGGGTATATGGTGATCATTAAAATCATTGAACAGCATCAAGGCCATCTTCATATTGAGAGTTCTGTGAATAAAGGAACGACAATTGAAATCAGGCTCCCGCTTAGTTAATATAACAAACTATAATAAAGGCCGCCGCAGATTGCGTATCTGCGGCGGTCTTTATTGTTAATATTTATATTGCTTAATTATTTCATGAAGTTCATCTGCCATGACAGACAGAGTGTGAGAAGCTGACGTAATCTCCTCCATTGCTGCAAGCTGCTCTTGTGTAGAGGCAGCAACTTCTTCTGATGAGGCTGCATTGCTTTTGGCAATATCTGAAACTTCATAGGCCGTTCCTTCCACTACTTGAACAACTGTAAGCATAGTCTTAATCGTGTCAGCTACAACGTCCATTTTCGGATTGATATCTTTCATACTGGAAAGAATATCGCTGAATTTTTGAATGGCATCCTCCGAAACAGACAACCCGCTTTGCACATTGTCAACAACGGTAGACATTTTTTGCACAGTATTTTCTGTGTCCTGCTGGATTGCCTTAATTAATTCGGAAATCTGGCTTGCTGAATTCTGAGACTGTTCAGCGAGTTTGCGAACTTCTTCTGCTACAACAGCAAAACCTTTCCCAGACTCACCAGCCCGAGCTGCTTCTATAGCAGCATTCAAAGCAAGGAGATTTGTTTGCTCTGATATTGCTGTGATAACACCAAGTATGGAGCCAATTTCTTTAGAACGGTCATACAAGGAACGTATTACTGTATTAGAATCTAATACAGAGGCATGAATTAGGTTCATTTGATCGACAGTCTGCTTAACAGAATGGCCGCCTTCTTCTGCTTTTTCTGTAGTTGCTCTCGTTAATTCCGAAACAGCTGCAGTACTTTCAGCAATAGATGCTGTACCAGCAGAGATTTTGCCTACTGACATAATATTTTCATCCATTCCAGCTGTCTGCTTTTCTGCATTGCTTGCTACCTCTTGGATGGCATCTGCGACTTGTTCTGTTGCTTCACTTGTTTGGACTGCGCTTGCATTCAGCTCTTCTGCTGAGGCGGCAACATGTACTGCATTTTGTTCAACGTTTCTTAACAAAGCGCGCAAGCTTGTCTGCATGTCAATGAAAGTCGCAGTAAGGTCGGCGATTTCATCATTTGATTTTACGTGAATTTCTTCTGTTAAATCACCGCTGCTGATTTTCTGTGCTGTTTGTTGGAGTGATTTCACTCGAATAACAATCGATCGTACAATCAGCATGACGATGGCTGCGCCAACAATCACTGCGGCAGCAATCACGAGGAAGGTCGTGTTTAGGATTGGGGCAGCAGCGTCCTCTGTTTCAGATGAAAACATTGTGCCTGCCACTTTCCAGCCTGTCAGCTTATTTGTTGTGAAATACATAACGCTTTTTTCGCTGTCAGCAGTATAATTTATAATACCGCTATCTGATTCGAACATCTTCTTATAATAGCTTTGCTCCGCTTTAGCACCAGCCTCCTCAAGCGGATTCACAATGAACAGTTGCTGTGTATCAAGCAGGATAGCATAACCATCCTCACCGATATTTACGCTTTTTGCTGTTTCCTCGAGTTTTTGAATGTTGATATCAATCGCGACAACACCGCTTGAGTCAGCAATCTTTTTCGTTACTGTTACAATCATTTCTCCAG
Organism: Bacillus sp. Au-Bac7; assembly: GCF_021341655.1. Lineage (NCBI taxonomy): Bacteria > Bacillati > Bacillota > Bacilli > Caryophanales > Bacillaceae > Bacillus > Bacillus sp. Au-Bac7. The sequence continues at coordinate 41,494 of NZ_JAJTTG010000014.1, read as the reverse complement.
TGCTTGCATCTTTATAAGGACTTGTAACAACAACATCATTATTGTTCATACCATCTTGATACCATGGTCTTTCACGCGGGTCAAAATCGCTTGGCAAATCCGTTTTAGGATATGAGATCATCTGACCATCCGTTGTGCCAATATAGATGCTTTGCACCTCCGGATGTAAGCCGATATATTGAGTAAACTTTTGCAATGCTTCAGAATTATCTCCGCCTTCATACATATCAGCATTCAGCAGATCAGCAAAAAAGCTTGCATCATGTATCTTTGGGGAAAGGGTATTGTCTATATTTGAATTAAGAAGCTTTACATTTTCTTCCGCACTTTTTAATAAACTGTTTTCCAGTTCATGTTTTGCGCTGTTATAGGAAAGGAATCCTACTAATACTGTTGGAAGTAAAAGAATAACAGCAAAAGCAGTGTATAGCTTAGATCTTAAATTCCATTTGAAGTTCATTTTTTTCATGATGCTTCTCCTTAAGTGAAATTTAGATTACTTGCAACTATTTAACGTTGTTAAGCAATCTTATTAAGATTTATTTCGGCACATCAACATTATAGTTAAGCACTGCTTCTGAGAAATTTTAATTAGTGCCAAAATTCCTAAAATGAAAATGCTTTATTTGTAAAAATTTTAATTTTGTGGATATAAAATAAATGATCTGATTTTAGGCTTGCATTTGGAAGGAAAAGGAGTTATATTATCATTAACAAGTAATTATTGAATTACAAATTACTGATTGATAAGAGGGTTTATAAGCATGAAATATAAAACAGAAAAAGAAGTTCTGGCAAACTATGATTCGGCAAAGTACCGAACTCCAGACGGCTATACTGCTGATATTGCCATTTTCACAATCGTCTCAGAAAGAAAAGAAGAAAAGGCACCTCCAATAATGACATTAAAACTGTTACTCATAAAGCGGGCAGACGCGGATAACGACGGAAACCCAAATATTGAGGGCGGAAAATGGGCTCTTCCTGGGGGCTTTGTTGATGCAATCAAAGGAGAAACAGCTTTAGAAGCTGCGAAAAGGGAATTAAAGGAAGAGACAAATGTTGATGGTTTGCATATTAAGCATTTTGGTGTGTATGACAATGTCACAAGAGATCCACGGGGCTGGATGATTTCCAATGCTTTTTACGCCATTGTTCCTGAGGAATATATTCAAAAGCGCGAGGCGAACGATGACGCAGCAGAAGTGGAGCTGTTTGATATGGAAGAGGTAACTCAGTTGAAATTAGCTTTTGATCACGAAAAAATTATTGCAGATGCCCATATGTTTATAAAACGTGACATGATTACCACAACTGCAGCAAAAAGCTTCTTGCCAAAGGAATTTACATTGTCTGAGCTGCAGCGCGTTTTGTTGACGGTAGGAGAAGACCCTAGAATCTCAAATGATTCCGTTTTTTTCACAAAGGCGCCAAAGCTTCCGTTCATTGAAAAAGCATTAGATGCAGACGGAACGCCGAAAAAAACGAAAAGGAATTCATTCAGACCATCACAGCTGTATGTTTTTAATGATTTTGAAATAGTGGAATCCATTTATCATTAATATCTGAAAAGAAGGAAAGAGAGCAGCTTTCCTCCTTCTCTTTAAGGTTAGTAATTTGTAAATTGTTAATTACAAATAACTTTAAAATTTTAAATCAGCAAATTTTTAGTTAAGGGAGGAATAATCTATGGTGAATAAGGCGTTAATAAATATTGACTATACATTCGATTTTGCTGCCGTGGACGGGCGATTATCTTGCGGGGAAGGGGCAATTAATAGAAAGAGAAGTTTCAGCCATTACGGAAAGATTTATACAAAACGGTGATTTTACAGTGTTTGCAATTGATGTTCATGAATTAAATGATCATTATCATCCAGAGCGAGCATTGTTCCCCCCACATAATATTAGGAACAGTGCGGGCAGAAATTTATTCGGCAGTTTACGGGAAGTTTATGAAAGAAATAAACAGTCTCCACATATTTATTATCTAGATAAAACAAGATATTCAGCATTTGCAGGGACAGATTTGGAGTTGAAATTAAGGGAACGAGGGATAACAGAACTTCATCTTGTTGGGTTATGCACAGATATATGTGTGCTTCATACGGCTGTGGATGCATATAACAAAGGCTTTAGCATAGCAGTTTATGAGGATGCAGTTGCCTCCTTCTCCCAACAAGGGCATGATTGGGCAATGGAACATTTTAAAGCGGCATTAGGAGCTACGATAATCAAGGGAAAAGGAGTGTGTTAAATAAATGAAATATTCAGATGACAGTTTAATGCTGCATACAGACTTATATCAAATCAACATGGTGGAAACATATTGGAAGGATAATATCCATGAACAAAAGGCAGTGTTTGAAATGTACTTCCGCAAGCTTCCTTTTGGTAATGGCTATGCAGTCTTTGCAGGGCTCGAGCGGGTTTTACAAGTTATTAAAAACTTTCATTTCTCTGATACAGACATTCAATATTTGCGAGAATACGGCTATGCAGAAGATTTTTTAAGCTATCTCAGCAAGCTAAGCTTTACTGGTGATATTTACTCGATGAAAGAGGGGGAAATTGTCTTTGGAAATGAACCGCTGCTGAGAGTGGAGGCCCCTTTGGCAGAAGCTCAGCTTTTAGAAACAATTCTCTTGAATATCGTAAACTATCAAACGTTGATTGCGACAAAGGCCTCCCGCATTAAGATGGTCATTGGAGAAGATACTGCAATGGAATTCGGCACAAGAAGAGCACATGAGCTTGATGCTGCTTTATGGGGTACTAGAGCAGCCTATATCGGCGGGTTTTCGGCAACAAGCAATGTCAGAGCAGGAAAACTTTTTGATATTCCAATTGCCGGAACTCATGCTCATGCACTTGTGCAAGCATACCGGGACGAATACAAAGCTTTCAAAAGCTATGCCAGCAGTCACAAGGATTGTGTCTTCTTAGTAGACACTTATGACACCTTGCGTTCAGGTGTGCCTAATGCGATTAAAGTAGCAAAGGAATTTGCAGGCCGCATAAACTTTAAGGGAATAAGATTAGACAGCGGTGATTTAGCGTATTTATCAAAACAGGCCAGAAAGCTTCTTGATGATGCAGGGTTCAAGGATACACAAATCATTGCTTCAAACGATCTTGATGAAAAAACAATCATGAATGTTAAGGCGCAAGGAGCAAGAATCGATGTGTGGGGAATCGGGACAAAGCTTATTACCGCATACGATCAAGCCGCATTAGGCGGTGTTTACAAGCTTGTATGTATTGAGGAAGCGAATGGACAGATGACAGATACGATAAAAATATCAGCTAATCCTGAAAAAGTGACTACACCAGGGGAAAAAAGACTGTACCGAATCATTAATAATGGAAACGGCCATGCAGAAGGGGACTATATTGCTCTTGCTAAAGAAGAGGTGCACAAAGAAAGACTGAAAATGTTCCACCCAGTTCACACATATATAAGCAAATTTGTGACAGATTATACAGCTAAGGAACTTCATGTAGCTGTTGTCAAAGAAGGAGAAGTCTGCTATGAACTTCCGCCTCTCCAAGAAGTGCAAAGCTATGCGAAGAGCAGTCTGAAGCTATTTTGGGATGAGTACAAGCGGATGTTGAATCCAGAGGAATATCCTGTTGATCTCAGCCAGGAATGCTGGAACAATAAAATGACACTTATCAAAAAAGTGCAAGAGGAAGTCGAAAACAGTTTGTAAGGAAGGGAGAGCTTTACAATGGGGAAAATCGGAATATATGGGTCATCTTTTGATCCTGTCACGAATGTCCATTTGTGGACGGCGAGCACTGTCGCACATCGCTGTAAGCTTGATAAAGTTATTTTCCTGCCTTGCTCAAGCAAGCGTCGTGACAAACAGTTACATGTTGAAGATCAGCATCGCTGGAGGATGCTGGAGCTTGCAATTGATAACAATCCTAAATTTGTCGCAGATGATTATGAAATGAAACAAGAGGCGTGGAATATTTATACGTATAACACGTTGAATCACTTTAAAGAAGTATTTCCTGAAGATGATATTTACTTTATTATGGGTGCAGATTTGCTCGTTGATATCGGCAAAGGAAAGTGGACGAAGGGCGAGGAGCTAATTTCAGAAAATAAGTTCATTGTAATGGCAAGAAACGGCATTGATATGCTGCAGGCAATAAGTCACTCGCCTATTTTAAGAAATAATGATGATGGTACGACATTTCACCTTCTTGATAAAGGGCTGGCTATGGAAATCAGCTCTACCTACATTCGCGAGGAATTGGCAATGGGCGGAGAACCGCGCTATTTACTGCCAGACTCCTGCTACAGCTATATTAAAGAGAATAGGCTATACGAATAGGTAAAAGCAGCCGTATGAAACATCAGGACGAAGATGTTTCATACGGCTTCCATCCTATAAAAAGCTGTTATTAATTTCGCAGCCTGTAAATTCAATCAGACCAATATTGTTAGTCGTCTTAATGAGAAAGCCATTTTCTAACGTCTCATGTCGGATTGTTTCCTTCCATATACAAGCTGTGCTTGGTTCTCCCTCACTCAAGAGTTGACTGTGATCATAATAACGATGCGTAATATTCTTTTTGATAACTTGATTGCTTAAGAATAAAGATCCTTTGATTGCAAGATTGGCCAGTCCGCGAAATGATTCATTTTTAATCGGACTGCTTGTGTATTGGTGAATAGTTCTCTTGTCATGAGGAAAAAACTCGACCTCCGATTTTAAGGCGAAAGCCATATGTGCATCACCAGAAAGAATAACACACTCAGAAGGGTTCCACTTAGCTATTCTTGTATGAAATTCATGGAAACCGCGACTGTTGAATTTCCACCATTCTAAGTCCATTGCCTCCTGCAGTTTTGGGATATTTTTTGAAACAGGCAGGACAATCTTTTTTAAGAAAGTCTCAATCAGGTCGACGCCGTATAAAGGAGTTGCAGACAAAAGGATAAGAGGTTCCCCTTGTTGCCAGCCAGATTCATTAAGGCTTGATTCAAGCTGGTCCCATGCGTCCTTGTTAATCAGATTGGGGCCGTTTGTCCGGCTGGTAAGGAATGGTGTAATCATCCGTTGTTTTGTGTCAGGATAGAAGCGCTGTGTTCTAGTATCGAGGACAAGTGTAATTGGAGTAGACGGGATCGTATAATGCCAGTTGTCATAGGTCCACATTGCAGAAATCCAATTCTCATATGGAGTTGTTTTATAATTTAAGCCTTGAAGACGGGAATTAATAACAGCTAAAAAAGGGGCAGAAAAAGAATCAGGTGCATTGCCCCAGCCTTGGAAAGCCCAGTAGGCGGTCAGTCCATTTGCGACGGAATGACGGCCAAGAGGGGCAGACCAAACATTTTCCATCCAGTCAGCGGAAATGTTCCAGTCATCTGTTATATCATGATCATCAAAGATCATATAAACAGACATGTTGGCCAACACTCTGCGAATATGAGGCGTGGATGCTGCAAATTGTATCAGGCTTTTGGATTGTTCTTCATATTCTTTCCGTTTTGTGTGCAAAGCTTTGTCTGACTGTAATGATTTGTCGACAAAATACTTATTTTCAGCTAACAGATGATCCAAATTAGGGATTGCTGCTTTTTGTCCGGCTGCTTGCCAAAGAGCGGGACTCCAGCTCAAAAGGTACATCGCTGCATATTCCCCTAACGATAACAAATGATTTGCTGCTTTTCTGGAGGTAAAGCCGCACAGCTCTTTTGTCAGTTCCCCACGACCGTTCACTTGATACATTTTTGTGCTGTATTTTTGGTCAAGCTCCAAAGCTAAATCTTGGAGAGGTTCCTTCTTGCCAATCAATATTTCTCCAAGACTTTGAATGAATGGCGTGATTGGGTCTGCGACATCATCAGCATAGATTTGATCTCCAAGAAGGAAGAGAGAGGATGGCCTTACTTGTAAATCAGACCAGAATTCTGTAAGCAGGCTGTCTCCTTTAATTAATGCATCATTGCCTGTGCCATGCAGCTTTTGGCAAGATCCGTACATAAAGGTGCTTTTATTTTCGGGAATAAAAAAAGAAGGCAATGGATAATCACCGTATACAATGGAATACGGATTATGTGAATCAAGCATTTGGTAGTCACCAAGATGCCATTCTTTGTTTCCATCGCTAAAAAATACATTATAGCCAAGCAGCTGTCCTGTTGGAAAGCTACCTTCTGCTGGTTCAGCCTTCATTAAATATATAAATAAGTTTTTTCCCATTTTGACAAGGGTTGTTTCACTATGAGAACTTATACGTTCTAGAAAGCAAGCATCATTAGACTGCTGAACAGCAAACACTTCGGTTCTTGCTTCCATTGGCTTGCTTAATGCAATCCAGCAGTACAGCTCTTTGCTTTCTGTTCTTCTTAAGATTGGTCCAGCGAGGATATCAGGTAAATGCAAGATAAATCACCGCCCCCTTTTTTGTTATAGGCTATTCACCTAGCACAAAAAGGTGATAACGAAAGGGTGACAATAAATGCCACCCGTTTTCTTTGCATTATTAATAGAAAGAAGTGCTAATAGAAGCACTGCTCGTTGCTGCAGTATTCGTGCTTGAACCTGGCTTCCAGTTAAAGGGAGGCAGTGAGCTTCCAGACAGCTGTATACTGTTTGGGAAGGCTTCAGAGATAGTTTCACTAGTAACACTTGATGAACTGTCAGCATTGCTCTGCTCTTCATTTAGTTCTTGCAGTATGCTCTCGAAAATGTTAGCAATCTGTTCATCCGAGGCCGATTCTAAATCGAAGCCTGCAAGCTGGCCAGACAGATCACTAGATAATGAATCTGTAATAATGGAAGCTTCCGCAGTATCCTCCGTGTTTAAGCTGCTGATTATATTGGAAAGGAATTGACTCATCTGGGCAACAGTGTATTCCTCGCTCATTTGTGAAATCACTGGTGGAGGCATTGTTCCTATAGACATCACCCTTTGAGGCTTAGCACTTTCCAAAGTGTCTGATACTTGTTCAAAAAGGGAGGAGATTTCGTCTTCTGTACTTTCTTCTGTGTCAAATTCTGATAAGAGACTGCTGATGGTTGTATATGCTGTTTGCAAGCTGTCTTGCAGGGTAGTATCTGTCAAGCTGCCGCTCTCTTCTGCCTTCGGTTGCATATTTTTTAGAAATGCTGTTTTTTGTTCAGTTGTTAATGCTGGTAAGTCCTTTGTGCTTGTGACGGGCACCTCGCTTCCTTGGCTGCTTGCTGTGAGCATATCTTGGAATGAAGCGATAGAGTCATCTTGAGCAGTGACTGTTTGCACTGCTGATTTTTGCAGCATTTGCAAATAAGCAGAAGCATTACTTACTGATATGGACATAAAAAAACTTCCCTTCTAATAAAAATTCGGAATCTAGTAGTATAGATAAATCCGTATTAATAGTAGAGAGGAAAGCTTAAGATATGCTTAAATTTCTTTTTGTTTAAACTGCAGCATTTTGCTGCATGCGAAGACGATATTCCTTTGGAGAGCAGAGATTATGACGTTTGAACAGCTTATAAAACTGGGCAATATTGCTTATGCCAACATCAAAACTGATTTCCATAATGCTTTTTTCACTTGTTAACAGCAGCAGCTCTGCTCTTTTAATTCGTTTAAGATTCACATAGTCTATAAAGGAAATTCCCATGCTTTTTTTGAAATACTTAATGAAATAGTGATAGCTTAAGTTTAAGATAGAGCAGGCTTCCTCGACAAAAAGCTTATCTTTTAGATGATCTTCAATATAATCTAGCACTGGCTTTAGCCGGGTGAAGCTTTCCGCATCGGCAAATTTCAGCAAATTTTGCTCGTCGTTTCTAATGAGCAGCAGCAAAAGCTTTTTAATGGCCGAATTGATGGCAATCTCATATCCCTTTTCCTTTTGCTGTGCCTCCATATAAATCTCCATAATCAGGCTGTATACCTGTTTTTTTACTTGTTCATTTTTTTCAAAAATATAATTTAAATGCTGCAGCGGTGTTGTGACCTCAGAAAAGCAGTGCAAATAGGGCAGGATGCTCTGGTCGAAATGCTTCACTAAGTCTACTTGAAACACAATATAGCGCAGATTTCCTTTAGAAGGTTTACATGTCCGGTGGGGCTGGGATGCACCCATAATATAAGTGTCCCCACTTCCAATCACAGTGGATTGATATTGGTGCTGAATCGCTAAATTGCCTTCCATGATTGCGAGAAATTCGACTTCCTTATGAAAATGCCATGTCTCCTGCTCGATAAGCGCAGTATAATCCGGCTCATCATTAATTTCCCAAACCTTTAAAGATAATAACGGATTTTCATAATGAACCACTTCATTAACAGGTTCTTCATATGTATTTTTAACCATTCTCTAAGACCCCCGACAAAAGATATAAATGCATCATCCATTATGGAAGTGTATTTTTTTATTTTCGATAAATGACACAATTGAATAAAAAGAAGCCAATTTTGAGCATTTATTAAATCGCTTTCATTTTTTATAATGATACCATAAATCGGTATTGGAGTGTGGCTAACTTGATAACTATATGGAACGAAAATCGCCATGAAAAAATAAATCCTGTTGTAGCGGAAATTTACCCTGATGGTATACACGGCTGTATTGACAGCGTTCTAAAAAATGCAGGCTTTGATACAAAAACGGCAACCTTGGATGATCCGGAGCACGGCCTGACAGATGAGGTGCTGGAAAACACAGATGTTCTTGTCTGGTGGGGGCATATTGCGCATGGAGAAGTAAAGGACGAAATTGTAGAAAAAGTGCATAAGCGTGTTCTAGATGGAATGGGACTTATCGTCTTGCACTCCGGCCATTTTTCGAAAATATTCAAAAAGCTAATGGGAACAAGCTGTGATTTGAAGTGGAGAGAAGCGGATGATAAGGAAAGGCTGTGGGTAGTTGCTCCAAGTCATCCGATTGCTGAAGGAATCGGTGAATATATCGAGCTAGAAAAAGAGGAGATGTATGGCGAGCATTTTGATATCCCAGCACCAGATGAGCTGATTTTTACAAGCTGGTTTACAGGCGGAGAAGTGTTCAGAAGCGGCTGTACATACCAAAGAGGGAACGGAAAAATATTTTATTTCAGACCGGGACATGAAACGTATCCTACATATCATCAGAAAGACATTCAACAAGTCATCATTAATGCAGTGAACTGGGCGAAGCCGGTTGCCAGAACACGTCCTGTATACGGGAACAGTCAGCCTTTAGAAAAGTTATAGAAAAAAATCATAGGGGGAAAAAAACATGAGTACATTAAAAATTGGTGTAATTGGCTGCGGGAGCATCGCTCAGCACAGGCATCTGCCTGAATACAGCTGGAATAAGAATGTGGAGATAGTCGCTGTTTGTGATATTAATGAGGAGCGCGCTCTTGAGATTGGCAAAAAATATGGTGCAAAAGCATATACAGATTATACAGAGCTTCTTGCTGTTGCAGAAATCGATGCGGTAAGTGTATGTACACCAAACTATCTGCATGCACCAATTTCTGTTGCTGCATTGAATGCAGGCAAACATGTGCTGTGCGAAAAGCCGATGGCAACCTCATCTGAAGAAGCAGCCCAAATGATAGAAGCAGCCAAAAAGAGCGGAAAAAAATTAATGATCGGGCATAATCAGCGTTTTGTAAAATCACATCAAAAAGCTCGTGAACTAATTAAATCAGGTGAAATTGGCAAATTATACAGTTTCCGCACAGCATTCGGCCATGGTGGTCCGGAGCAATGGAGCGTGGACGGCAAGGGAAGCTGGTTCTTCCAGAAAGAAAAAGCATTCATTGGCGCAATGGGAGACTTAGGTGTTCATAAAACAGACCTTCTCCGCTATATTCTAGGGGAGGAATTCGTTGAGGTTGGAGCCTTTGTGGAAACAAATGCGAAGGATTTTGCCGATGTGGATGATAATGCTGTGTGCGTATTGAAGACAGAAAGCGGAGTAATCGGAACATTGGCGGCAAGCTGGGCTTACACGAGCAAAGAAGATAACTCGACGGTGATTTACGGTGAGAAGGCAATCTTAAGATTGGAAGATCATCCTCAATACTCTTTAATCGTGCAGTATGCTAATGGGGAAACAGTAAACTATGAGCTTGGTAAAATCCAATCAAATGATGAAGGCGGCCAAAATGCAACAGGTGTGATTGATCATTTTGTCGCTTCCATTCTAACGGACAGTGAACCTTTGATTACAGGAGAAGAAGGCAAAAAATCTCTGGAAGTTATATTAGGTGCGATTAAATCAAAAGAGACAAAGCAAATCGCAACAATAAATCAATAAAATATATAGATTAGAAGGAGAGAATGGCAATGAAACTAGGAGTCTTTACAGTCCTGTTTGCAGATAAATCGTTTGAAGAAATGCTTGATGAAGTAAAGGAAGCCGGCCTGCAGGCTGTTGAAATCGGCACAGGAGGCTATCCGGGCAATGCACACTGTGATTTGGACACATTGCTGGAGGATGAAACAAAGAGGCAGGAATATATAAAGAAAGTCGAAGACAGAGGATTAATGATAAGTGCGTTCAGTTGTCACGGCAACCCAATTTCTCCTGAGAAGGAGTTCGCGTTGAAATCTCATGAAACTTTGATGAAAACAATCAAGCTTGCCTCCCTTCTAAATGTGCCTGTTGTTAATTGCTTCTCTGGAACAGCTGGTGATCATGAAGGAGCGAAGTTTCCGAATTGGCCAGTCACTCCATGGCCAACTGAATACAGTGATGTGAAAACATGGCAATGGGAGGAAAAGCTGATTCCTTACTGGAAGGAAGTAGGACAGTACGCAAGTGATCACAATGTGAAAATTGGTCTTGAACTGCATGGCGGATTCTTAGTTCATACTCCATACACACTTTTGAAGCTGCGCGAAGAAACATGTGATGCAATCGGAGCCAACCTTGATCCAAGCCATTTATGGTGGCAGGGCATTGATCCTGTGGGAGCCATTAAAATATTGGCAAAAGCAAATGCAATCCATCATTTCCATGCTAAAGATACGTATATCGACCAGGATAATGCGAATATGTATGGATTGACAGATATGCAGCCATACGGAAATGTACAGTCAAGGGCGTGGACTTTCCGGTCTGTCGGCTGCGGCCATAGTGCTGCAGAATGGTCTGATATGATGAGTGCACTGCGCACATACGGCTATGACTATGTTGTCAGTATCGAGCATGAGGATCCACTTATGTCTATCCGTGAAGGGCTGGCAAGAGCTGTTTCAACACTTAAGTCAGTTGTTATCGAAGAAGCACCATCTCAAATGTGGTGGGCATAAATACCAATTTAGGAGGATTTAAGCATGACTTCATATAAAGTAGGGATCGTAGGGTGTGGCAATATTTTTCCGATGCATGCACAATCAATCGTAACAAGAGAAGATGCTGAGCTTGTTGCAGTTTGTGATGTAAAAAAAGACCGGGCAGATTCAAAAGCGGCCATTTATAATTGTGCCAGCTACACAGACTATGAAAAGATGTTTGAGCAAGAGTCTCTCGATGTTATCCATATTTGTCTGCCCCATCATTTGCATGCGCCTGTTGCCATTGCTGCAGCAAAAAGAAAGATTCATGTGCTGACAGAAAAGCCGATGTCTATCAGCTTAGAAGATGCAGAAGAGATGGTAGCAGCACATCAGGAAAATGGCACAACATTAGGCGTTATTTTCCAGAATCGTTATAATCCAGGCTCTCAGCTTATTAAGAGGATGCTTGTAAACGGTGAATTGGGTGCGATTAAATCAGGAAAATTATCAGTAACATGGGATCGCTCTGATGAATATTATCAAAAAAGTGATTGGAAAGGTACGTGGGAGAAAGAAGGCGGCGGCGTTATTATCGACCAGGCGATTCACACATTAGATTTGATGAGATGGTTCATTGACAGTGATATTAAATATGTCGATGCAACCATCAGCAACAGAGCTCATGAAATAATTGAAGTAGAGGATTCTGCTGAAGGAGTAATTTCCTTTCAAAACAATGTTGTAGCAGCTTTTCATGCCATCAATTACTACACATATGATGCACCTGTGGAAATAGAGCTGCATTGTGAACAAGGAATTGCTAAAATGGTTGCAGACCGTGCAACTGTTCGTTTGATGGATGGCAGAGAGTTTATCGCTGACAATAATCCGCAAGAAACATTCCATTATGATAATGGTGCAAAGGGCTATTGGGGTGTAAGTCATGTCAAGCAAATCAACAATTTCTATGAGTCTCTAAAATCAGGAGCAGCCCCTGATATTACGGGAACAGATGCATTAAAAACACAAAAAATGATTTGTGCTATCTATGAATCTGGCAAGAAAAGAGAAAGAGTTGTATTCCAACAAAATACATCGCAAAAAGAATTGGCTTGACGAACCTTTGTGAAGACTCAAAGGTAGCTGAAACACTCTGCAATGACATTTGCCAAAAGCTATACTAAATTAATTGACTTGATTAAATGAAAGTCAAAAAACAAATTTAGCAGCCATTGTCCAAGCAGAACGTGAATAAATATGAAGAGGATTCCTGATTGGGGGTCCTCTTTCTTAGCTGTCAATAAAAAAAACATGTTTTTCAATTTTTGTAAATAGAAAAAAAGGGTTTGCAAATAGAATAAGAGAATGCTAGTATTGGTGCGAACAATGTGATGAAAGCGTTTGAACTATTAATATATACATGTAGAACACTTAAACTTTTGTGAGGGAAAGAGGTTGGTCAGCTTGAACAAAAAGGATCTATTGCTGTTCATTGGTGACAGCATTACAGAAGCAGGCAGATATGAAGATCCGGAACAGATTGGTTTCAGCTATGTCCGTTATATTAGAGATTATATGGCGATTAATCGGCCAGAGTCTCTCCCAACAATCATCAATAAAGGGATTGGCGGCAATAGAGTCCCTGATTTGGCGGAGCGCTGGGAAGCAGATGTACTGAATCTAAAGCCAGATTATGTATCGATATCAATTGGCATCAATGATGTATGGCGACAGCTGGATTCCCCGCATCAAGAGTCATTGTCGCCAGAACAATTTAAAGAAGTTTATGCTAATTTGATTGAGCAAGTTCGCGCCCGCACAAATGCCAAAGTCATTTTAATGGAGCCGACTGTAATCGAAGAGAATGTAGATGCCCAAGGAAACAGGCTGCTCATACCATATGTAAAAGCAGTACAGGAACTGGCTGAAAGCTATAATGCCGTGCTTGTGCCAACACATACAGCATTTATTGCATATCTTCAAAAAGAGAATCACCAAGTGCTGACAACAGACGGTGTTCATATGAATACAGCTGGAAATATGCTGATGGCACAAACATGGCTTCAAGCCGTCTTAAACTAAATCGAAAAGGAGATAACGAAATGGTGTATACAGCGAATGAAAACCGTTATGAATCGATGAAATATAATCGAGCTGGAAACTCAGGTCTTTTGCTCCCAGCCATCTCTTTAGGGCTTTGGCATAATTTTGGCGGTGTGGATACATATGAAAATGGCCGGGCTATTTTAAGGAAAGCATTTGATTTGGGCATCACCCATTTCGACCTGGCAAATAATTACGGGCCGCCGCCTGGAACAGCGGAAGAGATGTTCGGAAAAATGTTAAAGGATGATTTTGCGCCATATCGGGATGAAATGGTTATTTCCACTAAGGCAGGCTATCATATGTGGCCAGGTCCATATGGTGACTGGGGCTCAAAAAAATATCTTGTTTCCAGTCTTGATCAAAGCTTGAAAAGACTGGGACTTGAGTATGTGGATATCTTTTACTCGCATCGTCCAGATCCAAATACGCCTTTAGAGGAGACGATGTCGGCTCTTGACCTCGTTGTTCGGCAAGGGAAAGCTATGTATGTTGGAATCTCTAACTATAGTGCAGAACAGACTGCAGAAGCAGTCAAAATTCTCAATCGCCTTGGCACTCCGCTGCTTATTCATCAGCCGAAATATTCTCTTTTGGACCGCTGGATAGAAACAGGGCTTCAAGACGTATTAGCAGAAAACGGTGTTGGTTCGATTGCCTTTTGTCCGCTGGCACAAGGTTTGCTGACAAGCAAATACGCAAACGGCATTCCGGAAAATTCAAGGGCTGCAAAACCACAAAGCTTCCTGAAGAAAGACCAGGTTACCGAGGAGTTGGTAGATCGCGTGATGAAATTGAATCAAATTGCATCAAATCGCGGTCAAAGCCTTGCTCAAATGTCATTAGCATGGGTTCTTCGCCATGGGAAAGTTACTTCTGCTCTCATCGGTGCAAGCCGAGTTAGCCAAGTTGAAGAAAATGTCGCAGCACTGAACAACTTAGATTTTTCGGAGAAAGAGCTTGCAGATATTGATTATATTTTAACTGCTTCCTTCTAGCAGTTACAAAATAACATTGCTGTCTAAATGGCAGCAATGTTTGTTTGCTAAAGACAGAATACAACTGTATTGATAGAAAAAAGGAGAGGAAATCATCATGATAAAAAAACTGTTGTTTGTGTGGAGAATCCCATCATTTCCAATTCTTTTTTTAGCGAATTTCATATTTGGCTTGTCTATGTCATTTTTTGCCCCATTCTCTTCCCTTTTTGGAATTGATGAGGTTGGAATGAGCAATATCGGATTTGGGGTATTTATGACAATTATGGCAATTGGCGGTGTCGTAATCAGCACCATCATTGCCAAAAAATCAGATGCACAATTAAGCAGAAAGAAAATTTTATTATTTACAAGCTTTACAGGCATGCTCGGCTATATAGGCTTTGCCTTTGTCCGGGATTATCTCTTTTTGGCAGTGATAGCCTTTGTTCTGCTTGGTTCGGCAGCTGCCTCTGTGCCGCAGCTGTGGGCCTATGCGCGGGAGGCGCTGTATCATTCTGATGTTCCGAAAGAACAGGTGCCGTTTGTAATGAATGTTTTCAGGATGTTCTTTGCCCTTTCCTGGACAGTAGGACCTGCAGCAGCAGCATGGCTGCTGGCAATAATAGACTTCAAAGGATTGTTTCTGTTAGTTGCAGCAAGCTATGGAATAGGAATGATTGTAATACTGCTTTTCTTGAAGGATATTCCGAAAATTGTTGGTGAAAAGAAGGCTGTCCCTACCGGGGTGAGCTCTTATGTCCGGAAGCCTCATATATTCGGAAACTTGGCTGCTGCTTTGCTTTTAGCAGCGGCAACATCAATTCATATGTTGAATGCTCCGCAATTTGTTACTAAAGTGCTTGGTGGCAGCGAGTTTGATGTTGGATTAATATTCAGTGTGCCGCCGATTTTTGAAGTACCGATGATGATTGCTGTCGGAATCTTGGCTACAAAGCTTGATAACAGTCTGCTCATAAGGATAGGCTTTGGCATTGCTGCCATTTATTTTACTCTATTCTTTTTTGTTGGCGAACCTTGGCAGATCTATCCACTGCAAATATTAAGTGCTGCACAAGTTTCCATTACTTCAGGAATTGCCATTTCTTATTTTCAGGATTTTATTCCTCAAGCACAAGGAACGGCAACAACACTGTATATGAATTCTACCCAAATCGGCAACACGGTTGGTTATTTGCTGTTTGGCGTTTTAGCAGAAGCGATGAGCTATGGCAATGTCATTATTATTTATGCGATTTTCGCCATTGTTGCCTTACTATGTCTAATCCTTTTCGGAAAGGAAAAGCAAAAAGCACAAACAGCATCGTTTCGGATGGAATAAAGTTTTATGAAAAAGGCAGAGACATAAGTATGTGAATTTGTGTAAAAACCGATCTATTAATCATGTATTGATTAATAGATCGGTTTTTGTGTTTTAGTTTTAATACACTAATTAAAAATCTTAGTGGAATGGAGCGGAGGACACTCAACTCCTGCGGGAAATAGAGGAAAGGATGAGACTACGCAGGCGAAGACGAGGAGGCTCATCTTCCTCCCCGCGGAAAGCGAGTGGCTGGAGCGCAATGAAACGAACTAATTTTAAAGCCGTAATTTAGTCACAAGCTTTATTTTTCAAATTGTAATCTTATTAATCGTGTTTAGACTGGTTATCTTTCGTTTTATCTCAACCTGTTTTTTTATAGCCAAATAAAAATTGCAGTAAACTCATAGTAAAAAAATAAATTTATGTATAAAATAAAAGAATCGTTTGAAATTATCCTCAAGCTAGGAGGAGTGTTGTTGGAGTCTCGAAAGGAAAAAGAGAAAAAACAAGTAAAAAAACAGCATTTGCTGCTTGCCAATATCTTGCAGCAAATTTTGAATATTTCCTTGATTTTGCTTGCGTTAATGCTAAGTGTTTTATTATGCAAAGAAATCATTTACTTTGTCGGACATGCAATGGAGCTCCATCAGATAAGCAGCAATTATGAACTGCTTGAAAGAATATTGGTGTTCTTTTTGTACTTTGAGTTTATTGCCCTCATAGTGAAATATTTTCAAGAAAGCTATCACTTTCCATTAAGATACTTTCTTTATATCGGCATCACTGCAATGGTCAGACTTATCATTGTCTACCACGATAATCCATTGCACACACTGCTGTATACCTGTGCTATTCTTGTATTAGTTATCAGCTACTACATAATCTCGGCAGCATCATCAAGGAAACATTAGAAATAGTAAAGAGAAGCTTCAAAGGGGGAGGATGCAAATGAATAGTTCACTTCAGTCGATAGAATATGAAGTTGCACTTCTGGTTCGTTTAATTACGGCAAGCAATCCAAAGCTTGGGAGTCTTGATCGATCCGAATACTTAATATTAAGTGAATTACAGCAAAAAGGGCCGATTGGAATTAATGAAATAGCACACCAGCTGCTGTTAAATATCTCAACTGCCAGCAGACAGGTTAGTAATCTCGAAACGAAAGCTTATATTAAAAGATACCCTGATGCGAATAATGGACGGATAAGCCTGATTGAAATAACAGAAGAAGGACTTGAGGTTCTAAAACGAGTGCAAAAGGCACGCCGTACAGTGTATGGGGATATCTTAAAAGACTGGAAACAGGAAGAAATCGGCCAATTGGATAAATTAATTAGTCGCCTTAATGCTGATTTTAAGAAGTGGGGGCAAGATTAAAAGGGATTCTTACAAAGAGTCTCTTTTTTTCTGCCGTAAAAAAAGATTGATTATTTATTTATATATTGTATAATACAACTTGTTGTATACAATATATAAATAACCACAAAAAGGGGGAGGGAAAATGAGTCAGCAAGTTAATACATCTGCATCTGAATCAGAGAAGGTGGCAGTTCCTCCATATTTAATCATTTCCATCTTGACAATATTCGCCATCGGTTCACAGTATTTTTCCAATCTTTCTTATATATTAAACCAAGGTGTGATACAAAATGGTTTGCAGCTTGGAACAAGCAGCCTATTGCTGCCTTCGACCTTATCTAATCTTGGGTTTGCATTTGGTGTGCCTATAGGACCAGTGTTGACAAGGAAATTTGGTTTACGAAAGAACTATTTGCTGTTTACATTTATTTTTCTGATTGGCTCCATTATGGCAGTCCTTACAGAAGATTTATTGTTTCTTATCATCGGGAGGGTTGTCCAAGGAATCAGTGCAGGATTTTTGTTTTTAACGATCTTGCCTGCCAGTCTAAAGTCGTTTCCTAATAAAATCAGGAACACGTTTTTGCTGATGATCATCACAGGTCTGTTCGGTGCTAGCGCTTTAGGTGCTTTATTTGGAGCCGTATCCTTACAGGCCGGCGCTTGGCGCTGGCTGTTTGTGCTGAATGTTATAGCTTCTGTTCTGTGTTTATTGGTTGGCTTTTTCGGTTTGCCAAAGCTAGAGCAGAAAGAAGAGCATTTGCCACAGGACAAAACAGGCATATTCCTATGGACGGCTTTGCTAGCGGTGCTTGCCGTTCCATTATGTAATTTAGTGGACAAAGGCTTTTCATCAATCTATGTTTGGCCATTTTTACTAGCAGCTTTCATACTGATGTGCCTATTTATTGTTGTTGATAGAAAGGCTGAAACCCCATTAGTGCCATTTAGAACATTAAAGGCATCAAAGCCTATCTCAGGCACAATCATGGCCATCGCTTCTCATCTGGCATTAGTTTTTGCAATTGCTGGTATTAATGGGTTCTTACGCAATAATTTAGATTTGCCGTTTGTATACTTGTCCCATTTTTATTTCTGGTTTTTCGTCGGTATAGTTGTGACAGCTGTTCTAAAAACGGTTTTATATGACAAATTAGGAGCAGGTATCCTTGGTATTATTGGTTCAATTGCCGTTATTTACGTAAGCATTCAATGGAGAACAATTGATTCAGCAACCTCCTTGCATGAATTATATTTTCAAGTCGCCTGTCTAGGAGCGGGGGTAAGCATGGTATTAGTGGGTGGAGCATTAGGAACTGCTCTTGCAGGAGACATTCACCAAGCCTCCATGCGGTCTGTCACGTTACATTCTATGCGTAACTTTGCCGGTGCCATTGTTTCCCCGTTACTCGCATGGTTTTTAACAAAGCAAAACGCCGTCAATTATGAAATGATTCGCTGGAGCCTGCAAAGTGACAGTTCAGAGTTTAAATTGGAAATGGCAAATTGGACGCGTCGTTTAATGGGGCAGGGGAATTCTGTTGCAGATGCAAAATCATTGGCATCTTATGAACTCGTTGTTCATGCCAAAAAATCTGCTATTTTAGGAGCCTACCATCAGCTTTTCACAATACTGCTAGTTTTAGGTGTAATTATGCTGCTTTCTTCCATCGGTAAAGTTGCCACAGGCAAGGGCAGATCACTTGTTCAAAAACCGTCAAAGGAAGCTGTAAATCACAAGGCGGAAAACATTAGAGTCTAATCAAGATTGGAGAGAAACAGATGAGCAAAGGGAAAATATTATTAATAAACTTCATCGGACTTGTTGTTATATTAGGTCTGATTGCTTTAGGAGCTTATTTTTATTATCAAAACAAAAATTATGTAAAAACAGATGATGCTGTCGTTTCAGCAGATATTACGGAGATTGTGGCGCCAACTTCAGGGGTTCTAACGAGCTGGAACGGGGAAGCTGGAAAAGATTTAAATAAAAAGGAATCAGTAGGAAAGGTAAGCAGTGGGAAGACTGCAAGTAACGTAAACAGTATGGAGGCTGGAACGATTATTAAAAATGAAGCAAAGGCAAATGAGCTTGTTCAAGCAGGGCAGGTGCTCGCTCAAACAGCAGATATGGATCATATGTATGTTTTAGCGAATATTAAGGAAACCGAATTAAAAGACATTGAGATTGGTGATAATGTTGATATAACCGTGGACGGTGATTCAGATGTAATGTTTGACGGAAAGATAGAAGATATCAGCTATGCGACAAACTCTGTCTTTTCTGCATTGCCTTCGCAAAATGCAACAGGGAATTATACGAAAGTGACACAAAAAGTCCAAGTGAAAATTTCCATTCAGAATCCGACAAAAAAAGTGCTGCTCGGTATGAATGCAGAGGTAAAGATATCTATTTAAGAAAAAGGGCAAATCCTAAGAAACTAGCTTAGGGTTTGTCCTTTTTCGTTTTCTTAATATAGTAAAATTAACTTGAGGATGCATGTAAAAGATTGGTATTATAGAAGAAGATTATAGAAAGAGAGAATGCTTCGTATGAGTATGCGTCTAAGAGATTGGGATCAGAATTTAAAGATCCGCCTTGCAGGGGAATCTGTTGTTAATATTACATTTTGGATGTTCTTCCCTTTTTTAGCTATATATTTTACTGATTCCTTCGGAAAATCAACAGCTGGCCTGCTGTTAATATTATCTCAAGTTGTTTCCTGTGCAGCCAATTTGCTCGGAGGCTATTATGCAGATAAATACGGCAGGAAAAGAATGATGGTGCTGTCAGCATTTGCCCAAGGAGCTGCATTCACCGTTTTTGCCTTCTCAAGCTCCCCTTGGCTTGACTCAGCACTGCTAGGGTTTGTGTGCTTTACTGTTGTAAGTATGTTCGGTGCAGTGTATTGGCCGGCAAGTCAGGCAATGATAGCGGATGTAGTGGAAGAGAAGGATCGCAGCGATGTATTTGCGATTTTTTATACGTCGACAAATATTGCAGTCGTGATTGGCCCTATTATTGGCGGTATTTTTTTCGCTGATTACCGATTTGCATTACTGCTGATGGCCGGCGTGCTGAATCTTGTTCTCGGCATTGTTCTTCATTATAAGATCACAGAGACTGCACCCGTTTCCAAAATGGAGGAGAGCGGGCAAGCAAGTAATTGGATTTCTGTGCTCGGCGATCAGCTTAAAGATTATAAGGTAATCATGAATGACCGCATTTTTTTGCTTTTCATCATCGCAGGCGTGCTTGTCGGACAAACCTTCATGCAATTAGATCTCCTGTTTCCAGTGTATATAAATGAAGTGGTGACAGACCAGCCTTTGCTTCAATTCGGTAATTGGTCTTATGTGGTGGAAAGCACACAGGCATTTGGTCTTGTGCTCGCAGAAAACGGCTTGTTAGTCGCTATCTTTACAATTACAGTTACAAGATGGATGAGTAAATACAAAGAACGGAATGTGTTTATCATATCTTCGTTTATTTATGCCGCTTCTGTGCTGTTATTTAGCCAAACTTCATGGATTTGGGGGCTGCTGCTGGCGATGCTTGTGTTTACGCTGGCAGAGTTGATGACAGCTGGCATACAGCAAGGGTTCATTTCCGAGCTTGCACCAGCTGATAAAAGGGGGAAGTATTATGCCGCTGCAAGTCTGCGCTACACCTTCTCGAAAATGATTGCACCATTGTCCATTCCGATGAGTGCATGGGTGGGCTATACGTGGACATTCTTCTTTATCAGCTTGTTAGCCATATTAAGTGGTGTAATTTATTACCGGCTATTTGTTAAATTCGAACAAAGAAAAATGGAAACAGCTCCTAAATGGTAATTTAGGAGCTGTTTTTTATGCTTCTTTTTGAGCAATGACAAGCTTAATATTGTTTTCACTTGCGAATGCCTGATATTCCTTTGGAGGCTCGGCACCTGTTATTAAGTAGTCAATATCCTGTAGAGTGCAGTATGTCATTAATGCATATTTATCAAACTTATGATGGTCAACAAGCAAGTAAACCTCAGCACTTCTTTCGACAACATTCTTTTTAATTTCGCTTTCTAATGGGGAGGAGTTTGTGACACCATTACTGATGGAAATCCCTGTTGATGCCATAAAGGCCTTATTGATGTTATAGGATTTGATAACATCTGTGCTTTGGATGCTTGCAAAGGATTTCGTTTTTCTTTCTAGCACACCGCCAAATGTTATAATATGAAGATTTTCATATGGCAGTGCTTTAATGATGAAATCGAGATTATTTGTAATAATGGAAAGCTGTTTTGTTTTAAGGTACTCCAGCATTTCCAATGTGGTTGTGCCTGAATCAATAAAAATTATATCACCGTCTTGAACGAACTCGGCTGCGTTCTTACCAATCAGCATTTTCTCATCCTTATTGCGTATTTGCCGATCGTTAAAAGAAACGAGTGTCGCATGGTTAACGGCAACCCCGCCATAGACTTTTTTAAGCTCTCCTTCTTCAACAAGCTCCTGTATGTCTCTGCGAATCGTATTTTTAGAGACATTAAATACTTCTACCAGTTCATCTAAAGAAACAGTTTCATGTTCATGCACATAATCCTGAATTTCCTTGATTCGTTTATTCTTCAGCATTTTTCTAGCCACCTTTTATTATTCCGCTATCTTTTATTTAAGTCTGTCTATTATCAAAGCTGCCCTGAAGTTACTTGAATACATTATTAATCCTGCATCAGCAGTTATAATATGAAAGTCTAGTAACAGAATTTTTTAATTAACTTAGCTAAATTATACCAAAAACTAACCAAGACTTCACCATAAAAATTAGAAATTTTCTTGTTCGTCACGAGCAAATCTAGGGGGGGATTCAGTTTGGAAAAGGAGGTTGATATATTGATATAAAAAAACCAAGCTGATCATAATCACAGCTTGGCTTTTTGAATCTATTTATTAGTTTTCTGCAAGTTTTGCAGAAGTTTTTTGCTGCACTTTGTTTGGATTGCTTTGAATATCTTCAGCAGGTGTTGCTCGTTTCATAAAGAATGACAGGATTAAAGCAAGAACAACGACGCCGACAGAAATAAGGAATGCATCATTAATTCCTTCCATCATTGCTTTCATCGCAAGCTGCTCTTTAGCTGCCGCAAGTGTGGCCGCATCTGGCTGTACTGTGCTGTTAGCCATAGATTTCATTGCATCTTCTGCCAATTCATTTGCATGTGTTGTAGTGCGGTTGGACATAATGGTGATCATTAATGCAGACCCGATTGCGCCAGAAACTTGCTGCAATGTATTGTTCATTGCTGTGCCGTGCGGATTCAAACGTCCAGGCACTTGATTTAAGCCGTTTGTCATTACTGGCATCATAACCATTGACATCCCGAACATACGGAAAGAATAAATGATGATTAGAGTTGTATAAGATGTGTCCATTGTTAATTTGCTGAACATATATGTTGTAACAGCTGTGATAGCCAACCCGGTTACTGCTAAAATACGGGCACCATATTTATCAAAAAGTTTACCAGTAATTGGCGACATAATTCCCATAATGATTGCCCCAGGTAAAAGCAGCAGTCCTGAATCTAGTGGAGAGATACCTCTAACTGTTTGAATGTACATAGGCATTAACAGCATCGCAGAAAACATGGCAATATTAACTACAATAGAAATCGCTGCTGATAATGCAAATAACGGATATTTAAAAATCCTGAATTCAAGCATTGGATTTGGAATTTTAAGCTGTCTTACAATGAAGAGAACTAAACTTAGGAAACCGATAATCAATGTTCCATAAACATACGGGCTGTCCCAGCCTTTGTTGCCGGCAGTGCTGAATCCGTACAGCAGACCGCCAAAGCCTAATGTTGACAGAATGACAGAAAGGGTGTCGATAGAAATATCTACTTTATCCTTTTTATCTTTTAATTTCACAATGGCAAGTACCAAAACAAGAATGGCAATTGGTGCGATTACACGGAATAAAACATGCCAATGGAAGTGCTCTACGATATAACCAGACAATGTCGGACCAATTGCTGGTGCGAAAATCATAACTAAGCCGAATACTCCCATTGCACTTCCGCGTTTTTCAACAGGGAAGCTTGTAAGCAGGAAGTTCATCAATACTGGCATCATAATCGCAGAACCAGAAGCTTGGACCATACGTGCTGCCAACAGAACCGGGAACGATCCTGAGAAGCCTGCCACAAGTGTACCAATGGTAAACAATGACATCGCTGTGATAAACAGGCGTCTAATGGAATATCTTTGAATTAAAAAAGCCGTTGTCGGAATCATAATTCCGTTAACGAGCATGTAGCCTGTAACGAGCCATTGCCCGACAGAAGCATCAATATCAAAGTCCTTATTAATAGAAGGCAATGCTATATTTAATAATGTTGAGTTTAAGATAGCAACAAAAGCCCCGGCCATCAGAATGGCGATAATGCCATATGGTGGCTTTTTCGTATTTTGTGTTGCTGTGTTGTTCATGAAATGTTTTCCTCCTTATGAACCTTTAGTTCATTTTTTATACAATTGTTCTAGGCTTAAATAATAATATACTGGCAGTATAAATTTTGCAATAAAAAATGTTTAGGTTTACTAAAAAATAAATTTTGTTGGATTATTTTTCCTGTTGAATAGCGAGAGCAAGGCTTAATGGTAACGTTTTCTTTGCTGATTTCTTGAAATTATTTACCGAATAGGTTAGTATGTTTTTTGAACTGTCAGTATAATTTCCCTAAGGTGATGAATATGAATAACCGGAAAAAGCATGTATTGAATAAAGCTCATGAGCTATTTATTGAAAAAGGATTCCAAGCCACATCCATTCAAGAAATTCTAGAAAGTAGCGGAATCTCGAAAGGAACCTTTTACAACTATTTTTCAAGTAAAAATGAACTGCTGATTTCTATTTTTAAGGATATATACACTGAACTTGGCGAGAAGCGCAAACAGCTTATGATTGGTCAAGATAAAGCTTCATTGGCAATTTTTATTCAGCAAATTGAATTGTTAATTAACACGAACAACCAGTATAAGATTATCTCTCTTTTTGAAGAAATTTTATTTACGAATGATCCGGAGCTCAAGCAATTTTTGAACAGGAGGAGAATTCAGGAATTAAACTGGCTGTATAAGCGGCTGATGGATATTTGCGGAATTGATAAAAAACCGTATCTGCTTGATTGTGCCGTCATGTTGACTGGCAACCTTCATAATATGATCTTTTTCTATTCGTTAGATCAACAGCGGCAAATAGATGTTCATAAAATTGTACAGTACAGTGTTAATAGAATAATTGCGATGACAGAGGATGTTGCGAAGACTGGCGAACGAGTGCTTGCTCCTGAATTGCTGTTAAAATGGCTGTCAGACAGCGCCGAAAGTGACAGGCATACAGATAGTAAAAATATTTCCTGTATGATTGAATCTTTAAAGCTAATGGTTAGAAACAGTGTGCAAAATGTGGAAGATCAGAAAAAATATGAGGAATTAATCGATTTTGTGGAGGAAGAGCTAGCAGAGCCGGAAAATCGCCGCAAGCATCTTGTCGATATGGCAATAGGTGAGTTAAAATCTTCAATCAGCGACAGTGAATGCCATAAAGCAGTTTGTTTACTAGAAGAAAAAGTGCTGACAATGGAATAAGCAATGGAGTGGCCTGAAATCCGCAAATCGAGATTTTAGGCTTTTTTTTATTAAGTTACTTGCTTTATTAATAAATATGCTGATTAGATTTTGCACGATTAGGGAAATTTAAACGATATAACAAGAAAGTGGGTTTGATTTAAAGTGGAGTTTTTTTTAGCAATTCTTCCTGCTCTGTTTTGGGGCAGCATCGTATTAATTAATGTGAAAATAGGGGGCGGGGCATACAGTCAGACATTAGGTACAACAATTGGTGCACTTCTTTTCTCTGCTGTAGTTTATTTGATTGCAAGACCGGAGCTGTCCCTTCTTATTCTTATTGTCGGTATATGTTCAGGTATCTTTTGGGCAATTGGGCAAAGCAATCAATTTAAATCAATTGAATATATTGGGGTTTCAAAGACAATGCCAATTTCAACTGGTTTGCAGATTGTATCAACAACCTTGTTTGGTGTCCTAGTATTTCGTGAATGGACAACTGCTACTACTATTATTCTTGGTATTATTGCCATTCTTTGTATATTAGCAGGGATAATTTTAACTACATATGATCAGAAGAGAAGTGCAGATGAGTCTGCCAAACTAAAAAAGGGGACAGTTACCTTACTGATTTCTACTTTAGGGTATTTAGGCTATGTTGTAATCGCAAGACTGTTTTCTGTTGATGGCTGGTCAGCGCTCTTCCCTCAGTCAATCGGAATGGTGATTGGCGGACTTGTTATTACATATAAACATAAGCCATTCAATCTTTATGCATTAAAGAATATATTGCCTGGTTTGTTTTGGGCAGCTGGAAATATGTTTTTGTTTATTTCGCAGCCAAAGGTCGGCGTGGCAATCAGCTATTCTTTATCCCAGACAGGTGTAGTTATTTCTACCCTAGGCGGAATCTTCTTATTAGGAGAAAAGAAAACAAAGCGCCAGCTTGTCTTTGTTGCGGTTGGGATTATCCTCATTATTGCAGGGGTCATCTGTTTAGGCATCGCGAAAAAATAACAAGGAGGAACTTTCCGTGTATACTGACTTAAAAGGTAAAGTAGTGGCAATTACAGGAGCATCGACGGGCTTGGGCCGTGCAATGGCAATCAGATTTGGTAAAGAGGGGGCTAATGTTGTCATCAATTATTTTTCTGATGACAACGAGGCATCAGCTGTCAAAAAAGAAGTCGAAGAAGCAGGCGGACAAGCTGTCATTATTCAAGGTGATGTCACAAAGGAGCAAGATGTCATCAATCTTGTTAAAACTGCGCATGAGCACTTTGGAAAGTTAGATATAATGATAAATAATGCAGGAATTGAGAATCCAGTGCCATCCCATGAGATGACATTAGACAATTGGGAAAAGGTAATCGGCACAAATTTGACTGGGGCATTTCTTGGCAGCAGGGAAGCGATAAAGTATTTTGTTGAGCATGATATTAAAGGCAATGTAATCAATATGTCAAGCGTTCATGAAATGATTCCGTGGCCGACATTTGTTCATTATGCAGCAAGTAAAGGCGGGGTGAAGCTGATGACAGAAACACTTGCCCTTGAGTATGCTCCAAAAGGAATACGTGTAAATAATATCGGGCCTGGTGCCATTAACACTCCTATTAATGCAGAAAAGTTTGCCGATCCTGCCAAGCGAAAAGATGTGGAAAGTATGATACCATTAGGCTATATAGGAAAGCCGGAAGAAATCGCTGCCGTTGCTGCTTGGCTTGCATCTGATGAGTCCAGCTATGTGACAGGGATAACTTTGTTTGCAGACGGCGGTATGACAAAATATCCGTCTTTCCAGGCTGGGAGAGGCTAAAATAGTTAACAAACAACACTGATATCCTCTGCATTGACCGTTATACTCCCTGTTGGTAGAATGGGAGTTAGTATTTTATAGGAAAGAATTCGGGTTTTGTTATAAGGATATAGGTGGAGATACAATAATGGAAAAACCGGCAAATTCATATACGGAAAGCTGGCTGGCATTATCAAGCTTACAAGGTGCAATCGCGACGGAGCTTGAACATGTCCTGCAGCATCAGCATAAGCTTTCACTTAGAGAGTTTTATGTGCTTCTTTATTTGTCAAAAGCACCAGAGCATAAGCTTAGACTTCAACAGCTTCAAGATATGGTGGGCTTGAGCCAAAGTGCCTTATCAAGGCTTGTAACAAGACTTGAAGCGAAGGAATGCGGAGCCCTGCAGCGACATCTGTGCACAGATGATCGGAGGGGAATTTATACTGCATTGACTGAGTATGGTAAAGACAAGTTTGTGAAAGCAAATGAGACTTTTTCTAACACACTGGCAGCTATACTGGAAAAGACAGAAACAAAAAATGACCTTAGTTCCATATTGCAAATGATGATTGGAAAGAAGTAAAAGCTGATAAGCACATGTCCGCTTTTACTTCTTTCCTTTTTTTATATTTTGTTGTAACCTTTTCCATTCAGTTTTCGCCCTATTAGAAGAAGACAGACTAAGGGGATGTGCTCGTTTGCGAAGGATAATCTTACTGCTTTTTTTCTTTGTATTGCTAATAGGCTGTTCAAACATTCAGCCTGCCATGAATGAACCACCTAGTCTTTTTATTGTTATGGACGATATCCGGCATGAAACGGAGCTTGGCAGCTACTGCTGGTCAAATGGCGGAAGCGGTGTTTGTGCAGATACAGCTGGACCGTTGGAGCTGCTCAAGGATGAAACACCGAAAAAGGTCAAAGCTAATCAAAGGATAAAATTTGAATTTGATTATGAAAATCCTTCTGAAGGGAGCTTACAACAAATACAGTCTGAAAATAAAGAAACAACAGTATTAAAAGCTGGTGGCCAAATGAAGGCTCCGCAAGAAGCGGGAATCTACTATTTTGTGTACTCTGCTTTGTGGACAGATGAGGATAGTCCTAATGGAGATGCACTATATGCTTTTGCTATTGAAGTGGAATAGGTTTGGGAGAAAACGGGTATCTTGTATGTGGAAAAAAAGAGAGAGCTATTTCAAGTTATTTTATTTGACCATCTTGAACAGGAATGATAATTTATATGCATGAGCATGCATTTTGAAAAAGAAAGAAGGAATATAACGATGGAACATTTATTTTCTCCATACTCTTACAAAAGCTTAGAGCTAAAAAACAGAGTTGTTATGCCGCCAATGTGCCAATATTCTGTGACGAAAAAGGACGGAATTGCAACAGATTGGCATTACGTTCATTATGTAAGCAGAGCAATCGGTGGTGCGAGTTTAATCATTATTGAAATGACAGATGTTGAACCAGACGGAAGGATTACTGACTATGATTTAGGATTATGGTCTGATGAGCAAATTGCTCCACTTGCAAGAATAGTGGATGCTTGTCATCAACACGGTGCGAAAGTGGGCATTCAAATTGCTCATGCTGGTCGCAAAGCAGAAGATGCAGAGCTTCCAGTCGCTCCATCGCCAATTCCATTTGACGAAAACTCGAAAACACCTAGAGAGCTAACAACAGATGAAGTAAAAGGGATGGTAGAGAAATTCCGTGCTGCAGTGGAGCGTGCTGTAAAAGCGGGCGTTGACACAATTGAGCTTCATGGTGCACATGGCTATTTAATTCACCAATTCCAATCAAAGCTGACAAATAAACGGGAAGATGAGTATGGTCAAGATCGTACGAAATTTGGTGTGGAAGTTATCAAAGCAGCTAAGAGTGCTATGCCGGAAGATATGCCTTTAATTTTGCGCATTTCTGCGAAAGAATATGTGGAAGGCGGCTACGAGGTGGAAGAAAGCATCGAGTTTTCGAAAGCGTATGTGGATGCAGGTGTGGATATATTCCATATAAGTGCAGGCGGAGAAGGCCCGATTGCAGCAGCAGGAAAACCTGGCACACATGTTGCTTACCAAGTGCCGTTCGCACGAGCATATAAACAGGCATTTAATCTTCCTGTCATTGCTGTAGGCAGATTGGATGAAGCAGCTCTTGCTAATTCAGTTATTGGAAATGAAGATGCAGAACTTGTTGCAGTTGGAAGAGGAATGTTAAGAAATCCTTACTGGGCATTAGAAGCAGCTGCTCAGTTAAGGAAGGAAACAGCAATTCCACAACAATATGTACCAGGGTTCCCAAGATAATTATTCAAAAAGGTGCATAGCTATATGCATCTTTTTTCGTGCAGAAAAAGGATACGCTTCCTGTTTGTAGAATAATATAGTGGCATTACATAGGAAGTATCATCAGTGGGGGGGATATTAGTGGAAAAAGCGCTTGTGATCGGTGGAACAAGGTTTTTTGGTGTGCATCTTGTAAAGTCATTATTAGACATGGGTGTTCATGTAACAGTAGCAACTAGAGGGATGGCGGCAGATCCCTTTGGAGACGAAGTGGAACGAATTTTCTTTGACCGCTCTGATTTAACGAACTTTAAGGAATCATTTAAAGATACAAAATGGGATGCTGTTTATGACCAGATTTGTTACTCCTCAGAAGATGCACTTAATGCAATAGAGGTTTTCAGCGGAAAAACGGAACATTACATACTAACATCCACATTATCTGTGTATGACTCTTACAAGCAGCTTTTAAAAGAAGAAGATTTTAATCCATATGAATATCCAATCGTTATAAAATCCGCCAAAGAGGTGACATATCAAGAAGGAAAAAGACAGGCAGAAGCTGTGTTTTTCCAAAAAGCCCCTTTTAAGACGGCAGCAGTAAGAATTCCCATCGTACTTGGAATCAACGATTATACTAAAAGACTTGAATTTCATACAGAAAAAGTGGCAGCTGGGGAAGAAATCTATTTCCCTAACATTCAGGCAGCAATGGGATTTATTGATGAAAAGGAAGCAGGAAACTTTATTGCCTGGGCTGGAGTAAAGGGGATAGAAGGGCCAGTCAATGCATGTGCTGACGGCATCATTCACTTGTCTGAACTAATAGCAATAATTGAAAAAAGCACTGGAAAACAAGCGGTTTTAGCTAATGAGAAGCAGGACAATAATGCATCTCCTTATGGAATTGACTCATTTTGGGCAATGAGCAATGATAAAGCTAAAGGGATGGGGTATCTATTCTCGAATTTGCAAGAGTGGCTGCCAAGCCTTATAAATAGTATAACAAAAAAGTAAAGTGAATAATTGGAAACTAGCCAACCTGTGCGTATGGTTAGTTTTTTTGCGTAAAGGAAACTTTTTTAACATAATGCATATAAATGGTATTAAAGGAGTGATTTAAATGAATCGAAGCGGACGAGTTGAAAAGAAGATTGCTGCATATTCTTATATTTGCAAAACATTAGGAATTATTAATGAAGCAGAAATGAAACAAATCCAAGCTGGCATCTCTAATAAAAAACGGCAAAATCGCTAAAAGAGGAAAGCTTAGAACGCTTTCCTCTTCATTTAGGTGGTTTCAGGTGAGGACTTTTTATGTTTTAAATGTACGATAAAGGTTGCAATCCCAATCAGTAAAACACAAGCAAGACTTATAAAGAAGCCAGTTCGAATACCTTTTTCTAACACTGTCCCGCTGACAGCAGCAAGAATAAGAAGCAGTCCGATTATTGCCTTTGTCTTATCCCATCCTTTAGGCTTCAAAACTTTAAAGGAGGAGAACAAAATAAATGCCCAATTGTACAGTAACAGTATCCCGGCTGCAGTTGTAATATACTCAAATATCTTCCCTGGCAATAGTAAAGCAGCTAGAACGGATGCAAATAATCCTATTGCTCCTAAAGTTAATGAGGGAAGGGGCAGCTTATGAAATTTCTTTAGCTTCTTTTCGAAAATTTTAGGTGCATCGCCACCTTTAGCCATTGTAACAAGTAATTTAGTTACACCGAATAGCGATGCAGTCATCGTTGAAAACCCAGCAATAATGATCGCCCCATTAAAAACATGAGGGAAAAAGCTGAGCGGATAACCTGCGAGTGCTGTTACAAAAGGACTTTCCTTCTCATTAAATTTATCAAGTGGTACAAGCAATACTGCTAAAGCTAAAGACAGAACATAGATAATCAGCAAAATGATGAGCATATTAGTACCAGCTTTTGGTGCATCCTTCTTGTCCTTAAGCTGCATCGCCATCATTCCAATAACTTCTATCCCTCCATATGCATAAAAGGCATAGATAAGAGATGTCCAAAATCCTTTATATCCTTTTGGGAAAAAAGCATCAAGGCTTTTAGGGGTCTGCATAGCATGATCTCCGCCATGAATCCAGCCAAATAAAGCTGCAGCACCTAAGATGATAAACATAACAATCGCTGCTGTTTTTATAACAGCTAAATAATTCTCAACCTTATCAAAGCCGTCTGTGCCCAAGAAAACGACAAATATCGATAATACAGCAAAAATACAAGCAAATACCCAAAGAGGTATGTTGGGAAACCAAAATTGTGAAAGAAGAGACAGGGCGGTAAGCTGGCTGCCCATAATAAGAATATTGGAACCCCAATAATTCCAACCGCAGCTAAAGCCGGCCCAAGAACCAAAAGCCTTGTTAGCGTAATAACAAAAGGACCCTTCCTGGGGATCTTCTGCTGTCATTTTTGCCAATAAATTAAAAACAATATAAGTTCCAATTGCCGCAATCATGAAAGATAATACAATCGCTGGACCTGTTTCAATGATTCCCAGGCTGGAACCTACAAAGTAGCCAGTGCCAATCGTACAGCCGACACCAACAAGTGATAATTCATACCATTTTAAATTACCTTGCTTATTTGAATCCTTCTGATTGTCTTTTTCTTGGCTGCTCATAATAACTCCTTCTTAAATAATAATAAAAATGGTTATATGTCTTAACTTAGTATGTATCGTTTTCATAGAAATATTTGCGGAGCGCTGATTTTCATCATTGATGGAAAAATATGTGTAAAATTAAGCGGCAGACCTTGTCTAATTACTACAAAGGACTCAGGAAAAATAAGTCCATTTACATAACTTTGCTAAAAAATTTGCTGCTTGTTTAAAATTCCGCTAAAATGAGAACGAAAAAAGTATGCCAGAAAGAGGTTCAAGCATGATAGATCATATTGTCCTTGTCAAATTTAGTGAAACAACAACAGAAGAACAGCTGCAGGAAGTGATTAAAAGGTTCCGCGCCTTAAGAAACAAAATCATGGGAGTTGTAGACCTGCAGGCAGGACTGAACTTCGCCCAAAGCAGTAAAGATTATCAGGTAGTCCTGAAGGTTCGTTTTGAAGACAGGGAGGCCCTTGCATTATATGGACCAAATCCCGAACATCAAGCAGTAGCAACATATATTCGCGAAGTCGGCAGAGTCGACAGCATCGTCGTGGATATTGAAATATAAAAGAAAAACAGGCCGAAATTGGCCTGTTTTTTGTATTAGATGGATCAAAAGAAATTATCTCCACACATTAAAAATAGAATGCATAGCGGCAGGTTGATACGTGAAGACTATGATTAAATCGACAAATATTTGTAAAAAGTTCTCACTGAAGCATAACTAACGTATCTATAATAACAACGCATGACATCAAGGTTTTTTCCTGGTAGGTAAGAGCAAGGATTGGATGGAGTCGCTGTGACATATCTCACACAAAACAAAAAAATCTTTAAAATTTTGCGGTTCTCACATTTATTTTTAATAAAAAAGTGGTATTATATTAAAGGAGTTAATGAAGGGTTGTTGTAGAAACTTTAGAATTACTAGTTTTGTATAACTACATACCTTATTATCAATGTATCCAAATTATTAGTCTACGAACTTTTGTGCAAAAATGCACAATAGTTTGATATTCAAAAAAACATTAGGAAAATGCCAATAGCAAAGGAGAATCAGTTATGTCAGAAACAACTACACAAACAAGTGCTGAACTGACAGCTACATCTACTAATAGCCAAGACTTATTGGATCAGCTTTTAAAGCCTGAGGTACAAGAGTCATTGACTACTTTAATCGAACAGCTGCCAAAATTAACAGAAGTCGTTAATACATTGACAAGCTCATATGATCTTGTTCAAGGCCTATCAAAAGATGAGGTCTTCATGAGTGATATGGTCAATGCAACAACTGAAATGCTTGAACCAGTCGTTCATTCAGCAAAAGGTATGGCTTCAGCTGTAATTGAAGCGAAGGATCGTGCTGAGCAAAGCAATGAAACAATCGGTGTATTCGGATTGCTTAAATTACTAAAAGATCCTCAAGCTCAAAAAATGCTGCGTTTTACACAAAGCTATCTTCAAATCTTGAACGAACGCGACCAACAAAAATAAGTTCAACAATTGAATAGAACGAAGGACGGAGGATATACCATGGCAAAAAATATAGTTATTTTAGGTGCAGGCTACGGCGGTCTATTGGCAGCTCAAAATGTCCGCAAATATTACACTAAATCACAAGCGAATGTAACGGTAATCAATAAATATCCAACACACCAAATCATTACGGAATTGCATCGCCTTGCAGCAGGAAACGTTCATGAAAAGGCTGTAGCAATGCCTCTTGATAAGCTTCTTAAAGGTCTTGATGTTGATATTAAGATTGCAACAGTTGAATCTTTCAACGTAGATAATAAAGAAGTAATCCTTGCAGGCGGATCTAAGCTAAGCTACGATGCACTTGTTGTTGCATTAGGAAGCGTAACAGCTTACTTCGGTATTCCTGGATTGGAAGAAAACAGCATGGTTTTAAAATCAGCTGAAGATGCAAACAAAATTTTCAAGCATGTGGAAGAACGCATCAGCGAATATGCTAAAACGAAAAAACCAGAAGATGCTACTATTCTTATCGGCGGCGGCGGATTGACTGGTGTTGAACTAGTTGGTGAACTAGCTGACATCCTGCCTGCAATGACAAAGAAATACGGCGTTGACTATAAAGAAATCAACCTATCTCTTGTTGAAGCAGGACCAAAGATTCTTCCTGTTCTTCCAGATGATTTAATCGACAGAGCTACTAAAAGCTTGGAAGCTCGCGGCGTTAAGTTCTTGACTGGACTTGCAGTAACAAATGTAGCAGGCAATGTTATTGACTTGAAAGATGGTCAAAAAATCGTTGCTAACACATTTGTATGGACTGGTGGGGTTCAGGGTAACCCTCTAGTTGGTGTTTCTGGTCTAGAAGTAAACCGCGGACGTGCTACAGTTAATGACTTCTTGCAATCAACTTCACATCCTGAAGTATTTGTTGCAGGAGACAGTGCTGTATACTTCCCAGCTGATGGAGATGGCCGTCCAGCACCTCCAACTGCACAAATCGCATGGCAAATGGGTGAATTAATCGGGTACAACCTTTTTGCTTACCTTGAAGGTAAAACACTAGAAGGATTCAGCCCAATCAACTCTGGTACACTTGCAAGCCTAGGCCGCAAAGACGGAGTTGCTATTGTTGGCGGAAGCTCTACACCGCTTAAAGGCATGCCTGCATCATTGATGAAAGAAGCTTCTAACATCCGTTATCTTTCACATATTAAAGGCTTGTTCAGCTTAGCATACTAATATTTTTTTTAAAGGAAGAGTTGTCTTAACGACAATCCTTCCTTTTTTATTTTTTATTTTATAAAACGATGAATTAACGAGAAAAACAGCAAAAAACAGAGAATTGGTTAGATGAGGACGAGTAATTTGCATTGCCTGCGTCTTTTAGCGTTTTTTTGTTCTTTTTTGCTCTTTTTCCTTCATTTACTTTTTATCTTTTTGGGAGTAATATCTTCAAGTAAATAATATTTCGTAAATCGCTTAATCCATTTTTGGAGCGGGGGACCCAATTTTTATGTGCCGTGATAATGGCGCTTGGGGTGAATCCTATTGCAGGAGGGGCAACTCTCAGATGTCCCAACCCGACAGCTAACTCCGCAAGCGTTTAGAGAGAGGAATAATCTGATGTTCGATTTGACACGATCGACCACGGGGTATCCTCGTGGTTTTTTTGTGTGCAAAAATTGGGATATCGCCTACTTGGAAAGACATTTTACGAGAAAGCTGGAGGGTAACATGAGCGGTTCAATTTTGAAACGAATTTTAATTGGGAAGCCACTAAAAACAAGTGCATTGGGGGAGCAAAAATTAAATAAGCTTAAAGCATTGGCGATTCTTTCTTCTGATGCACTTTCATCGGTTGCATACGGAACAGAACAAATACTGCTCGTATTAGCAGGTATTGGTATTCTCGCATACTGGTATTCTATACCGATTGCCATTGGGGTACTTGTGCTGCTTGTAGCACTGATATTATCATATCGTCAAATCATCTACGCATATCCTCGCGGAGGCGGTGCTTATATTGTTTCAAAAACAAATCTAGGGGAAAATGCCGGCTTGATTGCAGGAGGCTCCTTGCTCGTTGATTATATCCTGACTGTTGCTGTAAGTGTATCAGCAGGTACAGATGCAATTACATCAGCATTTCCTAGCTTACATGAACATAATGTGCTTATAGCCAGCTTGTTTGTTATATTAATTACTATTTTGAACTTAAGAGGAGTCACAGAATCAGCATCTATTCTGGCTTATCCAGTGTATCTGTTTGTTATCGCGTTAGTGGTGCTGATTCTTACAGGTTTATGGAAAATGGTCACAGGTGATGTTGGCAACGCGGTGCATACACCAATTGGTACAGCTGTTCCTGGATTGAGTATTTTTCTATTATTGAAGGCATTCTCATCTGGATGCTCAGCGTTAACAGGGGTCGAGGCTATTTCCAATGCTGTACCGAACTTTAAAGAGCCTTCAGCAAAAAATGCAGTCCGA
This sequence comes from Bacillus sp. Au-Bac7, assembly GCF_021341655.1. Lineage (NCBI taxonomy): Bacteria > Bacillati > Bacillota > Bacilli > Caryophanales > Bacillaceae > Bacillus > Bacillus sp. Au-Bac7. The sequence goes on along the minus strand of NZ_JAJTTG010000014.1, from coordinate 6,181 downwards.
ACATTAACGCTGATGGGAGTTATACTGGGAGTGCTCTTTTCCGGTATTACCTTACTTGCCTATTGGTATGGGATTTCGCCAAAAGCAGAAGAAACGGTTGTATCACAAATCGCTTCAGAGGTGTTTGGCCGGAATGGATTTTATTATTTCATTCAAGTAACGACAGCGCTTATTTTAATATTAGCTGCTAATACTGGCTTTGCTGCGTTTCCGTTGCTTGCAGTCAACCTTGCTGTTGATAAGTATATGCCAAGAATTTTTACAATTCGTGGTGACAGATTGGGCTATTCGAATGGAATTGTTACATTAGGAGCGGCATCTATTCTATTAATTATTCTTTTTAAAGGGAATACAGAAATGCTTATTCCGCTGTATGCAGTAGGTGTATTTATTCCATTTACACTATCCCAAAGCGGAATGATTAAAAAATGGTGCACAGAAAAACCGAAAAACTGGAAGTGGAAAATGAGCATAAACTTGGCTGGGGCATTAATAACACTAACTGTGCTGCTTATTTTATTCACGACAAAGTTTTCTCAAGTATGGTCTGTGCTGATATTCCTACCGATAATCGTCTTTATCTTTCATAAGATTAAAGGGCATTATGAGGATGTTGCCAGCCAGCTCCGTATGGATGAACATCATAAAGCAGAAAAGCCAGAAGGTAATATTGTTATTTTGCCTGTTGCTGGGATAACGAAGGTTGTCGATAATTCTTTAGCATATGCAGAAACGATTGGACAGACGATTATCGCTGTATATGTTGCCTTTGACAGAGAAAGCGAAAAACGGATGGAGGAGAAATGGAAAGCATATAGACCGGATATCCGCCTTGTGACAATCCATTCCCAATATCGCAGTTTAGTGAGACCATTAAGGAGATTCATAGATGTAATTGAAGAAAAAGGAGCAGAAAATAACCATAGTGTCACGGTTATTATTCCACAGTTCATAACGAAAAAAAGCTGGCATAATATCCTGCATAATCAATCCAGCTTGCTTCTTAAAGCCCATCTTCTTTACAGACGAAATGTTATCGTAACTACTGTGCCTTTCCGGTTTAAAAAGTAACAGAGAGAAGGGGGCTCATAAACATGAGCCCCCTTTTTATTAGCCGTAAAGAATACCGCCGTCGATTAATACTGATTGTCCTGTCATATAGTCTGAATCTTTAGAAGCGAGAAAGGATACAAAATTGGCTACATCTTCTGGTTCCTGTGTGCGGCCTAATGCTATAGATTTAGAGAATTGTTCAAAGGCTTGCCCTTTTTCGAGATTCATATACTCAACCATGCCCTCGTCAATTCTGTCCCACATGCTGGTGCCGACAATGCCTGGGCAATATGCGTTAACTGTTATTTTGGCAGAAGCGAGTTCCTCAGCAGCAGCTTGTGTCCACGCTTTGACTGCAAATTTAGTGGCAGAATAAGCACCTAGTAAGGAATAAGCTCTGTGCCCTGCGATGCTGCAGGCATTAATGATTTTTCCGCCAGTTCCTTGTTTTTTCATTTGCACTGCGGCTGCTTGGATACCGTACAAGGTTCCGAACACGTTGACTTCAAAAATTCTTTGTAAATCCTCTTCCGAAATATTAAGAATAGAATCAACTTGATCTATACCTGCATTGTTTACAAACACATCTAGCTGTCCGTATTCTTGCACCGTTTGTTCTACTAATGCTTCTAGCTCTTGTTTTTTGCTGACATTTGCTTGAATTGCAATCGAATCGATGCCTTTCTCTATCAGTTCGATGCTGGTTCTGTTTGCACTTTCTTCATTAATGTCACTGACTATAACCTTGAAACCATCTTTGCCAAGGCGTTCTGCAATCGCTTTGCCAATCCCCATTCCGGAGCCTGTGATTACTGCTACTTTTTTATCCATAATGCTACTCCCTTCTATTACTAGTTAATTACCATCCTAATTCCCTGATAGAAAGGCAGTGAAACAAGCAAAACCTTATTTAACAGATTTCCTGGGAAATTTGTCGACAGGATAAAGTAGTTAAAATAACAGAAAAAACTTGCATTCATGTATAATAAAAGAGACTAAAAAGCAAAGGGGATATGAGAGATGAGTTTGGCTACAATTATTAAGGAAAGAAGAACCTTTAAGAAGTTTAAAACAGAAGCTATTGATTTGGAAACAATTAAAGAGCTGCTGCAAGTATCAGCATTTGCTCCAAACCATAAATTAACAGAACCGTGGGAAATCGTATTTATCGGGGAAGAAACAAGGGCTAAGTTTAATCATAAAATCAATTTCGGAGATGCGCCAATTTTATTTGCTGTTTTATCTCACAAAGGAAAGACTGCTTTAGAAAGGGAAGAAAATACAGCTGCGGTGTCTTGTTTTATCCAAAACTTTCTATTGCTGGCATGGGAGAAAGGAATCGGAACTTTTTGGAGTTCTGTAGGCGCTTCTGAGAACGGTAGAAATATTTTAGGTGTGACAGAAGACTATGATGTGATCGGTGTAATTGCAGCTGGGTATCCTGATGAGACGAAGGACGCAAAGGAAAGACAATCGATCGAATTAAAAGTAAAACATTTGAATTAGGGATTTAAAAAACTTGATTTTATTAAATCAGGTTTTTTTATTGAGCAATTTCTTCCTTATCCAGCTGTCTTCTGACTGTTGTAAATGCAACGATATTTGCAATTTCTTCTTTTGTAAGCGGCTTTCCATCTACTGTCAGCACAAGGTTGTCCATTTTCGGAATAGACCCGATTTCTACTTTTGTTGTCTTATTCTTGCGGGAAAGAATTACATCAACAGAAACATCAAACAAGTCTGCTATTTGAATGAGTGCTCTTAATGATGGCTCGCGGTAGCCAGATTCATAGCCGGCATAAGTGCTTTTAGCAATTCCTAAAAGTTCAGCTGTTTCAGCTTGAGACCAGTTTTTGTTTTTCCTAAGTTCACTTAATATTTGCAGCAACTTTAATTCCTCCTTTTACTCTATATTTGGAGTATAGCATGTCAATCCTCGTTTTAAAAGAAAAAATACGCGAATTGAATACATATATTGCTTTATTAATAGGAATGGGACTATAATACAAATAAATAAATACGCGTAACGCATATAAAGAAATGATGGAGGAAGTAGGAGGAACACTCATGAAAAAAATATTGCTGCTTGCAACAGGTGGTACAATTGCTTCTGTAGAAGGAAATGAAGGGTTAGTTCCTGGCATGTCTGCGGAGCAGTTATTAGAGCATTTTGAAGGAGATTCTCAGACTGTTGATGTCACATGTGAAATACTGATGAACAGAGACAGTACGAATATGCAGCCAGAGCATTGGAAAGTGATTGCGGAGGCAATCAGCAACAATTATAACTTATATGATGGTTTTGTGATAACACATGGAACAGATACGATGGGCTATACTTCTGCAGCATTATCATACATGCTTCAAGGATTAGACAAGCCAGTTGTTATTACAGGATCTCAAGTTCCGATCAGCTTTAAACAGACTGATGCAAAGAAAAATGTGGCAGACAGTATCCGTTTTGCAACAGAAAACATCGGCGGGGTATTTGTTGTCTTTGATGGCAGGGTTATCATTGGCACGCGTGCAGTGAAGATGAGAACGAAAAGCTATGATGCTTTTGAGAGTATAAATCATCCGTATGTTGCATCCATTCAAGACAATCATATTCATTATTACTGGAAGCCTGGCAAAGCAGAAGGTTCTTTTAAGAAGGATACTAGCCTGTGTCCAGATGTGTTTCTGTTGAAGCTTCATCCAGGTACGAAGCCGGAAATATTCGACTATTTAAAAGACAACTATAAAGGCATTGTTATTGAGAGCTTCGGCAATGGAGGCCTGCCTTTTGAGGGAAGAAACCTGCTTCCTAAGCTTCAGGAAATGGTAGAGTCAGGAGTGGCTGTCGTCATCTCCACCCAGTGCCTAGAGGAAGGTCAAGACTTGTATTTATATGAGGTAGGAAGAAAGGTTGCGCAATATAATGTTATCTTATCGGCGGATATGAACACAGAAGCTATTATCGCCAAGCTGATGTGGGTATTAGGAAAAGCAGATAATGTTAAAGAAGCAAAAGAATGGATGGAGAAGCCGATCGCATGGGATCTTTCAGTGGATTGGGAAAAGTGAAGGTAATTTCGTTTGAGAAGACAGCAAGCTATATTTGGCTCCATATAGGGGTATTGCTTATGGCCGTTAATATTCATTATTTTATGGCGCCAAACCAGTTTGCTTCTGGAGGACTCGGAGGTTTGAGCATTGTCCTTCAAGCGGTGTTCCCTAATATGCCTCTTGGCGGGCTGATGGGTTTGCTCAATATAATATTCTTCCTGTTAGGGTTTGCGTTTTTAGGGTTTCAATTTGGCCTTAAAACAATCTATGCTAGTTTTTTGCTAACGTTTTTTGTTTGGGGATTAGGAGAACTAGATCCTGTAAGTGCACCGTTAAGTCATGATCTTTTCATCCAGCTTGTTGTCGGTACTTTAATCGCGGGCTTTGGGTTAGTGCTTGTATTAAAGCAAAATGCTTCTACTGGTGGGATGGACTTAGTTGCCATGATACTCAATAAATATTTTTCGATTGAAATAGGCAAGGCCGTACTTATGGCAGATTGTCTTATTTCTGTGGCTGCACTGTTTGTTTTCGGTGTGGAAAAAGGATTGTACGCCTGCTTTGGAGTTTTCTTGAGAGGAATTGTAGTGGATTACTTCCGCAACCAGCTGCAAATGACAAAAGAGGTAGTTATCATTAGCGAGAAATGTGAATTCATTAAGCAGTATATTATTGAAAACCTTCATCAAAGCGCAACACTGCACTCTGCCAAAGGGGCATTTTCTAATGACGATAAAGAAGTTATTACGATTGTATTAGAAAGACAGGATTATATAAAATTAAAAAAATTTATCTATAAAATTGATAAGAGAGCATTCATTACTGTACATAATATGAACGAAGTGATGGGCAGTAATTTTAATAATGTTGTTTAAACAGGCATGTAACAGGGTAAGTATTTCTACCCTGTTTTTTTTATGTCTTTTTGAGGGGTCAGCTTGATTTTTAGGGATTTTTTGTCTGTTGGCAGTGGAAAAACACGGAAAAATATCTTAATAACTGAAAAAACCATCCGATAATACATAGTATAAAAAGCATTTCTTCATTGTGATAAAACGTGACTATAGTATTATATACGTATAATCGCATAAAGAATAATATAGGTAATATACAGTAAATATATGAGAACAAATTACATAATGAAGTTTTGTAGGTCAATAGAATCATATTGTTGGATGTGATTCTAGTAATAAGGAGGTTTTAGGATGAAAAAAGTAATTGTGCCAGGTGTGTTTTTTACGGCATTATCAGCACCTGTCCTTATTCAAGAAGCACAAGCAGCGTCAAATGAGGCTGTTGTAAAGTATGTCAATGTAGAAAGCAACTCTTCCCTTAATGTGAGAAAAAGCGCGTCATCTAGCGCGGCTGTAGTAACAACGTTAAAAAAAGGAAAAGAAGTAACTGTTCTGTCTGAAAGCAATGGATGGGCAAAAATATCTGTTGATGGGAAGACTGGCTATGTAAGCACTGCCTATCTTTCTGAAAAAACTAGTAACTACATAAAATATGTGTCTATTGATCAAAATTCTACTCTGAATGTGCGAAGCGCACCGAATACTTCTTCGTCTGTTGTTACAAAAATAAAAGTGAACACTAGTGTGGAAGTTTCCTCAACATCTAATGGCTGGTCAAAAATAAAAGTGAACGGAAAGGAAGGATATGTAGCTTCTAAGTATTTAGCTGACAAGGTAACAGCAGTAAAGGATAATTCTTCGGAAAGCTCTTCTTCCAAACCAAACACAGCTGCTGAAGCAAAAACAACTACGATGTATGTCAATGTTGACCAAGGTTCAAGCTTAAACATGAGAAACAAGGCTTCAAACAGCGGGTCTGTAATCGTGAAGCTTGCCAGGGGAGTGGCGGTAACATCATACGGAGATTCTAATGGCTGGACAAAAGTAAACGTTTATGGAAAAGAAGGATATGTTTCCACACAATATCTATCAAAAACAAAACCTTCAACATCTACTGCTGACAGTGGTTCAACCAATGTTGTGAAAACTACAACGAAATATGTAAATGTTACAAAGGGTTCCTCATTAAATATGCGTTCTAGCGCCAGCACAAGCGCAAGTGTAGT
>NZ_JAJTTG010000013.1:0-89403 GCF_021341655.1 Bacillus sp. Au-Bac7 | reverse complement strand
CGTTTCGGGGTGTTTTCTTTTTGAAGCAAGCATTATTTTTGCAAGAATGCGTCCTGGACGATGACTCGGTCCTTCCCTGTTTCCTTAGCAATATACAGCGCTTTGTCTGCACGCTTAAAGAGTGCATGGTAATTCTCCTTCTTATGTCTCATCCAATAGGAGACCCCGCAGGAAATAGTCACAGGCGGGGCAGAGCTTTTCCTGACTTTTTCCACAAGTCTTTCTGCAATAGCAACCCCTACTTGGAGCGGAACTCTTGGCAAGTAGATTGCGAGCTCCTCACCGCCCCATCTTGCTCCAATATCTGTCGCTCGAATGTTTTCTAAGATGATATTAGCAACCTGAATAATAATTTCGTCACCGACTTGATGTCCATACGTATCATTAACTGCTTTAAAGTTATCAATATCAATGAGAATGAATGTACCTTCTGCATCCTCTACAAGGGACCTTTCTAGCTTTTCATCTAAGAAGCTTCTGGAATAGAGTTTTGTTAGATGATCTGTGACGACCATCTTTTCTAGCTCTTCTCTAAGCATAGAATTAGTCAGTGCTAATGTAGAATGATGGATAAGTGATTGCAGCAGCTTAAAAGTATCAAATGAAAAATGATACGGCTTTTGATGCATCACGATAGAAAAACCTTTTAAAATGCCTGTTTGCATCATCGGCACTGCCATAATCGATTTGAAAACAGCATCCTCTTCGGCAGGCATACTGAAATCTCCTAAAAACAAAGAGTCTTTTTCTTGTTTAATCTTTTCTTTAAAATACTGGATATAACTTTCAGCAGCTTTTGAGCAGAAAAAGTCCGTGCTTCCGTTTAAGACAGTCACTGTATTTGATTCAGCAGAAAATAAAATAAATCCTACCTCTTCAGCCTCAAAGCTTGTTGATATTCGATTCGACATATATGTCATCATTTCATTAAGCCTTAGATTAGCGTTTAACCGATGGGACGCTTCATTAATAAGCTGAAGATCAGACACCAGTTTTTTCGACTGCTGATACAGCTGTGCGTTTTCAAGTGCACCACCCGCAGTATTAGCAAGCAGAGAAATGAACTCTACTTCTTTTTTAGGGAACTTAACCGAGTTTTCAGCAATTACTTGCAAAACACCGTATACCCCTTGCTTTCCTTTCAAAGGAGCATATAGTATCGAATTTCTGCCCTCTTGAAGATACTCAAACTGGATCTCACCAGTTACGTAGGCTTCCATCGCAGCAAGGTTTGAGCTGTCATATTCCAAATCCTTAATGAGCAGATCTCCATGTGTGTTATTATCATGAGACAATAACAGATAATAGCCGAGCGATGGATAGATATCCTTTAAAGTATTGATAATCGCCCGCAAAACCCCTTCTGTATTCATGGAGGAGTGGAATTTTTCGGTTACCTTGAAGAGTTTTTTATATCTTTTCTCCTCTGCAACCACTTCCAGTAAATTTTGAACCTTTATTATATAGTAACTAAATTCTTCACTTATCAGCTTATACAGACAGTCATCACCAAGTGATTTGCTTTGTTCGGATTCATTTAATCTCACAACAAAAAAATTATAAAAGCCATCTTTATTTTTTAAAGGAATTAACAAATCATACTCTTCTAATTCATCAATACCAATTGGCTTTTTGCTGACTGCTCTTGTCAGCAGCCTGTTTTTTATATCTACTGTATACGGAAGGATGGATGCTGCAACTGTTGGGTTTGTTGACGCCTCCACAGCCCATTCATCGTTCCACTCATTAGCACTATAGTAAGTCACTTCTGCAGCATGCAAAAAATTTTTAATAATATAAAGCATTTCTCGCAGAATTATTTCGTAATTAAAGCTTTTACTTTCTATATCAAAGAGATCAAAGAAACGACTTTTTAGCTTTACTATTGATTGGTGGTCAAGCATATCCATCTAATTATCACCTATTCATCTAACTATTCATTGTATTTTTCCCAATTTATCCAAAGATATTGCCGCTGTCTTCTATTTAATTTTATAATGACAAGACTTAGTGCTAGACTAAAGTTAGCAACATCCAGTCCTATATAAACAACAGATACTTTTCGCCTAATCCAAAAGTAGGAATTTTATATACTTAAATTATCGGACAATTCTTATAGTAAAGTAAAACAATTATATCACAAGGCGCTGTAATGAGAATACAAGAGCATAAAATTTTCCTGCTCCTATAAAGGTAAATTTCTACTAGCATAAAATTAATAAATCTTAGCTTGACTTTTAGGCAGTTGAAATCATATAATATTCTTTGTGTAAAATATTGCAGCATATGCAAATCACTTTGTTGTTTTATTTTGTTCCTCAAAAGCTTTTTTGATGGTGTATTGTGTAACCCTTAGCTGCTAGGGCGAAGGTACATGAAGACAAAATAAACATAAAGGCTAGTTGCATCTGTTTTTATTTTACAAAATAAAAACATGAAGGAGGAGTCATCAATGGCTCGTTATACAGGTCCAAGTTGGAAACTTTCTCGTCGTCTTGGAATTTCTTTAAGCGGTACTGGCAAAGAGTTAGATAAACGCCCTTACGCTCCAGGACAACATGGTCCAAACCAACGCAAAAAATTATCAGAATACGGTTTACAATTACAGGAAAAGCAAAAATTACGTCATATGTATGGTGTAAATGAGCGTCAATTCCGTAATTTATTCGATATTGCTGGCAAAATGAAAGGTAAACACGGTGAAAACTTCATGGCGCTTCTAGAATCTCGCCTTGATAACGTTGTTTATCGTTTAGGTCTTGCTCGTACACGTCGTCAAGCACGTCAGCTTGTTAACCACGGTCACGTTATCGTTGATGGTGGACGTGTTGATATCCCATCATACCGTCTAAAAGCAGGTCAAACAATCACATTGCGTGAAAAATCACGTAATCTTGATATTGTTAAAGAAGCAGTTGAAGTGAACAACTTCGTACCTGATTTCTTGACTTTCGATGCTGATAAATTAGAAGGTACATTCACTCGTTTACCAGAACGTTCTGAATTGCCAGCTGAAATTAACGAAGCTCTTATCGTTGAGTTCTACTCTCGTTAATAGATTTGCTAATACAGCATTATCAAACCCTAGAAACCGCGTTGTATCAACGCTTTCTGGGGTTTTTTTATTACGCTTCGTAGAATGATGTATTGGGGCTTATATTGGGACTGAATTATTAGTGTGGACAGACACATCCTCTATATTTCAGTAAATAGTTTAACTTGAAAGCTAAAACCCTTCCCTTTACACCATTTCTCTAATTTATTTTTCCTATCTTTAGTTGTTGTGAAAAATATCAATACTGGAACTGCATTTTTTATCAATGCATTAATTCTTTATATCGTTGTATCTTCTTTTTGTTATCGATCATATCCCTCGTTTTATCCACTTTGACTAAATGACTTGTATAATTAATAGGTACATTATTGTAACAGAAAGCTAATTTTGCCTAATAATTTTTTAGAAGTCACATTCTCCTTATCAGGTAACTTCTTGCTGTTTGTTCATTTCAAAAAATTATTAGCTTTTAAAAAAGAACATAAAAAGACATTCACAACTTTTGTGAAGGCTTAAATCATGAATCCTTTATAAGAAAGTACAAATAATTCTGTTAATAAAGCATCTAAAAGACCCAGAAATTACTGCAATTTCTGAGGCTTTTTTGTCATCTTCTTTGATACTGCCCAATGTTTAATTCCGAAAAATACGGCTATAAGTCTAATAAGGAGCAAAGGCGTTTTAGCGATCCCCAATTTTCTCACCAATGCCTTTGCTCCTTCCCCATAAAAAAAAGACCCCCCCAGGTCTTCTGCATTCCAATTATTTTATCAAGCCTATCGCTATAGTCTCGATTAATGTCCTCACAGAAGCATTTCGTTTTCTGATGGCTTTCATCATTGTCACAAGCTTCCTTATTTCATCCTTGGACTGTTCTTCTATCAGCCACTCAACTAGCTCTGTACTTTTAATTCGAAGCGGACCACCTTTAGCAGGAACCTTAAAATCTCTTTCCCGTTTCAATACATTTCTTACATATGCTTTGTCATAATCATATAATGTCATTAAGTTTTCTTGCAACGTTCATCTTCCTTCGATTTATTTTTTTATGTAAGCCTCAATTCAAGAAGCTGCTTCTCCTTTATGTATCATCATTTGTAAATTCATTAAATTATCTAATCTCTTACTAAGTAAAATTGTTTCTTTAGAAGTGAACCCCTTTGCCATTCCTGTTGAAATCATATTCTCTCTCAGCATTTCAATTTGTTCATTTAAATGAATACTCATATGTAAACTACCCCTTTAATAATTTCCATAGAAATTTATTCTAACAAGGGTAAACGGATACAAAAAAGGATAATCTTTCTTCAAATGTCGACAATATATAACAAATTTTGACTGAATCTACCTGTAAATTCAAGCTGTTTAGATAACATCAGTTATAAAGAACTATAAATTTCCCCCTTCAATAGTTCTTAATTCCTACTATTCTTTTTGTAAGAATATTCTTTTATTTAATTCAAGGTCTTCAGCTATATAAAATATTAAAAAAGTTACATCCTTCTTCCATCCTTAAAAATAAAGGAAGGCAGGATGCTTCTCCTACCTTCCTTTATTTGCTTATTTTTTATGACCGTCATTTTGAAGGGGAATATCTTCTCCAGCGACATTTTCCATCACGCCGTCAATAGTGCCTTCTGTATAGGTATCTGATGATTGCTCATGGGTCTCAGCAAGCCCTTTTGAGACAACATCGTTCTTTTGATAGTCTTCTGTTTCGTAGGTTTTTCCCGCTACAGGAGCATTCTGTGTTTTTTTCATCGTAATTCCTCCATTTCTTCTATTTATTATTGTTGATACATGTTGTTAGAAGGATAGGAAGATGCTTTTGAATTAAGTGTTGAACAATCTGTCTGCATTGGTTTATTTGCTGCATTCCATTGATTGAGTTTTGCATCATTATCCTCCTAGAACTTCCGGCTTTGTGTTTTCTGTGATACAAAACATATTTTGCATGGATTTGAACAATCCATGCAGTCAATCGTCTGTTTACAAAAATTTACCTACTCAGAATAAAGCCTTATATGCTTGGTAAGCAAAATAAAGTCCGAAACCAATCATTGATAAAGATGACAAAACAGAAATTACATACAGCATATTAGAATGAAGCAGCCTTCTTGCAATGCCTGAAATGAGGGCCATTATGAGATCCCATAATAAAATCCCTGAGATAATAGCCAAGCTGCATAATATGAAGGACTTATTAGAAAAGCTCTCTGCTGATTTTGCCAATACAGAGCCATATATTCCAAGCCAGAAGAGAATGGTTAAAGGATTGGAAATAGACATTAAAAACCCAGAAAAAAACGACTTAAACAAAGAATTGTCCTGTTTATTCCTTTCTGTCACATTAATTTTGGCTGTATTAATCAAGCTTTCTATTCCGGTATACGTCAGTACGAAGAAACCGAACAAATACAAAAAGGTTTTCATAAATGGTGTGTTTATAAACTGACTTACTCCAAAATAAACCATCATCATATAAATAACATCAGCCGCCAATGCACCAAGCCCGAACACCCAGGCATGAAAGAAACCATTTCTGATTCCCTTGTCCAATTGTGCAGCGTTAACAGGACCAACAGGTGCCGCCAATGAAACACCTAATAATATATAAGGAAAAAAAGTACCCATAAATCCCTCCGCATATGTATATTTACTTCTAATGTATTCAGCGGCAGGGACTTGTACCACAAAAAATTATTTTCTATTTAGAGAATAAGTCGGCACTATAAAAAAGCTTCTTGGACAAACAGTCCAAGAAGCTTTAATTTATTAATATTGAATTAAGTAGTATTTCTTTTTCCCTCTTCTAATAACGGTGAACTGTCCTTCAATACGATCCTCTTCACCTAAAACATAGTCCAAATCCTGCTTTCGCTCACCATTGACGTACACAGCACCATTTGTTATGTCCTCACGAGCTTGCCTTTTCGATGATACAATGCCAGCAGCTACTAACAGGTCAACTAGAACTGCATCACCTTCTTCATGCTTGTATGTTGGAACATCCTTAAAGCCTTGCTTAATCTCAGATGCTGTCAGGTTTTTAATGTCTCCGCTGAAAAGTGCTTCCGTAATTTTCATGGCCTGCTCTAACGCTGCTTCGCCGTGAATCATTTTTGTCATTTCTTCAGCTAGAGCTTTTTGCGCCTTTCTTAAATGAGCTTCAGCCTGTAATGATTGCTCCAATTCTTCAATTGTTTCTTTTGAAAGGAATGTAAAGAATTTCAAGTATTTAATCACATCAGCATCTGCTGTATTAATCCAGAATTGGTAGAACTCATATGGTGTAGTCTTTTCCGGATCAAGCCAAATAGCACCACTTTCTGTTTTACCAAATTTAGTTCCATCAGCTTTCGTTACAAGCGGAATCGTTAATCCGTAAGCTTTTGCACCTTCTGCACTATTTTTACGGATAAGCTCTAATCCTGTCGTAATATTTCCCCATTGGTCACTGCCGCCAATTTGCAGCTTACAGTTATGGTTTTCGTAAAGATGCAAGAAATCAAGGGCCTGTAAGATTGTGTAAGTAAATTCTGTAAAGGAAATACCTGTTTCCAATCTTGAGGAGATTGTGTCTTTTGCCAGCATGTAATTGATGCCGATATGCTTGCCGTAATCTCTTAGGAATGTAACGATATCCATCTTGCCAGCCCAGTCATAGTTATTAACCATCACCGCACCATTATCGCCACCGAAATCAAATATTTTCTCGAGCTGTTTTTGCAGACATTTAACGTTATGTCCGATTGCATCTAGTGTTTGCAGATTTCTTTCTTCGCTCTTTCCGCTCGGATCACCAATAAGACCTGTTGCTCCGCCGACAAGCACGATTGGTGTATGTCCTGCATTTTGGAAGCGTCTCAATGTCAAGAACGGCAGCAAGTGTCCGATATGCATGCTGTCTGCAGTCGGGTCCACCCCGCAGTATAAGCTGATTTTTTCGTCAGCTAAAACATCTTTTAAGCCCTCTTCATCTGTTTGCTGGTAAACGATGCCTCTCCAATGTAACTCCTCAAGTAAATTCACTATAATTCCTCCATTCGTTATTCCTTTTGATTGTTATTAACAGCGCGTGCTTTTTGTGCGGCTCTTTTTTTCTGGAACAAAAAAAAGCGTCCCTGCATGAATATGCAGGGACGCTTTTTTAGCGCGGTACCACCCTAATTGAGAAAAGAAAACTTCTCTCCACTTAAAAAAGATAACGGCTCACAACCGTCTGCTGCTACTAACCCATATGAGGATTTCCCAACAGAAGCTACGGGAGGTAATTCATCCTTTTATATATGCCATTTCACACCAACCAATGGCTCTCTTAGTATAGTGATAAAAGAACTACTTATTCCCATCAACGCAATAACGAATCAATATTAGTTTGAGTTATTTTTACCATAAAAGAACGTAGCATGTCAAATGCTTTTGCGAAAAAGGTTGGAAATTATCGAACATTGTCCATATTGCCCATTGCTTTATGCTATAATGTATGTGATTTTAGGGGGAATGATACCATATGAATGAAAGCCCGAAGTGGAAAAACTATCTCCATGGTTTCCTAAGCTTCTTCACCAATAAAAAAACCGCCAAAAGAGCTCGTATCACTTATGAAGTCTCTTGGAATATTATATTGATATTCATTATTCTACTGATAGTCGGCGGTGCTTTTGCTGGAGGAATCGGTGCAGGCTATTTTGCTTCTCTTGTTAAGGAGGAACCTATCCGCTCCTACAAGACGATGCAAAAGGACATTTATAATTATGAAGAAACGTCCGAACTGTATTTTGCCGATAACGTTTATTTAGGAAAACTGCCGACAGATTTAGAACGAGAAGAAGTGCAAATAGAGGATGTATCACCATATTTAGTGGATGCGATCGTTGCCACAGAGGACGAGAACTTCTATAAGCATGATGGTGTAGTTCCTAAAGCGATAATGAGAGCATTGGTTCAGGAAGTTTCTAACAGCTCCACACAGTCTGGAGGAAGCACCTTAACACAACAGCTTATCAAAAACCAGATTTTAACGAATGAAGTTTCCTTTGAACGAAAAGCAAAGGAAATATTACTCGCATTAAGGCTGGAGAAATTTTTCTCTAAAGAGGAGATTCTTCAAGCATACTTAAATGTGTCTACTTTCGGCAGAAATGCCTCTGGCAGAAATATTGCCGGTGTACAGTCTGCTGCAAAAGGAATCTTTGGGGTGGAAGCAAAAGATCTTACATTGCCGCAGGCAGCATTTATCGCTGGACTCCCGCAAAGTCCGTTCGGCTATACTCCGTTCACCCAAGATGGAACAGTCAAAAAGAATTTAGAACCTGGTTTGGAAAGACTGCAGACGGTTCTGACAAGAATGTACAACCAGCATAAAATTACAAAAGAAGAGTACGAAAAAGCATCTGCCTATGATATAACGAAGGATTTCGCGAGCCCTGAGGCAAGTCCGACTGAAAAATATCCATGGGTTACTTACGAAATTGAAAATAGAGCGACCCAAATCATCGCTGAAATGCTTGCAAAAGAAGACGGCTATAATGCGAAGGATTTAGAGGAAGATGAAGTTCTGGAAGAGCAGTATTATGAGCTGGCTGATCGCCAAATCCATCAGAACGGCTATGAAATTCACAGTACAATCAATAAAAAAATGTATGATAAATTTCAGGATGTAGTAGCTAAATACCCATATTACGGTCCTGATAAACCACAAACTGTTACAAACAGCGAAACAGGAGAAAAGAAAACTATCATGGAGCCTGTAGAAACAGGTGCGGTGCTGATTGATAATAAGACTGGTGCTATTATCAGCTTTGTCGGAGGAAGAGATTATGACAGAGAAGCTACAAACCATAGCACAGCCCCAAGACCGAACGGTTCCACAATGAAGCCGCTGCTCGTATACGGTCCTGCCATTGAATTAGGAACACTTTCACCTGGAACAGTCCTTCCAGATGTGCCTTTGGCTCTGGACCCAGCAAGACCTGGGACAGTCTGGCCGAACAACTATGACTTCCAGTTTCATGGTCTTGTAACAGCAAGGGTTGCACTCGCTAAATCTTATAACGTCCCTGCGGTAAAGGCTTATGCGCAAATTCTGCCGCAAAAGCCTGCTACCTACTTAGAAAAAATGGGCTTTTCAACATTAACAGATGCCGATTATTCTAACAGAGCAACCTCTATTGGGGGAATAACAAACGGCGTCTCTGTTGAGGAAAATACGAATGCCTTTGCAACATTTGCAAATGGCGGAGAGTTCGTTGATGCTTATATGATTGATAAAATTGTTGATAAAGACGGAAAAGTTATCTATAAGCATAAAGCAGAAAAAGTGAAAGTATTCAGCCCGCAAACATCTTATTTAACTATCGATATGATGCGGGATGTTATTAATCAAGGAACCGCTACGGCAGTTAAAAGCCGCTTGAAGTTCAGCTCTGACTGGGCTGGAAAAACAGGAACAACACAGGAATTTAAGGATTCCTGGTTTGTGGCTACTAACCCGAATGTTTCCTTCGGGGTATGGACAGGTTATGACACACCTAAATCACTCCAGAGTTCCGGGACGATGAGCTACAGCATGCGTAATAACTATTTATGGGCAGATTTAATGAATGCTGCTTACGATGTCGATTCGAAGCTTGTAGACCCGTCTGAAAGCTTTACAATGCCAGGCGGAATTGTCAGACGATCTGTCTGCTCCCTTTCTGGTTTGCTTGCATCAGAGGGATGTTCAAAAGCGGGACTTGTTACAACAGATTTATTTAAAGCAAATGCTGTTCCGAACAAGACAGATGACAGTATCGTTGCAGGGAAATATGTGCAGATTGGCGATACGAAATATATGGCTTTAGACTCCACACCAAGTGAATTTGCTGAAAATGGAGTTATATTAAATCCTGACTATATTGAAAAACTGTTTGGAATTACTGTAACGGATCCTAGTACCTTGATTCAAAATAACACAGCGCTGAAAAATGTCGTTGTTCCATCAAATAAAATAACGGACAACGGAAAAGCTCCAGGAGCTCCAAAAATCAGCAGCAGCGGTAACACGATCACCTGGTCAAGATCCGGGGAAAAAGATGTTATCGGCTATCGTGTGTATCAAAACGGCAAAAAGGTCGCAAGCATTAAAGCGAGTGACAGTCTCTCCTATAGAGCTGGCAGCGGGGCTTATATTGTGAAAGCAGTTGATATTGCTGGTAAAGAATCTTCTAACTCTAATAAGATAGAAGTCGGCAATAAGACAAGCGATAAAAAAGAGGAAAACTCTAAAGCGAAAGCAGATACGGCGAAAAACACAGAGAAAAAGGAAGAGAATAAAACAGAAGCTTCAAACGAGGATAAAAACAAGCAAGAACAGACAAATGATGAATCAACTGATTCAGATAAAGAAGACTCTAACGCTGCAAGTGAGGAAGAAAAAAGCGATAATACTTGATCTTGCTGCAAAAAAGACGTTCCGTTTAACGGAACGTCTTTTTTTATTTTAATACTGTTATATATTTAGCAGAAACATAGCCGGTCTTTGAGCCTGATTTCACCTTATACCATGTCCCTTGCTGTGAAAGAATGATAACTGTTTGCTTTTTCTTTAGTTTTGTCATCACTTTTGAAGAGGTGCTTGGCTTTTGTCTTACATTTAGCACTGATGCCTTAACACTGCCTTTTTTCTCTTTAGCAGGCTTTGAAATCGTTACTTTTTGTTTAATGGTTTTCTTATATCCGTCCAAGTTTGCTGCCGTGATTTCAGCAGTATAATTGCCATTTGCTATTTTGCTGATATTCCAATCAGCAGAAATAGAGCCAGATTTCACTGCTTTATTATTGGCTAATGTGGAGATCGTCTTTCCTTTTGAGTCTTTCATTATAATGGTCGTTTTGCCAGCTTTATTAATCTTCATGGACAGCTTAACTGTATTCTTCTTGTAATCGGTATTAGCTTTAAAGCTTGAAATAACAGGTGCAACAGTATCTTTCTTTACTGTTTTGTTAGTTGATGTGTTCGAGTTACTGCTTGCATTACTATATTCCTTAACAAGAGTGGTACGGGGATAATAGAACTGTAGTATTTGTTTATAATTGTGTCCAGCCTCTGCTCTGTTTTTGGCGCCATACTGACTAAGGCCTACACCGTGACCATTTCCGCGGCCTTTAATAAAAATTATTCCGTTCTTTAATTCAGAAACATCAATTAAATAGCTTGGCATTTTGTCGATGCCAACCATCGCCCGAATCTTTGATGCTGGAACACCATTTAATTCTAGTGTTTTCTTTTCAGCAGTCTTGCCATCAGCTTTTATCAGCAGATATTCAACCTTTACAGATCCTTTAGAAACTCTCCCACCAGCTGACAATGCTTTTAAATCGAGTTCCAGCTTTGAAATTGTGGAGATTTTTATCTTGTTAACATCACTTGTATAGCCTTCTGTTTTCAACCAGGTTTTCATATTTTTCAGCACTTGCTGGTCTGCATCTGCTTCCTTCACAGATGTCCACCATGTGTCAGCCGCATCCAAATCCAGCTTGTCTGTCACCTGCTGCTGTTTTAGTTGGATTACCCAAGGGAACTTTTCCTTTGTAGATGGGTGAAAATCATACGCATCCTCTTCTACTGCAAAATAAGGAACTGCATTTCCTCCCCAAACACTGCTGTTTAGTTCTGTTTTGCCCCCATTGCTTGCAGAAAATACTGCATCTATTAACGTATTATTGTATTTCAGGACAAGCCCTTCTGTTTCCTTGACAGCTGTATCGCTGCGAGAATGACTTCCTGTAATCCCCCCATACACTTGCTTTGCAATAGTATCCACCATATTTGCATCATTTATATGTTTTAAGGCGTATGTTCTTGCTGCTACTGTTTGCGCCTTTAACGCTTCCATGGTCCACAGTGCTGGCATTTCTTGCGGAACGACACCTCTTAAATATGTTTCTATATCAATTTTATTGATTGGACGAATATACAATTTATTATTCTTCGTGTCTTTTTCTAATACAAATTGGAAGGACCCATAATAGCTGCGGCCATTTAATGCTAGAGAGCTATCTGTTTTCAATGGAGTTGCTGTGATTGTTCCATTCTCTAGAAGAACCTGTCCTTTGCTTGTAGACAGTTTTAACGCATTGTTAACAATACTCATGACAGTCTCTGTTCCTGCACTGACTTTTTTACCGTTGGAAAGGGTATATTCTCCATTAAAAACAACCGTAATGGAAGAATTATTGCCGAGATAATTGACAAGCTTCACTTCTAACATTGGGACTGTTTCCGCCTTTATTTGTGGTGAAAGGACAGAAATTACAACAGCACAAATAAGCAACATACACATTATCTTTTTCATCTATTTCCCCCTATTACCCATGACTATCTATCTATTAGTTATAAAAATAGTAAAATAACAATATAATACTTCTTCATTTTATAAATCTAAAGACATGATTACTAGGTGTAATTAATGGGAAATAAGACATACAAAACAAAAAAAGATGGCATCTACCAAAGCCATCTTTTTTTGAAAAATTATTATTTTGTTGATCCTCTAGACTCAATACGGTGAGGCAATACAACGATGCCATCTTCCACTGTTTCTTTGTTCATATACTTAGTCAACAACCTCATTGCCACTGCGCCAATATCATAAAGCGGCTGAACAACAGTTGTTAATTGCGGTCTTACCATTAGTGTAAGCTTTGTATTGTCAGAACTGATAATTTCAAAATCGTCTGGAACCTTAAAGCCTTTATCTTCTGCACAGTGGATAACGCCGATCGCCATTTCATCTGATCCAACGAAGATAGCAGTAGGCTTTTCAGCCAATTCCATTAGTTTGTCAAATGATTCCATACCAGATTCGTATGTGTAATCTCCTTCTACAACAAGATCTTCATTAAAGGCAATGCCTGCATCCGCCAATGCTCGCTTATATCCTTCAAGCTTATGCAACTTGTTAATAGGCTCTTCTAATGAACCCAGCACTAGTGCAATAACCTTATGTCCTTTTTCTACAAAAGAAGTAACAGCATCATAAGTTGCTTGCGCATAATCAATATTAACAGAAGCAATCTTTTTGCTTGATTCAACGCTTGCTGCAAGTACAATCGGCACTGGAGACTTTTCAAATTCCTGAACATGCTCCTCTGTAATGTTACCGCCCATGAATACAATCCCGTCAACTTGTTTTCCAAGCATTGTATTCAGAAGGTGAAGCTCTTTATCTTTATTTTGATCTGAGTTGCTCAAAATAATATTATATTTGTACATTGTTGCAATATCTTCAATCCCTCTAGCAAGCTCTGCATAGAAAGTGCTTGAAATATCAGGTATAACGACACCTACAGTCGTTGTCTTTTTACTTGCTAAACCGCGCGCTACAGCATTAGGTCTGTATCCTAAACGGTCAATTACCTCAAGGACCTTCTTCCTTGTTGCAGGTTTCACATTCGGGTTTCCGTTTACAACACGGGAAACAGTAGCCATTGATACACTCGCTTCCCTAGCGACATCATATATTGTAATATTCATGTTCTACACTCCTTTTAAACGTACATTCACTATATTTATTTTACGGCAAGTAGCTAGAACCTAAACATTGTTTGTTTCAATTTAGCTAATCTTGTCTGATTATGTATTTAATCATACGATAACGTTGCAAATGCCGCAATGACAAGCTTTCATTTTTTTTCAAAAAAGCTGTTTTTTTTAATTAATTAAGGTTAGCCCTGTTGTCAGAGCGTTTTCATTTCTAAATATTCTAACATATATGAATCTAAAATGCCCGTGATACCTATTATCACTACTCATTTTATAGACATTTTCCAACAAACTTATACCTAATGAAAGAGCAAACAAAAAAGCAGATGGTATCATCCATCTGCTTTTTTCAAAAAATTATGCTCTTACGTATGGTGACTCAAGAATTGATTTGTAGAACTCATCGAATTGCGGAATATCCATTTGCTGTGCAGAATCTGACAGAGCAACTGCAGGATCCGGGTGAACCTCAGCCATAACGCCGTCTGCTCCGATTGCAAGTGCTGCTTTAGCACAAGGCAACAGCAAATCTTTTCTTCCAGTTGAGTGTGTTACATCAACAAATACAGGAAGATGTGTTTCTTGTTTTAAGATTGGTACTGCAGAGATATCAAGGGTATTTCTTGTAGCACGTTCGTATGTGCGGATACCGCGTTCACAAAGCATGATTTGGTCATTACCTTGAGAAATAATATATTCAGCTGCGTTAATGAACTCCTCAATTGTGGCAGCAAGTCCTCTTTTTAGCAATACAGGCTTCTTCACACTACCAGCTGCTTTTAATAACTCGAAGTTTTGCATGTTACGAGCACCGATTTGAATAACATCAATGTAATCCAATGCTTCTTCAATATGCTGTGGGCTTACGATTTCACTGATTACACGAAGATCGTATTCATCAGCAACACGCTTTAGGATTTTTAGACCTTCTACACCAAGACCTTGGAAATCATAAGGAGATGTTCTTGGTTTAAACGCTCCTCCACGAAGCAATGTTAAACCTTTTGCTTTTACACTTTCAGCAACTTTTGCAACTTGCTCATATGACTCAACTGAACATGGACCAAAGACGAATTTAGGTACTCCATCGCCAATTTTTGTTCCTCTAATATCAACAATTGTATCTTCCGGTTTCTTTTTACGTGAAACAAGAAGTGCTTTGCTGTCATCTTCTTGCTGCAGCTGCAGACCAGCTTTGAAGATTTGTTTGAACAAGTGGGCAATCGTTGCATTATCGAACGGCCCGTCGTTTTTAGCTAAAATATCGTCAAGCATTTTGCGTTCCCTTACAGGGTCATAGCGATGTGCTCCATGTGTCACTTTTGTTTGTGCGATTTTTTGGACTAAGTTAGCTCTCTCGTTAATCTTCTCTAAAATTTCTAAGTTTAACTCATCAATTCTGTCACGAAGCATTTCCAATTCTTTATTGCTCACTATCTCCATCATCCCTTCTATCAATAATCCAAATCAGTGTTTTCTATAACCTGTTTGGACAACTGCCGATTATTCTTTATACCAACTAAAAAATATGTTACATTTCTTTTAATTGGGTTTATTATAAAACAACTTTATTCGGTTGTCACTACTTTTCTTTATTAATTAAACGCTTTTAAGCACTAAAGCGTTTTTATTCATATTTTTTCTGTAAATATAAGTTAAACAATAACATTTATTATGTACACAATAAACCCATTTTTTATCATTTTCATTAAAAGAAGGTGTATTTTTTGCAAAATAAAGAAAAATTATTTGCATTAGATATTGGTACACGATCCGTAGTTGGCATTATCATTGAAGCTGATAGTGATAATTATCATGTTTCAGATATTCTTTCCATTGAGCATAAAGAAAGAGCAATGCTAGACGGACAAATACATGATGTCCTTGCAGTAGCTAAAATCATTCAGGAAATTAAAACTAAAATGGAAGAAAAACATGGTCCTCTCCGCAAAGTCAGTGTAGCTGCAGCAGGGAGAGCACTAAAAACAGAAAAAGCTGCTTATACGGTAGAAATCGCAAGAAAACCAATGATGACTAAGCAGGATATTCTACATATGGAGCTTGCGGCCGTCCAGCAGGCACAAAGTGCGGTTGCTGAAAAAAACAGTCGCGAAAACAGTCAATTTTATTATTGTGTTGGTTATTCTGTGCTTCGTTACACACTTGATGAACAAGAAATGGGGAGCTTGATTGACCAGCAGGGAAATGTTGCAAAGGTAGAGATCATTGCTACTTTTCTGCCAAAGGTTGTCGTAGAATCATTGATTGCCGCATTGCACAGGGCAGATTTGGAAATGGAGGCTTTGACACTTGAACCGATTGCCGCCATTAATGTATTGATTCCTCCATCTATGAGAAGATTAAATGTCGCTCTTGTAGATATTGGAGCAGGAACATCCGATATTGCTATTACTGATGAAGGCACTGTTATCGCTTATGGCATGGTTCCTGTCGCTGGGGATGAAATAACAGAAGCAATCAGCGATCAATATTTATTGGATTTTCCATTAGCAGAAGCAGCCAAAAAACAGCTCTCTGAACTGGAGCAAATAACGATTACTGATATTCTTGGCTTTTCTACAGACATAAGCAGAGCAGAAGTTATCAAGCAAATATCTCCTGCATTAGATAAGCTTGCAGACGCCATTTGCCGGGAAATACTGCTCCTGAATAACCATCAGTCACCAAAGGCTGTCATGCTTGTCGGCGGAGGTAGCCAAACACCTGCACTTCAAGAAAAAATAGCAGAGCTGTTAAATTTGCCTGCGAACCGAGTTGCAATTAGAGGCATTGATGCTATTAATAACTTAACCTTTGAGGATTCGGCTATTAAAGGACCTGAGCTTGTTACACCAGCAGGCATTGCGATAGCGGCAGGTCAATCTCCTGTGCAATATAAAACTGTTTATGTGAACGAACAGCCTATCAGGCTGTTTGAAGTAAATAAGCTGACAATTGGAGACTGTCTGCTTGCCTCTGGCCTCTCCGTATCTAAACTGTACGGCAAGCCGGGAATAGCAAAAATCATTTCTTTAAATGGGCAAAAAATTACTATCCCAGGAAGCCATGGGGAAGGACCTGTCATTACAAGAGATGGGGAAATTTGTTCATTAGATGATTTAGTCGAAAACGGGCAAAGTCTGAAAGTGGTAAAAGGCAAGGATGGAGAGCAGACACAAGTACAGATTAAGAGCTTGCTAGATTCAGATACTGGCAGAAGTGTGCGCATTAATGGCAAGGATTACACAATTTGTGACAGAGTTTTCTGCAACGGGCAAGCAGCCTCTCTCGATAAATGGATAGAAGATCGTGATGTAATTGATGTAGTAACAGTCTATACCATTCAAGAGCTCTTGGAAGGTCTTGAATTATACGATATTTTGGAGGAATTGCGTCCTTTCCAAATAAAAATCAATGAAAAGGATACTGTCATTCCAGCTTTTACCGGAAAGCTTTATCGAAACGGACTGCCCTCCAAGCTAAATCACAGCTTTGATACTAACGATGAAATCATGATTGAAAAAAGGCAGATTCCAACAGTCTCAGAATTGGCGGAAAGAAGACAGGTGCTGTTTGTTCAAGTGCTCCCTGTCACCTTTAATGGAAAGAAATTGACCCTCTCCAAACAGCTAGCTCAAGTTTCAAGAAATGGGCAAGCATTAAA
Source organism: Bacillus sp. Au-Bac7 (assembly GCF_021341655.1). Classification (NCBI taxonomy): domain Bacteria; kingdom Bacillati; phylum Bacillota; class Bacilli; order Caryophanales; family Bacillaceae; genus Bacillus; species Bacillus sp. Au-Bac7. The sequence goes on along the minus strand of NZ_JAJTTG010000013.1, from coordinate 72,156 downwards.
CCTAGAGGATAAAATTTATCCTAACGAAAAAATTCAAATTGAACAGAAACCTTTTGAAGGCTTCTTATTCCAAGATTTATTTGCATATGTGCAAATAGATATGCCAAAAAGTAACCAAGGAAGCTTTGAACTGATGAAAAATGGGGAAAAAGCAACCTTTTTAACACCTATCGACAAAGGTGACGACCTTTCCATTGTCTGGAAGGTTGCTGCAACATAAAAAAAAGATGGCATGGGGAGTATCCCGTTGCCATCTTTTTTTATGCTTGTGCACTTGCTTCTTGAAGAGAGTCGACTGTAATTCCACCGTGTGATGCATTCCATACAACAGAACGGTCAGAGAACAACAAAGCTTGCGGCGATTCATGTCTAACCCCGAATGTTTCAGCAATATAGTTAGATAGCGGTCTAGCCTCCTGTACAGCCAAATAATAGGTATCGATATCTTTATTTGTGTCTGCATATTGGTTATATTCGTCAAATGCTGCCGCACTAATCGGACATGTTAAACTATGCTTCACAACGAATGCTTTCTTGCTGCTGTTCAAAACCTCTTCCAATTGTTCTACTGTCTCAATTTTTTTCATGGATTTCCCTCCAGTTTTTGTATTTACATAAAAAGGCAGCCCCATTAGCTGGGGCACCTTATTATTGGTTATATCTGCTTTCTGTTTCATCAAACGCTTTTTTTGTTTCTTCCAGTTTCTTTTGGATTTCATCATACTCGCCCTTGAAAGGGTCGTCAGTTTCCGTACCTGCAGCAGCTTCTACATTATCTGTCTGCTGTTCGTCTTTCCCTCGATTTTTTACTTTCTCCATTAAACCATTGGAATGCTTCGTTACCGTATTGCCTAAGCTGCCTGTCTTATCTTTAGCAATGCTGATATACTCAGTTCCTTTATCCTTAACTGTGCCAGAGAGCTCAATTCCTTTTTCTTTCAGAAGTCCTGCCTGCTGATTCAAATCCTGAATCAGTTCCTTACCAGGCTTTGGAGCAAGGAATAGAGCTGTCGCTGCTCCAACAATTCCGCCTACAATGGCACCTAGCAGAAAGTCTTTTCCGTTTGAGCTTTCATTTTCTACAACTGTTGTTTCGTATTCCCTTGTCATCATTACCCCTCCTAAAAAATTAATGAGCTTTTACTTTTATGTTACTCTCAGCAGCTTTGCGAGCTTTCCACTGATCTCTGATGTTAAAGAACATCTTGCTGTATTGAAGTACTTGGGCAATCTTGTCCTGATTGTGGACAAGCTTTTGCTCCACATTTTGATTGATGTTTTGAATAGAATCATTAAATCCTTTAACTGAAGTGCCAATACCTTTAACAGCATCGACAACACTATTGAGGCTTTCTGATTTTTGCTGAATATCCTCTGCCAAAACATTTGTCTTATGCAGTAAAATGGTCGTTTCCTTCGTGACACCATCAAGCTGTCTTTCAAGGCCAACTAATGTTTTGGAGACACTATCAAGTGTGATATGTAACGATTTCAATGTTCTGGCAACATAAATTACCAAAATAGTGAAAGCAATGGCAATCAATGCAACACTGCAATATAAAATAATAATCATTTACTATACACCTCCGCTTTTTTCAATGTTTTTCCCAATTTGGCGAATGCCTAAACCTTTCTTCTATTATAGTTGGAAAAACAGCCAGAAACAAATAAAACAGGTAAATTCATCCTATAACTTTTGTGTCAAAAGACTCCCCTAGTTTAGGTTATTTTAGACAATATTATTTAAGAAAAATATTTTTTAGGGTACAATAATATAGTTGACCACATAATCGGGGGTTCGACGTATCTACATACAAAGAAGAGTCGAAATTTTTTAATAATATAGGAGGCATTTTATGAAAGATCCACGTATTGAGCTGTTAGCTAAAAACTTAATTAATTACTCTATTCGATTGCAAAAAGGAGAAAAAGTACTTATTGAAAACTTCGGTTTACAAAAGGAGCTAGTCAAAGCTCTTGTGAAGGAAGCATATGCTGCAGGCGGATACCCATTTGTTTCATTAAAGGATAATGATGTGAACAGATCATTGCTATTAGGTGCCCAAGAAGAACAATATGAAATGATGGCTGCCTTTGAAGCGAATGTAATGAGCCAAATGGATGCTTATATTGGACTTCGTGCAGGTGACAATATTAATGAACATGCAGATGTTCCTGCTGAAAAAATGAAAATCGAAGGCTCTACAATCGGAAAGAAAGTCCACAGGGAAATTCGTGTTCCGAAGACAAAATGGGTTGTGCTTCGTTACCCAAGTCCATCTATGGCCCAGCTTGCAAAAATGAGCACAGATGGATTTGAAGATTTCTACTTTAATGTCTGCAATCTAGACTATGGCAAAATGGATAAAGCAATGGATAGTCTTGTTGATCTAATGAACAAAACGGATGAAGTAAAAATTACTGGCCCTGGAACTGATTTGACTTTCTCTATTAAAGATATTCCTGCCATCAAGTGCTCTGGCCAAATGAATATACCTGACGGGGAAGTTTATACTGCTCCTGTGCGCAATTCTGTAAACGGAACGCTTACCTATAATACACCATCTCCATACCAAGGATTCACGTTTGAGCAGGTTAAGCTTACATTCAAGGATGGCAAAATCATTGAAGCAACTTCTAATGATACAGAACGCTTGAACGCAATCCTTGATACAGATGAGGGCGCAAGATTTATTGGGGAGTTTGCGATTGGGGTAAATCCATACATTCTTCATCCAATGCAGGATATTCTGTTTGACGAAAAAATTGATGGAAGCTTCCACTTCACACCAGGACAATGCTATGATGATGCATTCAATGACAATCATTCTAATATTCATTGGGATATGGTCAATATTCAAAGACCTGATTATGGCGGAGGAGAAATTTATTTCGACGGTGTGCTTATTCGTAAGGATGGAAGATTTGTTATACCTGAACTAGAGTCATTGAATCCAGAAAACCTTAAATAAAATGACAAAAAAAAGATGCTGCTTTTAGCAGCATCTTTTTTATACTATTTACACAAGCGATTTTTCATACGCCTCTTGGAATTTCTGAACATCTCCAGCACCCATAAATAGGATAACACTCTTTTCGTGTGCTTTCAGTGCTTCAATTTTTTCTTCTGAAATGACTTTGCTGCCTGGAATTTTCTCTGCCAAGTCTTCAATGCTAAGCTTGCCATGGTTTTCTCTTGCAGATCCGAATATTTCACACAAATAAGTGGAATCAGCCAAGCTTAAGCTTTCAGCAAATTCATTTAAGAAAGTTTGCGTACGTGAGAATGTGTGCGGCTGGAATACTGCCACAATCTCTCTGTCCGGATACTTCTGTCTTGCAGCTTCAACCGTCGCTTTGATTTCCGTTGGGTGATGTGCATAATCATCAATGATTACTTGATCTCCGATTTGTTTTTCAGAGAATCTGCGTTTTACACCTTCAAATGACATTAAGCGTTCCTGCACAATGCTTGCATCCAAATCTTCGTAATGACTTAAAGCAATAACAGAAAGTGCATTTAAAATATTATGGTTGCCAAATGTCGGAATTGAGAATGTATTATAGTAAGTATTTCTTACATATACTTCAAACGTCGTACCTTCTGTTGACTTTACAACATTTCTTGCTTGGAAATCATTTTCATCGTCAAATCCGTAGAACACAACAGGCACTTTTGCTTGAATTTTTTGAAGCTGTTCATCATCACCACAAGCAAAGATTCCTTTGTTCACTTGCCAAGCCATTTCCTGGAAGGCAGAAAATACATCATCAACATTCGCAAAATAATCAGGATGATCAAAATCAATATTCGTCATGATGGCATAATCTGGGAAGTAAGATAAGAAGTGTCTTCTGTACTCACATGCTTCAAATGCAAAGTACTCCGCATTCTCCGTACCTCTTCCTGTTCCATCCCCAATTAAATATGCTGTCGGCTTCGCGCCTTTTATCACATGAGCAAGCAGCCCTGTTGTGGATGTTTTACCATGGGCGCCTGTCACAGCCACACTCGTGAACTGCTTCATAAAGTCGCCTAAAAAACGGTGGTAGCGGACAACTGGTAGACCCAGTGCGTTTGCTTCCACAACTTCTTCATGCGTATCAGGGAAAGCATTGCCCACAATGACATTCATTCCCGGCTGAATATTTTCCTTTGAGAAAGGAAGAATTTTAATTCCTGACTGTTCTAAAGCCACCTGTGTAAAAAATCTCTTTTCTACATCTGAACCTTGAACTTTTAATCCCATATCATGCAGGATTTGTGCAAGTGCACTCATCCCTGACCCTTTAATACCTACGAAGTGGTAAATAGTCATATAAAGAACCTCCAACTATCGTATATCTTTTACACAGTATATGAAATGAACCTATAATTTGCTCATAGCATAAATTTCGCCACTATGGGCCTCGTAAAGGGATATTACCTTTTTAAAGAAAATGCTAAATAAGGTAATATCCAATCAGGCCAGATTTAACTTTTTTTTCCTTTTTTCACTCACATTTATTCATTATACCATCTTTTATGGAGAAAAACTATGTATCAATCATATTCCCTACTGAAAGGATTTATATTAGTGATACAGACAGTTTATGAAAAATTAATGTTGTTCCGTGTCATGAAGCTGCAAAAATTCCATTTCCGTAATGAGTACATCTCTTGGTTTTGTGCCTTTTGCCTCTGAAATATACCCGTGTTTCTCCATCATGTCAATAAGTCTTGCTGCACGATTATAGCCGATTTTGAAGTTTCTTTGCAGGCTTGAAGTTGAAGCACCGCCTTGCTCAATCACAAATTCGCATGCCTCATAAAACAGCTCATCTTCCTCTTCAGACATCTGGACTTTTTTAAGAAGCTCTTCTTGCTCAAACAAGTATTCCGGTTTTCTTTCTCTTCTAGCATGTGCAACAACCTGATCAATTTCCTCATCTGAAACAAATGTCCCTTGTAAGCGGACTGGCTTTGATGTCCCGTTTTCTAAGAAAAGCATATCCCCTTTACCGAGGAGCTTTTCTGCACCGCTTATATCAATGACTGTTCTTGAGTCGATTTGAGACGATACAGAGAATGCGATTCTTGTCGGTACATTTGCCTTAATCAGTCCTGTAATAACATCAACAGACGGCCTTTGTGTCGCGATTAACAAATGGATACCGCATGCTCTTGCTTTTTGGGCAATCCTGCTGATGGCTTCCTCTACATCTGCAGGGGCCATCATCATTAAATCTGCAAGCTCATCAATAATGATAACAATGTACGGCAGCTTATCCGCATATTGTTTATGCTCCTTTGCAAGCTGGTTAAATTTAGTTATATCCCTTACACCTGCATGTGCAAGCAGCTCGTATCTCCGCTCCATCTCCTCAACGGCCCATTTTAAGGCAGCTGTTGCTGTTTTAACATCTGTTATAACAGGGCTTGCCAGATGAGGAATGTAATTATATGGAGCAAGCTCCACCATCTTAGGATCAATCAGCAATAGTTTAAGCTCTTCTGGCTTCGCCTTATACAGCAGACTTACTAACATTGTGTTAATACAAACACTTTTACCAGAACCAGTTGCTCCTGCAATTAATCCATGCGGCATTTTGCGCAAATCAGTAACAATCGGCTTACCTGAAATATCGAGACCTAACGCAACTGTCAGTGGAGACGCAGACTCTTTAAATTCATTGCTATTAAGAATCTCACTTAACAATACAGGTCTGCTTGTCCGGTTTGGAACTTCAATCCCAATCGTATGCTTGCCAGGAATCGGCGCTTCAATTCGAATATCCTTTGCAGCAAGGCTGAGCTTTAAGTCATCTGAAAGATTGGTGATCTTGCTGACTTTCACACCAGGCTCTGGCTGTACCTCATATCTTGTAACAGACGGCCCTTGTGTGACATTAACAACTCTCGCATGAACATTAAAGTTCTTAAATGTATGATTCAAGAGCTCAGTCTGTTCTTCAATCCAGCCGTCATGCTCCACATCGAAAATCGGAGGGTTTAATAAATTCTCTTCAGGAAAGACATAGTACGGCAGCTCTTCCTGCACCGCAACAGACTCAAGTGAAGCTGCTGTTTCTTCTGTCACAGGTTCTTCTGCCACATCGTTAACAGGCTCAGGCTGAGGCACTGGTTTGCTTATTGGCTGTTGTTTTCTTTTATTTTCAAGAGATTTCCGATCAGTATTTAGCATTAACACATTAAAAGGAAGAGCTTTTTTCTTGGCAGGCGGAGCTTGGTCAGCCTCGTTAGCCTGCTTATCTCCCACTTCCTGTTCCTGCTGTCCATGTTTGGCTGTCTCTTGCTCACTTGAAGAGTTTTCATCTAACCCAACAGCTTCTGAATGATTAGAAGCCTTATTTTCAGCAGCATTTAGAACAACAGGTTCCACCTCTTCTGGAACGCTTGCCACTTTTTCCATTTCAAGTAATATTGTCTGCTCTGCTGGCTGAATTGCATTTGCCTCTCGCAATTGTTCGCTTACTGGGTTGGAAATACTCAGCTCTTCTGCCTGCATGACAGGTTCTTCGGCCCTTTCGGTAACTACTGCTTCTGCCTCCATTACTGCTTCTGCCTCCATTACTTCCTCTGCCTCTAGTGCAGACTGAACTTCCGACTCAATTGTGTACGGCTCCACCTGGACAACTGATTCTTTCGCCATTTCGACAACAGCGGCTTCTTCCTCTGGTGCAGTCTGAACTTCTGTCGCTACTGTATCCGACTCCTCTGCCTGCATGAATGGTTCTTCCACCATTTCGACAACTGCTGTTATTTCTGCTTCAACCACTTCTTCCTCTAGTGCAGATTGGATTTCCGACTCAGCTGTGTACGGCTCTTCCGCCTGCATGACTGGTTTTGACGCCATTTCGACAACTGCTGTTATTTCTGCTTCAACTTCATCTTCCTCTAGCGCAGATTGGATTTCCGACTTAGCTGTGTACGGCTCTTCCGCCTGCATGACTGGTTTTGACGCCATTTCGACAACTGCTGTTATTTCTGCTTCAACCACTTCTTCCTCTGGCACAGGCTGAACTTCTGTCTCAACTGCATACGGCTCCTCTGCCTGCATGACAGGGTCTTCTCCATTTTCAATAACTGCTGTTATTTCTGCTTCAACTTCATCTTCCTCTAGCACCTGCTGGATTCGAGCGTCTAAAGTATCCGGCGCTTCTACCTGAAGGTTTGTTTCCTCTATCAGCTCCACAACGAAAGGCATTTCTGCTTCTGCCTCTTTTGACTCCTGCATTGCTATGCTTACTTCCTGTTGTTCTTCATGAGGAATTGGTTGCTCCGCAAGCTCTAAGGTTGCAGCGGATTCGATTTGCTGTTTTTCTTCTGGGAGAAGTGCTGTCTCTGCAGCATATATTACTTCTTGTTCTTTTGCTTTGTTTCTTTCTGTTACTTCTGTAAGAAGATGTTCGGCTTTTTTCTCTATTGCTTCAGGGGTGAGTTCAGCTTTCGTTTCCTCACCACTGTTTGGGCGCACTAATGATTCTTTATCCAGCAATGAGCTCGCGATTGGCTCTTCTTTCTGCTGTGCTCGTAAGGCTGCTTGTTCCGCCTCTTTTCTTCGCATAATAGATGTCAGAAAATCGCTGCTGTCCATAACGGGACGGACCGATTTTGGTTCCATCTTTGGTTTAGCTTGAACTGCCGGCCGATTATATCCATAAATAGGAGACGGTATTTCTGTCGGTTTAAACGGCATTTTTGACTGATAGCTCTTCGGACTGCTTTCTGATATTTCCCGTGGCTTTGTTCTGTTATGTAAGGCATCGGAGCTTGGTTTTGTTTCAGCAGGCTCCTGCCTATTTGAAACAGCAGACTTCCTTCTGCCTTGTTGAAATTCAGATCTTTCCTTACCTGCTGAACCATACTGTCTTCTTTCTAGCGGGCGCTCTTGTTTGCCTGCATTGGCTGCCCCTTGCAGGGTTCTTTCACCTGGCTTCTCAAACCTGCCTGCAGTAAATGCATTTTCTTCGGGCGGTGTTTGCCTGCCTGTAAAAGCTGGTGTGCTTTGCTTTTCCTCTTCCGGCGGTGATTGCCTTTTAGCATAGGCTGAACCACTCTGCCTTCGTTCAGCTGCGTTCTCCTGTCTGGCTGGTCTGCCGGAAATGCCTATTTCATCATCTGATATAACAGGAAAACGAAACTTCCCCTTTGGATATTGATAAATAATCTTTGAATCTACTTCTTTTTTCCACTCATTATTCCAATCGTTTTGTACATGCGGTGCTTCGCTTTTTTCTTCTGCAGCTTCAAATTGGTCCGTTTCTTCGTGGTCCTCTTTAATAAACTGCTTTATTACTTTCTTGAACCAACTCACTGTAAATCACTCTTTCCATCTTTCTCTCTACTATTTTAACAGTTTATTAATAAAATCGAGATAAAAATCGCTATTATCCCTGCTTTTTCTATTATATTTTACAAAATTTTAATTGCAAGAAGGCAAAACATTTATTCGCATCTATTATTTACCAAATATCCTATTGAAAAAAGGGCAGTTGCTTGTTAATAAGACCCTCTTAGTCTTAATCAACACGCACACTACCCTTATTGTAGATAACGAATATTACATCCTGTTTTCATTCAGGCAATATTATTAAATCAAATTGATTAAGTTTTGCATACAAAGCACTTAATATTATTGCTCTTTTTTCTTATTTTTACCTAATATAAAAACAGGCTCAAGGCTGCCGTCTTCATACAAGAAGGACAACGCAGTGATTGGCACTCTGCCGCTGGCAAAGAAACTCATCGTCATCTGTGCCAAAATATCATAACCAGTCTCATTTTCAATATCCGCTATAATTAATACGTCTTGATGAGGTACTGCAACTGCCATCGTCCCCTTCACTGTCTCGCTCATTTCCTTCAGGAAAGAGTCATTAAGGATGCGGCTAGCATCATATCCGTCATTTGTATTTAGGAAATAAAAAGTGTTGCCTGCTACAACATCTTTTTTAAGGGCCGTGCTTAAAGAGCGAGCATTAAACAAGGCTACTTCCTTAATTCTGCTATGTTTCCAGTTTTCCTTCGCCATGATTTTCTCATCAATGAGTCGATACGTATTTCCCATATCCAAGGCATAATATATTCTTGTTTCTGCTGTATGTTCATCTACTACAAAGGGTATTTCTTCATTCGTTTGAACTGGAAACGAAGTGGAACGAATAACAGGGTAAATATTTTTTTCTTTCCCCTCAAGTGTAGGGTCATCCACTAATGCTGTTAAACCATTTTCAATATAGTATACAACCTCGTCAACAGCCTTTTCCTTTTCCAGCTCCCATTTTGCAATAATTCCTGGCAGAGAAACGGTTACACCCTTTCCTGTATCCTTGCTTTCTATTCGAAGTTGATCCTTTTTAGAATCAAACGTAAATACTCTTCCTTCGGCTTTAAGCCTGTCCTGTAAGAGATTTTTCATTTTTTTGCTATCCATCTTCATTAATGCTTTTTCCCCCTTTAAGAGTGGGTAATGATCTATGCTGTTCCTATTATAATAGCAGTTGACCGTCTTTTCAAAGAATGTAGAATTTTGTTGTGCAGAAAAAAACAGCGTTTTTACAGAGACACGCTGTTTTTCATTTTTCTCTTATATGATTATAACGACTCAATAAACTGCTCAATTTCCTCTTGCGTTTTACGATCTTTGCTGACAAAACGGCCTAGCTCTTTCCCGTTTTCAAATGCGATAAAGCTTGGAATTCCAAATACATCTAACTCAATGCAAGTATCGATGAACTTATCGCGGTCAATGTGAATAAATGTATACTCACTGTATTTTTGCTCTACTTCTGGCATGAATGGTTCAATGAAGCGACAGTCTCCGCACCAGTTAGCAGAAAATAGGAAAACATGTTTATTGCTGCTGTTTTTCAACTCATTAAATTCTTCTTGTGACTGTAGATCTCTCATCGTCTTAATCCCCCTGATTAAAGCTTTTTATTAATTGATACTAACAAAATCTCTGCTGTTTCACTACTATTATGCTTACTCTTTATTATGAACGTGACTTAGCATCATATTCGTATTGCCCAACCAATGATTCGATAACATGTGCAAACATTTTTTGTCTCGTAATTCTGCCGTTCGTAAATACGCCAATAGCACCTTCATGATGACGGACATTCTTTTTGTTTGCATAACGATCCATTACAGGACCAAGCTCTTCCCCTTCCAACAGAGCATCTGCCACTTCCGTGGGCAAAGGAATGCTCGCACCTCCGCCAATATAGGTTCTGCCGTCGCGAAGTACAAGGGCTCCCCAGTTGCAGACGAACAGGCCGTGTTCTGTTTGCTTCACACCACCTTCAAGACCAATGCCAATGTCGCCTTTTCCAGCAGCTAAAGCATTTTTTGCACGATTAATTGCCCCAGTCATTGTTTCTTCATCAGAGAATGGCTGGGCACTTACCTCTGAAGAGACATCTATTTCTATGAACTCTACGTCTGTCATTGTGCTGAATCCTTCTTTAACAGCACTTGTTTTTGCTGGGTTTCTTGTTCCGATGCAAACAATCATTTCCATCCGCCTCTCTTTAAAAACCTTTTTCTTCATGGAAAAAGAGACAGTCTAATTGTCTGCCTCTTGTTACTCTCCTCATACATTTGCTTTAATTGAATCCACCATTGCTTTATCTGTCGCTTTTACAAGCTTCACAACCAGTTCCTTTGCAGCTGCATAGTCATCAATATGAATGATGGATGCACTTGTATGGATATATCGTGAGCAGATGCCGATTACAGCACTAGGCACTCCATCATTTGCTGTATGCACTCTTCCTGCATCTGTACCGCCAGGGGAGATGAAGTATTGATACGCAATATTATTGCTTTCAGCTGTATCGAGGATAAATTCTCTCATGCCTCTATGCGTTACCATTGTCCGATCGTAGATGCGAAGCAAAGCACCTTTACCTAATTGGCCAAACTGGTTTTTATCACCAGAAGTATCATTTGCAGGACTCGCGTCTAATGCATAAAAAATATCTGGCTGAATCATATTGGCAGCTGTTTGCGCGCCGCGCAAGCCAACCTCTTCTTGAACAGTTGCACCAGAATACAAAGTATTTGGCAGCACTTCTCCTTGCAGCTCCTTCAGCAGCTCAATTGCAAGACCGCAGCCATAGCGGTTATCCCAAGCCTTGGCCATAATTTTCTTTTTATTAGCCATTGGAGTAAAAGGACAAATTGGAACAATAGGCTGCCCTGGCTTGATGCCGATTGAAACAGCATCTGCTTTGTCGTCAGCACCGATATCAATAAGCATGTTTTTAATATCCATCGGTTTATTACGCTGTGCGTCATCAAGTAAATGTGGAGGAATTGAAGCTATTACACCGATAACTGGACCGTTGTCTGTCATTACCTGAACTCTCTGGGCAAGCAAGACTTGGCTCCACCAACCTCCCAGCGGCTGAAAACGCAGCATTCCGTTTTCTGTGATAGAAGTAACCATAAAGCCAACTTCATCCATATGTCCTGCAACCATTACTTTAGGACCATCAGTACTTCCTTTTTTCACACCAAAAATGCTGCCAAGATTGTCTTGAATGATTTCATCGCTGTAAAGGGCAAGCTCCTTACGCATAAAATCACGTACTTCATGCTCATTTCCTGCAACACCGCGTAGCTCAGTCAGTGTACGGAATAATTCCAATGTTTGCTCATTCATCGTATTGCTCCTCTTTTTTTAAAAATTATGTATATATTTATTTTATCGAAATATTAATTTCCTTGCCACCATTAAACATATTGCTCGCTAAATAGATTATTATTAATATAACCAAAATAGGTTTATTACTGGTTTTTTTGGTTTTATTTCACTTATCTCTAATATTTTGGCTATAATAAGAACGAAAGAAAGGAGCTAAAATCATGAACTGGAAAACGATAGTTGCAGGAGCAGCTGTAGGATTTGCAGCAAGCTATGCAGTAAAGGAAGCTGTTTCCAGAAATTATTCCCTGTCAAGTGACCGCGTTCTAAAAATAGTTAAGGCTGTTTTTAAAGAGCAAGGACCTATTACAGGCAGCTGGATCAACATGCAAAAAGAACCCTATGAAACAGCCGGTACAACACAGCTCATTTATCGCGGTGGAATCACGAGAGATAATGATGGCAAAAATGAGTCTTTCGAATTTCTAGCAGACAGCAAAACAGGAAATTTGCTTGATATATATGAGCTTTAAAGATACATAAGTCCATTGCGATACTTGCAATGGACATTTTTACTAATCCCGCTTTATTGCTTCTGTTATTTCTCCTGCTTCATTCCATTTAACACTTCGGTATAATGCATCATGATAAAATGTAAACCAGGCATTTTTGTCTGCTCCCCATTTAAACCATTTTTGTTTTTCTGATATGGATGTCATCGGGTAATCATCATATGCTGTCACCCACAGAACATTTTGATGTGCATGTGTTGGCAATAAATCTGCCATATGGATGGCTGTCTCGCCTCCGTCTTCGATAATAAGAATAGAATGACCATCACTATGGCCTCCCGTATGAATAAGCTTTAACGGACCCATGCTCCATTCTGTTTCAAAGGTTTTGACTTGTGCTTCAATCGGCTGCCAATTTTGTTCCCAATATGTATTTCTAGAGCGGATATTCGGGTTTTTCATTTCCTGCCACTCCGTTTCTGAAGTAATGATTTCTGCATTCGGAAAAATAGACACCAATTTGTCATTTTCTAACTTAGATAGTCCGCAAGCATGATCAAAATGCATATGTGTCATCAGCACATAATCAATTTCTGTTGGAGAAACCCCAAGTGCTTGTAAATCTCTTTCAAGAAAAGATTCTTCATCAACACCATAATTGCGCATTTGCTTTTTCGTAAGCTTCCCATTTCCAATTCCTGCATCAATCAGTATTCGTTTTCCATCCCACTCAAGAAACATCGGGTCTGAAGGAAGTGTTACTTGATTTACCTCATTGCACTCATACTTTTTGGACCATAATGGCTTTGGTACAACACCAAAAATGGCACCACCATCCATTTTTGTAACACCACCATTTAGCCATGTCACCGTAATTTCACCAATCTTTAAACTGTTCATTCAAGCTAGCCTCCTAATCATTATTCTTACCAAAATTATAGTTGATTTTTCTTTAGACAACAAAAAAAGAGACTAGCTTTAGCATTAGTCTCTTTGTCTTATCATCTGAATTGGGTTTCACTGCGGTAAATTCTGCTGCCACGCTCAGAGAATTTCTCTTCATATTCAGTCATTATATTACCTTCATAATCGCTGTTATGAAGATCAAGGCTGACATACTTCAGCAGCATGCCATACTCAGAGAAGCTGCGAAGAGAATATTCAAATAACCCTTGGTTATCTGTCTTAAAGTGAATTTCACCGTTCGGGATAAGGACTTCCTCATATGACTTTAGGAAATTCTTATAAGTTAGCCTTCTCTTCTCATGTCTAGTTTTTGGCCATGGATCAGAGAAATTCAAATAAACGCGCTCTACTTCCCCTTTAAGGAAATAGTCAGTCAGCTTAGATGCATCGAGATTCATCAGCTTTAGATTCGGAATTTCCGCCTCAATCACTCTGTCTAAAGCGGAAACGATGACACTTTCTTGCAGTTCAATCCCGATATAGTTAATATCTGGATTAGCTTTTGCCATCTCTGTAATAAATCTGCCTTTTCCTGTACCTACCTCTATATGAATGGGTCCTTTAACGCTGAAAGCTTGATCCCATTTTCCTTTCCATTCCTCCGGATGCTGCACTGCATATTGGGGATATGCCAGCAGCTTGTCCTTTGCCCACGGTTTATGTCTTAATCGCATTGTGACACTCCTTCTTTACGTATATATCCATCAACAAACAATACCATTCTTGCGGCTATCATGCAATACTCTTTTCTTTTCCATAACACGCTACAATTATGTCAAAAAATACAGGGTAATTTTACAAATGCAAATATCGTATAAAGAAAAAAAAGAATTCACAACCTATTAGTGAATTCCTTTACTGGTATTTGACCATTTTTTATAAAAGAGACCTGAAGAAAGGGTGCAACTAGATGCCAATTACACATGAACATCAATTAGGTATACTAAAGGATATTTTAAACAACCATCAAGAGGACTGCTGTGGTTCTGTTTCTGAATGTGAACAACTTGAACGTCTTGTTACTTCCTTAAAGGTCAATGGCAATATCGACCAAAACATTCTTCCGATTTTAGAAGAAATAAGCCAGTACAGCCAAAGAGGAATTCAGGCAAACAATTTAAACAATCATATCCAATCCTCTCAAGAGCAGCTGTCCCAATGGGTCGATGGAATAAATGACTTTTCAGGCTAAATCCTGGTCATTTAGGAATTGTATCCACTTTTCCATCTCATGATAGCGGGATTTCTTTTTATACCATTGGATAGAATTTAGGGTTTGGGCTACCACATACCACTTCATGCGCAGCATCAGGTTGTCAGTCAGCTCAAATCCATATTTTTCAAGCCATTCTTTCCAATCTGATTTTGGGATATACCAGTGAAGAAGCATTCCTAAATCGATTGCCGGATCTGCAATCATTGCGCCATCCCAATCGATTAAATACAACTGGTTGTCTTCTGATAGCAACCAGTTGTTATGATTTACATCACAATGGCAGACAACTTCTTCCTCCGTTTTTATCGATGGAAGATTCTGTTCTAAAAAGGCAATTGAATTCGTGATGGTTGTATTCCCCGTCAGTTCTTCATCCAGTTCTGCTTTAATAACAGCAAGGATCATATTTGGCATCAAGGTTGTTTTTCCAAGCCTTTTCAGCATTTCCAATAACGGTTTAGATGTATGGATTTTTTTCAGCAGCATCACAACCCTGTCATCTGTCATATCAGATTGGCTGAATTCCCTGCCGATAAGCCACTGCTGCGCAGTAAATACATCTCCGTTTTCAAATCTTTTTGTCCAAACAAGTTTTGGGACAATTCCTTCTGCAGACAAAACAGCTAAAAAAGGCGAAGAGTTTCTTTTCAGAAACAGCTTCTGGCCATTATTCTGGGCGAAAAAGGCCTCGCCTGTTTCCCCGCCTGCAGGGGTTATTTCCCAATCTTGTCCTAATAAATGTTCCAACATTGTTCACCTACTATATATATTGCTCCATGATTTTAGGATGAGTCATTCTTGTTTGAACCTTTTTTATCCCTTGTAGGAAGAACAAACAGATTGATTCGTTCTAACTAATAAAAAACTCTTTATTCTTAGCGTTCTACGCATTTAAGTGCAATATTAATCATCATAAATAGAAAAGGACATAGTACCCCAAAAAACATACTATGCTAATGAAAAAAATCAATGTATCAAGAATAATTTATTGTTATAAAAAAAGAGAGCTATTACAATCAGTAACTGACAACAATAGCTATCACATTAAATATTATCTCTTATTTGGTTTTTTAGTCAAGTCTATCTGCAATATAATATTATTTTTCAAAAATTAAATTTCTGCCTATTCAGTTTGTCTCTTTTCGCTTTCCAATAATTGTTATGCCAATCGGGTTTATATCGATGGTTTTTTCCACATCAGGAAGTTCATGGAGATACACTTCTTCTCCCTTTAACAGGAGCTTCCAATTTCCTTCTTCGACAGCTGCCCTTTGTGAATCGTCATCCGCGTTGATATAGATAATAAGTGTTTCCCAATCACCATAGTCTTCAATATTGTTCAGTTTGTATTCTACGAATAAAGGGGAATGTGATTGAATAGTGACATGCTTTCTAATAGCTTCAGCGCTTGTCAGCCGCAGTGCAGCGGTTGATTTGCGCAAAGATATAAGGTCTTTTATAAATTGGACATTATCAAGAAATGTATCTCTTCTATCCCAGTCAAGTCTGTTAATTTCATCAGGCGATTTATAGCTGTTTTCTACACCGTATTTCGTTCGGAAAAACTCCTGACCGCTGTGAAGAAATGGTATGCCTTGGCTGAGTAAGACGATGGATGTGGCAAGTCGATGTTTTTTACGTTTCAAGCTCATCTCCAAGTCAGGAAAGCACGCCTCAATTTTATCCCAAAGCGTATGGTTATCATGCGATTCTACATAATTGATTGTCTGATTCGGCTCTGTAAATATTCCTGCGTTTTGTTCTGCTAATCCAATGCTGCCAGAGAGAAGCTCATGCACTGCTGGCTGACTCCCATTCCCTAATGCAAAGCCTGTATGTTCCAAATCAAATGTACTTCCCTTTATTTGATCGCGGAATTGATCATTGAACTGGCCGATTCGAGGCATTTTATGTTGATTGCTAATTATCGCCTTGAGATCATCTGGTAGAGGTGTCTGCAGATTCCACCCCTCTCCAAAGGTTAAAATAGACGGATCTTTACTGTCACAAATCTCCCGAACCCCCTGCATTGTCTCTACATCCAATATGCCCATCAAATCAAAACGGAAGCCGTCAATCTGGTATTCCTCCAGCCAGAAGCGAACGGAGTCCAGAATATACCTTCTTACCATCAGACGCTCAGAGGCAATATCATTGCCTACACCTGTACCGTTAGAAGGCATTCCGTGAATGTCATAGCGGAAGAAGTAGCCTGGGAGAATCTTCTCAAACGGCGAGTCTTCTTTTTTGTACACATGGTTATAAACAACATCCATAATGACCCTTATTCCTTGCTCATGAATTGCTTGGATAAGCTGTTTTAATTCTTTAATCCTTGCGTATGGGTCAGTCGGATTTGTTGAATAACTGCCTTCAGGGACATTGAAATGTGATGGATTATAACCCCAGTTATATCGTTTAAAAACATTTAATTCATCCACTTCTTCGAAATCATGGACAGGCAGAAGTTCAAGATGAGTCACGCCGAGTTCTTTCACATACGAAAGTCCGGTCCATTCTCCAGTTGGGGTTTTCGTGTTCAGCTGGGCAGCACCTAAGTACGTCCCTTTCTTATCTGCTCCACTGTTCGGATGGATAGTAAAGTCACGGATATGGGTTTCATAAATAATGCTGTCAACAGGGGAGGCAAGTGCTGGCAGTTTAGGTTTCACCGTTTTTGTTTTTCCTAAATCAACGATGACACCCTTTTCACCATTGACGCTAACAGCAACTGCATACGGATCAACCGCTTCTCTCCACTCAAGATTAATAAGAACTAAATAAGTATAGTGAAAGCCGTCTACATCCTGCTCTACCTCAGCTGTCCACACACCCTTTTCTTGTCTTGCCATCGGGATTTCCATACGCCGCTCAGAATGTATAGGATCTTGAAGAACGAGCTTTACTTGTTGAGCTGTTGGAGCCCATAAGAAAAAATGGCTTTTCTCAGCGCTGTATTGCACACCTAACGGACCTTCATAAAAATAACGCATATCAAACTCTTTCGTTCTTATGACTGCACCAATCTGCAAATCAGTGCTGCCATTGTGATTATCAATAATGGTATAGCTTTTGCCTGCATCCAGCAATTCAGAAGAGATGCAAGTATATTTAACATATTGCTGCATCGTTTCCTTTTTCTTAATGGTTAATGGTACAGAGTATTCTCCCTGTACTGTAAAGGCATCCGCTTCACCGCCATGATACATATAAGGCAGCAGTATAGTAATAACAGACAGCTCATCTAAATAAGCATAATAGTCCCTTTTAATAGATAGCATCATTCCCCACTCCTTCTCTTGTTACCTAAACACTATTCGTTTATGATTCCTCCTCCTCTGGAGCATCCCAATCATATCTTCGAACAGAAGTTGTTAAACAATATTGCAGCAGACTTTCTGCCGCTTTCAGCTGGATAGCCTTGATAGGTGATTGCTGGGTTCTCATCATACGGAACCACTCATCATAATTTCTTTTTTCAATAATCTTTAAATCATATGGTATCGTTGGATAATCAATATAGCCATTCCTTGTCAGGATAGCCTTTTGAATAGGCAGTGCAACATCATGCCTGTCGAGAATTCCGCGGACAATTTTTTCTGTCCTGTTTAAAGCAATCAACGGGCTTAACGTCTTTTTTTCTTTGTCATTATATTTCTTTACCCAAAATTTTTCATTTGAACCTAGGTAAACAGCGGAATCTTCCTCTTCTAGGATAGTGATGCACCACACAGCAGTTGGTGTCACCATCATGACTTCCAGATCAATAGGAGCATTTTTTAACAAGAAAACTGGTTTGTATAGCACTAAATATGTATCAGGAAATCGTTGCAAAAAATATTTCAAGTGCTCATCATAATAAAACGCCTTCTTAACAGTTGATTTTTCTGTAAGAGTAGAACTAGCCCATTTCAGCTGAAAACGAAAAAGCTGATTTAAAAATTGCAGCTTCAATTGTTCTTCTGATTGAGGCTCATTAAGAGCATTGGCTTTATAATCAAAGGAAAATATTTGCTCTTCTTTGTCTTCTTCTTTAACAGCTGCCGGAAATAAAAGGAGCTCTTCTTCCTTCGGCTTTTTATTCATCATTCCTCTGATTTTTAGAAAAAGAGATTCCTTTTCCTCTGTTATATCGTCTAAACTTTCATTATCCTCGTAGAATATTTTCATGTCTTGTGTATCAAATGCCTTTTTAACACCTTCCCATTTCTGCTTTTTTAAGCGGACATAACGGGACGGATACAGCAGTATATTTTGTTGGTAACGTGATATATAGTCTTTTAGCTTAATTAATTGTGCCAAAGCTTTTCCCCCTAAAAAAACCTGTACTTTTCTATTAAATAAATTTTTTTGTATATATTGCTTCATATTTTGGTTCTTTATTTAAATGTGTCTGAAATAAAGAAAATTGCTCTACTTGAAAGGAAGGTTTCGCATCACTGAATGGGTTTTGGGAATTCAGCATGTTCTGGCGAAATCTCTCTGTTCCTGCCCATTTCCTTGCAATCGTAATATGCGGATGATAGGGCCTAGTCTCTAAAGTAAAGCCTGCCTTTTTGCACTTAATATATATATTCTCTCTTAACTGGTGCAGCGATGGATGATTCTCCAATCCTAACCAGAAAATCCGTGGACTGTCCTGACTGCCGAATACTCCTAATTTGTCGATATTCAACGTAAAATGGTCTATATCGTAACTATCTTCATTTAGAATAGTGATAAGTTCGCTCTTTTGTTCTTCCGTTGCTGCTCCCAAAAAAGCTAAAGTAATATGGTAGTCTTGCGGATGCACCCATTTTTTAAAAGGAAATGCTTCTTTAAGCTTACCCCTTACAGCCTCTACTTCTAGCCGGACAGCTTCCGGCAAACCTATCGCAATAAAATAATGTGTATTCGTGTTCATAAAAGCATCCTTTTCTTGTTTATCCTATTAAAGGTAAATTATTTTTCTTTTATGGGCAATTATAGCTATAATACTATTAAACATTCGCAAAAAGTCCTTTTATGTAAAGAATATATTGTTATTATATATCCTTTTCCCTTGTTTTTAATCTTAATCTTCATGAATCTCACTTTAATTGAAAGAAATAGAAGACAAGGACATTCTTGTACCTTATCAGCAATCACCATCTATGTGAGATTTTATTCATATTTAGTAAAAAGAAAGTAGGAAATAACAATGAAATTGTATGGATCCGTATCTGAGCTTATTGGTGACACTCCATTAGTTCGTTTGAACTCTATTGGTGAAAAAAATGGTGCTGTCATTTACGCAAAACTGGAATATTTTAATCCTAGCAGAAGTGTAAAAGACAGGGCGGCATTCAATATGATTGAAGCCGCAGAAAAGGCAGGAAAGCTTGTTCCTGGTTCCACTATAATTGAACCAACAAGCGGCAATACAGGCATCGGCTTGGCAATGAATGCAGCTGCTAAAGGCTATCGCGCCATTCTTGTTATGCCAGACACGATGACAAAGGAAAGAATCAATATTTTAAAAGCATATGGAGCTGAGGTTGTGCTGACACCAGGTGACGAAAAAATGCCTGGAAGTATAAAAAAAGCATTGGAGCTGAAGGACGAAATTCCAAACTCTTTTGTACCCATGCAATTCAGCAACAGCCATAATCCTGAAGCGCACCGGAAAACAACTGCTCCAGAAATTATTAAAGCAATGGCTGAACTGAATAAGTCTTTGGCTGCATTCGTAGCAACAGCAGGGACTGGTGGAACAATAACTGGAACTGGCGAGGTACTAAAAGAGGTATTTCCAAATATACGCGTCCATGTCGCAGAACCAGCTGGATCTCCAGTTCTGTCTGGCGGTGCTCCTGGAAAGCATAAACTTGTCGGCACAAGCCCTGGCTTTATTCCAGATATATTAAACCAGAATGTTTATGATCAAATCCACTTAGTAACAGATGAAGCTGCATATGAGTATACAAGAAGACTTGCACTTGAAGAAGGAATACTGGCAGGACCATCCTCTGGTGCAGCCTGCTATGCTGCCGTCCAAGCAGCAAAACAATTGTCCGCTGATGATGTCGTCGTCTTTATTGTATGCGATACTGGTGAGAGATACTTATCAACAGATGTATTTGCACTAGATTAAGAAGAGTCCCTCTTATAGATAGAGGGACTCTTCTCATTTTCACAGAACATATTAAACTAATTGTCCACATTCACTTTCAATTGCATCCTTAAACAGTTTCTGCAAGTTTCTCGTAACAGGACCTATTTCACCGTTGCCAACAGGCACATTGTTTATGGATATAATCGGCATCACTTCAGCTGTTGTACTCGATAGAAATACCTCATCAGCATCTATCAGGTCCTCGATTGTAAAGGCTTCTTCTACTACCTCTATTTCGTTTTCCTTACATAACTGAATGATCTTCTGTCTTGTAATTCCATTTAAAATAAATTGGTTGGCTTCATGTGTTTTCACACTGTTATCCTTCATAATCCATATATTTGAGGAGCTTCCTTCTGTAACTGTCAGTTCCCGATATTGAATGCTTTCATAGCAGCCAGCTTCCGTCGCTTTCTGCTTGGCAATCACATTGCCAAGCAAATTCAAACTCTTAATATCACATCTCGACCAGCGGATATCTTCTACCGTAATGGCTTCCACACCGTTATCAAGCTGCTCATAAGGAATACTAACCTCTTTCGTATAAGCTATATAAGTCGGAGGAGTATCTTCTGCAGGGAATGCATGGTTCCTCGAACTGGTGCCTCTTGTGACCTGCATATAGATGATTCCTGTTTCCAGTTTGTTCTTTTCTACAAGCTGTTCCATTAACAGCTTGAGTTCTTCGACAGTATACTCTATCTTGATACTCAGCTTATCACCGCTGCCAAGCAAGCGTTCGAGATGCTCATTTGCAGTAAACAGCTTTCCATTATAAACTCTTATCACTTCATATATACCGTCACCAAACTGATAACCTCTGTCCTCAATATCAACCTTTGCTTCAGATCTATCAATAAAAGCTCCATTCATCCATACAATACTCATTTTCTCTCCCCCTTAACCATGTTAGTAATATTTATTTTGCTAGCTCATATATAGCTTGGGCATAAATTGCTGTTGCTTTAAGCAAATCCTCGATAAACATGTATTCATCCTTCTGATGAGCAATATCATCTCTGCCTGGAAACAGAGGGCCAAAGGCAACGCCATTTTCCAGAGATCTTGCGTATGTTCCGCCGCCGATTGAAATCAGTTTCGGCTCTTCACCTGTCTGTTCTAAATAAACCTTGCTTAATGTTTGAATCAGCTCAGAATCCTTGTTGACATGATGAGGCTTGGAGTCTGTAAAATTCTCAATCACAAATCCATGGCCAGCAAGCAATTTATCTAACACAGCCTTTGTCTTTTCCATTTCATTTGTGACCGGATAACGGCATGTTAATCCTATTTTGCCGCCGACTTGTTGATTATATTGCAGGATGCCTACATTCAATGTTAAGTCTCCCGTGATATCATCGTTATAAGCTACTCCTAATTTTTGACCTCTTGAGTCATCTTTGAAGTAACCGTTAACAAACTGAAAGTAATTCGCTGCCTTTTCATCAAGTGGCAAATCAGCTAGAAAGGACGCAAGCTTAAGACCGGCATTTACCCCATTATTCGGCTCCATTCCATGTGCGGAAACACCTTCAAGCTCTAATACTAGTTCACCTGCATCTACTGTATATTGACCTGTTAAATTGTCCCTGCTTAAATATTCCTGGAAGCGCTGAATGATTTCCGTCTGATCTGATAGAACATGCAGCCTCGCTTCCGCAAAATCTGGGACCATATTGTATCTTCTTCCAGAAGAAAAAGAAACTATGCCCACTTTTCCAGACTCATACTGGGCCATCTCGTCCAAAGACTGAACCATATCAAAATCAGATATTCCTTTTTCCGCATAAATGATCGGAAAATCCGCATCAGGTGCAAATCCCATCGTTGGCATTGGTTCTTCTTGGAAGTACGTTGTGACGCATCTCCAATCACTCTCTTCATCTGTTCCAATAATCATTTTAACTTCCTTTGTTAAAGGCAAATCCAATTCTTTAATTATTTTCATGGCATAATAAGCTGCCATCGTAGGACCTTTATCATCCAAGGCACCTCTTGCGAATATTTTCCCATCGCGAATTTCTGCGCTGTAAGGATCACTTGACCAGCCGTCTCCTTCTGGAACAACATCAACATGACAAAGGATTCCAATGCTTTCATCACCAGCTCCAAACTTCACATGTCCTGCTACGTTCTTAACATTCTTTTCTTCAAACCCGTCTCTTTTGCCAAGCTCCAGCATAAAGGTCAAGGCTTCTTTAACACCTTGTCCAAACGGAGCATCTTCTGTTGCATTTTCTTCATCCAGCACACTTTTTATTTGAAGTAAGCCTTGTAAATCTTGGATGAAATCATCTTTACGAATATGTACTTCTTTTAACCAATCCAGTGCTTTCACTAAACCAGCCTCCTTAACCTAATATTCCAATATGTTTTTCCTTTGCAGAATATCTTGCTTTAGCTTTATTCTTATGTTTTTTAGAATATATAAAAGTATTTTACCATAATCCCACCAATTCTTATCAATAAAAGACAAGCCCTGTATTGATTTTGTCTGTTTTTGGTTGCTTTTCTTATCATTCCCACACATAAAGGAATCATAAGACATTCAAAAATTTTCGGTTTTACGCTTCTTCCTGTAAAATATTAAAAAAAGGTTCTGAAAGGGTTGGCGTTATGGAATATATTAAGGAGCTGCGGCAAAAGGTTGGCAAGATGCCGTTAATACTCGTTGGTGCTGTTGTTATTATGGAGGATGCGGACAAAAGAGTGCTCTTGCAGGAAAGAACACATCCTCATAAAGTATGGGGGCTGCCTGGCGGTTTAATGGAATTGGCAGAGAGTACAGAAGAAACAGCTAAACGAGAGGTTTGGGAAGAAACTGGCTTGCAGGTAGAGGAGCTAAAGCTATTAAACATCTATTCTGGAAAAGAGTATTATACAGTTGCAGCAAACGGAGATCCCTTCTACTCCGTTACAGCAGCTTATTATACGAGGAAGTACAGCGGCCAAATGAAAGTTAACAAGGAAGAGGCCTTTCAACTGCAATTTTTTGATTTAGAGAAGTTGCCTGCAAATATGGTTGGCAGTCATCGGCGATTTTTGCAGGACTATTGCACCTTATAAAAAATAACAACAAGCGGCTGATGTATCAGCCGCTTGTCTCTTATTGATATATATAACTATCAAACAAATCTAAAATGTCTTGATAATTACTTTCTGTCGCATAATCATAGGCTGTATAGCCGTACGCATCTACTATGTTTATATCTGATCCATTATCAATTAAAAGCTGAATAAGCTCCATATCTGCACCTTGATAAACTGCATACATAAGCGGTGTCATTCCGTCTTCATCTTGAGAATTTGGATCTGCCCCACTATCAAGCAGCGTTTTCACTGTATCTATATCATTTTGATATGCTGCTTCATGAAGCTCCGTATAATAACCGTCATAATATAAATCTTCATCTTCTGGGTATGAAAACTCTGTTCCACCAGATTTTATGAATTCAGCAAAATCAGAATGTTGAATGAAGGATGTTATTCCAGCAACTGCAGCGCTAACTAACCCGATGAAAATAATAACACCAGCTACAAATACGGAAATACCTACCCACATGCCTCTCTTCGATTCCTTTAATGGCTTTAAGTCAATTTCATTATAAAAGGACTCAATTGCATAAACTCTTTTAGGCAAATGAGGATGTGTAGACAGCTTTTCATTGAACCATACGAAAAAGCCGCTCTCTTTTTCCAATTGCTCCATATATGCCTGTTTATTCACTTTATTGTATAAGGTTGTACCAATCCCAAGCATGGTCAAGGCATTCTTTGCTGCAGTAAATGATTGAACATAATAGGCTGCTGTTCTGTCACAGGTATATTCGCATGCACGTAAATAAGCATTTCCCAGGAAAGGAATATACAATGCCGGCAACAGGAAAAAACCGTAATGAACATGTTTACGTTTCAAATGGGTAAATTCATGAGCCATGATGAACATGACTTCTTTTTCCGCACCTCTGTCAACCATTTCAAAAATACTTGAATACAACACTACCATATTCCTGCGCACAAACTTGGTCGCAAATGCGTTAAGGATACCCTCTGATTCCAGTATATATATATCTGGGAGCTTGCTCAGCTCAAGATCTTTGGCGATACCAACCGCCTTTGCATAAAGCTCAGGAAATTGATCTTCTCCCAGTTTAACTCCATTTCTCCTAATGCCAGCCATCGAAAGTGCATGTAAAAACAGCATGACAGCAATTATTGCTGCATAGATAATAATACCAATAACCGAAAAAAGCAATAAAATAAGTGTGCCGATACTTACAAGCAGCACGAGTACAAAATAAATGTTCTCTCTAGGATGAACTAGCTGATCTTTTCTTATGTTTTCCAATCACATATCCTCCAAAAATGTTTATCGTTTTGATTATAATGGAAAAAAAGGTGTTAATAAACATTTTTATTGTACTTCATGCAATTTGTTATCATAAAGTTAATAGTTTGTACCATATGATATGGTAAGGAAAAAACCAGGGGGTGGTATATTTATACATTAATAATCAAATATTTTGTAAATTTGAGCAAATAATGTAGAATTAAAAAGTAAATAGGGATACAATATTTATAGAAGTTCATTTTTGTTCACTATAGCCATTTGAAAAGGAGTTGTCTGTAAAGAAGAAAATTACATACGCTTGAAGAATAAATCTTCAAATAAGCTGTCGGTCGCAGGAATTTGCCAAAGGTTTGAAAAAAGGATAGGGAGTGGTTTATTGAAACCTTCAACTAACCGGATGTTAAACCGTATCAAATCCGTCTACATGTTTATTAGTAAGCGTGGAACAGTAACAACACAAGAGCTAGTGGAGGAATTTGGTATTACTCCTCGAACGATTCAAAGAGATTTGAATGTTTTAGCTTATAACGATTTGGTGAAAAGTCCAAGTCGTGGAAAATGGACAACAACTAGAAAAAAAGTGAAAATGACGTCTTAAACCGTAGATTGATTATTGATAATATACTGCATATTTACATGCAATATAAAAAAACGCCAAAATTGGTTTGGCGTTTTTTTATGCTGCATGTTTTAATTTACTTCATAATCTTGAAGAAGTTGTATCTCCTCATCAGTGAGCTCTCTGTATTCCCCAAGCTCCAATGTTTCGTCAAGCGCAAGCGGTCCCATCGAAATTCGCTTCAGATAGATGACCTTCTTTCCTACACTCTCAAACATTCTTTTAACTTGATGAAATTTGCCTTCTGAAATCGTAAGCTCAATATCAGAGGTTTCGCCAGCCTTCAAGATAACAAGGTGCCCAGGTTTGGTTACATAACCGTCATCAAGGGTAACACCTTTTTTAAAGGATTCTATATCTTCGTCTGTAACGATTCCTTTTATGACCGCAAAATATGTTTTAGGAACATGCTTTTTCGGTGAAAGCAACCGGTGCGAAAGTTTGCCGTCATTTGTAAGCAGCAATAATCCCTCTGTATCCTTATCAAGGCGGCCGACAGGAAACGGATTGTAGACAGCATCCTCAATTTCCAGCAAATCAACAACTGTCTCCTCTCGGGCATCCTCAGTCGCTGAAATAACTCCTGGCGGCTTGTTCATCATCAGATAAATAAATTCCTTATATTCCACTATCTCCCCGTTTAATGTTATGACATCTTGCTCGGGGTCGACCTGCTGTTTAGCATCTTTAATTACTTCATCATTGACCTTAACTGCCTTGCTTTTCAGCAGCGACTTTACATCTTTTCTGCTGCCATATCCTAAATTGGCAAGCAGTTTATCAATTCTCATTTTTTTCATTTATCTTGCCATCCGTTTCATCTTTATTTATGTGTCTTCTATTTAAAATGGAAGTCTTAGCTTTCTTTTAATTGATTCAGCTCTCTCTCCCAGCAACATGTAAACAAGCTTAGAGCGGTATGCAAGGTAAGCGTATATCAGCCCTCCAGCCAGCGCGACAATCCCAACCATAAGAAGAGAGGAAATTAATGATTTCGGCTCCAAGAATAACCTGAGTAGTGTGTAGATAATTTCCGTACCAACAAACATTAGGAAAGTAAAACCAACGATTAACACACTTCTACGCAGGACTAGCCTGAATGGATACTTCGCAAAAACTTTTATCACAAAGATATTAATTACTATTGCAGCAGTATATCCTAATGCTGTTGCCAAAATGGCACCTTTCGCTTCCCATCTTTCAATAAGCGGCATGTTTAAGCTCAGTTTAACCAATAAACCTACTAAAAGACTTAAGACTGTAAAGCGCTGTTCGTTTATACCTTGCAAGATTGCGGCAGTAACAGCATACAGAGAAAATAGAATGGCAACTGGTGCATATAAACGCAGCACCTCTGTTCCTAAAGCTAAATCCACTGTCCCGTAAAACAGACGATATACCGGCTCAGCCAGCACGGATAATCCTATTGTTGCCGGTAATGTAATAAATAATAATATTTGAAATGCTTGATTTAAATTATGGTTTACAGACTTTTGATCTCCACTAACAAACGCTCTTGTTATCATCGGCACGAGTGTCATGGAAAAGGCAGTTGCCAAGGAAACTGGAATAATGACAATCTTATGTGTCTGATAGTTGAATGCATTCAGCTGCGTCTCTGAAATGGCACTTAAACCTGCAACAGCCATCGCACGGTTAAAGGTAATCGTATCGATAAACTGAAAGAGCGGGTTTGCTATTCCAACGAAAACAAATGGTGCTGCTGAGATAAGTATTTCCTTATACATGGAGCCTAAGGAAATGTCCGAAATTTGCTGCCTGTCTTCTAGGAGCATGGAGTTAAAATGATGTTTTCTTTTAAGCCAATAATAGATAAGTACTGCAAGTCCGCCAATCGCACCGACAAATGCTGCAAATGTCGAAATGCTGACTGCAGTTACAATATCGCCTTTGAGTACATACAACACAGCGGCAGCTCCGCCAAGCATGAAAACGATTCGTACAATCTGCTCTACTACTTGAGAAACAGCAGAAGGTCCCATTGACTCATGTCCCTGGAAGAAACCGCGAATCAAGCTCATGACAGGGACGACGATAACAGCAAAGCTTACTGCCCTAATTACAGTCGTAACATCCTTTACGCTGGAGTTAAGATCATCCTCAGGAATATTAATCTCTGCAAGAAATGGTGCGAGGAAATACATGGCAAGGAAACAGACGAATCCGGTACAGGTCATCACAACAAGCCCTGACTTAAAAAGCCGCCTGCTGACACCGTACTCTCCCATCGCATTATATTTAGAAATGAATTTGCTGACAGCAAGAGGAATACCTGCTGTTGCAATACTGATGACAATCGTATAAGCTACATATGAATATTGATAAAGGATAGTTCCTTCTTTTCCGACAATCATATTAAACGGGATTACATAGAACAATCCCAGTGCTTTTGATATCATAGTTCCGAGTGTTAGAATAAACGTACCTCTCAACAATTTTGACGACATATAATCCCTTCCTTAAATGAAGCTTAGCTGCAAACTAACATAACAAATTATTTTAACATGAAATGAATATGATACTAAGTGTAATAATGAGCATTTTTTATACACACTATTAGTAGTTTACCTTTTCTTGACTAGAAACGCTACTTTAGCTTTCAAATGAAGAAAATAGTCTATAATAATAGATCTCAATATAGGAAAAAGAAAGTAGGTTCATCTATGCAATATGAAGTAATTGTAATTGGCGGCGGTCCTTCTGGATTAATGGCAGCGATTGGTGCTGCTGAATCTGGTTCAAAGGTCCTGTTAATTGATAAAGGGGAAAAGCTTGGCCGCAAGCTTGCTATTT
Organism: Bacillus sp. Au-Bac7; assembly: GCF_021341655.1. Classification (NCBI taxonomy): domain Bacteria; kingdom Bacillati; phylum Bacillota; class Bacilli; order Caryophanales; family Bacillaceae; genus Bacillus; species Bacillus sp. Au-Bac7. The sequence continues at coordinate 43,891 of NZ_JAJTTG010000013.1, read as the reverse complement.
CAGGAGGCGGCAGATGCAATGTCACAAACAGGCTTCCTGTTGATGAAATTATTAAGCATATTCCAGGTAACGGACGTTTTCTTTACAGCGGGTTTTCGATTTTTAATAATGAAGATATTATTAATTTTTTCGAGAATTTAGGAATTGCTCTAAAGGAAGAGGATCATGGCAGAATGTTTCCTGTCTCTAACAAAGCTCAATCTGTTGTTGATGCCTTATTGCAGGAGCTCGACAGACTGAAGGTTGAAATCCGGACAAATACTCCTGTTAAAAAGGTATCCTATAATGAAGACGGCACTAAGACAATCTTTATGCAAAACGGAAAAGAGGCAGTCACGAAGTCTCTCATCATTGCTGTCGGCGGCAAATCTGTGCCCCATACAGGCTCAACTGGCGATGGATATGCTTGGGCAGAGAGTGCTGGACATACTATTACCGAGCTGTTTCCAACAGAAGTACCTGTCACTTCAAGCGAATCATTTATCAAGGAAAAAACATTACAAGGTTTGTCTTTAAGAGATGTTGCGCTGAGTGTATTAAACCAAAAAGGAAAACCTATTATCACACATAAGATGGATATGATTTTCACCCATTTTGGGATCAGCGGTCCAGCTGTATTGCGCTGCAGCCAGTTCGTCGTCAAAGAGCTGAAGAAAACCGGTTTAGCAGAAATTCCTGTTTCGATTGATTCATTTCCTGATAAAAAGGAAGAACCACTGTTCCAAGAAATAAGTAAACTCGTTAAGGACGAGCCTAAAAAAGCGGTGAAAAACATTTTAAAAGGTTTCTTAACAGAACGCTATTTACTGTTTTTACTTGAGCTTGCAGAAATTGATCCTGCAGCACAAGGAGCTACTGTCTCCCAAGATAAGCTAAAAAAATTCACCTCTCTTTGCAAAGGATTCTCTTTTAAAGTCAACGGTACAATGCCGCTTGAGAAAGCATTTGTTACAGGCGGAGGTGTCTCTATTAAAGAGATTTCTCCAAAAACAATGGAATCAAAGCTAATGCCAGGACTCTTCTTTTGTGGAGAGATATTGGACATCCATGGATATACAGGGGGATATAACATCACAAGTGCGTTTGTGACAGGAAGACTTGCTGGTGTAAATGCCGCTCTTGAAGCAAAAAATATGTTTATGTAAAAAGTTAGCTGAACGGTTTAATAGACTGTTCAGCTTTTATATATAATCATCGAGGAGAAACAATAAATCTGTTCTTCTTCCCCCTCTTGTAATGCTGCAACATTATACTTTATATCTAAAAGCTTCTTTTCATCAAGCTTCTCCAGGAACTTATTCATTTCCATTTCCAGATCTTTTTCATGCTCCTGGTCAAATAATTTAACCTTTATCATCATCCACACTCCTAAGTGATCAGAATATTCTATTAAAATAATAGCCAATTTATCGTCATTTTAGACAATATGAAAATAAAAAACCCTTCACAGCAAGCTGCGAAGGGTTCTTTAGATTAAACAGTTTCACCGTTCCAGTTAAGCATTCCACCAACCATGTTAACAACCTTGTAGCCTCGGTCTTCAAGGAAATAGCAGACGTTTTCGCTTCTTTTACCACTGCGGCATATAAAAATATATTCTTTCTCTTTTGAGAAGTAGTCTAGCTTTTCAGGAATATCATTCATGCGAATATGCTTAGCCCCTGGAATCATGCCTTCTGCTACTTCATCATCTTCCCTAACATCAACAAGCTCCAGCTTTTCCCCTTTTTTCAGCTTGTCTTCTAATTCTTCTGTTGTAATTATCTTAATATCTTCCATTTATTATTTCCTCCATTCTACCAGTACGAATCATGTTAACTTCCACTCATTGTAATATAGAACAATTAAAAAAAAGATGCAAATCACATGCCCACTGTTTTTATATAAAAAAAGTCCAGCCACACAGTATGGCTGGACTTCTGTATTAATTAGCTACAATATTAACCAATTTTCCTGGAACAGCAATAATCTTTCTAACTGTTTTCCCGTCAATTTGCTCTTTCACTTGACTGTCTTCCATAGCGATTTGCTCTAGAGCATCTTTATTCGCATCAGCTGGAACCATCAATTTTGTTTTTACTTTACCGTTGATTTGGATAACGATTTCGATTTCATCGTCTACCAATTTTGCTTCATCATATGCTGGCCATGCTTCATATGCAATCGTACCTGATGAGCTTCCAAGTTTTTCCCACAGCTCTTCTGTAATATGAGGGCAAATTGGGGAAAGAAGCTTCACAAAGCCTTCAATATAAGCTTTTGGAATCGCATCTGCCTTATAGCACTCATTAATGAAGACCATCATTTGGGAAATAGCTGTGTTAAAGCGTAATCCTTCAAAGTCCTCTGTAACCTTCTTCACCGTTTGGTGGTAGATTTTGTCTAGACCCTTCGCTTCATCGATTTCTTGAACTTTGCTTGAAATCTCGCCATTATCATCCACAAGCAATCTCCAAATACGGTCAAGGAATCTTCTTGAACCATCAAGTCCGTTCGTTGACCAAGCTATTGCTGCATCAAGTGGTCCCATGAACATTTCATACAAGCGAAGTGTATCAGCACCATGGCTTGAGACTATTTCATCCGGATTAACTACATTACCTTTAGACTTACTCATTTTTTCATTGTTTTCACCAAGAATCATCCCTTGGTTATACAGCTTTTGGAATGGCTCTTTCGTAGGTACAACGCCTAAATCATACAATACCTTGTGCCAGAAGCGTGCGTACAATAAATGCAGAACCGCATGCTCTACACCACCGATATAAATATCAACTGGAAGCCATTCTTTCAGCTTTTCAGGGTCTGCAATAGCTTCACTGTTTTTCGGATCGATATAGCGGATATAATACCAGCTGCTGCCCGCCCATTGCGGCATTGTGTTTGTTTCACGTCTGCCTTTTTTACCTGTAACCGGATCTACTACATTAACCCACTCAGAGATGTTTGCCAAAGGCGATTCACCAGTTCCAGATGGTTTAATCTCTGCTGTATCAGGCAATGTTAGCGGCAATTCTTCCACAGGGACACCTGTCATTGTGCCATCTTCCCAGTGAATAATTGGAATTGGTTCACCCCAGTATCTTTGACGGCTGAATAACCAGTCACGAAGTCTGTAGGTTACTTTCTTCGTACCGATGCCTTTCTCTTCAAGCCATGCAATCATCTTAGTGATTGCTTCTTCTTTTTGCAGCCCATCAAGGAAGTCAGAGTTAACATGCGCTCCATCACCAGTATAGGCTTCTTCCTGTACATTTCCGCCAGCTACCACTTCTTTAATTGGCAAATCAAAAGTTTTTGCAAACTCGAAGTCTCTTTCATCATGTGCAGGAACTGCCATAATGCTTCCAGTTCCATAGCTGACAAGCACGTAGTCTGCAATCCAAATCGGCATTTTTTCGCCATTCACTGGATTAACAGCATAAGCTCCTGTGAATACACCTGTTTTTTCTTTAGCAAGGTCCGTTCTTTCCAAATCACTCTTGCTCTTAATTTTCTCTAAATATGCTTCAACTGCTTCCTTTTGCTCTGCTGTTGTGATTTTATCAACTAACGCATGCTCAGGAGCAAGTACAGCATAAGTAGCACCAAACAGTGTGTCTGGTCTTGTCGTGAACACAGTGAATGTTTCATCATGGTTATCAATTTGGAAAGTCACTTCCGCTCCTTCAGAACGTCCGATCCAGTTTCTTTGCATTTCTTTAATGCTTTCCGGCCAATCCACTTCATCCAAATCTTCAAGCAAACGGTCAGCATAAGCTGTAATCTTTAAAATCCATTGTCTCATCGGGCGTCTTTCAACAGAATGTCCGCCCCTTTCGCTCTTTCCGTCAATGACCTCTTCATTGGCAAGCACTGTTCCTAAAGCAGGGCACCAGTTAACTGCCACTTCATCAACATATGCTAAGCCTTTTTCAAATAGCTGTAAGAAAATCCATTGTGTCCATTTATAATAATCTGGATCTGTAGTGTTAATCTCTCTGTCCCAGTCATAGGAGAAGCCTAAAGAGTTGATTTGACGTCTGAATGTTTCAATATTTTTTTCTGTGAATAGTGCTGGATGGTTGCCTGTATCAAGTGCATATTGTTCTGCAGGTAATCCAAATGCATCCCAACCCATTGGATGAAGAACATTAAAATCCTGCATTCTTTTCATTCTTGAAAGAATATCAGTAGCTGTATATCCTTCTGGATGTCCTACGTGAAGGCCCGCTCCGGATGGATATGGGAACATGTCAAGTGCATAGAATTTCTTTTTCCCTTTATCTTCACTTGTTTTAAACGTTTTATTTTGTTGCCAATAGCTTTGCCATTTCTTTTCTATGTTCTGATGATTAAAGCTCATCTTATTTCCTCCTATTAGTTTTCTATTCGCAGGGTTTGTTTTCCTTAGAAAACAAAAAATCCCCTCATCCCAAATAGGGACGAGAGGAATATATGTATATCTCCCGCGGTACCACCCACAATTAGTGAATAAATCACTCGCTTCATTTATCCCTTAACGCGGTGTACGGCAAGCATTACTGTTAGTTCACACTTGCAACTCAAAGGCGAGTTCAAGATTTTTTTTGACTGGCTTGCACCATCCGCCAGCTCTCTTCAACAAAAAAGCATCTTTACTATTCCTTTTCCTAGCTGTTGCCCTATATGATGTTTATTGTATGTTATTTTCTTCACGGATGCAAGAAGTTATTAAGCAAGAACTATCTCCGCCAGCTCCTTGTTAAGCATATGCACCGTTAAGGATTTCGGTCACCGTTTGTTTGCTTCAAGTGACGCAATAAATTGCAGGAGCTTTTTATCCTGACCTTTGCCAGCAATCACAGATACACCAACAGGAACGCCGTCTACTTCTGCAAGCGGGATATTCACCTGCGGGAAGCCGGTTAACCCAGCAATGCAGCAGAGCTGGAATGTCCTGCTTCTGCGCAGTTCCAGTTCTTCCACCGACAGATTGAGCAGAGGTGCTTTTCCAGGTGATGTTGGAATGATTAAAAGGCCATCATCCTTTAGCAGTTTTTCCATATTTTCTTGAATCATACGTCTTTTCTTTATAAATGGGGACATATCAGCTTCAGCTAGTGTGCTTGCCCATTGAAATCGTTCTGCAATGCCAGGACCGAAGGATGGTTTATACTTTTCAATCCATTTTCCATGCTCCTCCCAAATCTCTCTGCCTTGCAGCATCCTGAACGTCTCTGCCCAGTCAGCAAGCCCCTCATTTGCCAATACCGTTTGCGAATGTGTTAAAGAAGCTGTCTGCCATTTTTTCAACTCCGTTAATAATGCCTCTTTTGCATTAGGTTCAATCAATTCCCATGCATCATCTGCCATCAAAATACGAGTGAAAGGCTCTCTGGAACCTTCCTCTTTAATCAATACGTTGCCAACCTTTCGTAATGTCTCTGCGTCTCTTGCCATCCAACCGACAGTATCAAAGCTTTTAGCTAACGGAATGACTCCTTCCATATCAACAATATTATGAGTTGGACGGATGCCATAGATTCCACAATAAGAAGAAGGAATTCGGACAGACCCGCCCGTATCTGTTCCGATTGCAAAATCAGTTAATTCCGCTGCTACTGCGACTGCTGATCCGCATGATGAGCCGCCAGGAATGCGCTTTGGATCTTTCGGGTTGATTGGAGTTCCATAATAAAAGTTTTCTCCATTAAGACTATACATCAGTTCATCTGTTATCGTCGTTCCTTCAAGCCTTGCGCCATTATTAAGTAACAGGCTGAGAGAGAAAGCTGTACTTGCTGCAGCAGGGTGAGTCTTGAGCCAATCTGGATTTCCTGCCGTTGACTGATGTCCTTTTATAGCAAACACATCCTTAACTGCAAAGCTTAAGCCTGATAATTCCCCTGTATTTAATGGTTCTAATACAACCTCTTTTTTTGCAAATGCCCCAAAATCCTTAACCATCTTCTCCTCATCCTTCCCGTAATTAAACTTGCAAATGTGTGACGATGTTGTAGTCCTTTATCGCCCATTTACTGTCTTTATAATGAATATTGCTTATACAAGCATTTGTTAAGTATGTATTGTCTAATGTAATTTCCTCGTTTGACAGAATTCTTAAAATGGTATGAATGACAGCCCCATGAGCAACAAGGAGAACTTTTTGCTGTGGGTAGCTTTGCAGAATATCTGCCAAGCCCTGTTTCAGTCTTTCTGCCAATTCCCAGTAAGGCTCTGCATTAGGATAAAGCATATCAGGATAAAGGACCTGTCTTTCCTCCTTTGTTTTTCCTTCTGCATCCCCAAAGCTTCTTTCAATGAATTCGGACATTTCTACTATAGGCAGGTTTAGAGACTCGTTTATAATAGCCGCAGTTTCCTTTGCCCGAATAAGAGGGCTTGTGATGATAAAATCCCAGCTAGTTTCCTTCAAATAGTCCCGGCATTGTTCTGCTTGTCTAATTCCGTTCGAGTTCAATGGAATATCGGTTCTGCCTTGAATCTTCCCTAAGGAATTCCAATCTGTCTCTCCGTGCCTTATTAAACAAATATTTGTCATGAATCTTAATTCCTTTCTATACAAGAGCATGATATTTCTACTGTAGATTAAATTGTCTAACTTTTCAATAAATTATCTGTTTTATTCGCACAGTTGTTAAAAGTAACCGTTTTAATTAACAGAAAATAACTAATTTTCCGCCTTCATGCAGATGGAGTTATTTCTATTGCAGGAGTTCTAAAATCGCATTACACTTATTGCTGGTAGCAAATTAAATGGTAAAGGAGCACCACATATGCCTAGAGCACTATGGCTTTTAGTAATTGGAATGGCTGTCAATGTCACCGGCTCTTCTTTGCTTTGGCCATTAAACAGTATATATATCCACGACCACCTCGGAAAATCTCTTACAGTTGCCGGTTTTATCTTAATGCTTAATTCTGGTGCAAGTGTAATCGGGAATTTGGTTGGCGGCGCGCTTTATGATAAATTAGGAGGCTATCTCTCCATTCTTCTGGGAATTTCGTTAACAGCTTTGTCCTTGTTAGGGCTGTCCGTCTGGAATGCTTGGGAAGCTTATTGCTTCTTCTTCACATTGTCAGGCTTTGGATCTGGGATTATTTATCCAAGCATGTATGCAATGGCGGGAAATGTCTGGCCAGAGGGAGGCAGAAAAGCGTTTAACAGCATTTATGTTGCCCAAAACGCTGGAGTTGCATTAGGTTCAGCAATTGGCGGGCTAATTGCTTCCTATTCGTTCACTTGGATTTTTATCTCTAATACATTTATGTATGTTGTATTTTTCTTTATTGCTTTATTGAGCTATAAAAACATCCAAGTTCAACCTATTGTGCAAACGGCAGGAGACAATGGTATAAAAAGAAAGAAAGCACATCGAAATCCAGCTATTTATGCCCTTACTATTCTCGGCTTCGGTTATTTGCTGTGCTGGATTTGTTATGTACAATGGCAAGCGACCATTTCTACACATACACAAGAGTTAAATATTCCGCTTGCACAATACAGTTTACTATGGGCCGTTAACGGCGGCTTAATCGTTTTTGGTCAGCCTCTCATCAGTCTGTTTACGAAGAAAATATGTTCTTCTGTAAAAATGCAGATGTTAATTGGTATTGTTATTTTTATTATTTCTTTCCTTATCGTCGGTCAAGCAGACATGTTTGCAGGGTTCTTAGCTGCCATGATCATTCTCACCGTAGGGGAAATGTTAATATGGCCAGCTGTTCCAACCATTGCAGATAAACTGGCACCAAAGGGGCGGGAAGGCTTCTTCCAAGGTATTATCAACAGTACAGCAACCGGCGGCAGAATGATAGGTCCTTTATTAGGAGGCTATCTAGTCGATGTTAATGGAATTGGCCTGCTTGTACCTGTATTAATTTTCTTACTTGTTATTGGTATGGCAGCTGCTTACTTCTATGATGCACCATTAAAAACCAGCAAGCTTAGAGTACCTAAAACAGAATAATATTAAAAGGGCGATTCATCATTAGAATCGCCCTTTTTGATGCATTACTAAGACTCTTTATGGTAAATGTAGGGCCATTTGATTTTGCTTATCCTGTATAAGCAGCCTCATTCTGTATAATTGATCCCTTTGCTGCGCGTTGGCACTATGATCCATCGTTTGCAAGTCATTAAATACATTTTCCAGCTGAAATTGTGCATCTGTATATTCTTCTATATTATAATGCTCCTGCATTTGAGCAATTTTATACTGTTCTTCTGCATAGCCTATCGCTGTATTACATCTTTCCAAAAGCTCATCCATAGAATCACGAGTTGCCAATATATAGCCCTCCCAACAAGTGTTGCTGTCTTTGAAGCAATAGTGCTTCGCTACATATTATCTGTAGTCTGCAACCTTCTTATGACTTCCTTTTCTTTACTGAATTAGCGGTTTATATAAAACTGTTTGGAGAAGCAGCAGTTACATGTTAAAATTTTTGTTATGCATTTAGATTGCATTATAAGGAGGTCATTCTTTTGAGTCAGCAAAATCCATTTGCTTATGCAGCTGATAATAAAAGATATCATACATGGAATTATCATTTGCGAGGCGAGTTTGGACATAAAGTATTTAAAATCGCACTAGACGGAGGCTTCGATTGCCCTAACCGGGACGGCACGGTGGCACACGGCGGCTGTACTTTCTGCAGTGCTGCTGGTAGCGGTGACTTTGCAGGGAATCGTGTCGATTCATTGGAAAAGCAATTTCACGATATAAAAAACAAAATGCATGAAAAGTGGAAAGACGGCAAATATATGGCTTATTTCCAAGCATACACAAATACACATGCTCCTGTTGAAGTGCTGAGAGAAAAGTATGAAACTGTTTTGAAGCAGGAAAATGTTGTCGGCATTTCCATTGCGACAAGACCAGATTGTCTTCCTGATGATGTTGTTGAATATTTGGCAGAACTGAATGAGCGCACCTATTTATGGGTGGAGCTTGGCTTGCAGACTGTCCATGAAAAAACAGCACAGCTTATTAATAGAGCCCATGATTATCAAACATATGTGGATGGTGTTAATAAACTGAGAAAACATAATATCCGCATTTGCTCACATATCATTAACGGGCTTCCACTTGAGACGAATGAAATGATGATGGAAACAGCGAAAGAAGTGAGCAAGCTTGATGTGCAAGGAATTAAAATTCACTTGCTTCATTTGCTGAAGGGCACACCTATGGTTAAACAATATGAAAAAGGATTGCTTAAGTTTCTAACCTTTGACGAATATATTCAGCTTGTTTGCGACCAGCTGGAAATATTGCCGCCAAGTATGATCATTCATCGAATTACAGGCGATGGACCGATTGATTTAATGGTTGGACCAATGTGGAGTGTCAACAAATGGGATGTACTGAACAGCATTGATGCAGAATTGAAAAGACGTGACAGCTGGCAAGGAAAATTTTATAATGCGGAAAAGGTGACGATATGAAGCTGGAACGCATACTTCCCTTTGCAAGAACATTGTTAGAAAATGCAATCGATGAAGACGATATTGCCATTGATGCGACAATGGGAAATGGTCATGACACCTGTTTTCTGGCAAACCTTGTAGGAGAAGGCGGCAAGGTATACAGCTTCGATATTCAGGATCAGGCCCTTGAAGCAACGAAAAGCAGACTTGCAGCCCAGTCCCTTACTAATCGGGTAATTCTTACTAAAACAGGGCATGAAAATGTGGAAAAAATTATTCCTGAAAAACTGCATGGACTTGTGAAGGGTGCTATTTTCAATTTAGGCTATTTGCCTGGTGGAGATAAATCAATCGTTACAAATTCGAACACGACTATAATGGCAGTCGAACAAATATTTAACATGCTTGCACCAGAAGGAATCATTATTCTTGTCATTTATCATGGACATACTGAAGGTGCACAAGAAAGAGACGAGCTGCTTACATTCGCTGAAAACTTCAGTCAGGAAAAAGCGCATGTTCTAAAATATCAGTTCATTAACCAAAAAAACAACCCGCCTTTTATTATTGCCATTGAGAAAAGATAAATAAGAAAAAATGCCGGATAATCAGTAAGACTGATTCCCGGCATTTTTTTATTTCTTTTCGTTTAAGGAAGGGTGAAGCAGACAATACATGAGGCAATCATAAATATGTTCATTTTGAACCATATATTTTGCCAAAGTACCTTCTTTATGAAAACCTGCTCTTTCCAGCATTTTTTGAGATGAATTATTTTCAGGATACACAATCGCTGAGATTCGGTTCAATTGCAAAGCAGAAAATCCGTATGATATAACTTCAGAAATAGCCTCCATCCCATAGCCCTTTTTCCAAAAATCCGGGTGAAGCTCATAACCGATTTCAGCCCGCTTATGCTTTTGATGCCATGCATGATAGCCAATTGTCCCAATAAAAGCGCCGCTGTCCTTTTCTACCATTCCCCAGCGAATTCCTTTTTGCATGCTGTAATTCATATTGAAAATTGCCAGCAAGGAACGTGCTTCCTCAATTGTGGTAAAAGGCTCTTGCCCGTAGTGCACCGTAACGTCAGGACGACTTAATATACTATAAATCGCTTTAACATCTTTTTCTTCTATCTCTCTTAAAAGCAACCGATCTGTTTCTAGTTCAGGAAACATCTGCAACTCCCCTTGTCGGCCTACATTTATTTAGATATCGTCTTCATCATTCCTGCTGGAATCATCTTTTGAAACTTGCGGTATGCTCGTCCATTAATATAAAAGAAGTAGCCAACCGGACCGGAAGTTTTAATAATTTCCCTTGCCAGCTTTCTAATATTTTGCTGCTTATATACTTTTTCGTCAGATAAGTAGACACCGAGCAGTCCTCTGTTAATAAGTTTGTGGAACCGTTGATGAGGGAGATTTTTTGTATGTCTGTCTGCTTCTTCTACAAAATGCTTTAACCGGCTGAAAAGCTCTTCTTCATCTTTATAATAGAAGCAGAAATTTAAATCGCCGCCCTGTCTGTCTTCTTCCTGATCGATAAAGTAATCTAATAATATGTGAAGACCTTGTATATATGGAAAATAGCCGTCTCGAATATTGGAGGAATAAGCTGGCTGAAAATCCTTTCTTAATGCATAAGAAACTAAACAAAATATCCCTAATGTTGAACCGGAGCATGCAGAGAATTCATACCAATCCATTTCAGGTATTGCGTGCTTGTTCTCATCAAACCATGATTTCAATCTTGGAATTCTTTCCTCTACCATAACATGCTTATGTATTTGCAAATCGCAATAATATCGGCAAAGTTCAAGTAACTGGTCTTTAATATATTCATAATTCTCTAGCTCTGCGAGTGTGTCCCGGCATGTTTTGGCTAAATCATACAAGTAGCCGCCGTCATCTTGATCCTCTCGGAACCGGTAATAGTTAGTGGGTTGTGCCCCGACTGTGAGCGCATGCTCCATTGATTCATGCAGTGCAGAGAAATCCCGCGGATCTAATGAAGTGCTCCGGTCACATAGATTATCAAGATAATCGCTGATTGTTTGGTATGCCACAATAAATTTAATGGCAGTCTTATATTCATGCCTTGAAATAAGGGCCATGATTGATCCGCCTTCACAGTGGAATGTTTTGTCCTTTATGCTCGCCAAAGCCTGTCTTTGCAGCTCAGGATTTGGGATTTGCTTTGCTCTGTTCGTCCAATAGTTCAGTTCCTTGTGAACAACAGGAAAAACCTTTAAATACACTTTAGACATTAATGTTAGTGGCATGTTTGGTACAGACATTTTTAAAACCTCACTTATACAATATAACCTATCGATTTTAGCTGACTATTGATAAAATCAAGCGCATAGTCAAACACATCATCTCGTTCCGGCTCGTTAAAGATTTCATGGTAGCATTGTGGCCATTCTTTAAATCTCTTTTCTGATAATGGTACCATATTGAACCAATTTTTCACCATTTTTTTATCTACTACTGAATCGTCTCCCCCTTGCATAAGAAGAAGAGGCAAATCCTGCATTTTGTTTACATTCGCAAAGGCTGCAGCCATTGCACTAATCAGTTCTCTATACCATCTTACAGACACTTTTGTAATATATAAGGTATCGTTGCTATCTATTTCCCTAATTTCTGCATTTCTAGTCGCCATTTCGATTGTTAAGCCTGTATTCATGCGCAGTCTAGGCGCAGCTTTGTTCAAAAGGATTGAAATGGCGCTCAACAGCTTCGGCGGATATTTTTTTAACCCAAGACATGGCGATGAGAGAATAAGACCAGCAAGCTTAAGATTCTCCTGTTGCAGCAGACGAATAGATGCCAAGCCTCCTAAGCTGTGTGCAATCAAAAAAACCGGCAATTCAAATTGGTAGGCTGCTTGAATCCAGTCTTTAACTTCAATTGTATACTCACTGAAAGAGTCGATATGCCCCCTGCTTGACCGTGTTGTCATGCCTTGGCCTGGAAGATCCCCCATCACGACATGAAAACCAGATAAGCGAAACATTTCAATTAGCCAACCGTAACGGCGATGATGCTCCATAGCACCATGAACAATCACGACGACTGCTTTAGCCTCTCCTTCCGCTTCCCATTTCCACATAAAAAATCTCCCCCATTCGACTTATCACAGTATTGCTTCTTCTATTATGTAACACGTAAATGCACTTTGACAAATTTTTAAATTAAATTACGGCGATTGTTCCTGATTATTTAAGGAAAATTAAAGGTTGCCGCAGTACTCTATATTTGATAAAACACATATTTAATACAAAAAATCGGTTTTTATATTATGCACTAACGGGAAAAAAATATTAAAAAATAACCAAATGCAGCCTCTTTAGGCGTGAAAGGTATCTTCAAGTCAAGAAAGTTCATTTCTTACTATTTATTTTCTCAAAATTTATCCGATAAATACTTATATAAGAAATAGGTGATGAAAATGAATACAAACGAAATAATACTATACTCTGTCCTTGCTCTATTCTTCGTATTATTCCTTGTAGTTCAAAAAAGGCTTACTAAAATTGTAAAAGGACTGCTCTTTTCCTTAATAGCCATATTAGTTGGCATCAGCTTTTATGTATTAAATTTAGACGGTTCTAAGAATTTTGCGCTTGCAAAAGAGCGGGTAGAGGAAATAGCTGTTACAGCTAAAGAAAATGTAGAAAAATTAAGTTCAAAAGTAACTATAAAAGAATCTGTGTTATTGGAAGCAACTGCAATGAATCAACTGCCAGAGCTTCCGAGAGGCTGTGAAGTGACGGCTCTTGCGATGCTTTTGCAATATGCAGGTGTAGATGTAGATAAGATGACACTTGCAGAAGAAATTACTAAAAATACTACAGCATATGAAGTCGTTAACGGTACTATTTATTATGGCAATCCTAATGATGGGTTTGTCGGAGATATGTATTCCCTTGAAGGTCCGGGGCTTGGTGTTTATCATAAGCCGATTGCTGAGCTAGCGGAAAAATATCTTCCAGGAGCAATCGTTGATTTTACTGGCTCTGATTTCGATTCGGTAAAAGAACAGCTTTCAGATGGCCGTCCAGTTTGGGTTATTACTAATTCAAAATTCCAAGAGCTTTCTGATGATAATTTCCGCACATGGGTAACTCCAAGCGGCACAATCGATATCACATATTCCGAGCATTCCGTCCTGATAACTGGCTATGACGAAGATTATGTTTACTTTAATGATCCATTGACAGGTGAACAAAATAAAAAAGCACCCATCGATGATTTTATTGCATCGTGGGTGCAGATGGGAAGCCAAGCAATAACTTACAGCAACTAACTTCCCTACTCCATTAATTAAACAAGTGTTTTTTCTTTTAAATATTCCTTTTCGAAGGAATATTTTTTTTCGATATAAACACTATGCCAAACCATAAACATCAATACAGTCCAAATTTTGCGGCTGTTGTCAGCTTTACCTTGGCAATGGTCTTCCAATAGCTGCAATACAACAGATTTGTTCAGCAAATGGTCTGTATCGCTTTCTTTAATGATTGTTTTTGCCCATTCGTTCATCTCATCTTTTAACCAGTGACGAATTGGCACAGGGAAGCCTAGTTTTTTGCGTGTTAATACATGCTCAGGCACAAAGCTTTCCGCTGCTTTTCTTAAAATATACTTTGTAGTTCCATTTGCAGTCTTTAAGCTAGACGGTATTTTAGAAGCTACTTCAAACACAGCTTTATCTAAGAAAGGTACACGCAATTCTAGAGAGTGAGCCATTGTCATTTTGTCTGCTTTCAGCAAAATATCTCCTCTCATCCATGTGTGGATGTCAATAAACTGCATGCGGTCAACTGGATCATAACCTTTGCTTTCTTCATAAAGAGGTTTTGTAATATCTGTATGATCAATATTTTTGTTGTAGATGGACAGCAACTGTGCTTTTTCACTTTCACTGAACATCTTAGCATTTCCGATATATCTTTGTTCCATCGGTGTCACACCGCGTTCAATAAAGCTCTTTCCTTTAACACCTTCAGGAAGAATCGCTGCAATAGCACGCAACAGGGACTTACCAATTTTAGGAATTTTATTAAATACTTCCAATGACTGCGGCTCACGGTAAATATTGTATCCGCCAAACAGTTCATCTGCACCTTCGCCTGAAAGAACAACTGTAACATGTTTTCTAGCTTCTTGTGCAACAAAGTATAAAGGCACACATGCTGGATCAGCAAGCGGATCATCCATATGCCACATAATTTTCGGAATTTCATTCATATATTCCTGTGGTGTAATGATGCGGCTGATGTTTTCTAAACCAAGCTTATCCGCTGTTTCCTTCGCTACGTCAATTTCACTGAAACCATTATGCTCAAACCCGACAGAGAATGTTTTAATTCCAGGATGGAATTCTTTCGCAATACTAGCAATAATCGATGAATCAATTCCGCCGGAAAGGAAAGAACCAACAGGAACATCGCTTCGCATATGCATTTTTACACTGTCAAACAGCACATCTTTAATTTCTTTAACGAACTCTGATTCCGTTTTGTTCACAGGCTGGAAAGATGCTCTCCAATAGCGTTTAATATCCATTGGCTCACCAAGTTTTTTCGTGAAGTAATGACCTGGCTCAAGCTTGTTGATGCCTTCTGACATTGTATTAGTCTCAGGAACAAACTGGTAAGTCATATAATGCTGAAGAGACTCATAGTTTAATACATCGCTTTCTAATGCCATTGCAATACTCTTTTTCTCTGATGCAAAGTAAGTCTTTTCACCATCATCAAAATAGAAGAAAGGCTTGATTCCAAATGGATCACGAGCACCATACAATGTTTTTTCCTGCTTGTCCCAAATAACAAATGCAAACATGCCGCGAAGTTTTTCAACAGCCTTTTCTTTTTCATGGCTGTAAAGGGCAATGATTACTTCTGTATCTGAGTTAGTTTGGAACGTTAAGCCTGCCTTCACTAGCTCTTCTCTGATTTCCAAATAGTTATAAACTTCTCCGTTGAAGATGATCCAATAACGTTCATTTTCATATGTTAACGGCTGATGCCCAGACTCGATATCAATAATACTCAATCTTCTGAAGCCGAATTGGATATGTTCATCATAGAAGTATCCTTCATCATCCGGTCCACGGTGTGTAATAATTCTATTCATATTCGCAAATTGTTCTTTTTGCGCCTCTTGGAAGTTTTGCTCTTTTTCATGTATACAGCCTACAAAACCACACATACTGCTCACCTACTCCATTCTTCTCCTGTTACTAAGGAGACCTAAATTACTGTTAGTATAAACTTTTACTGTTAATCTTTAAATGTAATCCGAGCTATTTTAAAACATTATTATGTCCTATTAGCAAATATTGACTACCATTTATATTTTACATTAATCCATTATAGACGAAAGTCTTGATAATTTTAAGAGCTAAAAACAAGTAAAATTTTCTACTGACTTATTAGACGGAAAAAGAAAGAAGGAGTTACACTTTATTACCGTGCAACTCCTTCTTTTATTTTCCAGCGACAGCTGTTTTTAATACATCTGATTTATCTGTACGTTCCCAAGGCAAATCTAGGTCATTACGTCCAAAATGTCCGTATGCTGCTGTTTGCTTATAAATTGGGCGACGCAAGTCCAGCATTTTAATAATTCCTGCTGGGCGAAGGTCGAAGTTTTCGCGGACAGCGTCTACCAGAACTTCTTCTGATACAGTGCCTGTATTAAATGTGTCAATAGAAATGGAAACTGGCTGAGCAACACCGATTGCATATGCAAGCTGCACTTCAACCTTGTCTGCTAATCCTGCTGCCACGATGTTTTTCGCTACATAGCGTGCTGCATATGCTGCAGAGCGGTCTACTTTAGTTGGATCCTTCCCAGAGAAAGCTCCGCCGCCATGTCTTGCATAACCGCCATATGTATCTACGATAATCTTTCTTCCTGTCAATCCTGCATCACCTTGTGGTCCGCCAATAACGAAACGGCCAGTTGGATTAATGAAATACTTCGTATTTTCATCAATTAATTCTGCTGGAACAACTGGATTAATTACATATTCCTTAATATTGCGTTGAATTTGCTCTAATGTCACTTCAGGGTGATGCTGTGTGCTGATAACAATTGTATCAATTCTTACAGGTTTATCATTTTCATCATATTCAACAGTAACTTGCGTTTTGCCGTCCGGACGCAAATATGGCAAGATTTCCTCTTTACGCACTTCAGCCAGTCTTCTAGAAAGCTTATGAGCTAAAGAGATTGGCAAAGGCATAAGCTCTTTTGTCTCATTGCATGCAAAGCCGAACATTAATCCTTGGTCCCCTGCACCGATCGCTTCTATTTCTTCATCTGACATTGTTCCTTCACGTGCTTCAAGGGCTTGGTCCACACCAAGAGCGATATCAGCAGACTGCTCATCAATAGAAGTAAGCACTGCGCTCGTTTCTGCATCGAAACCATATTTTGCACGAGTGTAGCCAATTTCCTTAACTGTTTCTCTTACAATTTTCGGTATATCCACATATGTAGATGTAGTTATTTCCCCTGCAACTAAAACTAATCCTGTTGTTACAGATGTTTCTGCTGCAACACGGGCATTTGCATCTTTTGCTAGAATAGCGTCTAAAATCGCATCTGAAATTTGGTCACAGATTTTATCCGGATGACCTTCCGTTACCGATTCAGAAGTAAACAAGCGACGTTTTGATGACATCTGATTTCCTCCTTATTATAAGGCAAGCACTCTTGCCCTCTAAATTGATACGGTACTCATTCCCTAGATAGTATGAAGTAAACAAGGTGTTTTTATCCGAGAAGTGTTATCCTTTGGCAAAAAACACTTGCTCAAAAACACACATGAAAAATATACATTTTTTTAAAAGATAATGGACCAGATTGCATACAAAAAACCTTTTCAATAGTGAAAAGGCTCCAAGCAAAATTGATTCGCACCTTTCACTCTTATCGTTCAAGGATATTTCCTTGCTACAGGTTAGCACCTTTCCTAAGAGAATGTCTGCTCCATCCATCAATTAAATGGATGTTTCAGCCTATTTTCTTCACATAGTAGGTTGCTGGGTTTCATCGGGCCAGTCCCTCCACCAGCTCAGGATAAGAGAGTATCCGTTCAAGATTTCATAATAGCTCAAACTTTTAATTACTGTCAATATATTTATCTTTAATTAGTCGAATTTAATGCAATCAATTTGTATGTTATTTTCGTTTTTCCATCAGACCACTCCAGTTTTTCAATGGAAGCAGTTCCGATAAGTTCTCCTTTAATGGTCTTTCTGACTTCTAAAGGAATATGCAGGGGATATAAACGATATGCTTCTTTTTCGAGTTGAAACCAATTCTCCTCAAGGCGCAATTCATTTCCTTTGGTGACAATCATTGTATTTAATTCTAAGGGCATTCCCATTTTTCGTTCTCCCTCCTTCTTATCCTTACTTATATTCTACCAGCTTTTCACTGTGTTTTTTCATCCAACTGCATAAATTTTCTACAACCTTCCGATTGACTTTAGGAGGGAAATAGTGAGTGAATTCTGGAAAGTACCATGTTTCAACGGTTTTCCCTTGCTTTAGAAGCCCCTCTTCCAGCTTTTTGCTGTGTTCAATGGACACATTTGTATCCTGCATTCCATGAATAATTAAAGTAGGTGCGCAAATCTTGTCCAAATAATGAAGAGGCGTTCTCTCTTGAAACCGTTCCGGATATTTTGCCGGTGTGCCGCCAATGACTCTTTTCATCATTCTCCGCAAATCCTTCCTTTCTTCATATGTCAGCACCATATCAGAAACACCGCCCCATGTGACAATAGAAGCAACAGGACAATAAATGCCAACAAACAAAGCCATAACACCGCCTCTTGAAAAACCAAAAACATGGACTCGTTTAACGCTCGGGTAATTTTTTAGCAGATGAAAAGCAGCAATTCCATCTTCCCGATCTTCTCCAGCGAAATCTTCATTTCCTTCTCCACCTTGATTGCCCCGGTAAAATGGTGCAAACACAATAAAGCCCTCTGCAGCGAATTGAACAATTCTGCCTGGTCTAACCTTGCCAACATTTTTTATTCCGCCTCGTAAATACAAAAATCCGTCTGAAATGTCTTCCTGTTTAGGTACAGCAAGTAATCCTTTTACTTTCAAACCATTTACAGCATATGTAACGATATACAAGTCAATTGAAGGATTTGGGGAGGGGAATCTGATTTGCTCCAATATCTCTCCATTCATGCGAATCCCACCTTTTTATTTTTTTGTATAATACCCCAAATTTTCTCCTGATAATTGTTCCATCATTCTTTTTATACAATAATCAATCGTCCTATCTTTCATAATATAGCTGAAAGATTTATGAAAACGGACATCTAATATATCTCCGTTATAGATTCTTGGCCCTTCTGTTTCTAAATAATTATCTCTATGCTGCAGGGAAGAGATATGTGCAAAATAGACTGCTTTAACAAACTTAGAATCTTTTTCATGGACCTCATACTCTGCAATCCAAGTAAGCTTGCCGACAATTCCGCCTGTTTCTTCCATCACTTCCCGTCTGCATGCTTCCATTAGTGTTTCCTTGTCTTCGACTTTGCCTCCTGGAAATTCAATGCCTCTCGTTTTATGCTTTGTCATCAGCCATTTTCCATCCCATAAACAAATGACTAAAACATGTTTTGCAGGAAGAGAAAATGCATTTTTCTCAAATGATAAATTCACTTTTAGTCCATTATTGTCATAGAATGTTTTCATCATTGCCTCACATTCATTAGTAATCATTTTTCTAGTCCTACTGGAATATCTTTCAATTGATAGGGTATGTAACCATTATAAAGAATAGGGGTATAATAATGAAACTGAAAGCTTTAATTAAGTTGTGGCGAAAATAGACATTCTCCGATATTATAGTAAGTATAATTAATAAAGCGGTTACATTAATACACACCGATATACCATTTGGAGGGAATGGATCATGAAATTAGTCGATGAATTATATAATTTATATAAGAATAAACTAACTGGTGATGAGGAAGATATTGATATGCTAGCATTCGCCTTTTTAGAGGAAATGTCTAGAGAAGATCTTCTTCATATCATCCAAGAGCTAAATGAGCAAGAGCTGTATGACTTGATGGGCTTATATTTAATTGAAAGCCTTAAAGGCAAATTTGCCAAAGATGATTATCGTCAGCAAGGTCATACATTGTTTTCGCCAAGAAACCTGCACTAATTCACTCTGCAAAAAAAGACAAGTTCCAAGCGGACTTGTCTTTTCCTTTTTAACCTTCATTCTCTACCTGCAGGAAATCTATTTAGAGCTTTAGCTCATTGGTCATGGATTTGTCCTTTATCAAGTTTTAAATAACCTCTATTAAGTACTTTTACCATCTGGATGTTTCGTTTAATATTGTTTGTTGGAGGGAAGATTATATGGGAACAAAATAGTTTTCAACATCAATCATTTTCACCTATAATGATACAGAAATCTTCAGTACTACCATTTTTTGAACCTTTTGTTGCTCTCGACCTTTGGCGTGAAGTGGTTGCAGATGATACACAAAAGAAATATTTAAAAGACAAAGGTTGAAAGGGATTGTTCTATGCACGTATACACTATTTTATTAAGTACAATCATTTTACTTAACATTATCTTCGCTTTCCTAGTCATTTTCTTTGAAAGAAAAGATCCCATCGCCACTTGGGCATGGCTCATGGTTTTGACCTTTATCCCAATACTAGGATTTATTTTATACCTTCTTATTGGTCAAAATTTGCGAAATAGGAAAATGTTCCAATGGGATGAGCGAAAAAAGCTTGGAATCGAACAAGTCTTGGCGTCTCAATTATTGCAAATCAGTTCAAATCAGCTGCGCACTACAAATGAAGTTATTAGAAATAATCAAGATCTTATTTATATGAATTTATTCAATAATGATGCTGTTTTGACAGAAAATAACGCAGTCGATATTTATACAGACGGCAAGGAAAAGTTCGACCAATTATTAAAAGATATTATGGCAGCTAAAAAATCAATCCATCTGCAATATTATATCTTTAAAAATGATGGGATAGGTTCCAAACTGATTGCAGCCTTAACTGAGAAGGCAAAGGAAGGGCTGGAAGTAAGGCTCTTGTATGATGAGCTTGGCTCGAGAACTTTACAAAAGCGCGCTTTTAAGGAATTAAAAGCTGCCGGTGGGCAAGTTGCCGTCTTTTTCCCAAGCAAGTTTCATTTAATTAATTTACGTATGAATTACCGTAATCATCGAAAGCTTGCCATTATCGACGGGCATATCGGCTATATTGGAGGCTTTAATGTTGGGGATGAATATTTAGGATTGAATCCTAAATTCGGCTACTGGCGCGACACGCATCTTCGTATTGTCGGCACAGCCATTTATGCTATTCAGACAAGGTTTATTCTTGACTGGAACCAAGCGGCCGCACACCATGAAATTCATTACTCTCCAGATTATTTTCCTGGTAAGCTTGACGAAATTATCGGGAATATCGGGATGCAGATTGTCTCAAGCGGTCCAAACTCTGAGTGGGAGCAAATCAAAAATGGCTATATTAAAATGATTACAGCTGCTAAGGATTCGGTTTTTATTCAAACACCTTACTTTATTCCTGACGCGAGCTTGCTTGATACTTTAAGAATTGCAGCCCTATCAGGGATAGATGTTAAAATTATGATACCAAACAAGCCTGACCATATGTTTGTTTATTGGGCGACATATTCCTATATTGGTGAAATGCTAAAAGCAGGAGCAAAGGTATATATATATGAAAATGGTTTTATTCACGCCAAGACATTGCTTGTTGACCGGAAAATCAGCTCTGTAGGTACTGCTAATATTGATATGAGAAGCTTCCGTCTGAACTTTGAGGTAAATGCATTTATATATAGTGAGGAAATAGCGAATTCACTGACTGACGGCTTTATGGAGGATATGAAGCTATGCACTCCCCTTTCATTAGACAGCTATTCAAAAAGATCATTATGGATTAAATTTAAGGAATCATTCTCTCGATTATTAAGTCCACTGTTATAAAAAAGAGGTGCTAGATAGCACCTCTTTTGCTTTGCTTATGCGAAAACTTGCTTCAAGTCTTCTTTGCTTTGCTTTAACCAGAACTGCATAAGCTTTTTTGCTCCCTCAAGATCATGAAGCTTCGCTTGGCCGCATTGTGTTTCATTTGCAGCAGGAATTTCTGTGATTTCAACTGCTGTTTTCATTGTATCTTCAAGCAAATCGATAACTTCTTCCACAGTCGGCTCACCGCTGACAACTAAGTAATAGCCAGTTTGGCAGCCCATTGGGGAAATATCAATAATATCAAAATGATTATATTTTTCTACATGTGCACGAAGATTAAATGCTAATAAATGCTCTAATGTATGAATCACATCAGGCTTCATTGCCTGTTTGTTCGGCTGGCAGAAACGGATATCATATTTATTAACAACCCCGTCACTTCCTACTTTGTGGACACCACAGTGTCTAACATACGGAGCTTTTACGGCATTATGATCTAGTTCAAAGCTTTCAACTGAAGGCATTCATGTCATCCCCTTTTTTTTCGTTACCTCATTATAACGTAAAACCCGAGTATTTTCATCAACTTAATTATATTATATTTTTCCAGTTTAAGAATGTTCGTAAATGGAGTGCTGTCATTTTCTTCTCTTTAACAGTCATGCTATACTGACTTCAAGTAAGCATTAGAAATTAGGAGTGCAAAATATAAATGATAAGCAAACTGTTCATCTTACTAATCCGGTTTTATCAAAAGGCCATTTCACCACTTACTCCGCCCTCCTGCCGCTTCTATCCTACCTGTTCCTCTTATGGTTTAGAGGCTATCAGAAAGCATGGTGCATGGAAGGGCGGATATTTAACAATAAGGCGCATTCTCAAGTGCCATCCATTTCATCCGGGCGGTATTGATCCGGTCCCGGAAGAATGGCCGCACAAAAAGGATCATTCCCCTAATTAAGCTTTATAGCCATCGACTACAAGGTCAAGCTTTCCTGTTTTAGGATCAATTACTAAGCCGTGAACAGGAACATTTGGTGGAAGAAGGGGATGATTCTTCACCATCTTAACACTATGTGACACACTTTCTTCAACAGAACTAAAGCCTGTTAGCCATTTATCCAAATCCATGCCGGAGTTTTCTAATGTGCTGATAGTATCCTCAGAAATTCCTCTATCCTTCATTTTATCAAGCATAGAGTCATAATTTAAGGCACTCATTCCACAATCATGATGTCCGATAATCATTACTTCATCTGCCTTTAATTCATAGACAGCTACAAGAATGCTTCGCATGATACTTCCGAAAGGATGTACTACTACTGCCCCGGCATTTTTTACAAGCTTTACATCACCGTTAGAAATATTCAAAGCATGTGGCAGAAGCTCAAGCAGTCTTGTATCCATACAAGTAAGAATAACCATTTTTTTATTTGGGAATTTCGTTGTTATGTAACGCTCGTATTTGTTTTCTGCTACAAATTGTTCGTTAAAAGTTAAAATTTCATTTAATAATGTCATTATCCTTATCTCCTATCTTATCTACTCTTTTTTTTACTATATCCATCTATTATATAGTAAGTAAAAAATCTTTTGAAGACAACTCCTAATAACTAAAAGCCTGTATCTATCCATTCTTACATAATTGCGCCAATTCCTGAAAATACTAACAGCAGTATTCGGAATACAAAAGGAAAGGATAGATATTAATGGATCATCTAGTTACTGCTCGAAGCATGTTCGGGATGACGATGGGGTTTCACATCATCTTCGCAACAATCGGGGTCGGACTGCCTTTAATGATGTTAGTGGCAGAAATTCTTTATCAAAGAAAGAAGGACCTTGATTATGTCATCATGGCGAAAAGATGGACAAAGACATTTGGGATTTTGCTTGGTGTCGGTATTCCCACAGGGACGATTGCCGGCCTTCAGCTTTCCTTGTTATGGCCAGGCTTCATGAAAGTGATTGGAGAGGTAATGGCACTCCCTTTTCAGATAGAAATCTATGCTTTCTTCATAGAGGCATTATTTATGTCCATCTATGTGTATGCAGCCGAAAGGATTCCACCATGGGCCAGGATCAGCAGTCTTATTCTTGTTGCAATTGGTGCCCTTGCATCTGCCATCCTTATTACAAATGTACATGCCTTTGAAGGAACACCGCAAGGATTTCGCATGGAAGACGGACAAATTACAGACGTAGATCCATGGAAGGCTTTCTTCAATCCTACCTTTTTTGTATCCGCAGGACATGTAGCGATGAGTGCTTATACAACAGGAGCCTTTGTTGTCGCAGCTGTTTCTGCATTTAAGATGTTAAAACAGCCATTCGGCTCGCGCATCTTTCAGTTCCATCAGAAAGCATTGATTTTAAGTATTTCAGTCGGTGCTGTCTTTTCCTTATTGACTGCCTTAAATGGACATGAGTCTGCTCAAAAACTGTATGAATATCAGCCGGAAAAGCTCGCTGCTGCTGAAGGGCTCTTTGAAACACAGTCTCATGCACCTCTCGCCATTGGCGGTTTCACAGACAAGGAGAATAGAGAAATAACCGGTGCGATTGAAATACCATGGGCACTTAGCTTTTTAGCAGGAAACAGCTTTGATACGGTTGTCACAGGCTTAAATGACTTTCCTGAGGAATATTGGCCACCGCTTTATGTTCATACACTATTCAATGCCATGGTGGGGATAGGCTCCTTTCTAATTCTCCTTTCCTTCGCTTCATTGGCATGGAAATTCCTTTTGAAAAAGGAGCGTTTTCCTAAATTTATTATGTGGATCTTTGTAGCTTCTGGTCCTCTCGCTATTGCTAGCATAGAATTCGGCTGGATTTTTGCTTGTACAGGCCGTCAGCCTTGGACTATTTACAGGCAGTTATCAACGGCAGATTCGGTAACTACAAGCGGCAACCTTCCATTGCTGTTTTTCTCTTTTATGATTGTTTATATCATTTTAGGGGTTACGGTGGCTTTAGTACTTATCTATTACTTCCGCAAAAACACAGTACTGAAGGACTTAAATGCTGCAAAGGAAAAAGAGATCCCGCTGTTTGGATCTAACAGTTAAGGAGTGTTAGCAACATGACAGATTCATTACTGGCGATTACTGTACTGTGGGGATTTGTATTCATATACGCCATTATGGCAACGATGGACTTTGGTGCAGGCTTCTGGTCGATGGTTTACATCAACAGGGAAAAAACGCGAGCAACAAATATTGCAAACCGTTATCTTTCTCCAACATGGGAAGTAACGAATACTTTTGTTGTTGCCATCGTTGTTGCAGTTTACAGCTTATTTCCAAAAGCTGCTTATACTTTAGGAACGGTTCTGCTTATACCAGGAAGCATCATTCTTCTGCTTTTGGCAATCAGAAGTGCCTTCCTTGTTTTTTCAAATATTGTGGAAGAATACCGCAAGCCGCTAACGTATATTTCAGGCATTACTGGAATGCTGATTCCAGGTATTTTACTCAGTGTCCTTCCAATCACCCATGGAGGATTTGTTGTATTTCAAGATGGCAAGCAAAGCCTTGATCTCGTCGGATTGTTCTCTAGTCCTAACGAATATGCCTTTTTCGGCTTTGCATTAAGCAGCACACTTTTTCTATCTTCGTTGCTTCTGGCAGATTATTCAAATGTTTCGAATGAACCTGAGGCCTATCGGCTATACAGGAGGGATGCAATTATTCTCGGTCCTATTTCTTTATTGATGGCAGTATTTATCATGCTCACATTAAAGCAGGATGCCAATTGGATTTATGTAAAAATGATGGATGATTTATATTTGCTTCTCCTTTCTCTTTTCTTCTTTATACTTGGGGGAGCAGGTCTTTTCCTTCCCTCACGAAAAAATAAAGACATAAAGGGAATGCCCAGGCTCGCTATAGTATCCATTACTATTCAATATTTAATGGCTAGCTATGTTTACGGTAAAGCGCATCTTCCATATATCGTTTATCCTGAAGTAACAATCACATCGTCCTTTACTAGTCCTAGCTCATTTCATGCGATATTCGCAACTTATATTGCAGCTTTCATTATTCTGTTTCCTGGTTTTTATTTCTTTTGGAAATTGTTTATGCATGATAAAAAATACTTACAGCAAAAGGCGACTAAAAAATAGGACATCACTGCTACAAGTATAAAATTTTCGTTTCTGCTTCATACTAAGTATAGGAAGAGGGCTACCCAATTCCTGTAAATCATAAGCCAACTAAGGAGAGTGTTTCTATTGGCAAAAGATGTACTTTGTGAAGTAAGAAATTGTACTTTTTGGGAAAGCGGAAATTTATGTGGAGCCGATCAAATTTATGTAGTAAGCCATGTAGGTGAACATGCTGATAACAGCAGAGAAACAGATTGTAAAACATTTCAGCCTACAGAATAACGAAAAAAAAGAGAGGACTTTGCCTCTCTTTTTTGTTTACTTGGAATATAACTTCTTCTCTGGTCTGTCTGGAGCAACCAATTCTTCATCAGGATGCTTGCCATAAAGAATAATATCCCTGATTATTTTGGCACCAAGCATGCTGTACACTGTTCCATTTCCCCCATATCCTAAACAATAGAAGATACCATCCTTGCTTGGGTGCTTGCCGATAAATGGTCTGCCGTCTGCAGATTCGCCAAAGGTAGCTCCATAAACATAGTCAACATCCATTACATATTCAGGGAAATGCTCCTTTATTTTCTCCAGCAGTCTTTCTCCATATTTCTTTAATACTTTAGCATCTTGTGGAGCTTCCATTGGATCTTCATCAAGACCGCCTGCTACAATCCTGCCATCATATGTAGTCCGCATATAAAAGTACGGTCGTTTCGTCTCCCATATCATGCACTGTCCTTCCCAGCCAGCAAAGTTTTCAAGTCTGCTTGTTGCGATTGCGAAGGAACGATTTAATTCAGCTCCAAGCCGGTCCGTATGAAGTGCGGCTTCATACCCTGTTGAATAAATAATTTTTTTCGCGTGAATGATTGCTCCGCTGTCAGCTTTAATTTGCCAATATCCATCTATAAAGCCTTGCTCCTGTACATTAGTTTGTTCATATACACGGACATTTTGCTTTAAAGCTGCCTCTTTAACAAGCTGAATAACAAGCCTCTGAGGATTAACCTCCGCATCTCCTTCTGTAAGAATAGCAGCAGGCTTTGAGAAGCCGAAGCGCTCCTTCATTTGATTATCATCTAAATATTCAACAGGAAAACCGTGTTTTTTCAACATCGCATACTCTGTTTTCAACTTATCTGCATCTGTTTGACTGCTTGCATAATATAAACTTTTTCTTTCTTTGAATTGAACATCTTCTGTTAGAGAACTGGCAATGTCTTTTAAATCTTTCATTGCCTCAAAACACAGTTCGTAAAATCTTACTGCTTTTTCCTCTCCGATTGTTTGAGCAAATTCATGGAGCATCATATCGTTGGAGTATTGTAGAAGTCCTGTATTTGCTGCAGAACTTCCATGCCCTATTTTCCTTTTATCTGCAAGTACAATCTCTAAATCTTCATTTGCTAAGATATTCGCTGCTATAGCTCCAGACATTCCACCGCCAATGATAAGTACATCACAAAAAACATCCTCCTCCAAACGAGGATAGGAAGGAATATCTCTTAATGTATGTGGCCAATACAGCTCTCCATGATATAAATCAAGCCCCATGACAAAGCCCCCTAAAATATATTAGTCTTGGCTATTACAGCCACTCTCTTAATGTTTTTCTGACAATTTTTTTTGAGGCATTCCTCGGAAGCGCTTCTATGAAATGAATTTCTTTCGGTAGCTTATAGGAAGCTAATTTCCTTCTGCATTCTTCCAACACATAACTTTCAGTCAAGTCCGTTCCTTCCTCACATACAATAAAGGCTGCGGGAACTTGTCCCCATTTTTGGTTATCCATTCCGACAACCCCAGCTTCTTTAATTCCTTCTATAGAGGAAATTACCGATTCCAATTCTGCTGGATAAATATTCTCTCCGCCAGAAATAATCAGGTCTGAACGGCGATCAAGTACATACAGGAAGCCTTCTGTATCTTTATACCCTATATCGCCAGTGTGAAACCAGCCATCAGCTGAATGAGCTCCTTTATTCAAATATCCTTTAGACACATTAGGACCATATACAACAATTTCGCCAGCTTCTCCAGCTCCTAATTCATTTCCATCATCATCGACGATTTTCAACTGAGCAGGAAACAAAGGCTTGCCTGCAGAGCCAATCTTCCTTGCAGCATCTTGAGGCGGTAATGTTACAATTTGGGAAGAGGTTTCAGTCATGCCATAAGAGTAATACACTGGAATTCCCTTTTTCATACAGCTTGAAATTAACTCAATAGATGCCGGCCCACCTCCAAGAAGCATGTAACGGAAATACTCTGGAAACGGGCTCGTTGCTGCCTTTTCTATTTTTTGGAGCATTGCTGTCACAACAGACATAATTGTTATTTTTTCCTTCTGCAAATCAGTCAGAACTTGCTGTTCATCAAAAGACTCGTGCAGGACAATTTTCATTCCATATAGCAGACTTCTTATTAATATAGAGTATCCGCTAATATGGAAGATAGGCACAGTACAAAGCCAAACATCCTTTTCGGTCATCCCCGCATTTAACACATTGCCGACAGCGCTCCACCAATGATTTCCGTATGTTTGGATAACACCTTTAGGAAAGCCTGTCGTCCCAGAGGTATACATGATGGTACATGTATCTGCTAAATTTACTGTTTCCTGAACAACAGGCTGCTGAAATGGACCATTTTCCAACTCTTGATTAAACATCACATTTAAAGAAGGTAATGCACAGACCAATTCCTCTGTCTTTGTATGAAAATCATTGTCTGCAATAAGAGAATGAGATTTGGAGTCTTTGATTTGATACAGCAGTTCATTTGCTGTAAGGCGATTGTTTAAGAGCACGGCTCTTGCTCCCAGCAAATGAAGAGAAAGAAGAGCGATTACAGTGCGAAGATCGTTTTTCACTAAAAAAGCGACATAGTCCCCTTTCGTAATCCCTTTTGCAGTTAATACTCCTGCTGTGTAATATGCTTTTTCATACAGCTCCTGAAAGGTCAATGAAGTATTTTTGTAGACAATTGCCTCTTTGTCAGGTGTTAAAGAAGCTCGGTTCTTCAGGAAATTAGGAAGCAATTCTTCCATATGATTCTCTCCTTTTTAGTTAACAGCATTTGTTTTTTGTAATCAAAACAGGGTGACCTCCATCTTCTCCACTAATAGAGTGGAAAAGATGCTAGAAGTCACCCTTTTTTGGTTTATCCCGTTATTTGAAAATCAAGGAAAACGTGGGAATTGGCCAAAGTCAGGCTTGCGTTTTTCCTTAAAGGAATCGCGTCCTTCTTTTGCTTCATCCGTTGTGTAGTATAGAAGCGTTGCATCTCCAGCAAATTGCTGAATCCCTGCAAGTCCGTCTGTGTCTGCGTTAAACGCCGCTTTCAAGAAACGTAAAGCAGTCGGGCTCTTTTCTAGGATTTCCTCACACCATTTGATTGTCTCTTCTTCCACTTGCTCCAATGGAACAACAGTGTTTACAAGCCCCATATCCAATGCTTCCTGAGCATTGTATTGTCTGCATAAGAACCAGATTTCTTTTGCTTTTTTGTGTCCGACAATGCGAGCTAAATAGCCAGAACCGTAACCTGCGTCAAAGCTTCCTACGTTTGGTCCAGTTTGTCCAAATACAGCATTGTCTGCTGCGATTGTTAAATCACAGACTACATGCAGTACATGGCCGCCACCGATTGCATAGCCTTTAACCATTGCGATAACCGGTTTAGGAATTACACGAATTAATCTTTGCAGGTCCAGAACATTCAAACGAGGAATCTGGTCTTCTCCCACATAGCCGCCATGTCCTCTTACTTTTTGGTCTCCGCCTGAGCAGAAAGCTTTTTCTCCTGCACCAGTCAAGATAATAACACCAACACTGCTGTCATCTCTTGCTCTTGCAAAAGCATCAATTAATTCATTTACCGTTTTTGGTGTAAAGGCATTATGTACATGCGGGCGATTAATCGTAATTTTCGCAATGCCATTGTATGTTTCATAGATAATTTCATCGTAATTGCGCACAGCAACCCATTCTACTGCCATTTATATTTCCTCCTTTTATTTTGCCGAACTTTTATGAAGTCCTCAACTGCTGTTCGACAAAAACTCACTTACTATTGTACCAAAAATTTCAGGTTTCTCCACATGAATTGCATGCCCTGCATCATCCACGTTAATCCACTCGAAGTTTTCGTTTTGTTTTTGCATCTCACCAGCGATCCTGCAAAACTTTTCATCCAGCTTTCCTGTTAACAGCAACGTTGGACACTTCAGCTCTCCTAACCTTTCCCACCAGGAAGGCTGAGAGCCGGTCCCCATTTGTTCAAGGCTGTTGGCAAGACCTACTGGATTATTCATAAGCCTTTGGCTTCTAATTTTTTCTTTTACGTCCTTGCTTAAACGAGTCTGTGTGGCAAATAGGGGAATATTTTCCCATTTGTTCACAAACTTGTTAACTCCTTCTTTTAAAATATAGTTTCCTAATTGCTCATCCATTATCCGTCTTTCTCTTCTTTCCTCTTCTGTTTTCAGACCAGGTGTCGCACTTTCCAGCACTAAATTTCTGACCATGTCAGGATAGATGAATGCAAATGTTAGGGCAAGCCGCCCACCCATGGAATATCCTAAAAGATTTGTTGAATCAACTTCTAACGTTTCAAGTAGCTTTTTGATTGCTTTAGCAGCATATTCTATCTTGTAAGGCTGCTGTTCATCAGGTGATGCAGTTTGGCCATGTCCAATAATGTCCATCATGATAATCTGGTGGTTCTTTTCAAAAACAGGGATAAACTGCTGCCAAGTACTAGAATCCCCTGTAAAGCCATGCAGCAGCAATAATGGCTCACCTGAACCGTAAACTTCTACATGGTAGGAGATATTATCGACAACTATATTCATTTGCCTTCATCTCTCAAAAAATGTTGTATTTCCTGGGAAACTTTCGCCATAATCTGACGATGCTCCTTCAAGTTTTCGTCTCTATTTGTCTTTATTTCAAATAATCGGATGCTAAAATTCGACTCTGCATCCGTACATAAAGCTCGTAAGTGATCCCAATTCTCCACAACACTGTATTGTCCACCGTACAAGTTAATAAGATGTTCAAAATTTAAATCTAACGGTGTTCCAAATAATAGTTCAAAATGCTTTGGATGCTGAGCTTGGGGCAAGAAGGAGAATATTCCTCCACCGTTATTGTTAATGAGTATTATCGTAATCGGCACGTCAAATTGCTTTGCTGCAATAAGACCATTCATGTCATGGAAGAAAGTTAAATCCCCCAGCACTAAATACAACGGCTTTCTTTTGGCTGCTCCCACACCAAGAGCTGTAGACACAGTACCATCAATTCCATTAGCCCCTCTGTTCGCATAAATAGAAATATTCTTTGCTTGTTTATGAAAGAATGTATCCAAATCTCTGATAGGCATACTGTTGCCTACAAACAATACAGAATTGTCAGGGATAAGATCTGCTAACAAATGAAATAGCTTCGCTTCACTTAGTTCAGTTATATCTGCTACCTGACTTATTTCTTGTTTTGTTTTCTCATTGAGACTGGTCCAAAGCTGTCTGTGGTTTCCCTTACTGTGCTCGACATGTTCAATCAGTTTCCTGCAGAATGTTGTTTCATCACAATAAACCATTTCAGCTGTCAGCTGATTAGGATCTCTGAAACCAGCACCGCCGTCGACTACTATTTGCAGAGCTTCTAATTCCCTCATATATATAGTGAGGGGCTTGCTGACAGGCATGCTTCCAAAACGAATGATAACCTCAGGAACTAATGCTTGCTTTACATCCTCGTTCCGTAAAAAAACATCATATGTGTCGACAATCAGATTATCGGGATCCTCCATGGATCGAAGCTGTGATAATGGATCAGCGAGGATAGGGAAATCGAGTGCTTTTGCTAACTCCAATATTGCCTCCGAAAAATTCCCATCGTTCATTTCTCCGCAAACAATAATTCCTTTAGAAAAGCCTGTAAGCCTTGCTGCAAGTCCTTTTACATATTCATCTGAAACAGTTAGTTCCCCATTAATGATTTGTAAATATGGATCATCCGCTTCATACTTCTCTAACTGATTAAAATCTGGGATGAGCGGTTCGCGAAATGGAAGGTTCAAATGGACTGGACCTTTAGGTTCCTTTGTTGCAGCGGCAACAGCCCTTGCACTGACGGTTTTAACATAACGCAGCATTTCTGGAGCTGCATCAGGCGGAGACATTTCCATAAACCATTTTACTTGGTTTCCATACAAGTTTATTTGATCTATTGCCTGAGGTGCACCGACATCCCTCAGCTCATGAGGTCTGTCCGCCGTTAAGACAATCAGCGGTATTCTTGAGATTTTTGCCTCCACAATAGCAGGAAAATAGTTTGCAGCCGCCGTACCGGAAGTGCAAACTAAAACAGTGGGTTCCTTTAAGGCTTTTGCCATCCCTAAAGCATAAAAAGCAGCAGACCGTTCATCCACATGAACATGGACATTTACATGAGTATGCTCAGCCATTAACAAAGCAATCGGCGTTGAACGAGAACCGGGACTAATAACAGCATTTTTAATCCCGTTTCGGACCAGCTCATTTACGAATGACTGTAAATAAGCAGTTAAGTTTTCTTGATGGTTCATCCTAACTTACCTCCTAGTGCAGAAAGCATCGGTTTGAATTTTATTGCCGTTTCCTTGAACTCTGATTCCGCATCAGAATCTTTTACTACACCGCAACCCGCAAACAATGAAGCTTCCTTGTTTTGAATAAGAGCAGAGCGGATACTCACGGCAAACTCGCCATTACCTTGATAATCCATCCAGCCTATTGGAGCTCCGTAAAGCCCTCTATCCAAAAATTCCGCCTCGCGGATTTTTTCAATAGCCTGCTTTTGCGGATAACCGCCTAATGCAGGTGTCGGATGTAATAATTCTATAAGTGAAAATATAGAAGCTGAATTTTTTAAACTTCCTGTAACTGGAGTAAATAAATGTTGAATATCTCTCATCTTTATGAGGCTAGGCTCTGCTGGGATATCAAAAGTGCTGCACACCTTTTCCATCGCCCCTTTTATCATTTGCACAACATAATCATGCTCCATCCTGTTTTTCGGGTCATTCAGCAGTTCTAAGCCGAGTGCTTCATCTTCTTCTGCACTGCTTCCTCTTGCAATAGATCCTGCTAAGCATACGGAAAAGACTTGTTTACCTGATTTTTTGACAAGTCTTTCTGGTGAAGCACCGATAAAACAATCTTCCCCTGATTCTAATGCAAACACATAGCTGTTTTTTTGTCTGTTCAATAAATTTTGGAGGACAGATTCAACGGAAATTACCTTTTCAAAACTTAAGCGGCTTTCCCTTGCCAGTACAACCTTTTTTAACGATTGTCCCAGTTCCTGAACTACCTCTTCTACCATCTTCTTCCATTCAATACCATTAATTTCTGTACTGTCGAGCAGCTTATTTGTCAGTGTTTCGCTTGAGAAAGATTCATTGCTTTTTGGCATTTTCTGCAAACATGCTTTCAGTCTCTCATTTACTTGATCAGAATCTCCGAACTGGTTAACTGTAAGGTATTGCTCGCCATCTATTTCACTAAACATGATGGATGGCAAGTAAAAATGCGCGTTTTGAAAGTTTTCCCACAAATCTGTCCGTTCCTTCAAAGGATCAAACGCAAAACCGCCGAACAGAACCGGGCCAACCCCTGCAGTGTTAAATGGATTATTTATTTCACTGTTCTCAAGTAGCTCATGCCATTTTTTTTCAATCACTTCATAAGTATGCTCTTGCTTGCTGGATTGAATTGTTTTGCAAATGCCAATTCCAGCGTATATGGAAGTACCATCAGGGCTTTTCCAAAAAAATCGTTTTCCTTTATATTTATTATTCTGAGCATAAAAAGATAAAAAATCCCTTCTCTGCTCTAACTTAATCACCTTGCTTCTTAAAATAGAAGTGGACGCTTTTACTGCACTGCCTTCTAACAGAAGTCCTTTACTTTCTTTCATTACCTTGTAAATCCCCCTATAAGATCAGCCATTCCATATTGGTTTATAGCTCTGACCTTGAACTGAACTGCGATAATATCTATTCATATGCTCACAAATGTTCAATTTGACTTATTTTAAGATACACCTCCATTTCCTATTATGTCAATGATGTTATCCTATATTTCCGAATCCTGGTTTGTTATATTTGGATAGCTAAATAACTACTTCTTTTATGTTTATTATTCTTTACACAATGGAGCACTTTTACTTACATGTTTTAAGTGGGCTTAAGGCGGGAACGGTACAGTATGGACATTGGGACATGCATAAATTAATTACTTAAGGATGTGAGATCATGCTTACAAAAGAACAATTAGCAACGTTACAAAAGCAATTGGAAGATAGAAAAGAACAATTAACAAATAGATTAGATGGTAAAGAGGAAGAAACAATGCAAGACTCTGTCGGAGAGTTATCGACATATGACAATCATCCGGCCGATATGGGAACAGAATTATTTGAACGTGGCCGTGACCTAGCGTTAGAAGAGCATGACCAAGCTGAGCTAGACAATATTAATTCTGCTTTAAAAGCGATCCAAGATGGAACATATGGTATTTGTGAAGTTTCCGGAAAAGAGATTCCATATGAACGGTTGGAAGCAATGCCTACTGCCACAACATTAATTGAATACAGTGACCGGGAGTTAAATATGGACCGGCCTGTAGAGGAAGACATATTAGAGCCTGCACACGGCAATGTTTTCCGACACAGCGATACTGCTGAAATCCGTGACTATCAAGATAGCTTTCAAGAAGTTGCCCGTTACGGAACATCCGAAACCCCTGCAGACTTAAAAGGTGATTATGAAGATTATGACAGCCTTTATTCTGACAATGAACAAAACGGCGGCTTTCCAGAAGACTATGAATCCTTTACGGCAAGTAATATAACTGCCCAAAAGCGCGAAGTTTACCGTTCAGATGAAGAGAAGGAGTATGAAGATACCCTCAATGACGCTGGAACAGACGCTCCATTTGGTGATGTTCCCTACAAAAATAGAGACAGTTATACAGATGATAAGAACTAAAAAAAGCGATTGTCAGCTAGCTAAGTGACAATCGCCCTTCCCCTTATTTTAAGGCTTTAATATTCCAAATTTCAGCCGCATATTCTTTAATTGTGCGGTCACTCGAAAAATGTCCCGCTTTTGCAATGTTGACAGTACATTTCTCCAGCCATCGCTGTTTATTCTTATAAGCTTTGTCTACCTCATCTTGAATACAGGCATAGGAGTGAAAATCTTTTAGCAGGAAGTACTGGTCATTCTCCGTTAATAAGGAGTCGACAATTGGTTCAAATTCATTGAGATTTGTTGATAAATGGCCATTCTTCAGCTGGTCAACAACTTGATGAATTCGCTTATCATGATGATAATATTCAGCCGACTTGTATCCTCCATTTTTATATAATTCTAGCACTTGGTCTGCATTCATGCCGAATATAAAAATATTGTCATCGCCAACTAAATCCCTCATCTCAATATTAGCACCATCAAGTGTTCCAACAGTCAAAGCTCCGTTTATCATAAATTTCATATTTCCGGTACCAGATGCCTCTTTGCTTGCAGTAGAAATCTGTTCACTTACATCTGCAGCAGGAAAAATATGCTCTGCAAGGGAAACACGATAATTCTCTAAAAACACAACCTTTATCTTGTCTTCAATTGCTTTATCTTGATTGATTTTATCGGCGACTGAATTGATGAGCTTGATGATTTTCTTCGCATAATAATAGCCTGGTGAAGCCTTCGCGCCAAATACAAATGTCCTAGGAGTAATAGGTAAGGATGGATTCTCTTTAATGCGGTTATATAGATGCATGATATGCAGGACATTCAATAACTGCCGCTTGTATGCATGCAGTCTTTTTACTTGAATATCAAAAATAGATTGCGGGTCAACTATAATTCCATTATTCTCCTTGATGATACGTGCTAATTTCCGTTTATTTTCCTGTTTTACTGCGTCAAGCTGCTCTAAAAAAACAGAGTCGTGCTTGTATTCTAACAGCTTCTCAAGGCTCGAAGGGGTTTGAACCCACTCTGTACCGATTGTATCACTGATAAGATCTGCAAGCTTAGGATTGGATTTAATCAGCCAGCGTCTATGGGTTATTCCATTTGTTTTATTGTTGAATTTTTCAGGGAAGATTTGATAGAAAGCAGCCATTTCCCTCTTTTTCAAAATCTCTGTATGAATTTCTGCCACGCCATTAACACTATGGCTTCCTACTAAAGCTAAGTGCGCCATCTTAACCATACCATGGGCGATGATAGCCATATTCTCAATCCGGCCGAAATCTCCTGGATATAGCTCCCATAGCTGTTTGCAAAAACGTTCATTTATCTCATCAATAATCATATAGATTCTAGGCAACAAAGGCTGAAAAATAGAAATCGGCCATTTTTCCAATGCCTCAGAAAGGGTTGTATGATTTGTATAGGAAATAGCTCCTGTTGTTATGGTCCAAGCCTCTTCCCAGCTAAGCCCTTCTTTATCAAGCAATATCCTCATTAATTCCGGGATTGCCAATACAGGATGTGTATCATTTATATGGATGCTTACATGCTCATGAAACTCTTTTATGTCTTTATATTGCTGTTTGTAATCCTTGATGATAGACTGCAGGCTCGAAGAAACTAAAAAATATTGCTGTTTCAAGCGCAATATTTTACCTTCATCATGTGCATCATCAGGATAAAGAAACTCTGAAATCGCTTCTGTTTCTCTTTTGTATTTCATGATGTCCCCAACATCCTTAGCGAGCAGTGACGCAGGCTCTGCATTCCATAGCCTCAGCGTATTAACGGTACTGCTGCTATAACCGATAACAGGGATATCGTGAGGGACAGCCGTTACAGTTTCAGCATTTAAATGCCGAAACTGCAGTCTTCCATCCTTTTCAAACGAATCAATATTGCCCCAAAAGGAAATATCTACAGCTAGATCCTCTTTCCGGACTTCCCAAACCTGCCCTTGCTTTAACCATTGCTCTGGCAGTTCTAATTGATATCCATCGACAATTCTCTGCTCAAATAATCCATGCTTGTAACGGATTCCAAAGCCGTGGCCGGGAAGATTCAAGGTTGCCAATGAATCTAGGAAGCATGCAGCAAGCCTTCCCAGCCCTCCATTGCCAAGACCTGCATCACATTCAATTTCTTCTACGTCTAGCAGGTCGATTCCTAATTCAGAAAGCCCCTCTTCCACTACTTTATCAATTCCTAAGTTAATTAAATTATGGTGCAGTAATCTGCCCAATAAGAATTCTATTGATAAGTAATACACTTGTTTTCCTTTATTTCTGCGGTAAAGCTCATTTGTATTAATCCAATCTCCGCTAACATACTCCCTGATCATATGTCCTAATGTCTGGAAGTGGTCGCTGCTGGTACAATCTTCAAACGGTTTGCCGTAAGTCATCTCAAGCTTTTGCAAAAAATAAGTCTTAAAATTTTCTTTGTTAGAAAACATGTGTTTCACTCCTTGAGATAAGCTCAGCATATAGTTGGTTATATTTAAATGCTGACTGTGCCCAGCTATTGTCCATTGTCATTGCATTTTTGACAATAGTGCTCCATACGTCTTTGTCATGATAGAATTGTAGGGCTCTTCGGATAGTATAGAGCATGTCGTGAGCATTGAAATTAGTGAAACTAAAACCATTTCCGCTATTAGTAAGTTCATTGTATGAAAACACTGTGTCATTTAATCCCCCTGTCTCCCTGACAATTGGGATATTCCCGTACTGCAATGCAATCAGCTGGCCTAGCCCACATGGTTCAAACTTGGATGGCATAAGGAACAGGTCTGCACCGGCATATATCTTATGTGCCAAGCTTTCATCAAAACCAATATATGCTTTGCATTTATCGGGATATTTGAACTCCATTTCTCTAAAGAAATTCTCAAATTCAGCATCTCCTGTGCCCAGCACAAGAAATTGCACATCCTCCTCCATGATTTCATGGAAGACATGCCGTACTAACTCAAGCCCTTTTTGGCTGGTCAGCCTCGTTATCATTGATATCATTGGAATGGACGCATCCTCTTTTAATCCAAACAGCTTTTGGACTTCAAGTTTATTTTGGACCTTTCCACTAATATTTGTATTCGAGTATTTTTGAATAATGACATCATCTGTTGCAGGATTGTATACTTCTTCGTCTATTCCATTGATGATACCATTTAAGTCACTCTGCCTTAAATGTAAAAGCTGGTTGAGCTTTTCTCCGTAATAGTCTGTTTGTATTTCATTCATATAGGTTGGGCTGACAGTTGTTATTTTGTCAGAAGCAATTAAGGCGGCCTTCATAAAGTTGACATTTCCATAAAACTCTAGCTGATCTGTTGTAAAGTAATCATCATTTAAGTTCAGCATATCTCCAAGGGCCCCTCTTGGCATAATCCCTTGGAACTGAAGATTATGTATAGTAAATACTGTCTTAATCTGACTGTATTCTCGTCTCCATTTATAATCCACATTCAGCAGGAACGGAATCATTGCCGTATGCCAATCATGACAATGGATAATATCTGGATAATAAGATAGATAGGAGAGGCTTTCTAAGACAGCCCTGTTAAAGAATGAGAACCTTTCTCCATCATCGAAATAGCCGTATAGCCCCGGTCTTTTAAAGTAGTATTCATTGTCTATAAAATAAAAAGTGATGCCGTCTTGCTCGAGCTTTTCGATGCCGCAGTATTGATTTCTCCACCCTACCTGCACACGGAAGTCCATTACCTTCTCCAAGTCTTTTAGTAACTTCTCGGGAATGTCCCGATACTTTGGCATAATGATCGTTACCTCTGTTCCTTGTTTCACAAGCTCTTTCGGAAGAGAACCGGCAACATCAGCCAGTCCTCCAGATTTGATAAATGGTACACATTCTGATACTGCAAACATTACTTTCACGAATTCATCAACGCTCCTTGCACTGTCCCTTTTCTAACGACAAATGGTGTATTTTTGCTGCCTGTCATAACCGTTTCATTTCCTACCATAACATCTTTATCTAAAATTACATTTTCTAATACACAATCATCCCCAATAGAGCATTTTTGCATGATGATGCAGTTTTTAAGGCGTGAACCTTTGCCAATTTTCACAGCCCTAGAAATAATGCTGTTTTCTACATCTCCTTCAATAATGCAGCCATTAGCGATCATTGAGTTTTTCACTTCTCCTGTACTCGTATAGCGGGTAGGTGGTTCATCCTTCACCTTTGTAAAGATTGGCCTTTCCTTAATGAAAAGCTGATTCCACGTTTCTGCACGCAATATTTCTTTACTTACTTCAAAATAAGCAGAAATAGAGTCGATTTTTTCCGCATAACCGTTGAATTCATAGTGGCAGATTTTATATTCATGATTGAGGTCAAGCATGACATCCTTCATGCATGTATAGCCTGTAATATCTCTTGTTAAGATTAAGTCTATTAATAGAGATTTCTTGATTAAATATATTTCTAATGAATCTCCATTGTTGGTGATTTCAGTGATATCACAGCCAGAGGTAAGATGGCGTATTAGGACGGGGTTAAAGTCCATGTTAAAAACAGTAAAGCAATTTGCTACTAAAGCATATTCCTGTTTGCTTCGATAAAAATAATCCATATTTGCGGCAAACTGATTAAAAGATCCTATTCCTTCACTATCTCCATCCGTAATGGATGCTGGAAAGAAAAATAATCCGTCTCTTTTTCTGTCTAAGTCCCAATTTTTCCCTGACCCAAGATGATCCATTAATGATCGGTATTGGTACTTTGGAAAGATAGCGACACTGCCTATTCCTGAATTAACCATATTAGAAAGGACGAAATCAATAAGCCTATATCTCCCTCCAATTGGTAAGGCAGCAAGTGTCCTATGTGAAATTAATTCCTCCAAATCATGTTGATATGTTGTAGCATCAATTACCCCTAGCATTGTTCTTAACACTAAAAACCCCTCCCTAGTCTCTGTTGTTAATCAGGATATAAACGCACTAACCATTTCTTCTGTTACGAGCACAACGTCGTTATTACCTTCTTTTGGCTTAATAACCATTCCATCCGGTATCTCGATATCTGACGGAACGATTGCCTTTTCGATATAAGTATTTTCGCCAATCCGAGCATCGGGCATAATAACAGAGCTTCGGACGATTGAACCTGTTCCTACATTTACACCTTGAAAAACAATGGATTTTTCAATATTGCCACTAATCGTGCAGCCTTCATTTATTAATGACTCTTTAACTATTGCATCACTAGAAATATATTGGGGCGGATGGTTAGGATTAACTGTGTAAATTCTCCAATTATAATCTGATATATTCAGTTCACTAGAATTATCTAACAAGTCCATATTGGCTTCCCACAAGCTTTGGACTGTACCAACATCCTTCCAATAGCCTTTGAATGGGTAAGCGACTACCTTCCGTTTCTTCTCAATCAGCATCGGTATAATATCTTTTCCGAAGTCATGGGTTGAATGGCTGTTTTTATCATCCTCTTCCAGCAATTCCTTCAGCACTTTCCACTTAAAGATGTAAATGCCCATGGAAGCGAGATTGTTCTTCGGCTTTTTTGGTTTTTCTTCAAACTCAATGATATCCATCTCTTCATTCGTGTTCATGATACCGAACCTGCTTGCCTCACTCCATGGCACCTCTATAACAGAAATAGAAGCATCTGCCTGCTTCTGAATATGATAGTCTAACATCCATTCATAATTCATCTTGTATATGTGGTCACCTGAAAGAATCAGCACATATTCTGGATCATATTGAGAGAGATAATTTTGATTTTGGTAAATGGCACTGGCTGTGCCTGTATACCATTTCACCTCTGATGATTCGCTGTATGGAGGCAGCACAGTGACACCTCCATTTACCCTATCCAAATCCCAGGCACTGCCAATTCCGATATAGGAATTTAACACAAGAGGTTGATATTGTGTCAGCACACCTACTGTTTCAATTCCTGAATTGGAGCAATTACTCAAAGTAAAATCAATAATACGATACTTACCTCCGAATGGAATGGCTGGCTTTGCCAGCTTTTTTGTCAAAGAGTAAAGTCTACTTCCCTTTCCTCCCGCTAATAGCATTGCGACGCACCGTTTCTTTCCCATTCTCTTTTCTCCCCTTCCGATGTTGAACAGGCCGTAATATGATGATGCTAAAAGCTGGAATCGTCACTGGAACGGAATATGGCTTTCCGTGGAACGAAGTCTCATTGGCCTTTATCATTTTTTTATTTATATAGTTGGCTCCTCCAAACCTCTCATCATCGCTGTTCAATATCTCTCTATAGCTGCCAGCCTTTGGTACGCCAATTAAATAATTCTCATAAGTTTGATAAGTAAAGTTGCAGATAACTACTAGGAAATCTTCCTCCTTTTCTCCTTGTCTAATAAAGGAGAAAACAGATTGTTCATGGTTGTTAGCATCAATCCAATCAAATCCTTCGTGGAGATGATCCAATTCATACAGGGGTTTAGAGCGTTTATACAGCTTCAGCACTTCTTTGAAAAATACATTTGCCTTTTCATGCATTTCATAATCCATCAGCATCCAATCAAGCTGTTCTTTATCCTTCCACTCTGAAAACTGTGCAAGCTCCGCTCCCATAAATAATAGTTTCTTTCCTGGGTGTGTCATCATATATCCGATTAATAAACGGAACTGCGCAAATTTTTGCCAATAATCACCAGGCATTTTATTTAGGAGCGATTTTTTTCCATGAACAACTTCATCATGGGAAAGAGGTAAAGCAAAATTCTCCGAAAAAGCATAGAGCAAAGAAAAAGTAATTTTATTGTGCTCATGTTTTCTATTGGCTGAGTCTGTTTCCATATATGACAGTAAATCATTCATCCAACCCATATTCCATTTATAATGAAATCCTAGACCTCCATAATGTACTGGAGCAGTAACTTGGGGTAGATCGCTTGAATCCTCTGCAAACATCAGAACGGTAGGATCATATTGACAGACGGTTGTGTTTAGCTTTCTTAAGAATTCAACTCCAAATGGGTTAAGCGAATTCTCGCCAGAGTTTGGCCAGTAAATAATATTAGAAACTGCATCAACCCTAAAACCATCAACATGAAAATAATCCATCCAAAAGATCGCGTTGGAAATTAAAAAGCTATGTACTTCCATTCTTCCTAAATCAAAGTTTGCTGTTCCCCATACAAGATTTTCCCTGTCATTAGCATTCGGGTAGTCAAATTGGCTGGAGCCGTCAAATTGATATAAGCCATGAGCATCCTTGCAAAAATGTCCTGGAGCCCAATCTAACAGAACTCCCAGCCCATTCTGATGACATTGATCCACAAAATACATAAAATCCTTCGGCTCGCCAAATCTGCTCGTCGCAGAGTAATACCCAGTGCCTTGATATCCCCAGGAAATATCTAAAGGATGTTCTACTATTGGCAGTATTTCTATATGGGTAAATCCAAGCTCGATTACATAAGGGATAAGCTCATCTGCTAATTCTCGGTATGTATAAAGAGATCCGTCTTCTTTCAGTTTCCAAGATCCTAGATGTACTTCATAAATAGAAACCGGCTCTTTCAAAAAATTTTTTTTCTTCTTTCTTTGAATCCATCTTGCATCATTCCATTTGTAACCTTCCAATGAATAGACGATGGATGCGGTGTTCGGCCTCACTTCCGAATAAAAGGCAAAAGGATCAGCCTTCAAGTGCTTCCTCCCATCCTGACCAGTGATTTCATACTTATATAAAGCTCCGGTCAAATCTTTGGAAATACTGATATGCCATATTCCTTCTTTATTTATTCTTTGAAGGTCATACTGTTCACCTTGCCAATTATTGAAATCTCCTACTAAACGAACAGTCTTAGCATTCGGTGCCCACACACAAAATACCGTACAAATTTCTCCGTTCTCTTCCTTTACATGAGATCCAAACAATTGATAGCTTTCAAATAGATTGCCTTCATGAAATAAATGCTGCTGAAATTCAGTTGGGAATACTGTCTCCACATTCATCCTACTTTCTATGACTATTGATTTGATTCGACTGCAAAAAAAATATAATTTGTACAAACCGTTTTCCCTTTTTTGCTAGTTTTAAAACTATATGATTAAAAAGGGGAAGCAATTCGAAAAAGGATAAAATTATTCATTTAAATGTAATATTCTATTAACATTAATCTAAATCCTTTTTAAGTTTTTTTAAAATTTTATGACAATAAATAACTTTTTATGTTTGCTCTCCGAAAAATAGCAGTGGATTTTTATAACATAGTTTACATTCATTTAAGAAAGGATATTAAAGTAAGAAATAAAGGAGGGATTTGCTGATGAGTAAAAGCGAAGAAGAATATCTTTTAGAACAAAATCAAAAAGATCCTAGTCCCTATTTTGATGCACCAGACAAGAAGATTCTAGCCGCAGATATTTTCCGAGGTCCTCATACAGGAATGTTCTCTGATTTTGACCTGAATAATCCTGGTCAAAAGCTGATGACAGACAGGGACAAGCTTGAGGAAGATATAAAGAAGGGTAACTTTTAGCACTAAATAGCTTATGTCTATCTATGCTGATATAAGCCTAGACTTTTATAAAATATAGTCTATCTTTTTGAGTTATCCACAGGCATAAGCTAAAAAAAACAATAGAAAGAGCTGTTGGCAATATACCAACAGCTCTTTCTATTGTAAGTATGACCCATACGGGATTCGAACCCGTGTTACCGCCGTGAAAGGGCGGTGTCTTAACCGCTTGACCAATGGGCCGTCTGGCGGAGAAGGAGGGATTTGAACCCTCGCGCCGCTTACGCGACCTACACCCTTAGCAGGGGCGCCTCTTCAGCCTCTTGAGTACTTCCCCAAAAAAATGGCTCCGCAGGTAGGATTCGAACCTACGACCGCTCGGTTAACAGCCGAGTGCTCTACCACTGAGCTACTGCGGAACAATAATATGGTGGGCCTAAATGGACTCGAACCATCGACCTCACGCTTATCAGGCGTGCGCTCTAA
Source organism: Bacillus sp. Au-Bac7 (assembly GCF_021341655.1). NCBI lineage: Bacteria > Bacillati > Bacillota > Bacilli > Caryophanales > Bacillaceae > Bacillus > Bacillus sp. Au-Bac7. The sequence goes on along the minus strand of NZ_JAJTTG010000013.1, from coordinate 319 downwards.
CCAGCTGAGCTATAGGCCCATATATTGGAGCGGGTGATGAGAATCGAACTCACGACATCAGCTTGGAAGGCTGAGGTTTTACCATTAAACTACACCCGCGTTATTAAATTTAAAATATGGGGCGACTGATGGGAATCGAACCCACGAATGTCGGAGCCACAATCCGATGCGTTAACCACTTCGCCACAACCGCCATCATGTTAATCTATTATAATCATGATATTAATGGTGGCTCAGGACGGAATCGAACCGCCGACACAAGGATTTTCAGTCCTTTGCTCTACCGACTGAGCTACTGAGCCTTTATACTTTTTTTGAA
>NZ_JAJTTG010000012.1:0-92731 GCF_021341655.1 Bacillus sp. Au-Bac7 | reverse complement strand
ACCAGTTGCAGATGCGGTCTCAGTCGAATCAGACCCTATCATAAGTGGTGTTCGTGAAACAAACAACGGCTATGCTGATTTGCCACCAAGAAAGAACAAGAAACAAGATAATACACTGCATGACTTTTTGACAAATGTTCTATCACAAAAATACAAAGGAAGTGCTGACACTTTGGAAAAATCTCCTAAAGCTGAAAGTGATCAAGTTTCTCCAAAGAAAGAAGTGAAACCGACGGAGAACAATACAGCAGCAGATAGTATCTTTAAGCATCCTCTTAATCCCTTAGGCTCTTCTTTAAGAAGCAAAAAAAGCCACACTGAACAAGAAAAGAAAAAGGAAGCGGAAGTTCAGGAAGTTCCTTTAAATACTACAAATAATACAAAAACAGATGTAAAAACACAGATAATCAATGCAAAAGATCAAAAACTCGCATTGGAGAAGCAGTATTTTGCCTTAATGAAACATGCCGAATATATGTACAAGAAAATCAGAGAAGAACGACTAAAAAAATCAAAGAAATGATGGGAGTATTTTAATTACTTGCTTTTTTTAAGGAAGTGAATAGATGGATAGCATAAAAAAATTGCAAAATGAGTATGTAAAGGTTGAAATATCAGGAAAAACTGTGTTTTCCGGAGTTCTCTTGGACAACGGCCTAGATATTATCGTGATAAATGATGGCGAAAAGTACCTTTATATTCCGCTTAACCATGTCCATAATATAAAAAAATCGCTTAAAGGAGAATCAGAATTCACTATTGATACAACTGGCGGAGATTTGCCATTTCAAGATGCTAGTGAAAACATTTCATATCGAAAAATCCTAAATAATGCGAAGGGGCAGTTTATAGAATTATTTGTCACAGGAAATAAGTCTATTCATGGCTATATTACTAATATTTTGAATGACTATATTGTATTTTACTCACCAGTTTTTAAGACTATTTTCATTTCCATGCATCACATAAAATGGCTTATTCCCTATACTTCTAATTTAACACCCTATACTTTGAATAACGCAGATCTCCCCATTGTCCCCTCCACTATACCTTTAGCCCGCACTTTTGAAGAACAATTAAAAAAACATGCTGACCAATTACTTGTATTTGATTTAGGAGATGCTCCTGACAAGATTGGTTTAGTAAAAAATATTTCCAACAATATTATAGAGATAATTACAGCCGAGGGTATACCTGTTTATTGGAAGCTAGCCCATTTAAAATCGGTTCACTTACCATAATAAAGACAACTAAAAAACATCTCAGGGAAGATGTTTTTCTTTTGCCTTTCCTTTTATATTTTCTGTCTTTGATGAAAATAAAAAGGAGATGGCTTTTTTTCTCAGCCATCTCTTTTTTATTAAACACTATCACTGCCAAAAAAGCTCTTGAATGCTTCAAAGGTGGTATCTCTGTTCAATGCTGCAATGGAAGTGGTCAATGGAATTCCTTTTGGACAAGATTGAACACAGTTTTGGGAATTGCCGCAATTTGCAAGCCCTCCATCTCCCATAATTTGTTCAAGGCGCTCTGACTTATTCATCGCTCCTGTCGGATGGGCATTAAAGAGACGCACTTGGGATAATGGAGCTGGTCCAATAAAATCCGATTTGCTGTTCACATTCGGGCAAGCTTCTAAGCAAACACCGCATGTCATGCATTTAGACAGTTCATATGCCCATTGTCTTTTCTTTTCAGGCATTCTCGGTCCTGGTCCAAGATCATAAGTACCATCGATTGGAATCCATGCTTTCACCTTTTTCAAGCTGTCAAACATGCGGGTTCTGTCGACCTGCAAGTCTCTGACAACTGGGAATGTGCGCATCGGTTCCAAGCGGATCGGCTGTTCAAGCTGGTCGACTAATGCTGTGCATGACTGTCTTGGTCTTCCGTTGATGACCATCGAACAAGCTCCGCATACTTCCTCCAAGCAGTTCATATCCCAGGAAATTGGAGTTGTTTTTTCCCCTTTGCTGTTGACTGGATTTCTTCGTATTTCCATTAGGGCAGAGATAACATTCATGTTCGGTCTGTATGGCAATTTAAATTCTTCTGAATAGGGTGCTGAATCAGGATCATCTTGTCTTGTTATCAGAAATGTAACCGTACTTGCTTCCCCCATCTTATTTCACTCCTTCTTTTTGTTTCGAATAATCCCGTTTTCTAGGCGTAATTAGTGATGTATCAACATCCTCATAATGGAATTGAGGTGCTTCACTTTCTGATACGAACTTTGCCATTGTTGTCTTCAAGAAGTCTTCATCATTTCTGTCTGGATAATCAGGTTTATAGTGAGCGCCGCGGCTTTCATTACGGTTATATGCTCCAATTGTGATTACCCTTGCCAGCTGAAGCATATTTTGAAGCTGGCGTGTAAACACTGCTCCTTGATTGCTCCATTTCGCTGTATCATTAATATTGATGTTTTTATAGCGCTCCAGCAATTCCTGGATTTTGTTATCTGTATCTTGAAGTTTGTCATTATAACGAACTACTGTTACGTTATCTGTCATCCATTCCCCTAATTCCTTATGAAGCACATAGGCATTTTCCGTTCCGTCCAGCTTCATAATACTATCCCATTTTCCTTGTTCTTCTTTGACTGCTTGATCGTATAGGGTAGAGGATAGGTCTTCTGCACTTTTGCTCAAACCGTTAATGTATTTGACTGCATTCGGACCAACAACCATACCGCCGTAAATGGCAGACAGCAAGCTGTTTGCTCCTAACCGGTTTGCACCATGCTGAGAATAATCGCATTCCCCTGCAGCAAATAAGCCAGGGATATTTGTCATTTGATCATAATCGACCCATAATCCGCCCATTGAGTAATGAACTGCCGGGAATATTTTCATTGGTACTTTTCGAGGATCATCGCCCATGAATTTTTCATATATTTCAATGATACCGCCGAGTTTTATGTCAAGCTCCTTCGGATTCTTATGGGACAAGTCCAAATACACCATATTTTCTCCGTTGATGCCAAGCTTTTGGTCTACACAAACATGGAAGATTTCCCTTGTCGCAATATCCCTTGGCACAAGATTGCCGTATGCAGGATATTTTTCTTCAAGGAAGTACCATGGTTTTCCATCTTTATAGGTCCAGACCCTTCCGCCTTCACCCCTTGCTGATTCACTCATCAGGCGGAGTTTATCATCGCCAGGAATAGCAGTTGGATGAATTTGGATGAACTCCCCGTTTGCATAGTAAGCACCCTGTTGATAAGTGATGGCAGCGGCAGATCCTGTATTGATAACAGAGTTTGTCGATTTACCAAAGATGATACCAGGTCCGCCTGTTGCCATAATAACAGCATCACCAGGGAAAGCTTTAATCTCCATTGTTTTTAAGTCTTGCGCTCTTATACCGCGGCAGACACCTTCGTCATCAAGGACTGCTCCAAGGAATTCCCAGCCCTCATATTTAACAACTAGTCCATCTACCTCGTATCGGCGTACTTGCTCATCCAATGCATACAAAAGCTGCTGTCCAGTCGTTGCTCCAGCGAATGCTGTCCGGTGATACTGTGTTCCTCCAAAACGGCGGAAATCAAGAAGTCCTTCTGGTGTCCTGTTGAACATTACGCCCATGCGGTCCAACAAATGAATAATCCCTGGTGCAGCTTCTGCCATCGCTTTAACTGGCGGCTGGTTTGCTAAGAAATCCCCGCCGTATACAGTATCATCAAAATGCTCCCAAGGAGAATCCCCTTCCCCTTTCGTGTTTACCGCACCGTTTATGCCGCCTTGTGCACAAACAGAATGGGAACGCTTGACTGGCACAAGGGAAAACAATTCGACAGGTGTCCCAGTTTCCGCTACTTTGATTGTGGCCATTAATCCTGCTAAACCACCGCCTACAATAATGACTTTCCCTTTACTCATTTTATTCCACTCCCTTAATCTAGTGCTCTATCATTCTAGTTTCTATACAAAAGCTAACAGCGCTCGTACGCCGATTGTTGATAAGATAATGAAAATTCCAATCGTAACATATGTACTAATTCTTTGTGATTTAGGAGTAACTGTAATTCCCCAGCTGACACAGAATGACCATAACCCGTTAGAGAAATGGAATATAGTGGAGATTACACCAACTAAATAAAAGGCAAACATCCAAGGATTTCCTAAGATTTCCTCCATCATATTATAATTGACTTCTTTCCCCATTTGAGCAGCTACCCGTGTTTCCCAAACATGCCATACAATGAATATCAATGTTACAATTCCAGTAACCCTCTGGATATAAAACATCCAATTTCGGAAATATCCATATTTCTTCGTATTGTTCTTGGCTGTAAAAGCAATATAAATACCGTATACAGCGTGATAAATAATTGGTAAAAAAATCACGAAAATTTCTAAAAAGTATCGGAACGGCAAATGCTCCATAAAGGCAGCTGCCTTATTAAATGATTCCGGTCCCTTTGTAGCAAAATGATTGACAACCAAATGCTGGATCAAAAATACACCGACTGGGATAACCCCCAGTAAAGAATGTAATCTTCTGAATAGAAACTCTCGATTTTTTGCCATACTTTTCCCCCCCTAATGATGAAATAGTTCTTTTTCCTCATAAAAGCGATTACAAGATAGAAAACTTACAATTCTGTGACAATTTCATTGTACTCCCAATAAAAATCTCGGTCAAGAAAACGGATACAATTATTCCAGATTTCTTTATCCTTTTTTATTATATGATTTTGCTCTTGGAAAAATTTCTACTTTATTTTACCGCATAGAAACTTTGGCCCTAAGGGAAAAATAATAGAAGCTGATAGAGCAGATGGCAGTAAGATTAAGCCTGCTTTTTCTCCTAGCTTTTTCTTGCTTGGCTTAAAGCTTTATATGATGTGTTATTTTGCCATACAGAACTAATAAAATAGACCTGATTTTCCTGTTATTATTCCCTTATCGCTATGTTTTTTTCTAGATTTTAAAGTATACTATTAAAGCGATATATTTTTTGTCGAAATTTACGATGCATTTAATGAATTTAATAACATATATTTAATAGAATTGTAGAAAGAGGAGAGAGGCAATTGAGCGAGATTACAACAGAAGAAAGAATAACGAAAGTAGAGGAAGACTCTCTTACAGTACCTGCCTATGGATACGAATTGCTGCGTGAAATTTTAATACCTGACTTGCTTGGAAGAGATACTCCGGATATCCTTTATTGGGCTGGCAAAAGAATTGCCCGAACTTTCCCCCTTGACCACTTGGAAGGAGCAGCTGCTTTTTTTGAAAAAGCAGGCTGGGGTCAGCTTGAAATCGTGAAAGCAAATAAAAATGAGATGGAATATAGCATTACAAGTCCATTAATTGAACAAAGGCTGAAGGAAAAGGGCAAATGCACATTCCAGTTGGAAGCAGGCTACCTTGCACAGCAGCACGAACAATTAAAAGAAGTAGTTGCAGAAGCGTTTGAAGATCCAAAACGACGCGGCAAAAAAATTACTATCACTGTCCGCTGGGACAGCAAAGATCCTGTATAAAAAAAGGTCCTCTTTCTTGAGGACCTTTTTATTGTTGTTATGCATTAATAACCGGTAAATTGCTCAAATCGAACGCATCATGAAGTGTTTCGACTGCTTTCACCATATTGCTTTTCTCAATAACAGTAGACACCTTAATTTCTGATGTGCTTACCATTTTTATCACAATATCTTGTTCTGCCAGCACTTTGAACATGTCTGCAGCAACACCTGGATTGGAAATCATGCCAGAGCCGACAATAGAGACTTTCGCAAGTCCTTGCTCTGACGCAACTCTATCATAACCAAGCACTGCTTTGTTTTCTTCAAGGACCTTAACTGTTTCTCCTAAATCACTGTCCTTAATGGAGAAGGAAAGGTTCGTTCCTTTGCTTTCAGTCAAGCTTTGTATGATAATATCCACATTGATGTGATGTGAAGCCAATGTAGAAAAGATAGTGGAAAGGCTAGTTAGCGGATCTTTCAGCCCAAACACCGTTACACTCGTAATATTATCTTCAAAAGCGACTCCGCGTACTACTAAATTTTGTTCCATTGATACTTCCTCCTCGATGATAGTTCCTTCTTCTTGTTCCATGCTTGAACGGACCACAAGCGGCATTTGATAGTTTTTCGCATATTCAACTGCTCGTGGATGCAATACCCCTGCGCCAAGGTTTGCCAATTCTAGCATTTCATCATATGAAATGGACAGCAGTTTTCTTGCTTCTTTTACAAAGCGCGGATCTGTCGTATATACACCTGTAACATCCGTATAAATATCGCATTTATCTGCCTTTAACGCAGCTGCTAGAGCTACCGCAGTCGTATCAGAACCGCCGCGGCCAAGTGTTGTAATGTCTCCGCCTTCTGTGATTCCTTGGAAGCCTGCGACAATGACAACCTTGCCATCCATCAGATGTTCTTCGATTCTCTCTGTTTTTATATTTAATATGCGGGCATTGCCATGGACTGCTTCTGTCTCCATGCCTGCCTGCCAGCCTGTAAACGAAATGGCATCTATATTCTTTTCATTCAGAGCCATAGCAAGTAAACTGATTGTGATTTGTTCTCCTGTTGACAGGAGTACATCCATTTCTCGTTTGCTCGGCTTTTCTGTAATTTCACCAGCTAGTTTTACTAATGAATCCGTTGTTTTTCCCATTGCTGAAACGACGACAACGACGTCATTCCCACGATTTTTTTCTTCCATTACTCTTTCGGCAACATGTTTAATTCTCTCTGCACTTCCGACAGATGTTCCGCCAAATTTTTGAACTACTAATCCCACAGCTATTCCCTACCTTCTTTTCTCTTCTTAGAAGCTCTGTTCTATCACCTTTTTTTGCAAACAAAAAAGGCAATGAGAACATCTCATTGCCGTGCAGGTAAATACATATAAATGTGCACAAACAGCGAGATAGCTCTCCAAAACAGTTCCTTGTTTTGACAGTCTTACATTTATTCAATGCAAAACCAGCAAAGGAACGATGAGTTATCCCTTCACTTCGGCGATCTTCCCTTTCATAATTCTTCAATGAAGCTCATCCTTCTCCGAATTATTACTATTGAAGCTCGCACCTCTACCTTCACTTATTAAGTTATAAGTTGCCATCATTATAGCATATGGTTTTCAGCTTAACAACGCTATTTTTTATTTTTTTGCATAAAAATACAATCAATCTTTTAATTTTTCAAGAAGCTCCTCTGCAACAGCAGCTGGAATTCCGATATTTGTGAAGTCAGTAATCGATGCCTCTTTCATCTTTTTAACAGATCCAAATGTTTTTAACAGGAGCTTACGACGTTTTTCTCCAATCCCTGCAATGTCATCAAGCATAGACTGGAAGGCATTTTTCGAGCGCACTTGACGATGAAAGGTAATCGCAAACCGATGGACTTCGTCTTGAATACGCTGCAGGAGATAGAACTCCTGGCTGTTTCGTGCCAGCGGTATAATTTCAAGCGGATTTCCGTAAAGCAGCTGGGAAGTTCTGTGCTTATCGTCTTTCGCCAAGCCTGCAACCGGAATATCGAGTGCCAGTTCATCGAGGAGAATTTCTTTGACAGCCTCAATATGACCTTTCCCTCCATCAACAAGAATCAAATCTGGCATTGGCAGTCCATCTTTTAATACGCGCTGATATCTTCTGCGCACAACCTCCCGCATCGATTCATAATCATCCGGTCCTTGAACTGACTTTATCTTATACTTCCTGTATTCCTTTTTCGCCGGTTTTCCGTCAACAAACACAATCATGGCCGAAACTGGGTTTGTTCCTTGAATATTACTGTTATCAAAGGCTTCAATTCTGTGCGGCGTGTAAATCCCCATCTGGCTTCCTAAATTCTCTACTGCTTTGATTGTGCGCTCTTCGTCTCTGTCAATTAAAGCAAATTTTTCATGAAGAGCATTTTTGGCATTTTTATTTGCCAACAATACTAGGTCCTTTTTCTGACCTCTTTGCGGTTTAATCACTTTCACACCAAGAAGCTCTTCGACCATTTCCCCTTGAATGGAATCTGGTATTAAGATTTCTTTCGGTTTGAAATGATTAGCCTTTGAATAAAATTGTCCGAAATAGGTGAGCATCTCTTCTTCCGGCTCTTGATAAATTGGGAACATGCTAACATCTCGCTCAATCAGCTTTCCTTGTCTGATGAAAAACACTTGGACACACATCCAGCCTTTGTCAACTGAATATCCAAAAACATCTCTGTCGACAAGGTCAGTCATCATCATTTTTTGCTTTTCCATCGTAGCTTCAATATTAGCAATCTGGTCTCTGTATTCTTTTGCCCGCTCAAAATCAAGCTCCTCAGCAGCAGCTGACATTTTTGCTGTGAGCTCCTTTTTTATCTCCTTATAGCCGCCATTCAGAAACTTTGTAATCTCATCAACCATCTTGCGGTATTCTTCCTGAGGCACCTCATTTACACATGGAGCAAGGCATTGTCCAAGATGATAATAAAGACATACTCTGTCTGGCAATGTAGTGCATTTACGAAGAGGATAAAGCCTGTCAAGGAGCTTTTTCGTTTCATTAGCGGCCTGTACGTTAGGGTATGGACCGAAGTATTTGCCTTTATCCTTTTTCACATTACGTGTCGTAATTAACCGGGGATGTCTTTCTGCTGTCAGCTTAATAAATGGATAACTTTTGTCGTCCTTAAGCATAATATTGTATTTCGGATCATGCTTTTTAATTAGATTAATCTCTAAGATAAGTGCTTCTATATTAGATGAAGTGATAATATATTCAAAGTCCTCTATTTCATTCACAAGCCGCAAGGTTTTCCCGTCATGCGAACCAGTGAAATAAGAGCGGACGCGGTTTTTAAGTACCTTTGCTTTCCCTACATAGATGATCGTTCCTTGTCTGTCTTTCATCAGGTAGCATCCTGGCTGGTCAGGCAAAAGCATCAGTTTGTTTTTTATTGTATCGTTCATTGCAGTCCCTCCCTGAACGCACTTGTTTATACAGAACATAAGTACTATTATATATGATAGGGCAGAAGCTCGTTTTCAGCAACTATGAGTGTGTGTAAGTTGGAGGAAGGGAATGAGGATTTTTCCAAAAGTCCAACTAAAAGCTGATTAAAGGCCAAAAAAAGAACCCTAGGAAGTCCCAGGGTTTTGTTTTTGAGTCTTAAACGTGTTTAGCCAATAGCTCAGAAAGAGCTTCTTTTGGTTGGAAACCAACAACTTTATCGACTACTTCGCCGTCTTTGAATACCAACAATGTTGGGATGCTCATTACGCCGAATTTAGAAGCTGATTCTTGGTTTTCGTCAACATCGATTTTCACGATTTTAACTTTATCACCAATTTCTGAATCCAATTCTTCCAATACTGGTGCAATCATTTTACATGGTCCGCACCAAGGTGCCCAAAAATCTGCAAGGACTACGCCTGAACCTGTTTCTTCTGAAAAGTTTTGATCTGTTGCATGTGAAATTGCCATTTATATATGCCTCCTCTTAGTGTTAAACCTGATAATATCCCAAAGTATACCACCGTTTTACTATTGATGCTAATAATTTGTTTCGTCCATCATTTTTCCCATCTGTTCCTGCATCTATTCAGTCGTTTTGCCCACTTGACTTTCGTTATTGGCTGTCTTGAGATCTCAAGCCTTTCTCTAGTAATGGCAACACATCAAAAACATTCCCGACAATTCCATAATCTGATGCTTGAAAAATCGGTGCTTCTTCATCCTTGTTAATCGCAATAATGATATCTGCTGACGTAATGCCGACTAGATGCTGGATAGCTCCTGAAATTCCACATGCGATATATATTTTTGGGGCGACTGTTTCTCCTGTCTGGCCAATTTGATTGGATGCATCACACACGCCAAGTTCAACAGCCCCTCGTGACACGCCAACTTTACCTCCTAATGTCTCGGCAAGCTGTTTGACAAGAAGATAGCCACTTTCATTTCCAACACCTCTGCCTGCTGCAGCAATTATGTTGGCATTTGCCAGTTCTTCCTTGCCGCTGCTCTTTTTCTCAAGCCGGACAAGGGAAAAGTCAGGATTGTTTACAATTGGAGATTGTATCTCTTTAATACCCTTTTTCTCCTCAAGCCTGTTATCAGCTTTCCAAGCTTTTTGCTTTATGCTTAAAATACAATGATTGTTTATCTGCACCTTGTTGATAATATTTCCAGATAAAATTTGTCTTGTTACAAACAAGCTATCTGGCCCCTTTTTTATTTCTACAATATTAGAAACTAGGGGGAGTTTAAGGGATTCGGAAAGACATGCTGCTAGTGTTTTGCCAAAGTCCGTCTGTCCTAATAACACGGCATAAGGCTGCTCTGCTTCTATGAATTGCTTTATGAGAGGAAGCAATGTATGAACATTAGGTCTGGAGAGCTTACTGTTTTTCATGAACACAACTCTGTCACAGTGATAATACATAAGATCATCAGCAATTGATTCATCATCGTCGTCGCCGAGAAGCAAGACAACTATTTCGCTATCGCTGGATATTTTAGTAGCTGCCTCCATGCACTCTAATGTGACTGAATGTAATTTATCCTGTCTTTTTTCCGCAATAATCACTATTCGCTTTTTCAATTTCTCTCACTCCCGTCACTCTTGTATATGGCTTTGTATTATTTGCGCCAATTGTTTCACTTTGTCTTCCAGTTCCCCTTCCAACAGAATCTTTTTCCGATCATTTACGAAATAGCTGAAATCAACTGTTTGAATATCCTTTTGATTTTGATAGGCTGCTGTCTTTTTTTCGAGAGGCTTTTGTTTAGCCTTCATGATGCTTGAGAGCTTCGGCAAACGAGGTGTATGCAGGCCTTGCGGGATTGTGAGGAGAACTGGAAATTTCCCTTTATATGTCTCTAAATCTCCATTGCTCTCCTTCGTTATGAAAACAGCCTCTTTTTCTACTTCCAGCTTTGCCGCCTTTGAAAGGAAGGGAAGTCCTAATATTGTTGCCACTCTAGGTCCAACTTGTCCTGAGCCCCCATTTGTCGAAAAGTCTCCAGCTAAGATAAGATCATACGGCAGGCTGCTTAATTGCTCAGCAATAAGCTTAGAAATGACAGCCGGCTCTAAGTCTTCGTCTGTTTTTACGAATAGGGCATTGTCTGCTCCCATCGCAAGTGCTCTTCTAAGATGTTTTTCAGCTTCCCGATGGTGAACAGTCAAGACTGTAACGCTGCCTCCGTAAGCTTCCTTTAAAAGCAGAGCTTCCTCTAATGCTGCTTCATCTGGCGGATTAACACTTTCTTTTAAATTGGTATGCTGTATCTTCCCGTTCTCAATCATAAGCTGCTGGTTTGCTTCCAGGACGATTGAAAGCAAGACGATGATATTCATCCCCATTATCTCCCTTCTTCCGTTTCCTTCTCCTTTAACTCTCTTCTCAATACTTTGCCGATCGCTGACTTTGGCAGCTCATCACGGAATTCATAAATTCTTGGCACCTTAAAGGTTGCCATCCTTGTTCGCATAAATGTATTCAGCTCATCGTCTGAAACCTGCTCTCCTTCTTTCAACACAATAAATGCCTTCACTGTTTCGCCGCGGTAAGAGTCTTTCACACCGACAACTGCTGCTTCCTGAACGGCAGGATGCTCATACAGAACCTCTTCAACTTCTCGTGGATATATATTAAAGCCGCCGGCGATTATCGTATCCTTCTTCCTGTCAACAATATAGAAAAAGCCCTTTTCATCCATATAACAGAGGTCGCCTGTATACAGCCATCCGTCCTTTAGAACAAGCTCTGTCTCTTCTTGATTATTCCAATATCCCTTCATTACTTGTGGTCCTTTAACTGCCAGCTCACCAATTTCTCCAGGAGGGAGCATTTCACCCGTTTCCGGCGAGAAAACAGCAGCATCTGTACCAGGCCACGGTACACCTATGCTTCCTTTAACAATATCGTGATCCCATAAGAAGTTAACATGAGTCACTGGAGAGGCTTCTGTCAGTCCATAGCCCTCAACCAGCTTTCCGCCAGTCTTCTCTTCAAAGCGGTCGATAATCTCTTTAGGAAGCGGAGCAGAACCGCTTATAGCGGCAATGATTGAGGATAGGTCATATTTTTTAATATCTGGATGGTTCAACAAGCCGATATAAATGGTCGGCGCCCCAGGGAATACGGTAGGCTTTTGTTTATGAATCGTTTTAAGTGCAGTAGTCGCATCAAATTTTGGGAGCAAGATCATTTTGTATATCTCCATGACAGACAGGACAAGCACAGTCATCATCCCATACACATGGAAAAGGGGCATAATTGCAAGGAGCCTTTCTTTGCCTTTCTCCAGCTTATACAGCCACTGGCGGCACATAGCAGTGTTGGCAACAAGGTTTTGATGTGTTAGCATAACGCCTTTCGGGAATCCTGTTGTTCCTCCTGTGTACTGGATAATCGCCAAGTCTTCCTCAAAGTTAAGGCTGTGTTCTGTAAACTCTTCTACAGGCTTTTTCCAAATTTTTTTTAACAGATGGGTAGATCCCTCATGTTTGACGGAAGGAATAATGCCATGCTCTTTTTTCTGGATATATGGATAAACGAGATTTTTGGGGAATGGGAGGAATTCACTGATAGAGGTTACAAGTATTTGCTCTATACTTGTCATTTCTTGTACATTTTTTACGCGGTTGTAAAGGATATCGAGTGTAATAATGACTTTTGCGCCAGCGTCATTGAGGATAAATTCAATTTCTCTTTCTTTATAAAGAGGGTTTACTGGAACTACAATCGCTCCGGCAAGCATAATGGCATAAAAACTGATTACAGTTTGCGGGATATTTGGCAGCATTACTGCAACCCTGTCTCCCTTATTCACTCCGATGCTTTGCAAATAAGCTGCTAGTTTAGATGATTTTTGATACGTTTGCTTAAACGTTAATTCCTTTCCCATAAAGTGAACTGCCTTATGTTTCGGATATTCTATTGCTGCATTGCGCAGCAGCTGGGGAAGGGTTTCTGCCTTATAATAAACATTTTTCGCTGTTTCCTTTGGATAAAGTTCAAGCCAAGGTTTCTCTGTTTCCAAACCTGCTCCTCCTAACATAGTTGAGATTGTACTAGCTTATTATATGGCGGGAAGGAGCTTTAGGACATTTAAAATAAGCCTAAATTATAAAAAGGGCATTTTTAAATAACATAAGAGACCAGTTTCCTTGAAACTGGTCTCTGAATGTAGCCAAACTTCTATAAGGTTGTAGATCTGCAGCCAGCCAGTATACTTAAAAAACTGGTCTACCCCATTAGGAGATGCCTGCACCTATTATATAGGAAAGGCCGATTGAAATAATCATAGAGATAAGACCGACCGCTCTGTTATCATTTTTTATCTCTTCATCAATCTTAAATTTCGGTGTTAAAAACTCAAAAATAAAGTATCCTATCAGCAATAGGAAGAAACCGAATATTCCCCAGGCAATCATCGTCAGCAATGAGTCATTCTGCATGATGGAATGCCTGAATACATTCGCAATCCCGAATATTTTACCGCCTGTTGCCATCGCAACAGCAACATTCCCTTTTTTTATCTCTTCCCAGTTATTATATTTTGTAACTAATTCAAATATAGATAAAAAAACAACGATGCTCAGGATAACAACACTGTAATCGCCAGCGGTGTTCACATATTCATTGCTCCAAAATGCATTCATCTGGCATCTCCTCTCTCTTGTCTTGTTTCTATTATTTCAGTTCTACAACGGTAACGCCGCTGCCGCCTTCCCCAGCCTCACCGAAGCGAATACTTTTGACGGAACGATGGTTTTTCAAGTATTCTTGCACACCTGTTCGTAGTGCTCCAGTTCCTTTGCCATGAATGATGGATACTCTTGGATAGCCTGCTAACAGACTGTCATCAATATATTTCTCAACACGCGCCAAGGCATTTTCATACCTTTCCCCTCGAAGATCTAGTTCAAGACTTACATGGAAATCTTTGCCCCTGATTGTTGCAAGTGGTTTTGTTTCCACCACTTTAGGCGCTTTAATGAACTCCATATCACGCTCTTTCACTTTCATCTTCATAATGCCGATTTGAACTTGCCACTCTTTATTAGAGACCCTTTCAATCAGCTGGCCCTTCTGGTCAAATGTCAGTACTTTTACTTCATCCCCCGGCTGGAACTCATGATTTGTTTTCACTGCTTCTTTTCGCTTAATCGCTGATTTTGGAGCAGCATCCTCAAGGCGTTTTCTTGCATCAATTAATTCATGCTCTTTAATTTCCGCCCGTTTCTCCAGCTGCATTTTCCGTAAATCTGAAATGACTGTTTCCGCTTCTTGTTTCGCATTTTCAACGATATCTGCGGCTTTCTTTTTAGCCTTTTCTTCAAGCGCCTCTTTTTTCTCGTAATATTCCATTACTTGCTTTTGCAGGTCACGATGCAGCATTTCCGCCTGCTTCAGCAAATCAGCAGCTTCCTTATGCTCGGATTCTGCAGCTCTGCGGCTTTCTTCCAGGGAAGCAATCATATTTTCAATTTTGTTCGTTTCTGCACTCACATGAGATCTCGCTGTTTCAATAACATCCTCATTTAATCCGAGTCGTTTGGAAATCTCGAACGCATTGCTCCGTCCAGGAACACCAATCAGCAGTTTATAGGTAGGACTTAATGTCTCAACATCAAACTCTACACTGGCATTAACTACACCTTCTCGATTATACCCGTATGCTTTCAACTCAGGATAATGGGTTGTGGCAATTACTCTTGCTCCTCTTTTGTTTACTTCATCCAAAATAGAAATGGCAAGTGCTGCCCCTTCTTGAGGATCTGTTCCGGCACCAAGCTCATCAAACAGGACAAGGCTGCTGCTGTTAACTTCCTTCAATATGCTTACAATATTGACCATATGAGAAGAGAATGTACTTAATGATTGTTCAATAGACTGCTCATCGCCAATATCTGCATATACAGCCTCAAACACACCCATTTCTGATTCATCAAGAGCAGGAATTTGCAAACCGGATTGAGCCATTAATGTGCATAAGCCTACTGTTTTTAATGTTACTGTTTTACCGCCTGTATTCGGTCCTGTTATAACAATAGAAGAATAAGCATCTCCTAATGCGACATCATTAGCTACAACCTCGTCAATTGGAATCAAGGGATGTCTTGCCTTGAACAAGTTTATTTTTCTTTCATTATTTATGATTGGTTTTGTTCCTTTAATGCGATGACCATATTTCGCCTTAGCAAACATAAAGTCAATTTCCTTTAATATCTCCACAATTTCCAGCAGCTCTTCTCTATGCTCTGCCACAAGAACAGTCAGCTGTGCTAGAATTCGGTCTATTTCCTGCTGCTCTTTTACGCGTATGCCTTGCAGCTCATTATTTAATGTTACAACCGATTGAGGCTCAATAAATAATGTTTGACCTGAAGCACTTTGGTCATGGATGATTCCACCATAATGTCCTCTGTATTCTTGTTTAACAGGGATAACATAACGGTCATTCCGGATTGTGATGATTGTATCTGACAGCATCTTTGCTGCATTAGCGGAACGAATCATGCTTTCTAGTTTTTCCCGCACCTTCGATTCATTTCTTCTTAATTGGTTGCGAAGAGCGCGCAATGCTTCACTCGCACTATCCATAACTGTCCCTTGTTCATCAATGGCCATTTTAATTTCTTCTTCCACTTCAGCGAGCACAACAATGCCGTCAACCAGTTCCTGTAAAATAGGGATTGGATCTTCTTGATGGAATTCCTCTGTGAATCTTTTTATTTGTCTGCTCACATGGACTGTACTTGCTACTTGGTTCAATTCAACGGGACTTAACATCCCGCCGATGGATGAACGCTTCACATGCGGGCGGATATCATGTATTCCGCTTAACGGAATGTTTCCCCTCATTCGGAAAACTTTTGCCGCTTCATCTGTTTCCTCCTGCCATTGAACCACTTCTTCATAGCTTGTGGAAGGCATCAGCTCAGAAGCCTTTATCATTCCTAATGGAGAAGAAACATGCTCTAGCAGCTGGCTTTTAATCTTGTCGAATTCTAATGTCTTCAATACTCTTTCTTGCATGGAGTTATCTCCTTTATCTTTTTAATGCAAACGTAAATTTTTCTTTCCTAGTATTATAGAAAAAATTTTTTAGCTTTTATTACTTATGACGATTCTTTAGAAAATCCAACAGTTTTTCCGTATCCCACGTATTAATTACTGTATTTTTATTTATCCAGCCTTTTTTCGCTGTAGACACACCGATGCCCATATAAGCAAGCTCCTTCGTGTGATGAGCATCTGTATTGATGACAAGATGAACACCAGCATCCTGCGCTTTCTTAATATTTTCTGCATTCAAATCTAGACGGTTTGGATTGCTGTTCAGCTCAAGTACTGTATTTGTTTCTTTGGCAAGCCTGATTAAATCGTCCATATCCACTTCATAGCCGTCTCTGATTCCGATTTTTCTTCCTGTCGGATGGGCAATGATATCGACATGCTTATTGCGCAGTGCATTCTCGAGTCTTTCCATAATCTTATGCTTAGGCTGAGAGAAGGAAGAGTGGATGGATGCGATAACGATGTCCATTTGCTCAAGAAGCTCGTCATCATAATCAAGTGTTCCGTCCGGTAAAATATCCATTTCAACACCAGCTAAAATGGTAATATCATCGTACTTTTCATTAAGCGCTTTAATAATCTGAAGCTGTTCTTGCAAACGTTCCGGTGTTAAACCGTTCGCCACCTTTAAATAGCGGGAGTGATCTGTAATTGCCATATATTTGTAGCCGCGCTGTCTGTTTGCTTCGATCATTTCTTCGATAGAAAACGCACCATCACTCCAGGTTGTATGCATATGCAAATCACCTTTAATATCTTCAAGAGAGATGATATCCAATTCTTCTTTGAAATCTTCGACTTCCTTGCCATCTTCTCTCATTTCAGGAGGAATGAACGGCAAGCCGAAATAATGGTAGAATTCCTCTTCAGTCGAAAATGTTTCTACTTCCCCTGTTTCAGTGTCTTCCACACCATATTCGCTTATTTTTTTGCCTCGTTCCTTTGCAAGCTGCCTCATTCTCACATTGTGATCCTTGCTACCTGTGAAATGATGTAAGGTTGTTGCAAATTCCTCCGGCTTAACGAGGCGGAAATCAATGGAAACATCAAATTCCAATTCAAGCACAACACTTACCTTCGTATTGCCAGCACCAATGACTTCCTTTATGCCTGGTAGGGTCAGCAATTTGTCTTTTACGTCTGCTGGTGAATTGGTGGCAATAATAAAGTCCAAATCTTTAATCGTCTCCCGCATTCTTCTAATGCTACCTGCACGGGAAAACCTTTCAATCGCTTCTATTTTTTCTAACTCACCTTCAATGGAAAAAGCCACTCGAAGCATATAAGCAAGCGGAAGTCTATCTGGCCTTGAACCAAAGCTGTCAAGCGCCTCCAGTATTTTATCTTCTGTTTTTTTGCCAAAGCCGCTCAAGGATTGGACTTTCTTTTCCTGACACGCAAGCTTCAAGTCCTCTGCATTTTCAATGCCGAGTTCTTTGTAGAGTTTAGCAATCTTTTTGCCTCCAAGACCTGGCAGCTGAAGCAATGGTATTAACCCTTTAGGCACTTCTTCCTTTAGTTCCTTCAATACAGAGGATTCTCCTGTATGGATAAAGTCCTCTATGACAGCAGCAGTGCCCTTTCCGATGCCAGGAAACGCTGTGAAATCTTCTATTTCGTCTAATGTTTGTTCTGTTGTTTCCAACGCTTGTGCTGCTTTGCGAAATGCGGATATTTTAAAGGAGTTTTCCCCTTTTAATTCCATATATATTGCAATTTGTTCTAATTGGCGTACTACTTCTTTTTTTGTTGTCATTGTTATCACCTACATAATCCTGTCATTGATTAGTATGTTTCCCTTAATTCTGTCAAACAATAATATCATAACATGTTCTGCTATTTTTCTATAACAAGTTGCTACTATTTAAGCAAAAAGAAACCCCTCCAGCCTCATAGCCGGAAGAGTTCCTATTGCCTTTAGGAGGCTACGTATTCAAACCAAATTTCCTTGATCTTTTCCGAAAAGTATGGAGTGTTTTCGATAATACCTGCTGCTACAACCGAATTATTCAGATGTGTCTGAATGAACTCAGCAGGAAGCAATGCTGCAATATAAAGCAGGATAAACAGCACCAAATAGGTTTCTACAAAGCCTAAAATTGCTCCGGCCCAAGTGTTAAGCTGCTTCAAGACAGGAAGGCTTGCGACAAAATCGACCATGCTGCCGATGATTTGCCAGATTATTTTCACAGCAAAGAAAATCACTGCAAAAGCGACTGCACGGTAAAATACCTCTTCCAAGTTTGTGCTGCCAAAAAGTCCTTGAACGAAACTGTTCTCACTTGTATTTGTATAAGGTATCCATAAGTTTAATTTAGTTGAGAGCGGTATATAATATTTATTTGCAACAATAAATGCCACGATAAATCCTGTCAAATGAATGATCTGCAGGATAAAGCCCCGTTTCAGCCCTCTCAAGAGACCAAAAACGAGCAGAATGATGACGATTAAATCCAACATGAACTTTTTTTCAGTCCTTTTCTCTATTTAATTCATTTTCCAATTCTTCCACGCGATCTATTAGCTTAATATAGTCATTTACAATATTAACAGCTGTCAGCACTGCTAATTTATTTGTATCAAGGGATGGATTCTTCCCGTAAATCTCGCGCATTTTCTTGTCCACGATAGAGGCAACCAATCGAACATGACTGGAAGATTCTTGGCCGAGTATTACATATTCCGTTCCATATATTTTCACATTCGTACGGTTTTTTTGTGCATCTGACACTATCTTGCCTCCAATCCTTTAAGAATCCTAATCTATATCATACCATGAAGTGACTTTAAGTGGGAAGTCATTGCATGGTAAATACAGCAAGTTTTACAGCTTCTCCCGCTCTCCTCGCAAAAAAAGCTGGCCATACCGGCCAGCTTCCATCTATATTATCCTCTTAACACAGCTCCTGCTTTCTCTTTAACAGCTTCTAAAACTTTGTCATGCGACTTTGTAATCATGTCATCTGTCAATGTTTGTTCTGGATCGAAATATTTTAGAGAGTAAGCAATGGATTTTTTGCCTTCTTCCATTTTGTCTCCTTCATACAGGTCAAACACCTGTACTTCTTTCAGTAAGGAACCGCCTGCTTCAACGATAATTTTTTGGATTTCGCCAGCTGAAATTGTGGTATCAACAACAAGAGCAATATCTCTTGTTACGCTAGGGAATCTTGGAATTGTCGTGTATTGCAAGTCTGTAACTTCAGCAGCAAGCAGCTTGCTTAAATCTAATTCAAAGACATATGTTTCTTTCAAATCAAGCTCATTTTGAACTTGTGGATGCACCTGGCCAGCAAACCCGATTGATTCACCTTTGAACAAAATATCTGCTGTTCTTCCAGGATGCATGCCATCCATTGTTCCGCGCGTAAACTCGATTTCTTCAGAAACGCCAAGCTTCTGGAACAGCCCTTCAAGCACTCCCTTTAAGACGAAGAAATCAACCGGTTTTTTCTCACCTTGCCAGATATGAGAAACCCATGATCCTGTAATAGCACCTGCAACATGCTCTTTTTCTTCCGGAAGCTCATTTTGTGCTGTCTCCAAGAATACAACGCCTGTTTCATAAACAGACAGGCTGTCATTTTGGCGGGCAGCATTATATTTTACTACCTCTAACAGCTGTGGAACGATGCTTTGTCTCAGCAATGCTCTTTCTTCACTCATTGGCATTGCCAGGCGGACTGGATTTCTTTTCTCTAGTGCAAATTGCTGAACTTTCTTTTCACTTGTTAATGCATAAGTGATGGCTTGATATAATCCTGCACCTTCTAAATATTTGCGGACAGCGCGACGCTTTTTCTGATATTCTGACAACGCGCCTGGGATAGCTGCACCGATAGGCAAGGTTGTTGGAATATGATCATAACCGAAAAGTCTTGCTACTTCTTCTGTTAAATCTTCTGGAATAGAAATATCATTTCTTCTAGTCGGCACTGTTACTGTGAAGCTGCCGTTTTCAACAGAAGTTTCAAATTGAAGCCTTTTGAAAATATCTGTCACTTCGCCTTCTGTTAAAGAAGTCCCTAATACATTGTTCAATTTCTCTAAAGTAATCGAAACAATTTTCGGCTCAGCTTTTAGGTTTTCTGCTGCCACTTCACCTTCCAAAACGTCTCCGCCTGCATAAATTTGAAGCAATTGCGCCGCTCTTTCAGCAGCTTGACGAACACGATTAGGATCGATTCCTTTTTCATATCTTGCGCTCGCTTCACTTCTTAAGCCTAGTGTTTTAGAGGATTTACGGATAACTCCAGCTTCGAAATAAGCAGATTCCAAAAGGACTGTTGTTGTATCGCTTTGAACCTCTGAATTTGCACCGCCCATTACACCAGCTACAGCAACTCCAGTTTCACCGTTTGTAATTAGCAAATTGTCTTCTGTCAGCGTTCTTTTTGCATCATCCAAAGTTACGATTGTTTCTCCAGCTTTTGCTCTTCTTACAAGAATTTCTTTTGAACCAAAACGATCATAGTCAAATGCATGCAGAGGCTGACCGTATTCTAACAGAATATAGTTTGTGATATCGACAACATTGTTATGTGGACGGATACCAGCAGCCATTAGTCTTCCTTGCATCCATAATGGTGATGGAGCGACTTTAACGTTTTTAATAATTTTTGCTGTGTATAGTGGTACATCCTCACTGTTTTCCACTTTTACGCTTACATAATCCGCAGCGCTTTCTGCTGTTTTTGGATAGTCAACAGAAGGAAGCTTTACGTCCTTGCCTAAAACAGCTGCAACTTCATAAGCAACTCCTAACATGCTTAAGCAATCTGATCTGTTTGGAGTCAGGCCAAGCTCAAGGACTGCATCATCTCTTTGTAAATACTCAAGTGCATCTCTGCCTACTTCCACATCACCTGGGAACACGAAAATGCCTTCTGAATAATCTTTTGCAACAACTTTTGCTTCAATGCCAAGCTCCTGCAGGGAACAAATCATTCCATTTGATTCCTCACCGCGCAGCTTCGCTTTTTTAATTTTGAAGTTCCCTGGAAGAACTGCTCCAACCTTAGCGACAGCTACTTTTTGGCCAGCATCAACATTTGGTGCTCCACAAATGATTTGAACTGGTTCGCCGTCGCCTACATCTACTAGACATTTGTTCAGTTTATCTGCATTTGGGTGCTGTTCACGCTCTAACACATGACCGATAACGACATTTTTCATGCCTTCATTTAGCACTTCCACACCTTCTACCTCAATACCGCTTCTCGTGATGCGATCAGCTAACTCCTCAGGTGTTATATCATTTAAATCTACATATTCTTGCAACCATTTATAAGAAACTAACATTTGCTATTCTCCTCCAACTCAATATTCTGGCACTGTAAACTGTTTTAAGAAACGGATATCATTTGTATAGAAATGGCGGATATCGTCAATTCCGTACTTCAGCATCGCAATACGTTCTGCACCAATTCCAAAGGCAAAACCAGAATATTTCTTCGAATCAAATCCTGCCATTTCCAGCACATTTGGATGAACCATACCTGCTCCAAGCACTTCAATCCAGCCTGTGCCTTTACATACACTGCAGCCTTTTCCTTTACAGATACTGCAAGAAATATCAACTTCTACAGAAGGCTCTGTGAATGGGAAGAAACTTGGACGAAGACGGATTTCTCTGTCATTGCCAAACATTTTCTTCGCGAACACTTCAAGTGTACCTTTAAGATCGCTCATGCGGATATTTTCATCAATGACAAGCCCTTCAATTTGCATGAATTGGTGGGAATGCGTAGCATCATCATTGTCACGGCGATACACTTTACCAGGACAGATAATTTTAACAGGACCTACGCCCTTATGCTTCTCCATCGTACGAGCTTGCACTGGTGAAGTATGTGTTCTAAGAAGCAGTTCCTCTGTAATGTAGAAAGAATCCTGCATGTCTCTTGCTGGGTGGTTTTTCGGCAAGTTCAAAGCCTCGAAATTATAATAGTCGACTTCCACTTCTGGACCTTCCTCGACTGTATAGCCCATTCCGATAAACAGATCCTCCACTTCCTCAATCACTCTCGTCAAGGAATGATGATTTCCAACCGCAACTGGGCGGCCTGGCAAAGTAACGTCAATTGTTTCTGCTGCAATTTTCTTTTGCACTTCTGCTTCTTCCAGCGTCTTTTGTTTTTCTTCAATATGGCTTGTAATTTCATCGCGGATGACATTAACTAAAGCTCCCATTTTCGGGCGTTCCTCTGCCGATAATTTGCCCATTCCCTTCAACACTTCTGTAATTGGGCCTTTTTTGCCTAAGTATGCAACTCTTATGTCATTTAACTCTTTTACGTTTTCACTGGCTGCTATTGCTGTTAAAGCTTCTGCTTGCAGTTCCTTCAATTTCGCTTCCAATCTCGTTTCCTCCTTTTAATTTTGCATGAATCGTACAAGCTTTCGTAAAACTACTGCTGCTTGAAACATAAAAAAACCCCATCCCAACAAAGGGACGAGGTTTATATATTCGCGGTACCACCCTAATTAACCTGAATTAAGCATTCAAGTTCACTTCATTTGGATAACGGCATAAATGCCGGAACATCTTTACAATTTCATTAATGAAACTGGTCCCGATGCCAACTCAGGAGGTGAACTTCATTTAAGCTGCCAGATAAAAATGCTTTCAGTCAAGGCATTTTCTCCCTAAATCAGCAGGGCTGTAAATTACTTTTCTCCATCAACGTTTATTCATCATGCAATTTGCCATTATTATAGTATATTTTCATGTTCATTTCAAATCCATTTTGCTGTAAGCTTGCAGATTAGGCGAAATGATAGATTAAAATGCCTGCAGCAACTGCTACATTTAAGGATTCACTTTTCCCGTGTATCGGAATATACAGATTTTTATCCGTTGCAGCAAGCACTTCTTTGCTTACTCCGTTTCCTTCATTGCCGACAATTAAACAATAGGAGGATTCAGGTGTTACTTCTCGATAATTGACGCCGTTTTCCAAGCTTGTACCATAAACAGGTATTTCTTTTTCCTTTAATTCTGCAATAAATTGCGGCAAGTTCTGCTTAATAATAGGCAGATGAAAATGACTGCCTTGCGCTGAGCGAACAACTTTCGGATTATATATGTCAACAGTGCCGTCGCCGACAATTACGGCATCAATTCCGGCAGCATCGGCTGTGCGGATGATTGTTCCAAGGTTACCTGGATCCTGAATCTCATCAAGAGCAATAAAGGATTTTCCTGTGGAAAGCACTTGTTCATCAGCATACTGGGTGCATAAAGCCACAATTCCTTGCGGGGTCTCAGTATCTGTTAATTGCAGAATAATTTCCTTCGTTACAATGGTTACAGGAACATCACCGTAATCCCATTTTGGCATTTCTATTTCCTCAGAAATAATCAAGTGCTTAATTGCATTTGCTTTTAGCGCTTCCTCTACTAAATGAAAGCCTTCTACAAGAAAGGTGCCTGTTTTGTCCCTTTCTTTTTTTGTCAGGCATTTTTTCCACTCTTTTATTTGAGGGTTTTTGGCAGATAATATATGTTTCAAATTGTACGTCTCCTCACTTAAGCTAACCATTCTTTCATTTTTTATTATTATAGCGTAAAGAATATACATAATAAACGTTAAATGAGTAATGATATAGTATGGGTTTGTCATATTAGGAAAAAGGAGTGTTATCCATGAATTTAAATTTACGTAATGCGATTATCCATAATGTCTCTGGCAATACACAAGACGAGCTGAAGGCGACGATTGTAGATGCTATCCAAAATGGCGAAGAGAAAATGCTTCCTGGTCTCGGGGTCTTATTCGAAGTAATCTGGAAAAATTCTTCTGAGGATGAAAAGACAGAGATGCTGCAATCTTTAGAATCAGGATTGAAATAAAGAAAAATGGGGGGATGCTAATTCCTCCTTTTTTTTGCCCAAAAATTTTTATTAATAGTGAAACTTCTTTTATCGTCAATCGTATATCCATAAAGCATAACTGCAATGTTATAAACTTTGTATAGCAGGGTATAATTCAGATAGATTTATATGCTATACTACGTGTACTATACGTTTCTATTGGTTTTTTGTGCACATATACATAAAGTAATGTAACTAATAAAGAAAAAAGGTGAAGTTATCTTGACGAAGAAGAAGTTTCATTATTGGCTTTTGCAAGTATTAATAATTGTCGCAATCATTTATGTTTGCACAAAAATATCTTTTTTATTTCAGCCTGTAGCTGTACTGTTTTCTACTTTGTTTTTTCCTATTATTATCACAGGATTTTTGTACTTCCTGTTGAATCCGATTGTCAACTTCTTGCAAAAATATAAGGTACCGAAAACATTAGCTATTATTATTATTTATGTAGTAGTAATAGGTTTAATTATTTTAGCAATCG
This sequence comes from Bacillus sp. Au-Bac7, assembly GCF_021341655.1. Lineage (NCBI taxonomy): Bacteria > Bacillati > Bacillota > Bacilli > Caryophanales > Bacillaceae > Bacillus > Bacillus sp. Au-Bac7. The sequence goes on along the minus strand of NZ_JAJTTG010000012.1, from coordinate 68,316 downwards.
GCAGCGTTATTCCGATGATCAGCAAGCAGATTACAGAACTATTTAGCAATATACCGAACTATGCAGATCAAGCCATTAGGTTCTTCAATGACTTGAATGATACGAAACAGTATAAATGGCTGCTTAACCAGGAATATGTGACAATGAGCGACATCACAGCCAAGCTCAATGATTTTGCTCAGACAATTCCAAGCAGCATTACAAACAGCATAAGCACCATCATCAGCACAATGACAAATATTACAGTAACGATTGTCACCGTCCCATTTTTGCTGTTTTACAGCTTCAAGGACGGGAACAAATTCCCAGCAGCATTATCAAGGTTTTTCCCTGCTTCTTACCGCAAGGAAGCTACAAAAATACTAAAGGATACTGGTGAAACTTTAGCTGCTTATATTCAAGGACAAGTTATGGTTGCCCTTTTCGTTGGTACACTTGCCTTAATCGGTTACTGGATTATCGGTCTGGATTATGCTTTAGTCATGGCCTTGATTGTTGCTGTAACTAACATTATTCCATATGTCGGACCACTTATCGGCGGAGCGCCTGCTGTTATTATCGCATTGTTCACTTCACCGACTCAGGCTCTGCTCGTTATTATTGTCATCACCATTGCTCAGCAAATTGAAGGAAATATCTTGTCACCGCTTATTTTAGGCAAAAGGCTCGATACGCATCCTGCCACTATTATTGTCCTGCTTCTCGTCGCAGGAAACTTAGCAGGTATACTTGGAATGATTCTAGCGGTCCCAACATATGCTGTTGCAAAAACAATTGTTTTAAATATCAACCGATTCTTGAAAGCGCGAAAAGCGGCAATCTTAAACAATACCCCGCCGCCTCCGCCTATTGATTTACAATAGCAAAAAAAGTTTGCCCAAAATAGGGCAAACTTTTTTTATGTTTATCATTTGCATAATGTCTCGATATGGAGACGAACAGTTTGTTTCACTTCTTCACTCGTAATCACACCGAGTAAGCAATGGAAAGCAAGACCATCAATTAAGGCAAATAGACGCCTTCCTTCCGCTTCTGCAGAAAGCTCCTGCTTCGTGCTGCCGCTTACGATAAGACCTTCTACACATCTTCTTATTCCATGCTGCATTTCTTTTAACACTTCATTACGCTGCTCCACAAGCAATGGATCAGAAATCGACTTTTTCGTAAACTCAAAATAAACCTCCATTTCTTCTTGTTTCTCTTGATTTAACGGAAGCAGCTCGTACAAAATGATGCAAACATCCTCGACTGGTTCTCCTGTCAGCGAAACGGCTGAGATTCTCTCCTTCACCCTTTCAGATGCTAAATTCATCGAGAATTGAAGCAATTCTGTTTGCGTTTTAAAGTAATAGCGGAGTGCGCCGACTGACAGGCCTGCTTCTTCTGCAATATTTCTGACAGAAGCTTTGTCCATGCCAACCTTTCTGATAACACTCCATGTTGCTTTTGCGATTTTTTCTTTTTGTAAAGTATGATTAACAATTTTAGGCATACCAATAGTATAACTCTATTGCTTTTTTAATACAACTGTGCTAATTTGTATTTAATACAGTTGTATTAAAAAGGAGTGTTTCCATGATTGGCATCCTGATTATCATTTGCGAAATTTCTTTTTGGTTATTTGTATTGCTAGGATTGTTTAGCCGTTATGTTCTTGGAAAAAACAAGGTAGGTGCAACATTGCTGCTTGCAACACCAATTATTGATTTACTGTTAGTTATCTTTACTATTGCAGATATAAACAAAGGCAGCGAAATAACGGTTTTCCATGGGCTGGCAGCCGTTTATCTTGGCGTCACCATCGCCTTCGGACACAGTATGATCAAGTGGATGGATGCCCATTTCAGCTACCGGTTTGCTGCAGGAGAAAAGCCTGTAAAAAAATATGGACGGGCGCATGCTAAACAAGAAATTACTGGCTGGCTCCGCCACCTTGTGGCTTTTGCAATTGGTGCTGCATTGCTTTATATGATGACAATATTTATTCCAAAAGAAGATGCAAATACCTTGCTTCGTCTTATCCAAATCTGGTCTGTCGTCCTTGGGATTGATTTCCTCATTAGTTTCAGCTATTGCCTTTGGCCAAAGAAGCAGCGTACGGATGTGTCGAAATAAAAAGAGACCATTTCTGGTCTCTTAAAAACGGTTATTTAAATGTCAATTCCTTCACAGTATCACTGTCCAGCTTTTTAATTACCTCGATTATCAGCTTAACGGCATTTTCATAATCATCACGATGAAGCATTGCTGCATGTGAATGAATATAGCGTGTCGCAATTGTAATAGACAACGCCGGTACTCCATTATGTGTAAGATGGATAGCACCAGAATCTGTTCCGCCGCCAGGCACACTGTCGAATTGATATGGAATATTATTAGCATCTGCTGTATCTGTTACTAAATCTCTTAAGCCTTTATGAGAAACCATGCTTGCATCATAAAGAATAATTTGCGGACCTTTGCCCATTTTGCTCAGCGCTTCTTTTTCTGTTACTCCCGGTGTATCTCCCGCAATACCCACATCTACACCAAAGGCAATATCAGGCTGGATTTTTTGCGCTGCTGTTCTCGCACCGCGCAGACCAACTTCCTCCTGCACTGTTCCAACACCATATACAGTATTAGGATGTTCCGTATTTTTTAAGCCTTTTAAGACATCGATGGCAATCGCACAGCCAATGCGGTTATCCCAAGCTTTAGCAAGCAGCATCTTTTCATTGTTCATTACCGTGAATTCAAAATACGGTACGACCATATCGCCAGGTTTTACTCCCCATTCAAGCACTTCTTCTTTAGAAGCAGCACCGATATCAATAAACATATCTTTGATTTCAACAGGCTTTTTCCGTGCTTCTGGAGAGAGGATATGTGGCGGCTTTGAACCGATTACGCCAGTGATATCACCTTTGCTTGTCACGATTGTTACTCGCTGTGCAAGCATTACTTGTGACCACCAGCCTCCTACTGTCTGAAAGTATAAAAAGCCTTTATCATCAATTCTTGTAATCATGAAGCCAACTTCATCCAAGTGGCCAGCTACCATGATTTTCGGTCCGCCTTCTTTGCCTGTTTTTTTAGCAATAAGACTTCCTAAATTATCAGTAGTCACTTCATCTGCATATTCTGTTATGTATTTTTTCATTACTTCCCGTGGTTCTCTTTCATTTCCCGGTATACCTTTAGCGTCTGTCAGCTCTTTAAGCATCGTCAATGTTTCATCTAGCTTCACGTTACTTCGACTCCCTTATATTAATCATTCAAATCATTCTTATTATACTAATAAATTAAAATTCTTCCTAGCAATTTGTTGGCCTTCCTATAGGGTTCTCTAATAGTATGTTGGAAATCCACTATTTTAAAAGCATAATCTGCACTTTTTTATATTTTTTTTCATAAAATTGAAACCTTATATGTTTTCACACGTATAGAATTAGCTAAAGTTTTATCAAAAGATTTGGAGGCTTTTTATATGATGTGGCTATTGCGCTTGCTGTTATTGGCACTTATCATCTTTATCGTTTATCGCATCCTTTCATATGCTGCAAGTCCTGTACGCAGGCTTGAATTTGCCAAGAGAAGAAACAAGTTTTATATGATTGATGACAAAAAAAATATTAGAATGAACTTGGTTTTCACCTACAACGGCTTTTTATTCGAAGGGGAAAAATATGTAAATCCAAATGATCAGAAAACGGTGAGCAGTATTCTATTATGGCCTGCTGAACCATATGACACTAAACTGCTTGACGGAGATGTACACTTTCTCGAAGAAACACTGAAAGCTGTTTACCCAAATGCAAAGATAAGTTGGAAAAAGTCCTAAAATAAAAAACAAAAAGCTAAAACGAGTGTTTAGCTTTTTTTTCTTGTTTCTTATCTTTAAAAAATTCATGCCATTTTATAATAGTCATTTTCTCTCTCAATACATACACTAATACAGCTAAAGCAAACAGAATGACAATAATCATCGTCGGTGAAAACTGACTGATGAACTGGCCGAAAATCGTATAGAAAAATGCCAGCGGTATATTAGTCATTAACGAAAATTTCATATAATCCTTGAAATTCTTCGTACGTTCAAGCAAACAAAAATTCAATAAATGATAATGGATAAAAGGAATCAGCCTTAATACGGCCACCTGCCCAGTCGTTAGATTGCGATATTCTCCAAACCACTTTTTCTTCAAACCGCTAAGTCGTTGACGTGTTTTAGGCATTCTGTTGATAACAAGAAAGAAAAACAGGCAATTCACTGTCAGTCCTATGACCGAATAAATCGTACCGAATGTTACGCCAAAAAGCACTCCTCCAGCAATACATACAAGCATTGGCGGAATAAATAACACTTGCCTTAACGTATGGAAGAGAATAAACGCAATAGGTGCAAGCACCCCGCCTAATTCTACCATGACAAATAGCATTGATAATTGGTCTTCCATTCTATCACCTTCAATTGTAAGAGAATCATGCTGTTAGTAAAGTGTATAGCCAAACCTTCAAATTTATGCTAATTCCTTTAATATAAAAATAAAAGCTATTGTTTCGACAACAGCTAGCAGCGGCAATCCTACTTTAAAAGCAGCATGCTTTGTTTTATGGCGAAATTGCTTCATTCCCGCAGTCATTCCTAATGCACCGAAAAAAACGGCTATTGTCCACAAGTTTTGTTCACTTATACGATAAGCATGTCTTCTTGCTCTGTCTTTATCTATTTTCATCACAAGATACCCAGAAAGATTAATAAGAAGCCAATACAGACAAACGATTTTAATAGTCATTGCCCCTCTCCCTTTCCTTAAATCTATATAAATAAAAAGAAGGCATGAACCATGCCTTCTTTGTTAAGCTTAAAAAGCTTATTTAATGTTTTGTTTAGCAACAGTTGCTAATTCAGCAAATGCTTTTTCATCGCTTACAGCAAGCTCAGCAAGCATTTTGCGGTTTACTTCGATACCAGCAACTTTCAATCCGTGCATTAAACGGCTGTAAGAAAGACCGTTGATGCGTGCTGCTGCGTTGATACGAGTAATCCAAAGTTTGCGGAAGTCGCGTTTTTTCTGACGACGATCGCGGTATGCATACATTAGGGATTTCATAACCTGTTGGTTAGCAACTTTGTATAATGTATGTTTTGAACCGAAATAACCTTTAGCTAATTTAAGAACTTTTTTACGACGTTTGCGTGTAACTGTACCGCCTTTAACACGTGGCATATTATTTCCCTCCTATTTAGAAAAAATTACTTAATGTTGTCTAATAAATGACGAATGCGTTTGTAATCTCCTGAAGATACTAAAGAACCTTTACGAAGCTTACGTTTTTGTTTTGTAGATTTGTTAGCGAATAAATGGCTAGTGTAAGCATGTGAACGTTTTAATTTACCAGAGCCGGTTTTTTTGAAACGTTTTGCTGCTCCACGGTGAGTTTTCATTTTTGGCATTTCGTATTCCTCCTCGTTTACTTGTCGTTTTTAGGCGCTAAAGTCATGAACATGCTTCGGCCGTCCATTTTAGGATGTGATTCCACAGTGGCAACTTCTGTACAAGCTTCCGCAAAGCGAACTAGTACACGTTGACCGATTTCCTTATGTGTAATGGCACGTCCTTTAAAACGGATGGATGCCTTTACTTTATCGCCCTTTTCCAGGAACTTTATTGCATTGCGAAGCTTTGTATTAAAGTCATGCTCATCAATAGTCGGACTAAGGCGAACCTCTTTGATATTAATGATTTTTTGATTTTTACGTGCTTCTTTTTCCTTCTTTTGCTGTTCAAACTTATATTTCCCGTAGTCCATGATACGAGCTACTGGTGGTTTGGCATTTGGAGCAACAAGAACTACATCAAGATTCACACGTGTTGCAATTTCAAGAGCTTCAAATTTCGTTTTAATGCCAAGCTGTTCACCGTTTTGGTCAATAAGACGAACTTCTCGAGCACGAATACCTTCATTTAAAATCATATCTTTGCTAATAGTTAAACACCTCCAAGGTTAATTGACGAATACAACGTTCGGGTCAAGACCTTATCAAGAAAAGCTTCGCGTCCTTTTCTGTGCTAAGTACCAATTGACACTTGACTCCCCAGTTGAAATCGCAAATTTGGATTTGCATCCAAAATAAAAAGTGTGGGCGACTCAAATCACCCACACTTACGATAACCATAGTAAGACCTAAATTGTTTACGTAATACCTGTTAACTACTTGGAATCCGTGTCAATCAGGTGAGAAGCGGGTGCTTCTTCTTTTCCTCAGAACTTTATATTCAATTTACCTTAGTAACTATATCACAGTCGAAATGGATAAGTCAACGAAAGAATTATCACAACGAAAAAAATTTTATCAAAGTTCTTGCGTTATTGCAATACTTTTTGCATAATTTCCTGTTTTTTCGGTACATCACCGTTTTTTGGAAAGTACTTTTTATTTTTTTACTTCGTCCAAAAGACCTTGCAGGAAGGAATCGAAAGGAATAGTTTCAGACTTCTGCTCTCCGTATTTACGAACATTGACTGCATTTTCTTCCACTTCCTTGTCACCTACAACAAGCATATAAGGGATTTTTTGCATTTGTGCTTCCCTGATTTTGTAACCAATTTTTTCATCACGCTCATCAAGCTCCACACGGAACCCTTGATTTTGAAGCTGCTCTTGCACTTGCTTCGCATAATCAAAATGAACAGAAGGAGATACTGGAATCACTTGAACTTGTACAGGAGCAAGCCATGTTGGGAATGCACCTTTGTATTCTTCAATCAAGAATGCGATGAATCTTTCCATTGTCGATACAACACCTCTGTGGATAACAACAGGACGGTGTTGTTTGCCGTCTTCGCCGACATATGTTAAATCAAAACGCTCTGGCAATAAGAAGTCAAGCTGAACAGTAGACAAAGTCTCGTCTTTGCCAAGAGCAGTCTTAACCTGAACGTCAAGCTTCGGTCCATAGAATGCTGCTTCTCCTTCAGCTTCGTAGTAATCCAAGCCAAGATCATCCATCGCTTCTTTCAACATGCTTTGTGCTTTGTTCCACATTTCATCATCGTCGAAATATTTCTCTGTATCCTGCGGATCACGATAAGACAAACGGAAAGAATAATCTGTCAGATTGAAGTCTTTGTACACATCCAGCACAAGGTTTACAACGCGTTTGAATTCATCCTTAATTTGATCAGGACGGACAAAGATATGAGCATCATTCAAAGTCATCCCGCGGACACGCTGAAGTCCAGATAGGGCTCCAGACATTTCGTAGCGGTGCATTGTTCCAAGCTCGGCAATACGAATAGGAAGCTCTCTGTAACTGTGAATATCATTTTTGTACACAACCATATGATGCGGGCAGTTCATCGGACGAAGAACTAGCTGCTCATTATCCATATCCATTACAGGGAACATATCCTCTTGGTAATGATCCCAGTGGCCGGAAGTCTTATAAAGATCAACACTACCCATGATTGGTGTATAGACATGCTGATAGCCTAATCTTTCTTCTTTATCGACAATGTATCTTTCCAAAATTCGTCTGATTGTTGCACCTTTAGGAAGCCATAATGGCAGGCCTTGTCCAACTTTTTGAGAAGTCATGAACAGATCAAGCTCTTTTCCGATTTTACGGTGATCTCTTTCCTTCGCTTCTTCCAATAGACGAAGATGCTCATTAAGATCTGCTTTCTTGAAGAAGGCAGTTCCATAAATACGCTGAAGCATTTTATTGTCACTATTGCCTCTCCAGTAAGCTCCTGCAATGTTCAATAGTTTGAATTCTTTCAGTTTACCTGTAGAAGGCACATGCACACCGCGGCAAAGGTCAATAAATTCACCTTGCTCATACAATGTAACTGTCTCATTTGCCGGAATTGCTTCAATCAGCTCCAGCTTGTACTCATCATCCATTTCTGTAAAGAGCTTAACTGCATCATCGCGGCTTACTTCTTTACGAACGATCTCCAAGTTCTCATTAATGATTTTAGACATTTCCTTTTCAATTAAAGGCAAATCTTCTGGTGTAAGTGATTTGTCCAAGTCGATATCATAATAAAAACCACCTTCAATAACAGGACCTACTCCAAGCTTTACATTACCATGCAGCCTTTTAATAGCTTGTGCCATCAAGTGGGCAGTACTGTGGCGAAGAATCTCCAATGCCTCTTCTCTCTCAGCTGTAATGATTTCAAAAGAAGCATCCTCAAGGATTGGTCTTCTTAAGTCATATAATCCACCGTTAACTTTACCGGCAAGAGCTTTTTTCTTTAGTCCAGGGCTGATGGATGCTGCGATATCTTCAGTAGTTGTGCCTGCAGCAAACTCCTTTACTGCTCCATCTGGAAATGTAATTTTTATCATTTCTGACATGATATTTCCTCCTTCGTTATACTTGTTTATCTTTTCATGTTAAAGGACCAGAACGCAAAAAAACCCGTCCCTATAGAAAGGGACGAGTTATGTTTATATAATTCGTGGTTCCACCCTAATTCCCGCTCATCCCACTATGGGCATAAACGGCTTTAGTTAAGCAGATAACGGCTGCGGTCCGCCAAACCAATAATAAGGGGGTTTCCCTGTTCCTGGCTGAAGTTTAAAGGTGGTAAGCAATTCTCATCGTGTTAGGAAGCTCCCAGCTAATGCTTCCCTCTCTTAAAACCGTACAAGAAAACTATTGTCCTTATCATAACATGTATTCGATATAGTTATTTTATGTACGTTATTATATGCTTTATGTTTTATAATTGCAAGTAGCCGCGATTCATTTTTTTCTCAATAGTTATTAGAATGTGTGCGGTGTTCCTTGAAAAAATTCCTCCTTGTCCAGAACGCTGACTCTCTCTTCAAAGATGTTCATGATAGTGCGAACAATTGGCTGCTCGCGGTCTTCTGTGTACAGGTGAATCGTTTTTGGCGCAAGGGATAGAAGCGGACCGATTGAAAATGGATCAATATAGACAGATTGATAGGCAAACATCTTGCTGTCGAGTATTTTCATTAAATCCTGCTGAGAGAGTTCCCGATATTCTGAATCATAAAATTGAATTTCTAAGTCGACAAGCACATGAATCGTCTGGACCTTAGGTTTACGTTCTGCAAGAAAGTCCCTTAACGTCTGAATGAACACTTGATACTCCTGTTCCATCTTATATTCATCAATGGCGATTTCCACATAGCCATGCAGCTTTTGGGTATAGTCCTGCAGCCGGAATGTCACAAAGCTATCGAAAGAAAAAGAAAGATTTTCTTTCAGCAGGTCACCAATGGCATGATCGAGACACTCGTGTAAATGAAGCTTGCCAAGCAGGCTTGCTAAATCCTTTCTTTCTTTTTCAAGCAGACTGTGGAGAATCTCAAGAATATGGCGCTGCTCCGCTTCATCTGTATAATAGTATTGCTCTGTCAATACTTGCCTTGCCCACTCCTCTGATTTGTAGTGAAGAATAAACTCCCCTAAAACCATTTTAAGTGTTTGGATAAACAAATTATTTTGCTCAGCACTCCAGCTGAACTTCAAGCGAAATTCCTGTTCTTCTTGAATGGAACTGATGCCCCAATTCGGATATTTATGTTTAAGATTGATCAGCCTAAGCAATTTTTCTCCATCGCCTTTTTTTTGAAAAATGACTTCAATCAATCGTAACCCCCCTTTGTGAAAAAAATCCTTGTTAGAATGTATATGGGGAAACACAAAAAAATAGAAGTGGTGACGATAATCTTCACAAGAAAAAGGCAGGCTCAAATGTTTTAAGCCTGCCTTCATAAAGGTTATTTACGCTTATTTTCGCCTCTCAGATGAACTGGTTCTGCCAAGTATCTGATTCTTTCCATTACCCGCATCGCCTTCATTTTCTCCTCTTCACCGCGCTGTGAATAAGTGAGATGGTATTCTAAACCTGCAAAATCAAAGTTCGAGCTGAATAATGTCGGCAGATTTTCTAGCATTCTAAACTGCAAAATTGGTCCTAAAACTTCATCCCGTATCCAGCTTGACATCGTCTCTGCCCCAATATCATCAAGCATCAGGACTGGTTCTCTTTTAATGCTCTCAATTTTGTCATTTAATGAGTTATCAGCAATAGAACTCTTCATTTCCCTGAATAGTTCCGGCACATACACAATCATGGAAGAAACCTGCATTTGCGAAAGCTCATTAGCAATTGCGCCAAGCATATAGGATTTTCCTACACCAAACTCACCAAAGAAATACAGACCTTTCTGCCGAATTCCAGGTTCGTATTGTTTTACGAAATTAATTGCTGCCCTAACCGCCTGGGCACGCTCTTGGCCTATGTCCAGATTGTTGAATGATGCCTTGAGAATATCCTTAGGCACATGCAAGCTCCGAATAAGCTTTTCCTTTTTCTTTTGGCTGTCTTCCATTATCTTGCGCGGGCAGACATCATATTGAATGTCGATAGCTCCTCTGTTAATTACCAGCTTCGGATGATATCCCTGCATCATGTTAATGCACTCACCTAAACTAGGACAGCTTCGGCACTCTTTGCTTTGGTTTGCATACTCATACAGCTTCATCATGCCTGTTTCCAGCATACGCGGGGTGATAGAATCCTCCTGCTCTTCTAGGAATGATTTAACATCAGGGTGATTCAGCACCTGCTCCTTCATAGCCTTATACCTCTCTTGAAAGCCGCCGTTTGCTCCAAGCTTACGAAGAGTATCATTAATGCTTTCCATATTCGTTCACCACCTATTTCCTTAAGTTTTTTATTTCCTCTTCTAATTCTTTTAGAACGTCGTTATCTACATTCTCCGTATTTGCTTTTTCCGGGGCATCCACTTTTGCATCAGCGGTTTTGTCCACTCCAAACCATTCCGGAATTTTCTCTTTCCGAATGACTTTCCTCGCTGCTTTATTATTGCTGGTTGTATTTTTTCCATTTGCCCAATCTGAATACTGCTGATGCTCTCGTTTAGCGAGCTCCATCGCAGCCTTAACAGTTTGGATTTTCTTTCTCACCCATTGGCCAGCGATTTTTTCTACGTAGCCCTTCGTCAGCTTCATATCTGTTTTCAGCATGACATAATGTATCAAAACGTTAATGACACCAGGAGGGAGCTTTTGGGAAAACATAATTTCTTCAATAATTTGAAGGTCTGCTTTTGAGGGTTCCGCTCCGCCTCCAATATCTTTCAAGAACTGCCTTGGTGAAGTATTATCGAGATAATAAAGGAATTCTTCTTCTTTTGATTTTGGGGCTTCTGTCTGTGTCTGCCACTGAACTGGCTGCGTTCTGTCCACTAACAGCGGATATTTTCCTCCATGCTGAAATTGATACCAGTCTCTTGCGGCTATTCTCAGCTCTTCTATATCAATTTCATCGTTTGGATTAATGGCACTCATCACGATATTCTTCATTTCAATCGGATTAATTCCATACAAAAAGGATAATGTTTGAATGGCTTCCTTTACCTTAGTTGTTATCGCCTTTTTGGAAAGGAAGGATTCATTCAATCCTGCAAGAAGAAGATCAAAATCAAAATCGTTGTTCTCGATTTTAATGCTTTTCTGCTCTCTTTTGCCGATAAGGATGGTTTCCTCATCTAACATCTCGCCGCCTTCCCATTCATATGTCGATCGAACGACACTGGAATGATCAGACATGAATACATCCTGAAACGCCTTCGTGACCGGCTTGTACTCTTTCTCATCAAGCTTGCGTTCTTCTGCAAAGAAGTTCTTCAGCCTGTTATATTGGGCTTTCCCTATTTTTCGAAAAAGATAAACATTTAGTATGCCATCAAGAAAAAACTGTTCAGGTGTTAATGGCGGCTGTAACTCATAAATGAAGGAGCGATTTTCTCCTTCCTTTTTCATATATGTCTTAAGAAGTCCGATTCCTTCCAGCTTTGATCTTGCAGCATATATTTCCTTCAAGCCGCAATCCATAAAGTTCATGAGGCTGTGATGGGAATGATCAGTTGACCATAGACGGTTTTCCTCTACCTCTCCCCATAAGGTCATATACAGGCCAAGACAGGATGTCCCGATAAGCGGCTGATACAAAAAGGTGATTACCTTCCGGTCATACTCACTTAATAGTCCGTTTGTCGATACTTGATATCTGTCGATTGGAAGCAAGTCCTGCCAATGCTGTGACATAACCGTCACTCCTTTGCTATTATTGCTTAAAAAGGCTGTAAAGACTTAGCAGGTTAGAGCCTAAAACAAAGTCAAAAAAGAGCCAAAGAATCCTTCAGCTCCTTTTTCATTTTCAAGTGACCGCTCGAAGTGTCACCTGTGCAGCACCGGTTTGCCTTAATTCTTTTTTATCAGCTCTTTCAGTTCCTCTATAAAAACATTTATATCTTTAAATTGACGGTAAACAGATGCAAAGCGGACATATGCCACTTCATCGACTTCCGCCAAACGATCCATGACCATTTCACCGATGTCTTCACTATTAATCTCCGAAACGGCGTTGCTTCTAAGTTCCTTTTCAATTTCTGCCGTAATGTCTTCTAGCTGCTTTAAAGCAACAGGCCTTTTTTCGCATGCCCTAATGAGACCACGCAGAATCTTGTCACGGCTGAACTCTTCTCGAGTTCCTTCTTTTTTCACAACGATCAACGGTATTTCTTCTACTTTTTCGAAAGTAGTAAAGCGGTAACCGCACTCTTCGCATTCTCTTCTTCTGCGGATTGAGCGGCTGTCATCAACAGGTCGTGAATCAAGAACACGGTTATTATTATGTTGACATGAAGGACATCTCATCTATATCAGCTCCGAATTCATTGTTCGCAATGTATTGATTCCCATTAATATTATCTTATAAAAAAGTGCTAGTTTGTACAAGTGATAGAATGAATTAATTATTTCCTGCTTAAAATTTTATGTCCATTTTTTATGGAAACAATGGAAAATGCAGCATATTTCTTCATGAAAAACTGCCCCATTAAAGCTATGGGGCAACGTAACACATTTTTTAAAGGACCTTCCAGTCATGCAAAATCTGAAGAGCTTGAGCTTGGGAATCTTCAACAGTTCCATTATTGTCGATTATTCTATCTGCCAGCACTCGCTTCTCTTCTAAAGGCATTTGCGCTGCAACTCTTAATTGTGCCTGTTCAAGGCTTAGAGCGTTTCTGTCCATCAGCCGCTGTATTTGAGTATCTTTTTCCACATAGACAAGGACTGTTTTCTCAACTGTGGCATCCAGCTTATTTTCAAACAGTAAAGGTATATCAAGAATTACTGCCGGGCTGCCTGCTTTAACGGCCTCCTCTTGCTTGGCGTTCATTCGGTTTCTTACCTCTGGATGTACAATTCCATTAAGCACAGCCCGCTGTTTTTCATCGCTGAAGACGATTTCGCCGAGCCTAGCCCGATTTAGACTGCCGTCTTCGAGCAAAATTCCAGAGCCAAAATGGGCAACGATTTCACGGTATGCCGGCTCCCCCTTTTCTACAGCTAAACGGGCTTCAACATCAGCATCAATAACGACTAAGCCCAGAGAGCTGAAATAGTTGGATATGGTGCTTTTACCGCTGGCGATGCCGCCTGTCAAGCCTATAATTAAAGTCATTTGTTCTCCTGCCTTTTATTCAATGGTTTCTTTTTTACAGCTTAAAAATACCAATAATAATTAAAATAATTCCTGGGATAAAGGAGAATTTCTCCATATAGCTTTTTTTAGACAGCATTCGTCCGCCAAACATTCCTAACGAAACAAAGGATGTACTCATAATGATGACAGCAAGTGTCAAAAAGAATGGAGAGAATCCTAGCATGGATGCTCCTATTCCTGCCCCAAATGCATCTAATGACAGCGCAAACCCAAGGACTATTGCCTCAACTCCTGTTATAGTTCCAGAGTTGTCAAAATCAGCTGACATCGGTTTTCTTAAAATGTTAATCACAATTCCCAATGACTTAATTTCAAAATTCACCAAGTTTTTTTCTGTGGTAATAATTTCTCTTTCTTTATCCGGCCGAAAAAACTGATATAAGATCCAGATTCCTAAAATAATAAGAATTCCGCCGCCGATTTGTTCGGCAAAATCAGAAGAGAACACTTGTGCAATAACATGGCCTAACAGCATCGAAAGCAGCAGTGTGAATCCAGAACAGCAGGCAATGATGAAAATGGATTTAAAAGGAATCTTCATCTTTCGTAAACCATAAGTGAACCCGACACTGAAATTATCAATACTGACAGCAAGCGCTAATAGGATAAGAGAAAGTACTTGTGACATTTTAAAAAAGCTCCTTCCTAACGGATAGTAATATACTATATGGAAGGAGCCCATCCAATGTTAATGCTAATACTGGCTGCTATTTTTGACAATGCGGACAAAAAACAGTCCCTCTGCCTCCAACAATGATTCTTTCTAATTCGGAGCCGCATTTTTTGCAAGCTTCCCCTTTTCTGCCGTAAACAAAAAGTTCAAGCTGGAACATTCCGATTTGCCCTTGTGTATTAACATAAGAGCGTATCGTGCTTCCGCCTTTTTCCACCGCTTCTGACAATGTCGCTATAATTTCTCTGTACAGAGTCTCTGCTTCTAGATCATTGATCGTGCTCGCAATTCGTTCTGGATGAATGCCGCTGCGGAACAATGCCTCATCTACATAAATATTTCCGAGTCCAACGACAATCTTTTGATCAAGCAAGGCTGTTTTGATGCTTCTTGTCGTGCGTCCAAGCCTTTCCTTGAAGTTCCCGATTGTAAATTCAGAGTCAAAAGGCTCCGGACCAAGCTGGGAAAGGGGAAGGGTATGGTGCTCCTCCCCTTTTTTAAATAGATGCATCGTTCCGAATTTGCGGACATCCTTATATCGCAACTGTGAGTCGTCTTCAAAATAAAAAATTACATGTGTATGCTTGTCAACAGGATCGTCCTTTTGGAACAACCCGTACCGTCCTTCCATCCGCAAATGAGAGACAATTGTAAAATCAGTTGTTTCAATGAGAAGGAACTTGCCTCTCCGTTTAATATCTTCAATCCTTTGTCCAACAAGAGCATCGGAAAACTCCTCGACATTTTCCGGTCTTTTTATCATCTTCGCCCACGATACAGCAACCTCTTTGATTACCTTATGCTGTGTGAGCTCCTTTAACGTCCGTCTGACTGTTTCTACTTCTGGTAATTCAGGCAACTTCATTTACCTCTTTTCTATTACTTAGCATCAAACCATGTGTCACCATACGAATAGTCCACCTTCAACGGAACACTAAGTTCCACTGCGTTTTCCATCACGTCTGGCACAATTTCTTTCAGCTTTTCGATTTCATTCTTTGGTGCTTCAAAGATCAATTCATCATGCACCTGCAGCAGCAGTTTTGCTTGCAAGCCTTCTGATTCCAAACGCTTCGCCATTTCAATCATCGCTTTTTTAATAATATCTGCCGCACTGCCCTGTATTGGCGTATTCATCGCAGTTCTTTCTGCAAAGCTGCGCAAATTGAAGTTTCGGCTTGTAATATCAGGCAAGTATCTTCTTCTATGAAGCAATGTGGACACATAGCCTTGCTGCTTTGCGTCTGCCACAATCTCCTCCATATAGTTCTTAACGCCAGGATAGCTCTCCAAATATCTTTCAATAAACTTCCCAGCTTCCTTTCTCGTGATACTCAAGCTCTGTGATAAGCCGTAATCACTGATACCATAAACAATGCCAAAGTTAACTGCTTTAGCGTGTCTTCTCATATTAGAGGTTACTTCATCTGCTTCCACATGGAAAACAGACATTGCTGTTTCTGTATGGATATCATGATCCTCCCTAAAGGCCTCAATCAGCTTCTCATCATTGGCAATATGAGCAAGCACCCGAAGCTCAATTTGGCTATAGTCAGCAGCAAATATAATCCAATCCTTCTCAGAAGGAACGAATGCTTGCCTAATTTTTCTGCCTTCCTCAAGTCTGATTGGAATGTTTTGCAGATTTGGATCAATGGAGCTCAATCGGCCTGTTTGTGTCAACACCTGATTAAAGCGAGTGTGAATTTTGCCGTTGTGAACCACTTTTTGCAATCCTTCAATATATGTGGACTGAAGCTTTCCAAGCTGTCTGTATTCAAGAATTTCCTTAATCACATCATGGGAGCTCGCCAGCTGTTCTAAGACATCTGCTGAAGTGGAATAACCTGTCTTTGTCTTTTTAACGACAGGAAGACCAAGCTTTTCAAACAGGATAACCCCCAGCTGCTTAGGAGAATTGATGTTGAACGTTTCGCCAGCCAATTCATAAATACGCTCTTCAATACTTTTAAGCCTGTCATTGATTTCTGCACCCATCTTTTGAAGTCTTTCTACATCAACCTCTACTCCTGTTGATTCCATATCTGCTAGTACAAGACTAAGTGGCATTTCCAGCTCATAGAATAGTTCCTCTTGACCATTCTTCTTAAGCTCTTCTTCCATTTTGTCCTGAATGGCAGAAAGGGCAAATGTTTTGCGGACAAGATGGTCTGAAAGCATGTCTTCCTCTGGCACCTTTCGTTTAGCTCCTTTACCATAAAACGCTTCATCCGATTGAATATTCGTGAAGCCGTACTTTTTAGAAACAGACGCAACATCCTCGATGGATGCAGATGGATCTGCAAGATACGCCGCAATTAAACAGTCGAATGTGATGCCTTTCAAATGAATGCCCTTATGTCGGAGAGCTACCTCTGATCTTTTCGCGTCATACACTGTCTTCTGCTTTGACTCATCCTCTGCCCATTCCTTAAAGGCTGCTGATTCTAGGGCTGATTCAATCGGCAAATAAAATGCCCCTTTTTCATTCACTAACGAGATTCCGATAATTGGCGCATAATGATAGTTATCTTCTAACACTTCCACATACAGGACGTTCTCGTCGGCAAAAATATCTGCCGTAATCTCCTTCACATGTTCAAATTCAATTTGTTCCAGCTCTGCAGCTTCTTCCACAGGTGCATCTCCAAGCTTGTCCAAAAGAGAATTAAAGCCGAGCTCCTTGAAAAATGGGCGGAGCTTCTCTTCGTTCATGCCCGGAAATTCCAGTTCCCCTAATCCTACAGTTAACGGAGCCTCTCTTGTAATCGTGGCCAGCTCCTTGCTCATTAACGCTTGGTCTTTGAATTCCTCGAGTTTTTCTTTCAGCTTTTTACCACTGACTTGATCGATGGACTGCAGAAGATTTTCAAGTGTTTCAAATTCCTTCAACAGCTTAATCGCCGTCTTTTCTCCGACTCCTGGCACCCCAGGAATATTATCAGAACTATCACCCATTAATCCCTTCATGTCAATAATCCGGTCTGGAGTCAAGCCGTATTTTTCTTGAATATGATCAGGCGTATATGATTCAATATCTGTAATCCCTTTTCTCGTAATGTAAACAGTCGTTTTATCTGAGCTCAGTTGAGTCAAGTCTTTGTCACCTGATATAACAACAACCTCATATCCATCCTGTTCGCCTTGCAAGGAAAGTGTACCGATAATATCATCTGCTTCATAATTCTCCAGCTCATAGTGGCGGATGCCATATGACTGTAAGAGCTCCCTTATATATGGAAACTGCTCCGATAATTCAGGCGGAGTCTTTTGACGACCTCCCTTATATTCACTGAAGGTTTTATGCCGGAATGTTGTTTTGCCAGCATCAAAAGCAACGAGCATATGTGTCGGCTTTTCATCCTCCAATATTTTCATCAGCATCATTGTAAAACCGTAAACTGCATTTGTATGTACACCTTTGTCGTTGTTCAGCAGGGGCAAGGCAAAAAACGCCCTGTATGCAATGCTGTTCCCGTCAATCAGAATCAGTTTTTTCTTCAAATTCAGTTCCTCCATTCCTTATGTTCCTCTATATCAGCCGCCTTTGCTTTAACAGCAAAATAAGTAATATTATTATGGTCTAATCTCTTTTATTTTACCATGAGTAGATAAAGATTGTAAGGAATAGCCCTTGTTCATAGCCTGCTCATGCTAATCCCTTTTATAAGACAGAAAAGCATTTACTACCGTTAAAAAATAGAAAAAGTGCAGAAAACAATTCTGCACTAAAAAGATTATGTATAGATGCACCTAATTAATTGATTTTCAACGATAGGATCTCTTTTAAGTAGATTAACTCTTGTAAATGTAAGAAGCCGAAAGCGGGGTGGCTTTCGGCTTCAGCTCTTAACCTAATGGATAAGGGGGGTCTTCACTAGTATTTTAGCAAACCCTTGTAAATACTTTGCAAACCATATGTAAAAGTAATGTAAACTTGTACAATTAATATGGGAACTTTTTATGCAGCAATATGGTGAAAGTTGTTCCTTCGCCAACTTCACTATCCACCTTTATTAATCCTTTATGGAGTTCAACAAGATGCTTTACAATTGCCAATCCAAGGCCAGTTCCGCCAGAGTTCCTGCTTCTTGCTTTATCGACTCTGTAAAAGCGTTCAAAAATCCTTGGAATTTCACTTCTTTCAATACCTATTCCCGTATCTGCTACAAAAACTAATACATCCCTTTCCTTGTTTTCGACAGAAACGGAAACCTTGCCGCCGCTTGGTGTATAAGAAATCGCATTAGATATCAGATTCATAAACACTTGAATAAGACGGGCCCTGTCACCTTCAATCCAAACTTCCTCACTAGGACGTTGAAAATCAAGAATTAAATTCTTGGCATCCGCTTTATTCGCAAGAAGTTTGCTGACCTCTTCCAAAATATCCAGGATATTAATTGGCTCCTTAACTAATGAGAAGTTATGCTGCTCCAGCTTTGTTAAGTCAAGTAAGTCCTGAATAAGCGATTGCAGCCTGTCACTCTCTTTTAATATGATTTGCAAAAACTCTACTAATGCCTCTCTATTATCCATCGCCCCGTCCAATAGAGTTTCCGAAAATCCTTTAATAGAGGTGATTGGTGTCTTCAGTTCATGAGATACATTGGCGACAAAATCTTTTCTGATTTGTTCGAGTTTTTTCAACTCTGTAATGTCATGGAAGACGAGCAATATGCCCATCCACATATCATTTGTCCCGATTATAGGCACACCATAAACTTGGAAGCTTTTTTTCTCAAAATTAATAGTAAGCTGTAATTGCTTAACAACCTTATGCTCCGTCATAAAAATTTCTTCAACTAAATCAGATATTTCTCTATGTTCTATAACGTGATAGTAAAGCTTGTATAAATAATCAGATGAATTAACAGTAAATAAATCCTTGTAAGCTCTGTTTACTAGATTTATATACCCTCTGCTGTCAATCAGCAACAGCCCGCTCCCAATATTTTCAATAAGAGTTCCAAGCCGGTCCTGCTGAATCTCCTGAGCCTTAACCATCTCTTGCAGGTTTTTTGCCAGCTTATTTAAAGAGGAGCTGAGCATACCTGTCTCATCCATATTATCCTCATATGTACGTGCATGATAATTGCCTTTTGCCAAATCAACCGCTACCTTTGCAGCAGATTCGATTGGTCTCATATAGCGGAACACAAGTGTTAAACCAATAACAAAGATTAAAACAAAAGCAATGAGCAATGCAGCAAGGACATATGTATTCATCTGCTGATAGGCATCCTTCTGTGATGACAAATCAAGACCTAAAAAAAGATAGCCTTGCTTGTCCCCATTAAACTTCAGCTCTTGCCAATAATAATGGAAACTCGTATCTCCGCCAGTAAAGTCATCTTGCGGCTGGCTCGATGCTTTGCTGACGACTGAACTCAGTGATTGTAAAAATTCATCATGCGCCTTTTCTCCCTCATCAATGAGGATATTTCCTTTTGTGTCTGTTACTGTTATTTGGATATCCAAAAGCCTGCTGTATTCTGCCATCTCACTTGCATCTATATCCTCAATAGAATCAGCATTGGCCATTTGAGCTACAAGCAAACTGCTTTCCCTTTCCAGCCTCGTATCAGACGAATTTATGTAAGAAGATTTATTTAACTGGTAAATAAACAAACCCAGCACCAAAAAGACAATGGCGACGACCAGAAGTAAACTGGCCAGCAGCCTGGATTTAAATGTTTTCATTTTATTTTGGTTCCTCTAGTTTATATCCTAATCCACGAATCGTTTTAATGTAGATCGGCTTCTTCGTGTTATGCTCCATTTTTTCACGCAAATGGCTTATATGAACATCAACGATTCTTGTGTCTCCAACAAAATCGTAGTTCCAAACCGCACTTAACAGCTGATCTCTAGTTAGAACACGTCCTTTGTTTCTCGCCAAATACAGAAGCAGTTCAAATTCCTTTGGAGTAAGCTCTAAAAGTTCTTCCTTGAAATATGCTTCATAGTGGTTTGGCATGACTTTAAGCTCCCCAATTTTAAGCGTATCTCTTTCTTCCTTTTCCTGCTCTGATGATTCTGATATTAGCTGAGAGCGTCTTAATACTGCTTTAATACGGGCAATAACTTCCCTTGGGCTGAATGGTTTTGTCATATAATCATCTGCACCGAGCTCCAAGCCAAGAACCTTATCGAACTCATCATCCTTTGCAGTCAGCATAAGAATGGGTGTAAATATTCTTTGCTGCCTCAAGTTTTTGCAGACATCCATCCCGTCCATCTTCGGAAGCATCAAATCAAGGAGGATGACATCAGGATTTGACGTAACCGCAAGATTCAGCCCTTCCTCACCATCCATTGCTGTTATAACATCATAGCCCGCCTGTTGCAGGTTATATTTTAGTAGTGTTACGATAGACTGCTCATCATCAACCACAAGAACTTTCTTCTTCATAAATGCCTCCAAGTTTAAAAAATTCCCCTAAGTCCCCCAAAATTTACATGTCTATTATAGTATAAATCAGCAGCAGACGAACAACAAGCTAAGCTTGCTCTATCCTTCCTACTTCCTGCATATTTTTGGTCCGTATTGGAGAGTAGGTAAAAAAGACCCATCTAGTACTAGATGGGTCTTTTTATAATACATTTTATGTAAGCACATTAAGAACATTTTTCACGGAAATTACTGACTTGTCCAATGCTGCTTTCTCTTCTTTTGTCAGTTCAAGTTCAATTACCTGCTCGATACCGTTTCCGCCAAGTATGGTCGGAACTCCCAAGTATATATTAGAATAGCCGTATTCTCCATCAAGATAAGCAACTGCAGGCAAGACTCTTCTTTGGTTTTTGATTATCGCTTCGCACATTTCGGCAAGTGATGCTGCCGGAGCGTAATAAGCGCTTCCATTTCCGAGCAGATTAACGATTTCAGCACCGCCGTTTCTTGTTCGGTCAATAATCTCATCCAAGCGATGCTTTGGTATCAATGTTTCCAGCGGAATACCACCAGCATAGGAATAACGGATTAAAGGAACCATATCATCTCCGTGGCCGCCAAGAACAAAGCCAGTAATATCCTTAACAGATAAATTCAATTCCATTGCTACAAAGCTTCTGAATCTTGCTGAATCCAGGACACCAGATTGTCCAATGACTCTATTTTTCGCAAAGCCTGACTCCTTGTACACCGTGTATGTCATTGCATCTACCGGGTTGGAAAGGACAATGATAATGCAATCCGGCGAGTACTTGACCACTTCATTTGTGACCGACTTCATAATACTTTGATTTGTTTGCACTAAATCATCTCTGCTCATCCCAGGCTTTCTTGCGATACCCGCCGTGATAACAACTATATCCGAACCTTCTGTATCCTTATAATCTGATGTTCCTTTAATATTTGCATCAAAGCCTTGTACTGGACTCGCCTCAAACATATCAAGCGCTTTTCCCTTTGTTGGATTTTCCATCTTCGGAATATCAAGCAGCACAATATCGCCAAGCTCCTTTTGAGCCAGCAGAAATGCAGTCGTAGCACCAGTAAATCCGCCGCCAATAATGGAAATCTTTTTGCGCAAACTCATGCTAATTCCTCCTTTAAATCTTTTTTATGCAATAAAAGAGGGAAGAGGCCCCTCAACACTCTTCCCTCGAATAGACTAAGCCTTAACAGTCAAGGGCTTGATTTTAGCAGGTATTCTTTTGGAATACTTGGCAAATTCAAACGATGAGCTATTTTAGTCCATATTTTTAATTAATTCATCACCGAATTCAGAACATTTCACTTCAGTCGCTCCGTCCATTAAACGAGCGAAATCGTAAGTTACCACTTTAGAAGCGATAGTCTTTTCAACTGATGAAACAACTAACTGAGCTGCCTCATTCCAGCCTAAATGTTCAAGCAACAGTACACCTGAAAGTAGAACAGATGAAGGATTCACTTTATCTAATCCAGCATATTTTGGCGCAGTTCCATGTGTCGCTTCAAAGATAGCATGACCTGTTTCGTAGTTGATATTCGCTCCTGGAGCAATTCCAATTCCGCCTACTTGTGCTGCAAGCGCGTCAGAAATGTAGTCTCCATTCAAGTTCATTGTAGCAACTACATCGAACTCAGTTGGACGAGTCAGGATTTGCTGCAAGAAGATATCAGCAATGGAATCTTTTACGATGATCTTTCCAGCTGCTTCAGCTTCTGCCTGAGCTTTATTTGCTGCATCTGAGCCTTGCTCTTCTTTAATGCGGTCATATTGCGCCCAAGTGAACACTTTATCTCCGAATTCTTTCTCAGCTAGTTCATAGCCCCAGTTCTTAAAGGCACCTTCTGTAAATTTCATGATATTGCCTTTGTGTACAAGTGTTACAGACTTTCTGCCTTCTTTGATGGCATAGTTAATTGCAGCACGCACTAAACGGCTTGTGCCTTCTTCAGAAACTGGCTTGATTCCTAAACCGGAAGTTTCCGGGAATCTGATTTTGTTAACACCCATTTCATCTTGAAGGAATTTTAGTAGTTTAGCAGCACCTTCAGACCCTTTTTCATACTCGATTCCTGCATAGATATCTTCTGTATTTTCACGGAAGATAACCATGTCTGTATCTTGCGGTCTTTTAACAGGAGAAGGCACGCCTTCAAACCATCTAACAGGTCGCAAGCATACATAAAGGTCAAGCTCTTGACGAAGTGCTACGTTCAACGAACGAATTCCACCGCCGACAGGAGTTGTTAATGGACCTTTTATAGCAATCAAGTATTCTTGTATTTGTTCCAATGTTTCAGAAGGCAGCCATTCACCTGTTTCATTAAATGCCTTCTCTCCAGCCAACACTTCTTTCCAAACAATCTTACGATCACCGCTATATGCTTTTTCTACGGCAGCATCCAGCACTCTTGAAGCTGCAGCCCAGATGTCAGGACCGATTCCGTCACCTTCGATAAATGGTACGATTGGATTTGCTGGTACATTTAATACACCATCAACTACTGAAATTTTTTCACCTTTCATATGTATCCCTCCGTTAAAAAAGTATTTCCTGCAAAAGAAGCGTTACTCCTTTTGCAAGAATGGCTAAAGTAAGTTGCGCATATTGGCTTCGTCTAAGAAGGGCGCTCGGCACGTATGCCGCTTAATCGCACATTCCCCGCTTTAGGAGACTCCTGACTTTGCTTGTTCTATGCTGCAATAAGTATATCATAGACGCGTAAATTTAGCGTTCATGAACTGGAATGTAAACAGCTCTTTCAGGTCCTGTATAATCAGCTCTTGGCCTGATCAAGCGGTTATTTTCGTATTGCTCTAAAATATGGGCAAGCCATCCGGAAACCCTGCTCACAGCAAAAATCGGCGTGAACAAATCATGATCTATTTCCAGGCTGTGATAGACAGACGCAGAAAAGAAATCTACATTCGGAACAAGGCCTTTCTTTTCCTTCAGCAGTTCTTCAATCCTTAAGCTCATTTCAAACAGCTCTGATTGACCCGTCAATTCTGTCAGCTTCCTTGCCATTTCCTTCAAGTGCTTAGCACGCGGATCACCTTTACGGTAAACGCGGTGACCGAAGCCCATGATTTTTTCCTTCTTATCCATTTTGTCAAAAATATAAGCATCAACATTATCAACACTGCCGATTTCTGTCAGCATCTTCATGACTGCTTCGTTAGCACCGCCGTGGAGCGGTCCCTTCAATGCACCAATTGCAGATGTGATGCCTGAATATACATCAGACAATGTTGCCACACAAACCCGTGCTGTAAACGTAGAAGCATTCAGCTCATGGTCTGCATGCAGCACTAATGCTTTATTAAATGCCTCTACCGCAATGCTCTCAGGCTCTTCTCCTGTCAGCATATATAAAAAATTTGCTGCAAAGTTCAAATCTTTTCTCGGTGCAATCGGATCAAGCCCTTTTCTTAATCTTGAGAAGGCTGTAACGATAGTAGGGATTTTGGCTTGTAATCTCAATGCTTTTTGATAGTTTGTGCTTTCATCCATAAAGTCAGCATCCTTATCGTAAACACCCAGAAGGGATACTGCTGAACGGAGTACAGCCATTGGGTGCACATTTGCAAGCGGCAACAGCCTAAGCTGTTCAAGCAGCGGCGCAGGCAGCTCTGCATTATCAGCTAACTCTTGCTTTAAATCATCCAATTCTGCTTCTGTCGGCAATCTTCTGTTCCACAGTAAAAAAACTACTTCTTCAAAACTGGAGTTTTCCGCCAAAACATCAATGTCATAACCAACATACGATAATGAATCATCAATGATAGAGCTGATAGAAGAAGTGGTTGCAATTATTCCTTCTAGACCTCTTGTTACTGCCATAAACTATCTCTCCTTTTCTCCTTACTTCTCTCCAATACATCGCAAAATATAAGTCCCCATATTATTCATGAATGTAGTTACGTATATAATTACAGATTTCTTTAATGAATCTTGCCTCTACATTGAATTTTTAGATTATTCAGACTAAAATTTGATTAAGACTTGTTTGGAGCCATTTAATAAAAAATTAGGTAGCAGCTGAAAAACAGCCTCTAAAAAAAGTTCACTATTTTGTTAGATTAACTGATTATGTACCTAAAAATCAATAAAAATTGTTTTGCGGATTGATAAAACCAGATTTTGAGGGGCCTTTTTCTAACATTTCCACCATAGTATCATTTCTCTTTTCTGTTAAAATAAGACATTGTAAATGCTTACATTTTTCGTCAAAAAAATAAGGAATACCATCTTTATAATACGGGTGTTCCGTAACTACATTTTTATTATACCTAAAAATTCTCCAAATGTCTCATATTTTACACCTATAAACTATCAATATAGTAAAAAATATTACATACTTACCATGCCTTTAGTAAAATATATTCTTTTCACACCGCTAATATTCCGGATTTTTTAGCACGGCATTGGAGACAAGTTGTGACATATAAATTATTTTTCTGCTAAAACAGTAAGTAAAAAAAAGGAAGCACAGCTGCTTTCATCTGTGCCCCCTCACCACTATCTTCCGACAGCTGCTCCATCACTTCTCGGGTCAACACCGCCATAGAAAAACCCTTGCTCATCAATGAGAATTGCGTTCGCATGACCCATAATCCCAGCATAGTCATCAACTCTATTCACTGAATGGCCTAGCTTTTGCAGCTTTTCCAAAACGTCATTTGCCACCCGACCTTCGATTTTCAATTCTTGGGTTTTTTCTCCCCAAGTTCTGCCCCATACAAATCTTGGACCGCTGATTGCAGCTTGTGGGTCCATCCCGTAGTCAAGCATTCTAGTGATCATCACCGTTTGTGTTTGCGGCTGTCCTTCACCGCCTTGTGTGCCGTATAGTACATATGGCTTATCTTCTTTAAAAGCCATCGCCGGCATCAACGTATGAAAAGTCCTTTTATTTGGTTCTAATGCATTAATATGGTCTGCATCAAGGGAAAAGAAGGAGCCTCTGTTTTGCATCGTAATTCCTGTATCTCCGGCAATAATTCCTGATCCAAACTCGAAATATAAGCTTTGAATAAAGGAAACTGCATTGCCGTCTTCGTCCACAACTGCAGCATGCGCAGTATCACTGCCGACAGGCTGTGTCGGCAAATTACATGTATGGTCAAATGATATGGAGGCAGCCAATTCCTTTGCATATTCTTTGCTTAATAATTTTTCTAACGGTATATTATGCCACACAGGATCTGTTAAGTGATTGTTCCGATCCTGGAAGCTTTTTTTCACAGCCTCCACTAATAGATGGTAATATTCGTATGATTCATGTGGGATTGCTGATAAATCGAAATTTTCCAAAATATTAAGTATCATCAGACCAACAAATCCTTGCGAGTTAGGTGGTACTTGGAATATGGTATAGTCCCGATATGTGGACGAAAGAGGTTCAGTCCATTCACCTTGATGTGCAGCAAAATCCTGTTCTGTCAGCAAACCGCCCTTTTTTTGGATACTGGAAATAATTCTCTTTGCTAAATCTCCTTTATAAAAATCATCTCTTCCTTTATCCGCCAAGCTTTGAAGTGTACACCCAAGATTTTTCTGCACAAACTTGCTGAATGTATTGGGCACTTTTCCCTCAGGCAAAAATACTTTTGCCATGTCTTTATCTGACTGTAACAGTTCGATACTCTTTACCGTATTTTCATATTGGTCATTGGAAACAGGGAATCCATTTTCTGCATATTCAATAGCAGGTGCAAGCACTTCCTTGAGTGACATCCTTCCATATTCCCTTAGGACTGCATCCCAGCTGTCTACCATCCCTGGCACTGTAATAACACTTTCTATTCCGCGAAAAGGAATCGCCTCTTTGCCTTTATATTTGTCTCTCGTTACTTTTGAACCGGAACGGCCACTGCCGTTGTAGGAGCGGACCTTCTTTTTTTCTGCATGATAAGCAAGCCAAAAGGAATCACCGCCAAGACCTGTCATGTGAGGATAAACAACTGCAAGGCAAGCACTCACTGCAACAGCAGCATCAAATGCGTTCCCTCCTTGTTGTAATATCCTTTCACCAGCCTGTGAAGCTAAATAATGGGGGCTGACCACCATCGATTTTGTGCCGACAATTACTTTCTTCAAATCAGCTTCTCCTCCCTTTTCAAAGTGGCGATTGATTCAATCGAATTAACATCCGCTTGTTTTTTATCTGTCGTGAACAAAAATAATACTGCACCGATAATTAGCAGCCCCCCTGATAAATAGAAGCCAAATTCAAGACTTCCTGTCTTATCTGCAAAATAGCCTGTTATATATGGTGCAAAAATAGAGGAAAGCATACCGCTGAAGTTGAAAAACCCATAAACTCTCGAATACATGGACTGTGGCGTAATATCTGCCATATAAGAAATCAATACTGGGTCTAGCGCTAATTTCCCAAGCAAACCGTACAGGCATAAACCAACGATTAAGAAGGAGTAATTTTCTGTGTAAGGAATGACAAACTGACAGATTGCCCCTGCCAGGGAAAGCCCGATAATAAGCGGTTTTCTGCTTTTAATTCGATCAGATAAATAACCGAAAAGAATTGCTCCAGGAATGGAGGCCCACGGTACTAAGGAGGAAATAATGCCTGTTTGCGAAGCCTCTATATCTCTTGCTGTCTGCAAATAGTAAGGAAGCCATGTCAGCATTCCGAAAAAGCCATATAAGGAACAGAAAATCAACACATAAACGAATATATGGTTTTTTGTAAAAATGCTTTTTAATTCTACTTTTTCTGCTCCTTGAACAGCCTGTTTTTTCTCTTTATGTGAGTTATCGCGGACAAAAATACCAATTAAGATACCGACGATTATCGTTGGGATGGCAAAGACATAAAAGGGAAACTGCCACCCTTTATTTAAAGTATAGGTAAAGTAGCTTGATGACATAAATCCAAGTGAGATACCAAAGGCCATGCCGCTGTTTATAATCGCAGAAACGAGGCCGCGGTACTTCTTCGGAGTAATGGTGGAGGAGATGCCGTATTGCGAGCCATAATAGGTGCCCTCACCTAATCCAGTAAGTGCGCGCATCAGTAGAAATATCCCAAATGTTGTAGATGCACCACTCAAATATGTTCCGATACCGAAAACGATAAAGCCGATCACTAACACTTTGACACGGCCGAACTTATCTGCCAAAAACCCTGTAGGAATTTGCATGAAGGCATATGCAGCAAAAAAGACGGTCGCCATTAATCCTAACTGCGTTTGATTTAAACTCCATTCCTCGCCGATACTGCCCATGACAGGTGATAAGATATTTCTGTCAGCATACATAAATACCCAGCCTAAAAAGAATAAAAAGATAGTGAGTACAGGACGTGTTTTTTTCATGTAATTGTCTCCTTTTACTAAAATGTTGACACAATCGTACCATGATAAAAACAAAAGGAAATGAATTCTGTCAGATAATCTGACAGTGTTTTTTCGTTTTGAAAATAATTATCTTTAAATAATTTCATTATGTATATTTTAAAAACTTAAAATTTACTATTCGAAAGTTGGCAGCATTTACATGAAAGGATTTCTTACAATATGTAGAGGAGATACAAAAGTGAGAGGAGATGAAACAAAAGAACAATAAAGGGAACCTCAGAACGTGTTCCCTCGCCTATTTCGCTATTTAAACCACTCCATAGCCCTCATCGCCATGTATGCAATCCCTGCTCCTATTAACGGACCAACAGCAACCCCTTTAAACAAGGAAACAGCTAAAATGGTTCCTAATACAAGTGCAGTAGTGATTTGGGGATCTGATGACAGCAAGTTAACCCCGCCTTTGGCAAGCAGTGCGACTGCAATTCCAGATAAGAGGGCAATCCATGCAAAAGGAGATTTAAAAGCGGCAGAAAGATCTCGAAAACCGATTTCACCAGTTGCGATGGGTGCCAGTACAGCTATTGTAATAATGGTAACCCCCCAATTAATCCCCTTTGACTGGATGAAAGAGAAGGATTTTGCATCAAGGCCGATCACCTTTAAAATCAATAATGCTCCGACTGCGAACAGCAGAGATGTGTTTTTGGCAATAAGGGCGATAATGACAAGCAAATATAAAAATAGGTATGATTGACTAAACATATTATGTACTCCTTTCTAAAGCTAAATTACCATTTATTGACCCATCCTTTTCCTTTCCTCTATAATCAATGATATAAGCATAGATGAGCCGTTAACTGATTATACTTTATGGCTGCATTGTTTAAGTTTACATATGAAATGATAACATTTCGGAAAGACTGCTATGTATTTTCCAAAGAATGGAGGACGTCTATTGAACCTGACTTTGATTCACCGTTCACTTCGTCTGCTGTTTGTAATTGCAGTGACGGTACTAGTATTTGTTGGTTTTTTTTATTTATCAAAAATAACCTATCCCTTTATTATCGGTTTTTTGATTGCGTTCCTGATGAATCCACTTGTAAACTTCCTGCAATTTAAGTGTAGATTACCTAGGTCCTTTGCCGTAGTTTTAAGTATTATTATCATTTTATCTGTGTTTGCAGGCCTTATTACACTGTTAATCGCAGAAATTGTCACAGGTGCTGCCTATCTTGCTAATGTCGTACCACAGCATATTAATACACTGATTGAATACATAGAGAACTTTTTTACCGCCCAAATTATCCCGCTTTACAATCAGCTTGCAAGCACATTTAACAGCTTAGGTACTAACCAGCAGGATACCATTATTTCCAATATCAAAAATGTTGGAGAGCAAATCGGGACAAGTGTGGGAGCGTTTATCCAATCGTTTTTCCAAAACATCCCGATTATCTTGTCTTGGTTTCCCAATGCTGCTACTGTGATTATTTTCTCTTTATTGGCCACCTTCTTTATCAGCAAAGACTGGAATCGCCTCATACGAAAACTTTCAAAATTGCTTCCTCCTCGTTTGAGCAGAAGCGGAAAATCCGTGTTTGTCGATTTAAAGAGAGCATTGCTTGGTTTTTTGAAGGCTCAGCTTACATTAGTATCTATCACAACAGTCATCATTTTAATCGGCTTAATCATTCTTAGAGTCGATTACGCAATCACTATTGCCTTAGTAACTGGGATTGTTGATATTATCCCTTATTTAGGCACTGGGCTAGTCTTTGTTCCATGGATTATATACGAAATGATTGCCGGACAAATGCCTTTAGCTGTCGGACTGACAGTATTGTATATAGTAGTTCTTGTGCAAAGACAAATCATGGAACCAAAAATCCTTTCTTCTAGCATCGGTGTTGATCCTCTTGCAACATTAATTGCCTTATTTGTCGGCTTTAAGCTGATCGGTTTTTTAGGATTAATCATCGGTCCAGTCACACTTGTCATTATTAGCACATTGAATAAAGCTGGAGTTTTCGCTGATTTATGGAGCTTCATAAAAGGAGACGAAAAAAAGATATAACAAGCAAACAAGCGGCCTGGAATAAATCCTGGCCGCTTGTTTTTTCCTACATTCATTGTTGAATGATAATCCTGTTCTTTTGCAGCAGTTTTTTCTGCATGTAGTTTAGCAGCAGCTTCTTGCAAAGCTTCCTCGTCGGTGGAAGCAACAGTAAAGCACCTGCAATATCAGACAGAAAGCCTGGCAGCAGCATAAGTATTCCTCCGAGAAGTACACAAAAACCGTTCAATATGGCATCGCCTGGAAGTCTTCCTGAATTTAATTGCTCTTGAACATTTTTTATGGCTTTTACGCCTTCCTTTTTAAGAATAAAAGCTCCCAGCGCACTGGTTACCACCACTAACAGCAAAGTCTCCGGTATGCCGATAAACCGTCCTGACAGCAGAAATGCAGCCAGTTCGACAAGCGGAAGAAACAATAATGCGATAAAAAGATTGCGCAAAATGATGCTCCTCCTTCAAAACCACTTTTCTCTATTATAGCTTTTTCTGCTTGATTAGAAAAATATTTAGTGAATGCATATTCTTCCAAACAAAACAAAACGCCAAAGGTAAAGAACCATTGGCGTTTTTATTATTAACTATTACAGCACACTTGCATGTCCGCTGTAGATTGTTCCAATACGGGAATCAACTGTAATTTCTTGTCCATCTTCGAAGATGCTAGTTGCATTTTCAACACCTACGATTACTGGGATACCAAGATTTAGTCCAACTACAGCAGCATGGCTTGTTAATCCGCCCTCTTCTGTAATCAAAGCACTGCATTTTTCCAAAGCTGGAACCATGTCACGATCTGTTCCTGTAGTTACTAAAACAGAACCTTGCTTCACTTTATCAAGTGCATCCTTCGCATTGTTAGCAACGATAACCTTACCGTAAGCTGTTTTGCGGCCGATACCTTGACCTTTTGCTAAAACGTCTCCAACAACATGAATTTTCATGATGTTTGTAGTTCCTGTTTCACCAACTGGCAGACCAGCTGTAATAACAACTGTGTCACCGTGTGTCACGATAGAGCTGTTAACACTCTCTTGTACTGCTACATCAAGCATTTCATCAGTAGACTCTGATCTTGTGCTTAGACGTGGATAAACACCCCAAACTAGAGCAAGCTGTCTTAAAATATGCGCATCATATGTCACAGCAACAATTGGAGCTTCCGGACGGAATTTAGAAATCATTCTTGCCGTTTGTCCACTTGCAGTTGGTGTGATTACTGCTTTAACATCAAGATTCAAAGCAGTGTGAGCAACAGATTGTCCAATTGAATCAGTGATGTTGTGCTCAATCTCTCTGCTGCGTTTTGAAAGGATCTCTTTATGGTTAAGAGCTGTTTCTGCTCTTGACGCGATATTATGCATTGTTTGAACAGCTTCAACAGGGTATGTTCCAGCAGCTGTTTCTCCAGAAAGCATGATAGCATCTGTACCGTCAAAAATCGCATTTGCTACATCACTTGCTTCCGCTCTTGTTGGACGCGGATTGCGCTGCATGCTGTCAAGCATTTGCGTAGCAGTAATAACCGGCTTACCTAAGATATTACATTTTTTAATCAATAATTTTTGAACCAATGGAACTTCCTCTGCAGGTATTTCCACACCTAAGTCACCGCGTGCTACCATTAAGCCGTCGGAAACTTCCAAGATTTCATCGATGTTATCGACACCTTCTTGGTTTTCGATTTTAGGAATGATATGAACATGAGAAGCGTTATTGTCTTTTAACAACTGCTTGATTTCAAGTACGTCAGATGCACGGCGAACAAATGAAGCTGCGATGAAGTCAATGCCTTGCTCCACTCCGAATAGAATGTCGTTAGCATCTTTTTCTGTGATTCCTGGAAGCTTAACAGAAACGCCAGGCACGTTAACACCTTTTTTGTTTTTCAATGTGCCTGTATTGAGGATTTTTGTATGTATTTCTCCTGCTGCTTTATCAATGCTTGTTACTTCAAGTCCAATTAAGCCATCATCCAAAAGGATTTTGCTTCCTGCTTCGACATCATCGATAAGTCCTTCGTATGTAATGGAGAATTTTTCTGTAGTACCTTCTACTTCTTTCATAGAAACAATGATGTTGTTTCCAGCTACAAGCTCAATAGCACCGTCTTTCATATTATTCGTACGAATTTCCGGGCCTTTTGTATCAAGAAGAATCGCGATGTTTTTACCAGTAACTTCAGATGCTTCACGGATGTTTTTAATACGAGCTCCATGCTCATCAAAATCACCATGAGAGAAGTTTAAACGTGCAACGTTCATACCTGCTTCCATAAGTTGTGTCAGCTTTTCAACACTTTCACTAGCAGGACCGATTGTACATACTATTTTTGTCTTACGCATTATTATTGCCTCCAATTTAAATATTTTTTATTCATGGCAGAGACTCCAAGTAGAAATAATTCTAATTCGAGTCTCCTGTTCTATCATTAGATGGACAATTCTTTTGATAGGCGATATAAGTTCTTGTCGATTGTATGTTTGCGTGATAATGCTTCAATTATATCATAATCTACCAATTGGTTCTTTTCGATACCAACTGCTCGTCCGCCTTTTCCTTCTACAAGAAGCTCGACTGCGTATGCGCCAAGTCTGCTTGCAAGCACACGGTCTGCTGCAGTTGGAGAACCTCCGCGCTGCATATGACCCAATACAGAGACGCGAGTGTCAAACCCGGTGTGCTCTTCAATTTGTCTGCCGATTTCGACACCTGAGCTTACACCTTCAGCAACAATGATAATGCTGTGTTTTTTGCCGCGTTCACTACCTTTTTTCAGACGGTCAACCACTTCTTCAATATGGAAGCCTTCTTCTGGAATAAGGATTGTTTCAGCTCCGCCAGCAAGACCTGCCCAAAGTGCAATGTCTCCAGCGTTTCTTCCCATAACTTCGACAATAAATGTACGCTCATGGGATGTTGCTGTATCGCGGATTTTGTCAATCGCATCAATAACAGTGTTCAAAGCTGTATCAAATCCGATAGTCAGCTCTGTTCCTGGAATATCGTTGTCGATTGTTCCTGGCACGCCGACACATGGATATCCTTGTTCTGTAAGCGCCTTCGCACCCATGTAGGACCCGTCTCCACCGATAACTACAAGACCATCAATACCGTGCTTTTTAAGCTGCTCAATACCTTTTTGTTGACCTTCTTTTGTTTTAAACTCTTCACAACGAGCAGAGAATAAGAATGTTCCGCCGCGGTGAATGATGTCTCCAACAGAACCAACTTCTAGTTTCTTGAAGTTTCCATTGATTAGACCTGCATATCCGCCAATTACTCCGTATACTTCCACGTTATGGAAAATAGCTTTACGCACAACTGCTCTTACTGCTGCATTCATTCCTGGCGCATCTCCGCCGCTAGTTAGTACCCCAATTCTTTTAACCATTACAATCACCTCATACAATTTAATCTACTGCTATGTAGATAAAAACATACATATACTAAATTATATAACATCTTTCTGCAATATCTGTCACAAATATTACACATAAAAAGATAATATTCCCTAAAAAATAGTAATTCCCAAGGCTTTCTTTTCCTTATTATGATAATTTAGCGTTCATTTAATTACATTTGACTATAACAATTCTAACATATCATGAAGGCTCATCTATCTCAACTTTATCTAAAAAAAAAATTAAAGACGGAATTGTCAGCAAAATCTTATTTGCTCCCTCTTTTATCTTTTCCCGAATAAGAAAGCTTAAACCCTCTAGCATGCTATTTAAGAATCTTTGATGATTCCTTTTTTGCCGACATCTGCATTTTCTCATTTTCCGATGATAATTGCTATATTTTCATTCAATATTTTTATATAAAGATTTGCACAAAAAAAAATAAAGCTTAAACAAGAAGCTTATGCTTCCCATTTAAGCTCTTTACGTTAGAATCACTCAGAGATATGTTCTCCGATGCTTTTGAATTTATTGTAACGGTGTTCAACAAGCTCACCTTCTGTCATTGCCCTCAATTCCTTAAGGGATGCAAACAACACCTGTTCAATCTCACCAGCTTGTGCTTCGACATCGTGATGTGCTCCGCCTCTTACCTCTGGAATGATCGTATCAACAATACCCAGCTCCTTCAAATCAGGTGCTGTGATTTTCATCTTTTCTGCAGCTTGCTTTGCCAGATTAGAGTCTTTCCATAGGATGCTTGCTGCACCTTCTGGAGAAATAACGGAATACGTGGAGTTCTCAAGCATATGCATATGGTTACCAACACCTAATGCCAGCGCTCCGCCACTTCCTCCTTCTCCAATTACGATGCAGATAACAGGCACTTTTAAAGAAGCCATCTCAAATAAATTTTTCGCAATAGCTTCACTTTGCCCGCGTTCTTCTGCCGCTTTTCCAGGATAAGCCCCTTTTGTATCAATAAAGCAAACAATCGGCCGTCTAAACTTATCTGCCTGTTTCATTAATCTCAATGCTTTTCTGTATCCCTCAGGATGAGGCATACCAAAGTTTCTGCGGATATTTTCCTTTGTATCCTTCCCTCTTTGGTGGCCTATAACTGTTATCGGAAGACCTTTAAATTTAGCAATACCGGCAACTATTGCTGCATCATCACCAAATGTTCTGTCACCATGCAGCTCGATAAAATCGGTGAAAAGATATGGAATATAGTCAAGAGTTGTCGGTCTGCTTGGGTGTCTTGCAATCTGCACCCTGTCCCAAGGCTTCATGTTCTCATATATATCCTTTTCCAATTTCTCCAATCGTTTTTCCAGTTTTTCAATTTCAGTAGAAAGATCAACATTTGCTTTTTTCGAGAAATCTTCAAGTTCTTTAATCTTGTTTTTCAGTTCAACGACTGGCTTGTCAAATTCTAGTTCTACCATTCTGAATCACCGCCCGCTTGATGCATTTCTAATACTAAATGGAGTTTTTCTTTCATTTCCAGTCTCGGTATAACGGCATCGAGCTGACCATGCTTTAATAAAAACTCAGATGTTTGGAAGTCTTCCGGCAGCTTTTCGCCTATCGTCTGTTCGATAATTCTTCTACCTGCGAATCCGATCAGGGCGCCTGGCTCAGCAAAGTTATAGTCTCCTAACGAAGCAAAACTTGCAGACACTCCACCTGTTGTTGGATGTGTCATCACCGTAATGTACAACCCGCCATTGTCGCTGAATTTCTTCAATGCTGTACTTGTTTTAGCCATTTGCATTAAACTGAGGACACCTTCCTGCATCCTTGCACCGCCTGATGCTGTGAAAATGATGAATGGCACAGAAAGTTCATCTGCTTTTTCTATTGCCAAAGTGATTTTCTCTCCGACAACCGATCCCATGCTTCCCATTCTAAAGGAAGAATCCATGACAGCGACTACTACTTGAAGACCATTTATTTCACCAGTGCCCGTTACAACCGCTTCATTCATATGCGTTTTTTTCTGATCGCCTGCGATTTTTTCCTCGTAGCCTGGGAAATTTAATGGATTGCCTGTTTTCATTTCCTTGTTCACCTCTGTGAACGTGCCTTCATCAAGCAAGCTGTCGAGCCTCTCATAGCCTGTCATTGGCAAGTGGAAGCCACAGTTCAGGCAAACCTTGAGGTTCTTTTGCAATTCCTTTGTATACATGATTTTTTTGCAATTGCTGCATTTTGTCATGACACCTTCTGGAACATCATGTTTAGATGATTCTGAAGGGATGGTTGCATATTTCTTTTTTTTCGATTTCGAAAATATTTCCTTTATCATCAATGTGGAAGCCTCCCCATTTTTTTGCATTTTGCGCTTTATCTAAGACCATATTTTTAATCTTAGCAGCACATTATAGTAAAAAAAGCATACTGATACTTGCCTGACTGGCATTTTTAAAAAGTATCTAAAAATCAGGATAATAAATAAAATAATAGCTAATTTTCTTTAAAGTTGCTTTTTTTCCCTATAGTTCATGATCAGTTCTAGTTCATTTTTGCTTTTTATATTATTTAATAGCAGCAAATAGTCTTCTTTTGTCCAGTAGACATTGGAAAACCCTAAAGAATAATAATAATCCTTTAGAATAGTCCATAAACGAAACAGCAAATAGTTGTCGGCTATATGGACAATCTTGAAAAAGAAATCACTCTCACTGACCTTTTCAGACTCAACCCATTCTGTGATTTCGGCCAGCTCTTTCTCTGTCATTTTTTCCATTGCAATTTGCAAACAATTCAATTGTATAAAGTTCTTTGTTTCTAATACATCCAATTTAGCCTTTTCATCACGCAGTATAAATGTGCTGATTAACTGTACAAGACGATGTCCTTGAAAATCCCGAAGAAAAGTGCCTTCGCCTTTTTTCGTCTCAATAAGCCCTAAAAGCTCTAAAGCCCTCAGCGCCTCTCTTACAGACGACCTTCCTGCATTTAGCCTTTCGGAAAGGGTACGTTCAGAGGGAAGCCTGTCTCCAGGTTTTAAGCCATCCTGCTCAATCATGTCCCTTAATTGATTGACTATGTCCAAATAAAGCTTGGAGCTGTTAGAAGAAGACTCGTTCACCGTTCATCATCACCTGCTTCTTGTTAGCATGTCCTTAAAACTTCTGGTCATCTTTCCTTTTCCCGCCAAAAAAACTTCCTGTTTCTGTAAGAAAACTCGCGAACTTAGTGGTCAGACCAGTTGACTTATTAAACAATATAACAAGATTGCAGAGTTGTAAAGTTAATCAGACAAGATTACGTGATTTGTACCAAGCAATTCTTCAAGCCTTTGAAGGCATTCCTTTACAGGATCGATGAAGAAATCTTCATTCAGCTGAATCGTCTTTCCAGATTGCACATAGTGGATAATAACAGGGGTAGCCCCTTTATAATTGTTAATGATGTCCAATAGTCTTCCTTTTATTTCATCTGTTTCATTTTCCTGGACAATCTTAATAAATAATTTATGTTTGTTTGCTTTCTGTGATTGGACGATTTCCAAAACATTTGCAGCATCTTGGATAACAAATTGTTTGTTTCCGTTCCGTTCATCAACTTTCCCTTCCATAAATACAATTTTTTCCGTTTGAATCAAGTTTTGCAGTTTTTTATAAGCTGCCGGAAAAGCGACTGCCTCCATTTCCCCGCTCTGGTCACTTATGGAAAGGAACGCCATCGGTTCCCCTTTTTTTGTTCGGATTGCTTTCCAGTCCGTTATATATACTATAGTCCTGTATTTTCCTCCTGGAGCCATCTCACCTAAATGATTAGAGCGAAGCAATTGCTTGTATTGCTCATATATGGAAACTGGGTGATTAGATAGATAGAGTCCGAGAACCTTTTTCTCTAATGAAAGCTTATCCTCTGCGTTCATCGGATCTACTTGGACATATTTCGGCTTAAAGAAGAAGCCTTCTTCACCGAACAGATCATCTTGTTCCATGCCATCTGGATGAACAAGTTGAGCATGCTGAATTGCTACATCAATGGTCGCAAGCAATGTTGCCCTGTCCTCTCCAAATTCGTCAAAGCAGCCTGCGTATATAAAGGCTTCTATGATTTTTCTGTTTACTATCTTTGGAGAGGTTCGCAAACAGAAATCAAAAAGATCCTCAAATCTTTTTTGCCTTCTCGCACGGAACACTTCTTTCAAGACAGCTGCTCCGACCCCTTTAACAGCCGCTAAGCTGTATAAAATCTCACTGCCTTCGACCATAAAGGCGAAATGACTCTTATTAATAGAAGGAGGCAAAACCTTAATACCCATTTGCTTTGATTCCTGGATATACTGCATAATTTTCCCTTCATTTCCGACTGCTGACGTCAGAAGAGATGACATGAAAAACAGCGGATAGTTCGCCTTTAAGTAGGCAAGCTGGTAGGCAATCATACTGTATGCTACTGCGTGACTCCTATTAAACCCGTAATCTGCAAATCGGACAATCAGTTCATAAATTTCATCTGCGGCCTTTTGTGTATATCCCTTTGCCAACGCACCATTTACAAAATGAACCCGTTCTGACGCTAGCACATCCCGCTGCTTTTTGCTCACTGCTCTGCGAAGCAAATCTGCTTCGCCTAGAGTAAAACCTGCCATTTTAGAAGCAATTTGCATAATCTGCTCTTGGTAAACAATTACCCCGTATGTTTTCTCTAAGATTACCTGTAAATCAGGGTGGTAATAATCAATTTCTTCTTTGCCGTGCTTCCTGTTAATATATAACGGGATGTTCTCCATTGGACCGGGACGGTAAAGGGCATTAACAGCTACTATGTCTTCAAACTCTGTTGGTTTTAGCTTTTTCAAGACATTTCTCATTCCGTCAGATTCCAACTGAAATATTCCTGTTGTTTCTCCTTGGCTCAAGAGTTCAAACACTGCTGAATCATCTAAAGGAATTTCTTTAATTGCGATTCTTCTATGTGTTTGGCGCTGAATGGTTTCCATGATAGATTGCAGCAAGGATAAATTCCTTAACCCGAGAAAATCCATCTTTAATAATCCCAGTTCCTCCAAATGCTCCATGCTGTACTGTGTTAAATAAACCTCTTCATTGCCTCCTTGAATCGGGACAATCTGTACAAGGGGCTCCTCGCTTAACACTACCCCAGCAGCATGTGTAGACGCATGTCGTGGCAGCCCTTCTATTTTGCAAGCTGTTTCAAAGATTTGTTTATTTTTCGGAGATTCCGCAATAAATGCTTGAAGCTGCTTTGATTCCCGCAGGGACTGCTCCAATGTGATTCCAAGCTTCGAGGGCACTGATTTTGAAAGCTGCTCCAACTCTTTCATCGATAACCCAAAAACCCTGCCAACATCTCTTAATGCAGCTTTTGCTGCAAGTGTCCCAAATGTAATAATTTGTGCTACATGCAGCTCACCATATTTGTTTTTAACATATTCAATAACCTGTTCCCGCTTGTCATCCGGGAAATCAATATCGATATCTGGCATCGTAATCCGTTCAGGATTCAAGAAGCGCTCAAACAGCAAGTCATATTTTATCGGATCAACGTCTGTAATGAACAACACATATGCAACCATCGAGCCTGCAGCAGAACCCCTTCCAGGACCTGTTAGGATTTCGTTGTCTCTTGCATATTTCATAAAGTCCCAGACAATCAGAAAGTAATCGCTGTAGCCCATCCGGTTGATTACATCCAGTTCATAACGAAGGCGTTCCATATGTATTTTCGAAGGATTTGTATATCTAGCTTTCAGCCCTTGCTCGCATAAGTCCAGTAAATACCCGTCGGCTGTTTGTCCGGCTAAAAGAGGGTATTTTGGCAATGCAGCGACCTTCTCTCCAAGCTGGAATTCACATGCTGAAGCAACCGCCCAAGTATTCTCCAACGCCTCCGGCTCCTCGCTGAACAGCTCTACCATCTCCTGCTTGCTTTTCAAATAACGCTCTTCAGATTCCCATTCATCCTGTACTACCTCAGCTAAGGTGATGCCATGTTTAATTGCATTCAAACAGCTTTGCGCAAAACGGTCTCCCTTGCTTGTATACTTGACATCATTTACAGCAATCAGTTTTGTTGCTGAAGACTCTGCTAATTCTTTTAGCTTTTTACTCAAGGCTGTCTCTGCTTCTATCCCGTGCTTTTGTAGCGATAAATAAAAATGACCGGGAGCGAGTATGCTCTTAAATAAAGCCACTGTTTCTTTAGCGTGCTCTAGATCTTCTGCCAGCAGAGACTGCTCTATTTCACCACTATGTCCTGGAGTAAACGCAAACAGCCCGTCAGCATAATGCTTTAGCCATCTGATTGGAATGCCTTGTTTGTTTTTAGTCTGGATGGCACTTGATAATTTTAACAGGTTTTGGAAGCCTTCCCCGTTTTTTGCCAGCAGCACTAGAGGGAAGGCCGTATCTGTGTGCTTTTCACTGATAATATCGACAGTTAAACCGATAATAGGTTTAATATTCTGCTTGATACATTCCTTATAAAAAGCTGCCGTCCCATACATAACATTGCGATCGGTCAAGGCAAGCGCACTGAATCCCCTTTCCTTCGCAGCGGAAACAAGCTGTTTAACGGACGCTGTACTCGACAGCAAGCTGTACGCGCTTGATACTTGCAGATGAACAAAAGACATATAATCACCACTCTTTTACAAAAACTTTCTACTATTATTCTTTATCGCCACAATCATTTAATTGTTCGACTATGGCAACTAATTATCCTTTTATTATAGTTCTATTGCATAAAAAAAGAAAATATGTTCTTACTTTTTCATTGTCTATACGAATTCCTTATAGCAAAGCCTAATTCATTTTAATATGGAAGTTTTTTCGTGTTTCCAAACTCCAGCAATCATAATTCCCCCAGTTTGTCCATATGTATGATTAAGAGAATAATAGGGACTGTGAGGTTGACAAGATGAACCAAGAACCATTTTTCCCGGCATTTATAGAAAGCTATTTTATTGCCCTTGGTGTTGTGCTCGGAGGTGCCCTGTTAGGCGGTTTAGCCGCATTTATGACAGGCAAGCCTCTCTTGACAGAAATAACGAAATTGTCGGATATGATTAGGATTTGGGCGATTGTTACAGCTATAGGCGGCACTTTCGATGCAATCAATACAATTGAAAAGGGTATTTATGACGCCGGAACGAAAGATCTTTTCAAACAGATACTATTGATTGTTTCTGCATTCGGCGGGGCCCATACTGGTGCAACGATCTTACGATGGATAACACAGGAGTATATTTAACATGAGGATACCACCGTTTTATAAAAATGTTTCCCTTCAGCGTTTTTTTGCTGGAATGGTGATAGGAGGCTTTATAAGCTGGTGTGTCTTTCTGTTTATGTTTGGTGTTTGGCAAGAAAGGTACAGCACTGAAATAAAAAATCAAAAAAGCACGATTGCAGACTTAGAAAAAGATAAGGAAATATGGCAGCAGGAGTTTTCCGAGCTGAATAAAAAAGCGGAGGAAAAACTGACAATACAAGGAATAGTCGTGAAAATAAACAGCAAAGACAAGGAAAAATACGATATCAAACCATTTAATGCTTTAGAAATGGAAGATGCTATTAAGGAAGATCTGCGGACAATTGTGGCTAAAGATATGGAGCTTGTATATAAAAGCCGGGCCCTGCTCAAGAAATCTATCGAAAATAAAGTGGTCGAATCAGATCAAAAGCGCTACAGATTCAAAGTCTCTGAGCTTATCATTTATACGACTGTATATGTAGAGCTGAGTGTAACCTTTGCCGATTAGCAGTATGATAAAAAACCCAAGAAATAATTCTTGGGTTTTTATTTTTTATTTACAAAGCTCATCTAAATCACGGATAACGTCTTGTGCAACATCCCAGCTAAATATACTCGCTCCAGATGCGAGGGGATGACCGCCCCCATTGTACTTTTTCGCAAGGACATTAATAATAGGACCTTTAGAGCGGAATC
This sequence comes from Bacillus sp. Au-Bac7, assembly GCF_021341655.1. Taxonomy (NCBI): domain Bacteria; kingdom Bacillati; phylum Bacillota; class Bacilli; order Caryophanales; family Bacillaceae; genus Bacillus; species Bacillus sp. Au-Bac7. The sequence continues at coordinate 26,887 of NZ_JAJTTG010000012.1, read as the reverse complement.
TGACCCTGATTTGATCGTCTTCTTCAATAAAGAACACCCATGCTGTAATACCCTTTACGCTTCCCAGTTCGCCGACAAGTAACGAAGCTTGCGAAGGAACAGCCTCAAAACGGCTTAATACCTCCTTATCAAGCTTCATATATGCTGCTCCGCTTGGAAGCATCGTAAAATTCTGCAGCACATATCCATTTAATTTAACGATATTTGGTTCAAGCTCATACATTTGATTGTACATGTCAGGCCGTGTGAAGTTGTAATTTATTAATTCTCCTGCATAGCTGAAGGTTTTTTCTGTTGTGCTTGGATATAAAAACCTGCCTGTATCTCCGACAATGCCGGCATAAAGCAGTCTTGCTCCTTCATCGTTCAGCTTCAAGCCTTGATCTTTGCCAAATAAATAAAATTCATAAATCATTTCGCTTACAGAGCTTGCCGAAGTATCAACCCAAACAATATCCCCGTATGGATCGTCATTAGGATGATGGTCAATTTTTATCAGCATACGCCCTTTTGTATATCTACTATCACATACTCTTTCTTGATTGGCAGTATCGCAAACAATAACTAAAGCATTCTCATACATGCTGTCCTCAATTACATCAAGTCTTCGTAAAAAATGAAGCGATTCTTCTTCCTTCCCTACTGTATAAACTTTTTTGGCAGGGAAAGATGTTTTGATGATTTCAGCCAAGCCTCCTTGAGATCCATATGCATCTGGATCTGGACGGACATGCCTGTGGATTATAATGGTTTCAAATTGTTTAATTGCATCTAATATGCTTTGTTTCATCTTCTATTTCTCTCCTTTCTAGTGTCTGTCAATTAACTGGCACATCATCATAGCCTTGCCGACAAGCACGCCTTGATTGAACACTTCTACATCGACTTTCCCAAATTTCCGGCCAACTTCCAGGATTTTCGGGACTATTTCAATGGTGCTGTCAATCTGAACTGGTTTTATAAAATAGATTGTTAAGTTTTCCACCACTAAATCGCCTTTTTTATGCCCTCTCAGCACTCGGTTTGCAGCTTCTGCAACAATGGTGGTGAACACTCCATAAGAAATGGTTCCTAAGTGATTTGTCATCTGCGGGGTAACTTCGCAAGTAAAGGAATTTTCTGACTTCGGTTTGCCTTTAGAAACATTGATTTGTTTTGTAATGATATCATCAATTGTTTCGCCAATCTGCGGCTGTCTCTGATTCATCTGCAGCGCTTTTAAGACATCCTGTCTGCTTATGATTCCCTGGAGCCTATTTGCTTCATCAACTACTGGAAGCAGCTCAATCCCTTCCCAAACCATAATGTGGGAGCAAGAGGCTACACTTGTTTTGCCGCCGACTGTAACAGGGCTTTTCGTCATAATCTTTTCAACTGATATTTCCTTTTGTTTACCGATAATATCTTTCGAAGTAACCATGCCTTGTACTTTCATGTTGGCATCAACAACTGGAAACCTGCCATGCATTGTCTCTTCATTATATTTCTGCCACATGGAAACAGGATCATCTGTCTTTAAATAAATCGTCTCTTCCAAAGGAGTCAGAACATCCTCTACAAGCACTATTTCCTTTTTAATCAACTGATCATAGATTGCCCTGTTGATCATGGTAGCAACAGTAAAGGAATCATAGCTTGTTAAAATAATCGGAAGCTGCAGCTCATCAGCAAGCCGCTTCACATGTTCCTCTGTATCAAATCCACCGGTAATTAAAACAGCCGCACCTGCTCTTAATACATGCTCCTGAGCCTTTATTCTGTTCCCAATGATCATTAAATTGCCTGCACCTGTATAGCGCATCATTGCATCTAGTTTCATCGCTCCAATGACAAATCGGTTTAGGGTTTTATGAAGTCCATCCCTTCCGCCAAGAACTTGTCCATCTACAATATTTACTACCTCAGCAAATGTCAGCTTTTCAATATTTTCTTTCTTTTTTCTTTCAATCCTTATCGTTCCAACCCGTTCAATCGTGCTGACATACCCTTTATTCTCAGCCTCCTTAATAGCACGATAGGCTGTTCCTTCGCTTACGCTCAGCGCCTTTGCGATTTGCCTGACGGAAATTTTTTCTCCAACGGGCAGTTCGTCGATATAATTCAGAATCTGTTCATGTTTTGTTGCCACTGTTCACCCTCCTTTTGGGTTTCATTCTCTATGTAGTCAACTCATAAACTTAATGAAAACGGGTAAGTTTAGTGAGTTTAGCTCTTTCGGTTGTCTTCTCTTTTATTATAGAATGTCCACTCGTTCGATTCAATCCAATATGTATATAACAGTGAAATTTTTATCGTCTTAATTATTAGTACAGTTTTGACCATTTAGTTATTTAATACTTGTATGACAAAGAAAAAAGAAAGTAACGAAAGAATTGTTACAAATAATTCATATATCTGTTATAGAATTAGAAGCAAAAAAAGAAGCTTGCCAAATCCCTTCTTCATTATCCACCAATGTTGCCCAATTATGCGAATGGACTCACCTGTGATTGAGAAGCTTTGACAAGCTTAAGTATTTTATTGATAGTAACGGATTTTTCTTTTCTTTTGCAGCTGCTGAAGTGTTTTTTTACTGTTCTGTTGTTTTGCTTTTGGCGTATACAGCAATGCAGTTAAGTTTCCTGCAAGCACAAAGATGGCAAATGCGAGCCAAGTAACAGAAAAGATTCCTGCCAAGCCAGCATCATACGGAGCAAGCCTTGGTACACCATAATATAAAAGAACACCACATAACAGAATGCATAATAAATACCGATTCTTCTTCATATTTTTCCTCCTTTTTTCACTTATAACCATTCTATGCGGACAAGTTTAAAAAAAGTCATTCTTCTTGAATATTTCGCATTACTAAAGGTTTACAAGCAATGGAGTTGTTGATAATCTTAAGAAGCGATAACATATATTAAGATAATGTTTAACTTTATTAAAGGAGGAATTATTCCTTGGAGAAGCAATTAAAGGAACTATCAACATGGATGGAACAAGAGGCAATCGATTTCACCTTCTTGACATCAACAGATAATATTTTTTATTTGAGCGGATTTTACAGTGATCCACATGAAAGACTACTGGCACTGATACTTTTCCCAAAAGAAGAACCGATTCTTGTATGTCCTGCAATGGAGCAAAATGATGCAAGAAATGCAGGCTGGAAGTATGACATAATCGGTTATAGTGACACGGATAATCCATGGGAAACAATTCAGGAAAAAGTCAGCAAAAAATCAGCAGCAAAACGAATTGCTGTTGAAAAAGAACATATGAATATTTCTAGATATGAAGCATTACAGCAATATTTCCCTGCCATTGAGAAATACTCCTTGCCTGCAGAGGAAAAGCTGAATGAAGTGAGAATGGTCAAATCAGAGCAAGAGCTTTCCAAAATCCGCGAAGCTTGCAAGTGGGCAGATTATGCGATTGAGGTTGGCTGCAGCGAGATTGCAGAAGGCAAAACAGAAATGGAAATTTTGGCTGCCATTGAGTATGAATTGAAGAAAAAAGGCATCGGCAAAATGTCCTTCTCCACAATGGTGCTAACAGGCAAAAACGGTGCGTCACCACACGGCACTCCAGGGAATACAAAAATCAAAAAGGGAGATTTAGTTCTGTTTGATTTAGGCGTTGTTGTGGATGGCTATTGTTCCGATATTACAAGAACGGTAGCTTTCGGGGATATAAATGATGAACAGCAAAAGATATATGACACAGTATTGAAAGCCCAGCTCGCTGCTCTTGATGCATCTGTTCCTGGAGCTAAATGTATGGATGTGGACATGGCAGCACGAAATGTGATTAAGGACGCTGGTTATGGAGAGTATTTTCCACATCGCCTTGGACATGGTCTTGGTATAAGTGTTCATGAGTTCCCATCCCTCACATCAACAAATCCACTTACATTAAAAGAGGGTATGGTTTATACAATTGAGCCAGGTATATATGTGCCAAATGTAGCTGGTGTGCGAATCGAAGATGATGTGTATGTAACGAAAGATGGCGTGGAAATCCTGACGAAGTTTCCGAAAGAGCTTCAAGTAATTTCATAATGAATGAAGAAGGGGCTGACTCAAATGACCGTTTAACGGAGTTTTGAGTCAGTTTTTTTGCTTATTTCTCTTCTTGGCTGCGGATAATCAAGCTGTCAATGGCGCCGTCATTATAGGCGTCCATCACTTGTGCCGTAACTTCCAAATGACCATTTTCATCATAATCAAAGTTCGGGTTTCCCTTTATTTCCCTCATGATGGCTGTCCCCTCCTGTTTTGAAATGCTTTTTTATTTTTGCTTATTAAAGTTAATGTTATGCAATAGGAGGGTATATAATTAAATAGAAGAAATAGGAGGGTGTTAATATGGGGTTAACGTATAAGAAAATCATTGTTGCTGTCGACGGTTCGGAGCAAGGAGAAAAAGCCTTTGAAAAGGCTGTATCTATTGCAGCAGAAAATAATGCAAAGCTTATTTTAGCACATGTTATTGACACACGTTCTTTCGCTACAGTTGCAGCATTTGATCAATCTGTTGCTTCGAAAGCAGACGAATTTGCCAAAGAAATAATGGAAAAGTATACAAGGAAGGCAGCCCAAGGCGGTGTAGAAAATGTGGAGAAAGCAATTGAATTCGGATCACCAAGAGCTGTTATTCCAAGGGATATTGCCGAGAAATATGATGCCGATTTGATTATTTGCGGCGCTACTGGTTTGAATACAGTGGAACGTTTTATTATCGGCAGTGTTTCTGAGGGAATTGCCCGCAATGCGCCATGTGATGTGCTTATTGTAAGAAATGGAATATAAGAAAGAGAGAGGCATCCCAACGGATGCCTCTCTTAAATTATGCCTTCGCAAAAGAATCAAGGCATGTTTTTGCTTTTTTAATAGCTTGTTCGACTTGCTGGAATCCAGTTCCGCCTGCACTGTTTCTTCTTTGTACAGCCGTTCTTGGATTGAGCACCTCGTAAATATCTCCTTCAAACAGCGGGCTTGCAGCTTGAAGTTCATCCAGCGGCAAATCTGCCAAAAAGCATTGTTTCTGCACACAGTGCAGCACTAATTTGCCTACAACCTCATGTGCTTCTCTAAACGGCATGCCTTTGTCTGATAAATAGTCGGCCAGTTCTGTTGCATTAGAAAAGTCATTTTTTGTTGCTTGCTCCATTGCATTTGTCTGAACCTTCATCGTCTGAACCATGCCAGCAAAAATCTTCAAAGAACCTGCTACTGTTTTGACAGTATCAAACATTCCTTCTTTGTCTTCTTGCATGTCTTTATTATAAGCAAGAGGAAGTCCCTTTAAGACAGTCAGCAATCCCATTAAATTACCGTAGACTCTGCCTGTTTTTCCTCTGATTAGTTCTGCCATATCCGGATTTTTCTTCTGCGGCATGATGCTGCTTCCTGTTGAGAAGCTGTCATCCAGTTCAATAAATTTAAACTCCTGGCTTGACCAAAGAATGATTTCCTCACTGAATCTAGATAGATGCATCATTAAGATACTGCTCGAAGATAAAAACTCCAAGATAAAATCACGGTCGCTGACAGCATCCATGCTATTCTCATAAATACCTTCAAAATCCAAAAGTTCAGCAGTTCTGTAACGATCGATAGGGAAAGTTGTCCCTGCTAATGCTCCTGCACCAAGCGGCGAGACATTAATGCGGTTCAAGTTTTCCTTGTATCTCGCTTTATCTCGTTCAAACATCCAAAAATAAGCCATCAGATGATGAGCAAAGGATATAGGCTGTGCTCTTTGCAAATGTGTATACCCAGGCATAATCGTTTCGATGTTGGCTTCCGCCTTTTCGAGCAACGCACCTTGAAGCTCCTCTAAAAGAGCAATGATATTCTTTACTTGCTTGCGCAAATACAAATGCATATCTGTTGCAACCTGATCATTACGGCTTCTTCCAGTATGAAGCTTGCCGCCAACAGGACCAACCAGTTCTGTCAGTTGGCTTTCAAGATTAAGATGGATATCTTCCAATTTAACAGAGAACTCAAGCTCTTCCTTGTTTGCTTTTTCTTTTAATAGAAGCAATCCAGCTTTGATTTTTTCCGCTTCCTCTACACTTAGAATTCCTGTTTCAGAAAGCATTGCCACATGGGCAATGCTTCCGTCAATGTCTTCTAAGACTAGCTCTTGATCAAAGGAGATGGATGCGCCGAATTCGTCTACCCATTCTTCTGCAGATTTTGTAAATCTGCCTCCCCATAATTTCTTCACACTGTCACCTTCTTGCTGTTTTCCACAATGCTTTGCACTTTTGTTGGCAGCCCCCATAGTTTAATGAAGCCAACAGCAGCTGCATGATCGAATTCATCATCTGAAGTGTATGTTGCCAGCTTTTCATCATACAAGGAGTTAGGAGATTTTCTTCCTTCAACGATTGCATGACCTTTAAATAGCTTAACACGTACAGTTCCTGTCACATTCTTTTGCGTTTCTTTCAGGAATGCCTGAAGAGCATTTGTTATTGGAGAGAACCATAAGCCTTCATAAATAACTTCCGTGATTTTCTTTTCGATAACTGGCTTGAAGTGAGCAACTTCTTTTACAAGCGTAATGTCTTCGAGCTCTTTATGTGCTTGGATAAGTGTAATAGCACCAGGGCACTCATAAACCTCACGTGATTTAATCCCAACAAGGCGGTTTTCTACATGATCAATACGTCCTACTCCATGCTTACCTGCCAATTTATTCAGCTCAAGGATTAAATCAGACAATTTGTATGAAATGCCGTCAATGCTGACTGGAATACCTTCTTTAAAGTCTATTTCGATAATGTCCGGCGTATCAGGCGCATTTTCTAGACTTACTGTTAAATCATATGCATCTTCCGGCGGTGCCGCCCATGGATCTTCTAAAATTCCGCACTCATTGCTGCGTCCCCATAAGTTTTGGTCAATAGAGAATGGGCTGTCTAAGTTAATTGGAATCGGAATATTTTTCTCTTTCGCATATTCGATTTCTTCTTCACGAGACCAACCCCATTCGCGCACTGGCGCCAACACCTTTAAGTTCGGGTTAAGAGCTTGGATAGAAACCTCAAAACGCACTTGGTCATTTCCTTTTCCTGTGCATCCGTGTGCAACAGCTACTGCATTTTCTTTTTCTGCCACTTCAACAAGTTTTTTTGCAATTAACGGTCTTGAAAGTGCAGAAACTAGCGGATATTTTCCTTCATATAATGTATGTGCCTGCATCGCTATCAAAGCAAAATCCTGTGCAAATTCTTCTTTTGCATCAATTACATATGATTGAACAGCTCCAACTGTTAGAGCCTTTTCTTGAATAAATTTCAAGTCCTTACCTTCTCCAACATCAAGACAGCAAGCAACTACATCAAAACCTTGATCTTGTAGCCATTTGATTGCTACGGATGTATCTAAACCACCTGAATATGCTAATACAACTTTTGGATTCGCCATGAGCGTTTTCCTCCTATATATACGAATAATTATTCATTTATTTATATTTTTATTCAAAAACTATACTAAACACTTTAGCAACTTTTTAAGAGAATTTCAAGCTTTTATTCTATAAAAATACAAAAATATTTATATTTATAATAATGCCTCTATACATACACTCAGGACGTCTAAAAGTATTTGTTGTCACATCAGTATTTTCATTGCCGGTTATAAAAAAAAACCGTAAAAAAAAGGAGGCTCTCCTCCCTTTTATGCAAAATCTTATTCAAATGTTCCTTATTTTTTATGTAGTTCACTGATGACATGGCTGAGCTCTGGAAGTATAAGTTTCTTCATTCCAAGCATTACAGCTCCTGTTGAACCTGGCATTGCAAAGACTGCACGCTCGCCAACCGTCCCGGCAATTGCTCTTGACAGCATAGCTGCTGCTCCAATATCCTCTGTATAGCTAATCATCCTAAAAAGCTCACCAAACCCGCTTATTTCCTTTGTTAACAATGGTGCGACTGCTTCAATTGTGACATCTCTTGGAGAAATCCCCGTTCCCCCGTTCAAAATAATTGCTTGTGCTTCTGTATTTTTCAATAGTTCTGTTTGAATTTCCTTTATTTCATCTTTGACAATCACATAATTAGCTGTATAATGGCCTGCCGCTTCCAACAATTCCATTATTGTCTTTCCGCTTTTATCATCAGCCTCTGTTCTTGTATCACTCACTGTAATTACTTTGCACTTAATATGAGTATAATTCTTATTATTATGAGTATTTATGCTCAAACCTGCTTCCTCTCCTTTATTTTCTGCTTAACTTTGCAGCTTTTCATACAGATACCGGCGCTGGTAAAACTTATAAATAAATTCTGTTATCTTTTTCGTATACTGATAATTGGCCCCCGCACCGATAAACATGCTGACAAAAGGCATTTTCTTATATGTCTTTTTACCAAATAGAAAAATAAAAAACATTTTCATAGTCTGCTGCAACATGACCTCTGCCACTTCCGAACTTGCAACGTTTTCTGTTCCTTCATAAAAATAATTGTTCGGTCGTCCCAGCTCTTCCATTAATTCTGCCCAAGCCTTGCCTTGAAGTCTTTTTGGCAGGCATGCACCATGAAGAACCTTTAATGCAGTCATTATTTCAGTAGGAGTGTTGCCTGGTGAACCAAACAAGGAAGATATTTGCTGACAAAATCTTATATTGATTGCCATCAGTCCCAAAAAGTCAGAAGCTGCCGCTGCAACACCGCCAGTTCCTGTAATACTGCCTTGAAAACAGGCATACAAACGGTGTTTCGCCATTTGCTGCTGCCCAATAAAGTGGAGTTGATCAATTGTTAAAGACTTCATATCCGTTATTTCCGTAATATTCTCATTAAATATTCTAGCGGTTGACAGCATTCGCTCATTTGCATTTTCGTGAAGGCTGGAACTTAAAAGCATCGTATATGCATGAAATAAAGAATTATCAATAACTGCATAAATATCCTGCCACTTGCTTTCTTCTATATATGACATGCTTTTTTTCACATACTTTTCATATAAACTCACCATATCATTCTTTTCATATGAAAGCAGTTCTCTCTCCCACTCAGATAGCTCCTTAAGTACTTCTTCTTCTCTAAATGTCAGCATAATACAGCTCCTTTCAAGTTACCAAAGCCTTTAGTATTTACAGTATATCATTTGGCCAGGCACTAGCATTGTATCCATACATAAAAAAAGACAATCTTTTGCAATTACAAAAGATTGTCTTTCCCTTTTAATACAGCTTACACACTTGCAATTCTTGCAACGTCGCGTGCAATCATAACTTCTTCATTTGTTGGGATTACCATAACTTTTACTGGTGAGTGAGGATAGTTAATAAATGATTCCTCACCAGAAATTTTATTTAGTGATTGATCCCAATAAACTCCCATAAATTCAAGGCCTTTCAACACTCGTGCACGAACAACTTCACTGTTTTCACCGATACCAGCTGTGAAGATGATTGCATCTACACCGTTCATGCCAGAAGCGTAAGAACCAATATATTTATGAATATGCTCAGCAAATACTGTCAATGCCAATTCAGCACGGTCATTTCCAGATTGAGCTTGTTCTGTAATATCACGAAGGTCACTTGAGAATCCGGAAATTCCTAGCAATCCGCTTTTTTTGTTCAATACTTGCAGTACTTCATCTGCAGATTGGTCTGTTTTTTCCATGATATATGGAATCAAGGCAGGGTCGATGTTACCTGAACGAGTCCCCATTGTTACACCAGCAAGCGGTGTGAAGCCCATAGAAGTATCAATTGATTTACCGCCTTCGATTGCAGCGATACTTGCTCCGTTACCTAAGTGACAAGAAATCAAACGAAGCTGGTCAATTGGACGGCCTAGCATTTCTGCAGCGCGTTGTGAAACATATTTATGGCTTGTTCCATGGAAACCGTACTTACGAATACCGTATTTTTCATAGTATTCATAAGGAAGACTGTATAGATAAGAGCTTTCAGGCATTGTTTGGTGGAAAGCAGTATCAAATACAGCAACAGCCGGCACATCTGGAAGAACGTTTTGGAATGCACGGATTCCAGTCAAGTTAGCTGGATTGTGCAGTGGAGCCAATTCAGACAGCTTGTCGATCTTCTCCATAACTTCATCTGTAATTAAAGCAGAATCAGCAAACTCTTCTCCACCATGTACAACGCGGTGTCCGATACCTTCAATTTCATCTAATGACTTAATGATTCCAAGTTCTGTCAACTTATTCAAAAGAATAGTAACTGCTACCTCGTGATCAGGAATGTCTGTCACTTCTTTGATTTTTTCACCATTAACGGAAATATTGAATACTGCCTCATTTAAACCGATTCGTTCAATAAGACCTTTTGTGATTACGTCCTCACTTGGCATTTCAAACAGCTGGAACTTAAGTGAAGAACTTCCTGCGTTGATCGCAATAATTTTTGCCATAAAGTATTTTACTCCCCTTTTATATAACAACATTTTATTGTGCTAATCTGACATTGAACAGCTTCATATAATAACCTTACTGGACAAATATCTCTCAATTTCTCATTTAAACATTGTGTCACAAACATTTCAAGTTATATTGATACAGTTCTTTGTTTTTTTCTTGTTTTTTTGTTATTTTCGTGAATTTGTCCAAAAAACAAGGAAAAACTTTTATATAATAGTGTCAGACTGTATTAGTACAAATGCTGTTTTTTTATAGAACAGGTATACGTGTACTTTTGGCGTTACGGTCTGTTTTTTACTGCTTGTTTTCTGTCAGCCATTGTTCAACCTGGCCGAGTATTTTTTCCATTGCCTGCATATTAGAGAAGCTTGGAATGCTTGCAAGGAGCACTTGTTTCGGTGCCTTTATAGTATCTCCTTTTTTCTGCAATATCAAAATGCTTTTTCCTGCCTGTTTATTTTTAAATAATGTCAATGGAAGCTGCATGATTGCTTGAATATGAACGGCATCCTTTAAATAAGCATGAAGTTTAGGTGCCTGTTCACTTTCAAATAATCCATTTGGAACCATAAAAAATCCAAATCCACCAGGTTTTAAATGATTGATGGACTGCTCGATAAAAAGATGATGGGCATAAGAATGACCGCTGTCTGCCTTAAGCTCATACTCACTTGCACCAACATCATTTGGATAGTATCCTACTGGCAGATCACTTATAACAATGTCCACTGGATCGATGAACAATTTCTCAAGACTGTCCTGATTAAAGAACTCTATTGGCTGTTCCTGAAGATTCGCATTGACATACGCAAGCTGAAGAAGTAAATCATCGATGTCTACCCCAATCGCCTCTGCTTGCTTGTCACCTTGTTGGTTAATGACAGATGTTAACAAATTGCCTGTGCCTACAGCCAAGTCTAGTAGACGCAGTTCTTTTTCTGTATAGAACTTTTGCACAAGATAACCAATAAACATTCCAATTGAATCTGGTGTCATCTGGTGATTAGGCTGTGTGTTTTCTTTCATGCCTTTTAAGATTGCCAACTGAAAGCTTTTACGGATATCCTCTTTGCTGAATGCTGAAAGCGAAATGGTCTCATAGCTTTTAGCAAGTCTTTTCTTTGCAATCTCGCTAATTTCTTCCTGCAAGATTGCTTCCTGGAAGATATTTTCTCCCGTTTCAGCTAACGCTTCTAAATAGGTACAGTGCAGTTCTTCTTGAAGCACTGTAGCTGTTTCATTAAAAATAGTAAATAATTGTTCGACAGGACTTATTTTCATGCCTCTCACCTATCTTTCCTATATGTTAAGTTAATTTTTACTAATCCCGCACAGAAAAAGCCTCGAAACTCTTTCGAGACTTTCTGCGTTATTCCCGATTACTCACAAATCACTTATTATTTTGCAGCCTTTACTGCTTCTATAGCTGCATCATAATTCGGATGATTACTCGCCTCTTCCACATATTCGGCATATGTAACAACGTCGTTTGAATCCACAACAAAAGTAGCTCGTGCAAGCAAACGCAGCTCTTCCATTACTACACCGTACGCTTTGCCGAAGGAAAGATCTTTATGGTCTGATACAGTAATGACATTTTCCAATCCGGCAGCAGCACACCATCTTCTTTGAGCGAAGGGAAGGTCTGCACTTACTGTAATTACTTCTACATTATCAAGTTTTACAGCCTCTTCATTAAAGCGTCTCGTTTGAGCATCACATACACCCGTGTCAATGGATGGGATGACACTGAATAAGCGTACCTTTCCTTTAGAGCTATCCAGCGTAATTTCCGTCATGTCGTTTGCCAACACTTTAAAGTCAGGAGCCTTGTCTCCAACCTTTACCTCATTGCCAATTAATGTGACGGGGTTGTTTTTGAATGTTACTGCAGGCATTAAAGTCACCCTTCCCGTAATTTTAATATGTATATGTGTTTATCATAGCGATACACGGGTCTATTTGCAAAGAAAAGGTCTGCTAAAAAAATAATAGTCTGATTCCACAGGCTAAAAAAGACTGCCTTAAAATGTGGTTTCAGACCTATTATCTATTATTAAAATTCAATATCTTCCTTCTTGCTGGCAGTTTGGCTGGAAGATTGCTGCTGCTGTCCGGAACCTGACTGGCTGTCTCCGTTTTTAGAGAACATTTGCTGAATTTTATCAACAGCTTGCGGAGCAAAATCCAATAGTTTTTCATATAGGTGTGTGCTTTCGTCAAGGTGAACCATTTTTACTCCTTGGCCATTAACAATTAAGAATGCTATTGGCGTAATAGAAACTCCGCCGCCGCTTCCGCCGCCAAATGGGTGTTTGCTTACACCATTGTCATGCAAAGAATGATCTTCAAGAGTAAATTCACTTCCACCTGCTGCAAACCCGAAACCAACCTTTGAAACAGTAAGGATTACACTGCCGTCCGGAGTTTCAACAGGGTCTCCGATAATCGTATTGACATCGATCATTTCCTTTAAGTTTTCCATTGCAGTTGTCATTAAGCCTTGTATTGGATGATCAGACATGTTTATTCCTCCATTTTCGTTATTCATTATTATTTTTGGATGGCCGGCGCTTCATTATTTGCTTTTAAATGAGGCATACCGCCCTTCCAATATTTCACTAGTTTAATTCCTGCAATCATAGCATGCCCTAAGCGAAATCGAATCATACACTTAAATAAAGTTTCTGAAGCATTGCGCTGGAATTGCGGATATATATGTATATGAGGCATATTTTGCATTTTCATATAATTGCTGATGATACCGATAATCGCACCTTTAACCGCCCAAACAGCTCCTGCTATCGCCCCTGTATGGGCAGCATCTCCCAGTCCGATAATGGAGCTCCATTCGATATCCTTTATGCGGACTTTTGACAGTAAATAGCGGAAAATGCGGTGAAAGCCTACAACATGCTGAAGCAGTTCCTTTGTGTTGGAAAAGGTATTAAGTAAATCGTCGCCTGTAAATTGGTTTGTCTTCTTATCACCTTTCTGTTCAGGTCCATCCTCTCCAACCTTCACTTTTGTTTCTTCTTTAACAACAAGAGAAGGAGAGTTATCATCTACTTTAATCAGCGGGAATTTCTTCTTGATTCTTATCAGACCAAAAAACACTCTAATTTCAATAGAGAGATCATCATTGTCTTTTGCATGGTAATATCGTATCCTTACAGTAATTTTCATCAATAAAAGCAGTAAAAACAAAAGAAGAAGGCATAGAATAATGATGCCGATGATGAATATAACTCTCACACTGTGCACATCCTTTCAGCCTTACTATTATTTGCTAATGAATAAAAAAATAAACCTGCCATAAAGGCAGGTTTCTCTTGAACTTATATGCTAACGTCTTTCGTGTACAACAGCAGTATCTGCAAATAAATCATGCAAGCCTTGTTTCTTTGGCAGAAATGCGACTAGAAGATAGAGAATAAAAATACTTGCAGATATAAATCTGCCTATCCACTCCCGGAAAATAACGGTGTCCCACGTTAATTGATCTTTCTTCAAGGGAATTACCTTCAAACCGAAAATCATTTTTCCTAACGTCTGCTTAAAATACTTTGTCATCAATACAAAATACAGGTAGAAAACGAATGCTGTCAGAATATTTACGGCAGAAAACAGGCCCGTGTTTTCCGTAGACAAGTCCATTAAGCGAAATATAGGATAAATTATAATCCGGTGTATGCTAGTAATGATAATGATATCAGCAATATACGCCCAAAACCGCATCCAAAAACCAGCATAATGATGTAAATCATTTTTCGTACTTGCCTGTTCTTCAGCATGTCCAGTGAGTTGATCGGTTCCTGTGTTTGTTATATCCATATCCATTTATCCGACCCCCTATTCTGCATACAAGTACATAAGCCGCGGTGAATTTGCATTAGTTGCGATTGTAAGAATATTGGCCAACTCACGCTCTTCTCCGCTAAGCAAACTTTTTGCTGACATGCCAAACATGGAAGCCAAGCTTCCTGAATCGCTATAGCTCACAACCATTGCATCATTCCACTTATAGTCAGCTTTCATCGCAGCAATGACATCATCCAAGTAACCAAAATCATCTATTAAATTCAAATCCTTTGCCTGTCTGCCGTCATAAATTCGGCCATCGGCAATCTCTCTGACTTTATCCTCTTTTATGCCTCTGCCTTCTGAAATAACCTTTACAAATCCATCATAGGAATTGTTAATCATCGTCTGAAGAATATCTCTTTCTTCATCTGTCATTTCTCTTGTAGAACTCATGATATCTTTATATGGACCGCTTTTGATTGTCACAAATTCAACCCCGTACTTCTCAGCAAGTCCTTCGAAATTATAACCTGACATAATAACACCTAATGATCCTGTCATCGTTTCCTGGCTGGCGTAGATTTTGTCAGCAGGTGCCGAGATATAATACCCTCCCGAAGCCCCCATTGATCCCATTGAAACATATACAGGCTTTTTAGTTTCTTCTTGTATTTCGACGATTTTGTCATGGATTTCTGCACTTTCGACAACTCCTCCGCCTGGGGAGTTCACCCTAAGAATTATCCCTTTAACATCGGAATCATCCTTCACTTTATCAAGCTTTTTCATAAAGGCTTTGTGATTGTATCCCGCAGATGAAAGGATTGATTGAGTATCTCCAGTATCCTGAATCGTCCCATCCACTTCAAGCACAGCTATTTTATTAAACTCATCTCCACTCTCCAACGTAGTTTCTGCAAATTCCTCTTCACTGCTTGCCATCAAATCGGAAAAAACACTGCTGAAATCAGTAGTTAACGCTGTCGACACAAAGCTTGTGATTATTGAAAACACAAAAATGAATCCAGCGATTCCAAGTGCCGCCCATCTTTTTTTATTCATTGCTTATGTATCCCTCCTTCTCCTTACTTTCTACGAATGACTATAATAAATGTTTCAAGATTCTTCTGTTTTATAGTCTGCTTATAAGAATAAGTTCATTCTTATCTAGCAAGAGACTCTATATGCCTTCTTAAATTTCTGCGCTTTTTTTGCCTTTTGCACTGCTTGCATGAGAAAACAGCTTTGTCTTTGATAAAGAATAAATCGATAATGCAGCCCAAATAAACAGGAAGGATAATAAATGGGTTGTTGTAAATGGTTCATCATAAACAAATACACCTAAAATAAGAGTCAAAGTTGGTGTCATATATTGGATGAATCCCAGCATGGATAGTGGTATTCGTTGAGCACCTTTAGCAAAAAATAGGAGCGGAACTGCTGTTAACACACCAGAAAGAATGACTAACAAATCCAATTGTGGTGAAACTGCCAGAAAAGCATGGTCTCCCTTAACAAATAAATAAGCAATATACATTAATGCAATTGGTGTTATAAACAATGTTTCTAATGTGAGCCCTATACTTGAATCAATTGAAATAAGCTTCTTGGCCAAACCATATAATCCAAACGTGAATGCAAGGGACAAAGCTATCCATGGAAAGCTTCCATGGGAAAAGGTTAAAATTATTACTCCAATGGCTGCTAAACCGACAGAAACATACTGTGTTTTTGTCAATTTTTCCTTCAGCACAATCATGCCAAGCAATACGCTGACTAAAGGATTAATATAATAGCCAAGACTAGTTTCAATAATTTGGTCTGCATTAACTGCCCAAATATAGATAAACCAATTGCAGCTAACTAACAAAGAAGCAACAAATAGCATCAAGCCTTGTTTTTTATTAGTTTTGAAACTGGAAAGCACTCCAATCAGTTTTTTCCATTTCTTTGTTACTGTTATTAGCAATACCATAAATACAAAAGACCATAACACTCGATTTGCGAGAATTTCGTCTGCTCCTACCCCTTGCAGATTCTTCCAATAAATCGGAAATAACCCCCAGATTAAGTAAGCGATGGCAGCATACAGCACTCCCGTTTTCATTTGGTTATCCTTCATCTTTATCTCTTCTTTCTATTTTCGAAATATTTCATATTATAATTCTATTCCAGATAATACACAACCCGAAATTTTCCAAAAAAGAAAAAGAGATTAAGTATTCCTTAATCTCTCTCTTCTTTTTGATATACAGTTTCACTTGCAATAATAGTTTGTACAACTTGTACTTTCTGGATATCTTTAGGCTCTATTGTAAATAAATCTTGATCAAGCACCGTGAAATCTGCAAGGTATCCTTTTTCAATTACGCCTCTGTCTTTTTCATGGCAAATAGCATAGGCGCTGCCCTTTGTATACAAGCTTACTGCTTCATATACAGATAATGCTTGTTCCGGCATATAGCCTGCTCCGCTTAGATCTTCTGTATTCGTTCTCGTCACGGCAGCATAAATACCTGCAAGAGGGTCAGCGGATTCAATTGGTGCATCAGAACCGCCTGCACAATGAAGTCCGCTTTTGAGCAATGTTTTCCATGCATAACAATATTTCATATTATCCTTGCCAAGTCGGTCATACACCCATGGAAAATCTGATGTAACAAAGCTAGGCTGAATATCTAGTATAAGGGGAAGGCCTTTCATACGGTTGATTAAGTCTTCACGCAGCATGGTTGCATGAATGAGTCTGTCTCTGCCGTATCCCTTTAACGGATGCTTCTCAATCATTTGTAAAACCATATCAAAAGCGGCATCCCCAATAGCATGCACTGCTACAGGCATATTATTTTCTCTTGCCTTCTTGATTAGCTCCTCTAACTGCTCCATTGTAAAGATGCTGACACCTTGTGTGGACGGATCATCAGCATAAGGTCTGCTTAAAAATGCTGTCCTCCCGCCAAATGCGCCATCTGCAAATATTTTCATGGCGCCAAATTCTACCCAATCTCCCCCAGATTGATAAGTATTTCCGGACTTCACCATCTCATCAAAAACACGATGATGTACAAGCAAATGTGCCCTAAACAGATGCCCCTCTTCTTCTATCACTTCCTTGAAGGCTGTTTGAGTTCCCTCAAAACCGTGATAATAAAATAAATCTTCTGTATGAGCACCTGTCAAACCAAGTCTGTAAGCATCCTTGATGCCTTCACGTAATGCATTTTTAACATATTCATGACTTTTCTCAGGTATGACCTTAGTAATAAGCTCCTGCGCTTTATCCTTCAATACCCCAGTAATGGCACCTGTTTCATCTCTTTCTATTACTCCGCCAAAGGGCTCTTCTGTCTTATTTGTCACGTTTGCTAATTGTAATGCCTTTGAATTCACTGCAATGGCGTGTTTGCAGATTCTGTCCAAAACAACTGGATTATTCGGGATTGCTTTATCAAGTTCTTCTTTAGTGAGTGGAGATTTGTCATCCCAAATATTCTCATTCCAGCCTCCCCCTAAAATCCATTCACCTGCTGTTGCCTTCTTTCCTGCTTTCTTTATAAGCTGCAATGCAGCTTCTTTTGAAATACATGCGGACAGGTCGAGACGAAGCAGTCTTTCCCCATGTCCAATAAGATGCATATGACTGTCCACAAAGCCCGGCAGCATGGCAGCACCTTTTAAATGGACCTGATCCGTTATGTTGCTTCTATATTTTTTTTCAAGCGTCTGTTTATCGCCATAATCGACTATAAGCTGTCCTTCTGTATATACAGCCTCTATCATTTCGCCCTCTTGCTTCATTGTGTATATTGTTCCACCATAAAATAAAGTACCCATTCTTTTCCTCCTAAACAAATAAGCAGCTATGTATATATTTTGCATACATGCTGCTTATTCCTTCTTTGCTTATAGGGTATTTCATAAACCGAAATTTCGGTTATCCATTGTTTTTCTGTTCATTATCCCTTAGTTCCACTCTTCTTGTTTTACCAGAAGCTGTTTTAGGAAGCTCATTGATAAATTCAATCTTACGCGGATATTTATAAGGCGCAGTCATAGTCTTAACATGTGTCTGCAATTCCTTCACTAACTCATCTGTCCCTTCGATACCATCACGAAGCACAATAAATGCTTTTACGACATTTCCTCTGATAGGGTCTGGACTTGCGACAACAGCACACTCTTTTACTGCAGTATGTTTAACTAGTGCATCTTCGACTTCAAATGGCCCGATTGTATAGCCAGAGCTTATGATGATATCATCACTTCTGCCTTCAAACCAGAAATAACCGTCTGCATCCTTTTTCGCTCTGTCGCCAGTAATATAGTATTCGCCTCTGAACTGCTGTCTAGTCCGCTCCGGCTCTTTAAAGTACTCTTTAAATAAAGCAGGTGTGTCTTTATGGACAGCAATATCGCCAACTTCTCCCACTGCACATGGTTTACCATTTTCGTCGACAACTTCAACAATATTTCCAGGTGTTGGTTTGCCCATCGAACCTGGACGAAGTGGAACTCCTTTTGTAATGCCTAACAGCAGCGTATTTTCTGTTTGGCCATATCCATCTCGTACATCAAGATTGAAATGAGCTTTGAATACATCGATTACTTCTCTGTTCAGCGGCTCTCCTGCTGAAACTGCACTTCGTAAGCTAGGAAGCTTGAATGAACCGATATCTTCTACTTTAGCCATCAGGCGATACTCTGTAGGAGTACAGCATAATACATTGATTTCATAGTCTTCGAGCAGCTGTAAATATTTGCGAGGATCGAACTTGCCGTGGTAAACAAATCCGACTGCACCTGATCCTAATACGGAAAGAAGCGGACTCCAAACCCATTTCTGCCAGCCAGGTCCAGCTGTAGCCCAAACTAAGTCGCCACTTTCAATACACAGCCAGTTTGGCGCAGCTGTACGAAGGTGAGCATATGCCCAGCCATGTGTATGTACAACACCTTTTGGATTACCTGTAGTTCCAGACGTATACGAAATAAATGCTGTATCTGATTTTTTTGTTATCGTTAACTCCAACTCATCAGAAGCGTCTGCTGCTGCTTCATCTAAATATCTCCATCCATCTGCTTCTTTGCCGATAACAAATCGTTTCAGGCTGTTGAGCTCTTCTACTTTGTTAAGCTCGTCCAAAAATGGATAATAGCTGATGACAGCTTTCACTTCACCGTGTGTAATCCTGTATTGCAGATCCTTCGCCCGAAGCATTTCTGAGCTTGGAAGGATTGTAAGCCCTAATTTCAGTGCAGCTATGTATACTTGGTACGCTTCAATCAGTCTTGGTACAATGACCAATACAACATCACCTTTTACAAGGCCCGCTTCCTTAAAAACATTGCCCATCTTATTTGCCTGCTGCATAAGTTGGCTGTATGTAATTTCTTGCTTATCTCCGCTTTCATTTTGCCAGCGCAATGCAAGCCTTTCTTTGTTTTGCGCAAACTTTTCAATCTCGGAAACGAAGTTATACATTTCCGGAGCCAATAATTCTTCCCGACCCATTTCATTTCCCCCTAGTGATTAGGTTTAAAAATACTTATGTCATTATACTACTAACTCTTTCATTTTTAAAATATTTCATTTTCGCTAAGGAGATAATTAGTGATTTATAAGCAAAAAGAGATGAGGCAAAGGCCTCATCTCTATCGCCATATTATTTTATTATTGTTGGTATCCGCCACCAAGTTGTTGTTCAGCCATTTGAACTAGACGTTTAGTGATTTCACCACCAACAGAACCGTTAGCGCGAGCAGTTGTTTCTGCACCTAAGTTAACGCCAAATTCTGAAGCGATTTCATATTTCATTTGTTGTAGAGCTTGGTCTGCACCAGGTACTACTAAGTTATTGCTGCTGTTGTTGTTTGCCATGTGTATCACCTCCTTGTTGATAATAGAATGTGTAATACACATGGACTTCATTCATTTTTTCTAATTGGTAATTGTTCACATTATTACCACTACTAGCAAATAGGTTACTTTCTGTTAAAACAAGCTGTCTAACAGACTGTTTTCTTCCTGTTTGCCAGTTAGTATAATTGTTTCTACTTTGTCGACAGCTTCCTTAATCATTGGCTCAAAGTCCACAAAACTCTCATAAAACTCCACCTTCTCTTTTTTCGGTTTTGTTTTTGGGGAAGCAGGAACAAATACTGTACAACAATCCTCATAAGGTCTGATGGAGATGTCATATGTTCCAATAGACTTAGCAATGTCGACAATATCTCCTTTATCAGATGCGACCAATGGTCTGATAATCGGTGTATTTGTAACTGCATTTATCGCATACATGCTTTCAAGGGTCTGGCTGGCAACTTGACCGAGACTTTCCCCTGTAATGATTGCTAATGCTTCTTGCCTTCTTCTGATTTCATCTGTGATTCGCAGCATTAGCCTTCTTGTCGCAGTCATTGTATAGTTTTCTGGTATTTGTTTATGAATTAACTGCTGTATCTCTGTAAAAGGTACAATGTGAAGGACAAACCGCCCATTCATGGAAGCAAGCACATTGCCAATATCGACAACCTTTTGCTTAGCTCTTTCACTAGTGAATGGAGGACTAAAGAAGTGAACCCCTTCAAGTTCAAGCCCTCTCTTCATAGACAAGTAGCCTGCAACAGGACTGTCTAACCCGCCTGATAGCATAAGAACTGCTTTTCCGCTCGCACCAGAAGGCAGTCCACCAGCACCAGCAAAGTTTTCACTCGACAAATACACTGCCTCACTTCTCACTTCGACCTGCAGTGTAATATCGGGATTTTTGACATCTACTTTTATACCAGGAATATTTTTCAAAATATGAGAACCAAAAAAATGGTTCAGTTCATTTGTGTCCAGGGAAAAGGTCTTATCAGATCTTCGCGCACTCACTTTAAA
The DNA here is from genome assembly GCF_021341655.1 of Bacillus sp. Au-Bac7. Classification (NCBI taxonomy): domain Bacteria; kingdom Bacillati; phylum Bacillota; class Bacilli; order Caryophanales; family Bacillaceae; genus Bacillus; species Bacillus sp. Au-Bac7. The sequence goes on along the minus strand of NZ_JAJTTG010000012.1, from coordinate 5,803 downwards.
CGTATTTCCATCCTTATAGATTGAAGATACAAGCTCTAATGCTGTGTCTTTCAGCAAGTCTAAATCTCGGTCGACCTTAATAGCAGGGCTGAATGACTGAATTCCAAAGATGTTCCTTAATGAATGAACGACAGCTTCTGCTTCCGTCCCATTTAAAATGACATACATACGGTCACGCTGTCCGTCAATTTTGATGTTAGGAAAACTGCTTAAAGCATCTGCAATGGAATGTCTTAATTTATCAACGAATTTTTTTCTGTTTTTTCCTTTAGTAGAAAGCTCTCCATACCGAATTAATATACGATCATACTTCATCTGTTCATTACTCCTCTTAGCCAGTTGATAGTTTCCTTTAATACAGACATTGCTTCCCGAATATCTTTTAACTCATTATCATAAGCCAAGCTGATTCGAAAAGAACTTTCTGCGATATTTTCCGGTACTCCCATAGCCAATAATGTTTTGCTGACTGTGTTTGTCTTTGATGAACACGCACTAGTAGTCGACAGAAAAATACCTTTTTCCTCGAGGGCGTGAATCAATACCTCTGCTTTGATACCACTTGCTGAGAAATTAATAATATGCGGAACACTGTTAACCGGGGAGTGGACAACAACATTATCCATGCTTTCTAACTGATCACGGATGAACTTGTTCTGTTCAAGCATTTTCCCAAACTGATTTTTGTAGTTATCAAGCTGCATTCTTAAAGCTTTCGCTGTTGCTACTGCACCTGCCACATTTTCCGTTCCGCTTCTTACATTGCGCTCCTGTCCTCCGCCGGCAAGCAATGGAGAAATATTAATTCCGTCCTTTGCAAACAGGATACCATTGCCTTTTAGTCCATGAAATTTATGTGCGGACATTGTATATAAATCTATATGATAATCTCTTAATGAAAGAGGCGTTTTTCCTATTGCCTGAACACCATCTACATGAAAATATATCTTAGGATATTCGTTCAATAACTTTCCGATTGCTTCAATCGGTTGGATTGCGCCTGTTTCATTATTAACATGCATGATAGAAACAAGTATTGTATCACTCTGTATATGTTTTTTAATATCCTCAACAGATACAATCCCATCCTCGTTAACAGGAAGGTATGTTACGGAGAAACCGTCTTGCTCCAGCTGTTCCATTACCTTCATTATCGAATCATGCTCTATGCTTGTTGTGATAATATGTTGACCTCTTGACTTAAACCTTCGAGAAATCCCTTTTAGTGCCATATTGTTTCCTTCTGTACCGCCAGAAGTAAAATAAATCTCGCTTTCCTTAACATCTAGCAACGCGGCAATTTGAGCCCTTGCTTGTATCAAAAGCTTCTCTGCTTCCATCCCTATTCGATGCAAAGAAGAAGGATTTCCAAAATAGTTTGCTGCAACTGCTGTATAGGATTCAATCACTTCCGGAAACGGCTTTGTTGTCGCACTATTATCCAAATATATCATAAGCCCCTCCTAACTAAGAACTCCAGCACTTTATGGTATCATAGTAAACATTATTTGAAAATATAATAGAGCTATGCGTTAAAAACAAAAAGATAGTTTGAATTGCACTGCAAAAAAAAGATAGCCTTGCTCGGGCTATCTTCTTTTTTCTATTTCATTTGCTTTTCCCTTAAATCGCCAATCAAAGCTTCCATTCGCTTCATACTGCCAGGTTCAATTTCCTCAACCGCCGCAGCTGCTTGCTCTAACGCTTCCTTATAACGATACTTACGGAAAAGCATTTCCGCTTCTGCAAGCGACTTTTCAGCCTTTGGATATTTACGGCGGTATCTATTACCATATTGGATGACCTTCTCAGCCAACAGAACCGTCTCAACCAGTTCTTCCGTAGCATTCACCAGCGCATGTGTAACATGCTCTGCATTTTCAACCATGCTTTGAACCGTCGGCAAATCAAGTGGCGCCTCCTGCAATACGGTTTTAAGCTTAGCCATAGCTTCCTTTGTCTCTTCTGCAAGCTCATTGTATTCTGCTGTAACACCAGGCAAATTACTGTTCGCAACCATCCGAAGAGCATTTGTCATTTGCTTTGTGAGCTCTGTCATTTTTTCATGTGCAGCTACTTCATCTTTTCTTAAGGCATGAAGCTTGTCAAAGAGGTCCTCCTGTTCCTTTGAAGCACTCTCAAGCTGCTCTTTAAGAACCTTTAGTTCCTCACTTAAAATCGTATGTGCCGCAGACTCTGTCAACAGCTTATGCTCAAGCACCTCATATTGCTTGTATAATAGCTTCAGACGTTTCTCGAGTTTGAACTGCAGCTCTAAATCTTCATCATTCAAATTATAGCTTCTCTGCAGCAAGGATACCTCTACTTGAAGGCGAGAGTTCCCTTCCCTGATTTCTTCAAGGATTGCCTTAGCAGGATCTAAGTTTTTGTTCCAGTAGTTTCTTGCAATTACTTCTTTTTCAAGCAAGTCATACAGAAGATCCAGTTTTTCCTGTACTTCTGCAATAACATTTTGCACCTGCTCTATCTTTCCTTCTACAAGCAGCTTGTTGCTTTCTTCCAGTTCCACTTCAATTTCCTTCACTTCTGTTTCAAGCTGGATATGTTCAAGAATGAAGCCTTGTTCCAGCATATCTGCATATCCATCTTTTAAATCATTCAGCTGTTCAGGAAGCTTCGTTTGGCACTCAATAAGCAACGGAGGCACATTATCAATCAAGTAGCGAATATCGCCAGTGAGCTTTTCGATTGCATGAATAATTTCCCTTGCTTCCAAATAATCGCCATTATTCGTTTTTTCTTCATACTCTTTTAGCTTTACAGTAGTTTCCTGCAGCATTTCTTCTATTTTGCTTTCTGTTTCTCCGAAAGAGTGCCTATGTGCTAGCAATGTCTTTTTGCTTTCTCGATAGGATTCCTTTAAAGCATCAATTTCAGTTCTGTTCTTTTCTTCGCTTCCAATTAAATTATTAAGCTCCTCAAGCATTGTTTCGATGCTGCTCTCCATGCTCTCCAATTTAACGCGGATTTTTTTCTGAAGCTCTTTTGCTTTTCTGAACTTATATTTATCAATCGACTCTTCTGTATCAAACAAAAGCTCTTCGAGTTCCGGCAACTGATCTGTCACGATACCATCCCAATCAGCTCTCCATTTTTCAAAGAGTTCCTCCGTTTGCCCAATCATATTAAGCTTTTTCACTTTCGAAAGCTCATTCAACACAGGCCGATTCATTATATCGATTTTCCAGCTTTCCAGCTCATCCACTGTTCCATAATATTTTCTTCTAATAAAATATCCTGCTGCAAATAGGCAGATTAAAATGCCTACTCCTCCGATTATGTAGTTCATTTGAAGCCCCCTGTTCATACACCGACCAAATTTATTTCAACATACTTTTATATGTAAAGGTTATATATTTGTATTTATGATACCATGTAAACGACAATTTTTGACTAATATTTTATTTTTTTTTTAAAGAAAATTGTTATTTTCCAAGACAGTTTTTCTTTATGTGAATTTACGTAAGGCAAACAATAGTTCTCCCCGTATCTTGCCGGCACTTACTCCCTAGTGAAATTCAGTCCGATTTCCGTCTGTTTTTAAGCATTTATAGAATATTTTTAAAAAAAGCATTCCTGTATATCGGAACAATAAAGGTATAATAAATATAGCCATACTGGGAAAGGGTGAGAGTCATGTACAAAAGAGATGGTCATATTCATACACCATATTGTCCGCATGGGACAAAGGACGGATTAAAAGAATACATAAAAAGAGCTATAGACCTAGGATTTAAAGAGATAACGTTCACGGAACATGCCCCGTTACCGAAGGGGTTTGAGGATGCAGCCCCGACAAAAGACAGCAGCATGACAATGGAGCAGCTGCCTTCTTATGTCGAAGATGTCTTAGAAGTAAAGGCGGAATTCAGCAGGGAACTGATCATTAATCTTGGTCTAGAGATTGATTATATTGAAGGCTATGAGAATGGAACGATGGAGTTCTTGCTAGAGTGGGGGAAATTTTTAGATGACAGTGTATTGAGTGTGCATTTTTTAAAAAATCCACACGGAAAATATGATTGCCTTGATTACAGCCCCGAAATATTTGCTAGTATGATTGAGAAATATGGACATGTTGATTGTATCTATGAATGCTATTTCCAAACACTCTCTAAATCGATATTAGCTGATTTAGGTCCATTTAAACCGAAAAGAATCGGACATATGACGCTTGTCCATAAGTTTCAAAAGCAATTCCCTCCGGTTCAGGATTTTTCACTTGCTATAAAGGAAATACTTCATCTTGTGAAACAAAAGGAGCTTGAGCTGGATTATAATGCAGCAGGATTATTTAAGCCATTATGCGAGGAGACATACCCTCCCATTTGGGCGATAGAGGAAGCAGTGCGTCTGCAAATCCCGCTTATATATGGATCAGATGCCCACCAAGCCAAGGATTTAGGACAAGGGCAACATCTATTAATTGGGAACGGCTAAGCGCTGCGGAAAGCAAATTACTTCATCAATCCATTTATCGATTTCCTCTAGGTATTTTTTGATGAAATATGGTTCATTTAAATAAATATGAAGAACCTCTTGAATATACGATGCATTTAGAAAAGGCATAGAAAGGAAGCTTTTTAACTGAATGATGCTGTATGGAACAGATTGTTTTTTAAATTCCTTTTTTTCTATGCCACTTTCCAAAATGCTTGATAAATAATAGCGTTCCTTTACATAATAAGTAGACAATATTTCCCTGACAACTTGGGAATCAATAGATACTTCTCGGAGTACGAACCTTGTTAACTGTAAATTCTTCCATTGAAATTCAATGATTTCTTTTACGACTGTCTTCAGCTTTTCCGACATGCTGCTATAATTATGGCGGAAAACCTCCTCCAGGACAGCCATATAATTCTCAAAATAATTAGTGAAGCAATACTCAAGCAAACCATTCTTACCATTAAAGTAGTAGGAAATATTTGCAATATTTACATTGGCATGGCCTGCGATGTCTCTGATAGATGTACCATTGTAGCCTTTTCTGTTGAATAATGTAATCGCAGATTCGACTATTGCTTCCTTTGAATTTCTTTTCACCCATATCGCCTCTTTTCTCTTGCTATTCAAAGTAATATATGTTTGAATAATAATTATTTTTGTGCAGCATAAATGATAGAAGAAAAGCCTCTATATAAATTTCTTGATTATATTGGCCAATCCTTTAAAAGAAAGTCGACAAAACTTTTTCATATTCGCTCTAATCTGCTAAAATAATGAGAATAATAGAAGGAAAGTTAGGTGATTTGCTTGTTTAACGTCGAAACATACAAAGGCAATCGAGAACAGCAATACGAATTGGTAATTAAACAGCTGAAAGCTCTTCTTGAAGGCGAATCAAATACAATTGCAAACTTATCAAATGCAGCTGCTCTTTTGAATCAATTTTTGGATCGTGTCAATTGGGTAGGCTTTTATTTAACAGAGGATAATAAGGAGCTTGTACTCGGCCCGTTCCAAGGTTTGCCTGCATGTGTTCGTATTCCTTTCGGAAGAGGTGTTTGCGGAACTTCTGCCGAGAAGAAGGAGACAGTATTAGTGGAAGATGTTCATCAATTCCCGGGACATATTGCTTGTGATGCTGCTTCCCAATCAGAAATTGTCGTGCCATTGGTGAAAGAAGACGGCACATTATTAGGTGTTCTCGATATTGATTCACCTGAAAAATCCCGCTTTGATGAAACAGACAAGAAGTATTTAGAATTATTTGTTTCTGCCCTAATGGATTTTGTAAATTAATTTGTTCTAGTTCATACGAAAAACACCCCGAAACGTT
>NZ_JAJTTG010000011.1:0-99819 GCF_021341655.1 Bacillus sp. Au-Bac7 | reverse complement strand
CCCGTCTGATGGAGATAATGGAGAAACGCCAGGAGATACAGATCCATCTGATGGAGATAATGGAGAAACGCCAGGAGATACAGATCCATCTGATGGAGATAATGGTGAAACGCCAGGAGACAATTCATCTGACGGAGATGTTGATGAAACACCAGTAAATGCAGATCCATCACATGGAAATAATGGAGCAGCCCCGCCAGCTGCTAATCCGTCCAATAATAATAGCAACATTTCAGGAAGCACAACTACAAGTGGAAATGTCAAAACGGACACAGATAATCACAAAGGAAGCAATAGCCAGTATGTAAGATCAGCGAATGATAACAGCGATAATTCCTGGCTGCCAAATACAGCTACGTCGAATTATACTATTCTTTTGATAGGCGCAGCTTTAGCTGCAACAGGCATAGTTATTTATGCACACATTAGAAGAAGAGCTAAAATCGTTCAAAATCGTTAAGAAAGAAAGCAAGCCTCATAAGCAGGCTTGCTTTTATTTTTCTTCTATATCTTCATCCATAAATGGCTTATTCACATAATAGTACATCACGCCCATAAAACCGACACCTCCGATTAGATTGCCTAACGTAACAGGGATAATATTGCGTATAATCCCAGGCAAAGTAATGGCAGGGTTTTGGTCAAGTATTAATGAAATAGAGAAGGTTGCCATATTAGCAATACTGTGCTCATATCCAGAGATGAAGAAGCAAAAAACGAATAATATCATGGCGAATATTTTCGCAATATCCTCCTTTAAAGCCATTGGAATAAAGAAGGCGAGACAGACGAGCCAGTTACAAAGAATGCCGCGAAAGAACAGCTCGCTTATAGGTGCTTCAATTTTCGTCTGAGCTGCATGCAGTAGAAATTCATTGACCTCATGGGATTTGAATAAACCTGTCAAATAAATAAATACTGCGAAAAAGACAGCGCCGCATATATTGCCGGCATAACTTGTTCCCCACACTTTGAATACATCAAGCCAGGCGATTTTTTTCCGCAATGCAGCATACGTATAATAGAAGGTATTGCCTGTGAACAAGTCTCCTCCACCATATGCTATCAGGATGATAGCAGCCCCGAAAACGAGTGCTGCAGCAGGATATGCGAAGGGTGAGCCTTCTGCATAAAAGAAATTTCCAGTCTTAAAGGCAACAATTACACCAAAACCGATAAACATGCTTGCTACAACAGCACGCATAAAAAATCGAAACTTGCTTCGCTTAAATATTTTCCATTTCTTTAGTGCCAGTTTTTCCACTTGATAAAGAGATGCGCCTTCCATCGCTGATTCCTCCAAATATAATCTGTTGGTATAGTATTAACACTATAAGTACGTTTGATAAACATATTATGAATGGTGCATAGTTAATTTACAATAGATATTTGTGAAAAAAATCACAATATATAATACTGTTCAAAGAATGTTCAATTTTATAAGAATAATAGGTGATTTTCAGGAAATAGTAGTTAATTTTATTCATATAAATATACAAAAAGTATGCAAAAGTTTTCTGAAAATAAAATTAATTCAATATAGTCATTTAATTGGAATGGCCCAAAAAACCTTGATATAGTAATATTTATAACGGTTGGCACATTTTGTCGATATTTTCATGTTATATTTTCTTACAAGTGTATAGACTTTATATTTATTCATGCCTTACAATATAAGTAAAGATATTTTGAGTAGGGGAGTGAAGAGCTGATGGCTTCTGATTATCGAATTTCCATGCTAGTTATAGATCAGCCGGGAGTCCTGGCTCGTATATCCAATTTATTTGGAGCACATGAAGTTAATATAGAAAGTATTCAAACAAAAAAATACAAAGAGGCGACTAGAATCAGAATCGCGAGCAATGCGGAAGAGCATCAGGTTCAGAATCTGATTGTAGGTCTGCAAGGCTTGATGGACGTTGTGGATATCGACGCTTCTGAATTGCAGAGGTCTGCCTTCCAGCAAAGACTGCTTGAACGCACTAGCTCTATTCAAGTGATGCGTGAGCAGCGCATGCTGAGCAGGAAGGTTTCCTTCTGGCTTGTTGCTTGCTGTTTGTTCCTGACGCTCTTTGGCACAAATATTCCGGCTTCCCTTTATACACTCTATCGCCAAGAGTGGGGATTATCATCCGGAATGATAACTTTAGTGTTTGCCATTTATGCGTTTACGGTTATCCCAGCCATTATCGTGGCCGGACAGCTCTCTGATCAAATTGGGAGAAAAAAGGTCCTTATACCAGGAATACTGTTTTCCCTGATTGGAACTGCGTGCTTTACGGTTGCTAATGGACTAGGCATGCTTTTGATTGCAAGACTGTTTCAAGGCTTATCTGTCGGAATATTAAATGGTGTTGCGGTTGCGGCGTTAACTGAATTAGACGAAAAGAGAGATAAAAAGAAAACGGCCCTTATTTGTGCCCTTGCTGTAACGCTTGGAAATGCGATTGGCCCGATTCTGTCTGGATTGCTTGGCGACTTTGCGCCATATCCTTTGCGATTATCATACTATGTGCATTTACTGTTTATCCTGCCATGCTTTGCAGCTTTATTCTTTTTGAATGAAAATGCACGCCCTGGCCTGCAGCCGGTTAAGCTGAAAAAGCCTTATGTACCGAAATCAATAGTGAAGGCATTTATTTTGGCATCATTTACGTCATTTATCGCTTGGTCTATTATCAGCATGTTTATGAGCTTAATTCCTTCTAATCTATCAAGCTTCACACATGTGTCTTCGCTGACTGTTTCCGGCATTGTTGTTGCATTAGGCTTAATCGCAGCAGCAGTAAACCAAATACTGCTGAAACAATTCTCATTGCGGACGATGATTTCAGTCGGTTATATATTATTGGCGTTAGGCTTAATTTTATTAGTAATTACTATCGCCGCAAAATCGCTGACATTGCTTCTTATTTCTGCTGTGCTGATCGGCGGGGGGAACGGACCTGCCTATGCAGGAAGCCTTGCGTTAATTAATGAAAGATCGCCTGCAAAAATTAAAGGCAATATCGTCTCAACTTTTTTTGTCATCACGTATTTAGGTGTCAGCCTGCCTGTAATCGGATTAGGCTTTCTGTCCCAGCAGTTAGGTGTGGGCGGTGCTGTTAATTTGTATGTACTCATTATGGGAGTGCTGCTGCTGTTGACAGTTGCTTTCGGATTAAAAGAGAAAAAGAATATATTTTAGGAATGTAAAATGACCGAACAAAAAATGTCCGGTCTTTTTCTTTATTTCTGGTACTAATTACAGAATATCTTCATACTATAGTAAAAAGTTAGTCCTGATGAGTTAAATATTACGCATGAATGTAATCTTCGTAAAAAAAATGTCGAAAAGTGGTTGATTTTTTAAAACTGCAGTTATATAATAAAAAACGTGTTAAAAATAAGTTGTCTTTTTGTAAAGCAGCTTGTTAAAAATGCGGGTGTAGTTTAATGGTAAAACCTCAGCCTTCCAAGCTGATGTCGTGGGTTCGATTCCCATCACCCGCTCCATACATAGTCACAACGCAGTGTTTCGTTTCAAAGAAGAACGAAGCATTGCGTTTTTTCATTTTGGGGAGCTTTTTATTTTCCTGTGGATAACTCTCTGATTTATTTTAACTGTGGATAACTTTTTGTTTTTACAGATAAACTTTATGGTTAAACTGCAAAAGAGGTATGCACAAGGACTTTCCTTGAACATACCCCACTATTATTCTACAATTTTAAATTGTGCCTGCCCTCCGTGAACTTGGACAAACATATCCATTAAGGAAGCAACCATATGCTCGGCTGTTTCCTTCGGGGTGGAGGCTTGAAGATAAACGAACTGGACAGCGTCTTTTGTATCGAAAGTCACTGGAGCTCTGTTTGAATCGACAAACGGGCTGCCGAAGGGACCTGCATCATCTGCGCTGATAATTAAGTTATCAAGAGAATTGGCTCTGCCGTTTAGACCTGTATACTGTTCACTTTCTTTTCCAATTCTAAAGGTAATATCGCCGGATAGCTTCGATAGGTCATAAATGCCAATGGGCACTCCATATTGAAGGGAAAAGAAATTGTTTAAATCGATGCTGCTGTTGATAGGCTGCAAATAATTCTGTTTATGTACCCGTCTGAATAGTGCTTCAGCAGAATGTCGGTAGCGGTTCGGATCTTTCCCGGCAGTTTTAAAGATTTGGCGCCATTCCTGAACGGACGGAATATCCTGGACTTTTTTCTCTAACAGATCAAAGTAGATGGATTCTTGGAAAAGCTGCAAGCGGCCCTTTACCATTTGCGGTGATTCACCGACTTCAATCTGGTTATAGAAAATAGCGCCAATTTTGAAACCAGCTATGAGGGAAGAGAGTTCTCTGTCAATTGAAATATCCAATAATAAGTACCTCCAATAAATAAAGTCTATATGTTATGCTATTATTTTAGCGATAAATGAGTAAAAAAACCAATGAAGAAGAAAGGAGGGAGCAGTATGGACTACGATCAACTGAAGCAGGATATCATTAATTACAGCAAAACAATTGGAATTGATAAAATCGGCTTCACTACTGCAAGTACCTTTGAAGAAATGAGAATCAGATTGATAAGGCAGCAGGAGCTCAATTTTCAATCAGGCTTTGAGGAGAAGGATATCGAAAAAAGAGTGAATCCCTCCCTCCTTTTAGATCAGCCAAAATCAATTATTTCCATTGCTTTAGCATACCCTTCCAAAATGAAGGAGCGTGTCTCCAGCAAAAAAGGAGCAAGACGAGGAATATTCTGCCGTGCTTCGTGGGGAACAGACTACCATGTTGTTTTGCGGGACAGGCTTTCTAAGCTGGAAAAATATATTATGGACAGAGTTCCTGATGCATTATGCAAATCAATGGTGGATACAGGGGAGCTTGTTGACCGGGCTGTCGCTCAGCGTGCAGGAGTCGGCTGGTCAGCGAAAAACTGTGCTATTATTACTCCTGAGTTCGGTTCGTACGTATATTTAGGCGAAATGATTACTAATCTGCCTTTCACGCCAGATACGCCAATGGAAGACCAATGCGGTGAGTGCAATAAATGCATCGATGCATGTCCAACAGGTGCGCTTATTCAAGGTGGGCAGCTGAATGCCCAGCGCTGTATTGCTTTCCAAACACAGACGAAAGGGTTTTTGGCCGAAGAGTTTCGGGAGAAGCTAGGCAATAGAATTTATGGATGTGACACATGCCAGACGATTTGTCCAAAAAACAAAGGCATGGATTTTCATAATCATATCGAGATGGAACCAGATCCTGAAATTGCCAAGCCGCTCCTTGTGCCGCTGCTGACTATCAGCAATAAGGAATTTAAGGAGAAGTATGGACATATATCCGGCTCTTGGAGAGGTAAAAAGCCAATTCAGCGCAATGCGCTTATCGCACTTGCCCATTTCAAGGAAGATAGTGCAGTTCCAGATATTATCGGTGTAATGAAAAATGACCCGAGACCTGTCATAAGAGGAACTGCAGCATGGGCGCTTGGGAAAATTGGCGGTGATGAATCACGTCAGGCTTTAACGACATTGAGCAATAAGGAAACAGACCCTGAAGTGCTGCAAGAAATGCAGGATGCACTTGCGCGGCTGTCATCATAAAGCAAAAGGAGTGACTCATTTTAGTCCTCCTTTTTTATTTACTGCATTTTTCAGGCAAGGTATTGCATCCTTTTTCATAAGTATAAGCATGGAAAGGAGTGTATAACTTGAGAACTCAGTTGCTAGAGTTAATGGAGAAAAGAATGCAGCAGTGCGTTGCTGATGCCAGGGGTTCTGTTTTGGATGAAAAGATGGAAAGAAAGACGAGGCTTTTTGATAAGCGCAAGGCTGAAATTGTTAATGTGAAGGCTCGTGGAAATATTTTAACTATTGAAAAGCAGGAAGAAACAGAGGAAGTGGCCTATCTGGTACATTTTCAATACTTTATTAAACAAAAAGATCATTTCTATGTAGAGGAAGAAATCGAAAACAGGAAAGGGATCTTTTATAAAGGAATATTAATAGAAGATAGAGAAATAATCGCACCAATTCAAGCGGATGAAGCAAAGCTTTTAACAAATGAGCAAGAAGAGCGTGAAGGAATATGGAGATATACGTATGACAGGCTGAAAGCAGTCCAGTATGCAGAAAAATGGTGGAACAGCTATAATCCTGCTTATCATAAATTTGAGGTGGATTGCACCAATTATATATCACAATGTGTTCATGCAGGGGGAGCGCCAATGAGGGGCTATCCGAACAGAGGCAGCGGCTGGTGGATGCAGAACAACAGCTGGAGCTACAGCTGGTCTGTCGCAAATGCTTTTCCACGGTTTCTCGAATCATCCAAGCAAGGTCTTCGGGCGAAGGTCGTTAGTGATGCGTCTGAACTAAAGCTTGGTGATGTTATTTGCTATGACTTTGAAGGTGATGGTAAATATAACCACACGACAATCGTTACAGGGAAAGACAGTAATGGAGAACCGCTAGTTAATGCCCATACGTATAACAGCAGAATGAGATATTGGGGTTATGAGGATTCAACAGCATATACGCCAAATATAAAATACCGTTTTTTCTCGATTGTCGACGGACAATAAAGAAAGCAAAATCATTATTTTTTTGCCGGCAAGGTGTATAATAAACAATGAACTAATTGACAGAGGTGACAAGATTGGCTTTACATATTGTATTATATCAACCACAAATTCCATCTAATACCGGCAATATTGCAAGAACTTGCGCAGGAACAGATACAGTGCTTCATCTTATCAGGCCATTAGGGTTCTCGACAGATGACAAGATGCTGAAGAGGGCAGGCTTAGATTACTGGCAACATGTCGATATCCGTTACTATGATTCCATCGAGATTTTCTTTGAGGAAAATAAAGGCGGGGAATTTTTCTATTTAACGAAGTTCGGAACGAAGCCTCACTCTTCCTTCGATTACAGTGACAAGGACAAAGATTATTATTTCATCTTCGGCAGAGAAACAACAGGCTTGCCGAAGGATATCATCGAAAATAATAAAGACAGAGCATTGCGGATTCCAATGACTGACAATATCCGCTCCTTGAATTTATCGAACACAGCAGCAATCCTTGTGTATGAAGCGCTACGTCAGCAGGATTATCGTGATTTAAATAAGAAATATGAGTAATATTTGAGGGATAAGCCTTATGGTTTATCCCTTTTTTTATGGGCAGGCTAAGAGCAGATTATTATTAGATGTAGGTTTCTTTTATTATAATGAATATAGACGAAAATACAAAAAGATGGAGATGTATAGGATGAATAATGTTATTGAAACGATGCTGAACCATCGTTCTGTAAGAAAATTCAAGGATGAAGAATTAACAAAAGAACAAATTACAACGATTGTAGAAGCAGCTCAAAGTGCTTCAACATCAAGCTTCATTCAAGCATACAGCATTATCGGCATAACAGATAAGGAAAAAAAGAAAAAGCTTGCCGAGCTTGCTGGAAATCAGAGCTATGTTGCTGAGAACGGTCATGTATTCGTGTTCTGCGCCGATCTTCACAGACATAGTGTGGCTGCAGAAATGGAAGGAAAGGATGTATCAACTTCCCTTGAAAGCACAGAGAAATTTATGGTCAGCCTAATTGATGCAGCCCTTGCTGCCCAAAACGCAGCGCTTGCAGCAGAATCAATGGGACTTGGTATTTGCTACATTGGGGGAATCCGCAATCAATTGCCAGAAGTGGTTGAGCTGTTAAAAACACCAGACAGAGTGCTGCCATTATTCGCGATTGTCGCAGGTTACCCAGATCAGCATACAGATATAAAACCAAGAGTACCTTTCCATCATGTATATCATGAAAATGAGTATGAACAAGACTTGGACAAATACAAACAAGAGCTGGTGGAATACAACGACATCATTTCAGCTTATTATAAAGAAAGAACAAACAATGAAAGAAGCGATACATGGACTGCCCAAATGATAGGCATGCTAGATAAAAAATCCCGCCTGTACATGAAGGAATTCGTGGAAGGTAAAAAATTTGATTTGAAATAAAGATAAAAAAGGAATTCTTAGCCCGAGAATTCCTTTTTTTACGGGCATTTCTTCCCGTTAATATATGAGTCAAAGCTAGGCTTTAAAAACAAACCTTTCTTTTTAAGCATGTTCATTCTCCTGCCTGCATAGATTATATTAATCGTCTCTGATAAAGTGACAGGGGAGGTCCATATGAGTATATTAAAAAAAATCGAGATGTATAGACAGGAAGAAGACTTGCTTAAGTGGGAAGGAACATTTGCTGAGTATTTGGAGATCTTAAAGGAAAAGCCATGGGTAGCTCAATCAGCGCATTCACGTGTATACAATATGATCAAGGACGCTGGCATTGATGAAGTAAATGGGAAAAAGGAATATAAATTTTTCTCGAATCAGCTATTTGGTTTAGAGGATTCATTAGAAAGCTTAGTAGAAGAGTATTTCCATCCTGCGGCAAAACGTCTAGATGTCCGAAAACGGATTTTGCTGCTTATGGGGCCAGTCAGCGGCGGTAAATCAACACTTGTAACCATGCTGAAAAGAGGATTAGAAGAATATACGTACACAGACAGGGGAGCTGTATATGCAATTAAAGGCTGCCCAATGCATGAAGACCCTCTTCATATGATTCCGCATAATTTACGCAAAGACTTTTATGACGAATATGGAGTTCGCATTGAGGGGAATTTATCTCCATTGAATTTGATGAGACTGCAAGAAGAATATAATGGAAGAATTGAAGATGTTTTAGTGGAACGGGTTTTCTTCTCTGAAGATAAACGTACTGGTATCGGTACATTTAGCCCGTCTGACCCGAAATCTCAGGATATCGCTGATTTGACAGGCAGCATTGATTTTTCCACAATTGCCGAATATGGATCTGAATCTGATCCGCGCGCCTATCGCTTTGATGGAGAATTGAACAAAGCGAACAGAGGGATGATGGAGTTCCAGGAAATGCTTAAATGTGATGAGAAATTCCTATGGCATTTGCTTTCTTTAACACAAGAAGGAAATTTCAAAGCAGGCCGTTTTGCCCTTATTTCAGCTGATGAGCTGATTGTGGCACATACGAATGAAACGGAATACCGTTCCTTTATTGCCAACAAGAAAAATGAAGCATTGCATTCACGTATCATTGTAATGCCAGTGCCATATAACTTGAAGGCGTCTGAGGAAGAAAGAATTTACGAAAAAATGATTAGAGAAAGTGATGTTTCAGATGTCCATATTGCTCCACATACATTAAAAATCGCGGCAATCTTCACGATATTGACTCGCTTGAAGGAACCGAAGAAAGGCGATATTGATCTTGTAAAGAAAATGCGCCTGTATGATGGTGAAAGTGTGGAGGGCTTCAGCTCCGCAGACATTAAAGAATTGAAAAATGAATACGGCGATGAAGGCATGAGCGGGATTGATCCACGATATGTAATCAACCGGATTTCATCAACAATCATTCGCAAGGACATCACAACGATCAATGCTTTAGATGTGCTTCGTTCCTTGAAGGACGGCTTGGATCAGCATTCATCAATCACGAATGAATTGCGTGAAAAGTATTTGAACTGCATCTCCCTTGCCCGCAAGGAATATGATGAAATCGCGAAAAAAGAAGTACAAAAGGCGTTTGTTTACTCTTATGAGGAATCAGCTAAAACGCTTATGGATAATTACTTGGATAATGTGGAGGCATATTGCAACAAGAATAAACTTCGCGATCCGCTTACAGGGGAAGAAATCAATCCTGATGAAAAACTAATGCGTTCAATTGAGGAACAAATCGGGATCTCTGAAAATGCGAAAAAATCATTCCGTGAAGAAATTCTTATCCGCATTTCTGCATATGCCCGCAAAGGGAAAAGATTTGACTATAATTCTCATGACCGTTTGAGAGAAGCAATTCAAAAGAAATTATTTGCTGACTTGAAGGATGTCGTTAAAATTACGACTTCCACTAAAACACCTGATGAGCAGCAGCTGAAAAAAGTGAATGAAGTTATTGCACGCCTGATTGATGAGCATGGCTACAATTCTACATCTGCTAATGATTTGCTGCGCTATGTCGGAAGTCTATTAAATCGCTGATGATGATGAAGGAGAAGGAACGGGCAATGGACTTGTCTGTTCCTTCTTTTATCCATATAGAAAAAAGTTATATTGTCATTCGACCAAATTAGTGAATTATCTAAATTATTAGTAAATTATTTAAGCGTCATGCATAGGATAGAGTAATCACTAATTTTTTGGAAGATGGTGCCCGAATTAGTTTATGCATGAAACCAGAAAATGGTGCTGAAAAAATTTATTTTTAG
This sequence comes from Bacillus sp. Au-Bac7, assembly GCF_021341655.1. Lineage (NCBI taxonomy): Bacteria > Bacillati > Bacillota > Bacilli > Caryophanales > Bacillaceae > Bacillus > Bacillus sp. Au-Bac7. Next base: position 89,512 of record NZ_JAJTTG010000011.1, on the reverse strand, counting down.
GAGGGGTAAGGATGACAAAACATGAAAATAATCACCAGTTTGTAATTTCCCAAGAAGATTGGTCCCTCCATCGTAAAGGCCATGACGACCAGCAAAGACACCAGGAAAAAGTGCAGGAGGCTATCAAAAATAATCTGCCCGACTTAATTACGGAAGAAAACATCGTGATGTCTAATGGAAGAGAAGTAGTGAAAATACCAATACGTTCTTTAGATGAATATAAAATCCGCTATAATTATGATAAAAATAAACATGTTGGGCAAGGAAACGGAGACAGCCAAGTTGGCGATGTTGTGGCTCGCGATGGAAATGGCGGCCAAAAGGGACCTGGCAAAGGCCAAGGAGCCGGCGATCAGGCAGGAGAAGATTACTTTGAAGCTGAAGTGTCCTTAATGGAGCTTGAGGAAGCACTCTTTAAGCAATTAGAGCTGCCTAACCTAAAGCGAAAAGAGCAGGATCAGATTGTTGTCGAAAACATTGAATTTAACGATATTAGGAAAACAGGGCTGATGGGGAATATTGATAAAAAACGGACGATGATGTCTGCCTTTAAACGGAATGCAATGAACAACAAGCCAGGCTTTTATCCAATATACCCTGAAGACTTAAAGTTTAAGACATGGAATGAAGTTACAAAGCCAGAATCAAAGGCAGTTGTCCTTGCAATGATGGATACGAGCGGCTCGATGGGACTTTGGGAAAAATATATGGCGAGAAGCTTTTTCTTCTGGATGACAAGATTTCTCCGCACAAAATATGAGACGGTGGAAATTGAATTTATCGCCCATCATACAGAAGCAAAAGTTGTAACAGAAGAGGACTTCTTCTCTAAAGGAGAAAGCGGTGGTACTATTTGTTCTTCTGTATACAGGAAGGCCCTTGAATTGATTAATGATAAGTATGATCCAGGCAGATTTAACATTTATCCATTCCACTTCTCAGACGGCGACAACCTCACATCCGACAATGCCCGCTGTGTCAAGCTTGTCGAAGAATTGATGGAAGTCTCCAATATGTTTGGATATGGAGAGGTGAATCAATACAATCGCCACAGCACGTTGATGTCCGCCTACAAAAATATCTCAAACGAGAAGTTTCGTCATTACTTGCTGCGACAAAAGGCAGATGTCTTCAATGCGATGACGAGCTTTTTCCGCAAAGAAGAATCTGGAAAGATGTATGCGTAATGGATTAACACAGCTCTTTTTGGGAGCTGTGTTTTTTGCTGTAAATGTAGCAGAAATAAAAAATCTGCAACCATACCTTTTCAGCATCGTCTAAAGTTTGAAAGGGTGTAAAGAATGTTAGAGAAAAATAATAAAGATAATCTGGATGGGAAACATTCCAGCAGGGGGGAAATAATCGAGTGGTTAATGAACGAATATGGTCAAAGTGTCGTTAGGTTAGCATTCACCTTTGTGAAAAAGCAACAAATCGCTGAGGATATCGCGCAGGAGGTATTCATTAAATGCTATCAGAACCTGGATACTTTTCGAAAGGAATCTTCCTATAAAACTTGGATTTATCGTATTACAGTGAATTTATGCAAGGACCGGTTACGAAGTTGGAGTTTTAGAAACATAGTGTTAACAGAACTGCTTTCAAAAAGTTCGATCACTAATCATACTCCAGAATCAGAAATACTGCATGTGGAAAACAGGCAGGAATTATCAACGAAGGTATTATCACTGCCAATTAAGTACCGTGAAGTTATTATTCTATATTATTATGAAGAGTTTTCCTACAATCAAATATCAGAATTGCTTGGTATTAGCATACAGACAATAAAATCGCGATTACATAGGGGACGGCTTTCTTTAAAGAAAATGATAGGTGAAGGAGGAAAAATCGATGGATAAAATGTTAAAGGATTTAAAAGAAACGATGGATAACACAGTCTTGAAAGAATTAGACTTTACTGAAATAAATAAGTCTAAAGTAAGGAAAAAAATCTCCAACGCTAACTTTGCAAAAGCAAAAAATACGAGGAGTCTATATCCGCGAATTTTGAGTCTTAGTTTTACTTGCATTTTTCTAATAGGTTTAAGTTATTTTATGATACATACACTTAACCAAAGTGAAGAACCTATATCCAGCCACAGTGATAAAAATAATGTTGGTAAAAATAATTCCATTATTACTCCTCCTCATCAAGATGAAAATTATGAAGATATGAAAAAAGAAGATATATTAAGTAAACTTTTAAATACAGTAGATAATTTTCAAACGGCTTCCGGTGCATATGAGATGTTTGATAGATATTATGACGGTTCAACTAGTAACAATAACGTGGAATATAAGTTTAGTCTAAAAGAAGAAATTGGTGGATATGAAAAAATATTTAATATTCCTGATGAGTTTATAACAGATGATCCAATTACAACGAACGAAATCTTTTTTAATGACGAAACCATTTGGAATATAGATAATGATCGGAACACATACAGTACAAGTAATTATGAAGTGACACCAAAGAGGGAGACAGTTGAGCCGAAAGATGTATTTTCGATTCCAATAAATAAGCTATATGATTCTGAAGAGAAATTTAGAGAAATTCCAGCAATAGGAGATGTATCTCTGTTTCCATACGAGATGGCAGCGGAATATTTAAGATCTAGTAATGTTTGGGAAATTGAGAGGCAAAATGAAGAGCTGCTTGGTCATAATACGATTGTTTTGCATGGAGAAATAAATGAGGCTAATAAAAATATTATGCAGCCAGATAAAAAGAGCTTTCGTTTTTGGGTGGATAAAGATACAGGAATCTTAGTAATGTATGAATTTTACGATGAAGAAGGACAATTGATCAGTTATCTTCATCCGAAAGAATTATCAGTAAATGTAACAATTGATGCAAAAGAGTTTATACCTAAGTTAGAAAATTATAATTCTATGCAACATTATTCGGATATTCAATATGAGGACCCTAAAGAAAAAGATATTAGTATTGTAGAGAGTGCTGATACCAATGTGGAAGAGGTTGAGTCCGTTTTAGTCACTTTGCGGTCAGAGGTGCCTTTTCTGTATGAATTTACGAGTTCAGATGTAAAGATTTTCTCAGCAAGTTTGGAAAGATATAAAGAATTTAATCAAGCGTATTTAACTTACAGTTATAAAAAAGTAGGAAATGACCTTGGCTCTGGATCGCAAGTGCTATATGTAAGAGCATATCCTGAAGAATCAGTTGTAAATTCATTAAATGATTTTAATACAGAGAAGGGCAATAAAATCGATTCGTTTACTTTGAACGAGATTAAATGGGAAGTGTATGAAATTAAAGATTCTAAAGAGGCGCATTTTATAGGCGTGTCGGGAGATTATGAATACGAAATGATCACTCAGGATGTTTCTGTTGCGGATGCAAAGCGTTTACTGAAAACTTTCAAAAAGAGTGCACCAAATGAATAGATGATTTAAAAAGCTAATAAGACTTGGAGGATAATAGAGTTGGATATCGAAATAAAGACCTTTACGGAAAGAAAAATCAAACCGATTGATGTTTTGAGCCTGTATAACGAAACAGGCTGGCTGCAAGGAAGACTGGATTTAGATATGGAAGAGATATTACACAAAGTGCCATCAGTTGGTGCTTGGAAGGGTGATACGCTTATTGGCTACGCTAGAGCAGTCTCAGATGGGCATTATAAAGCATATATTGAGGATGTAGTTATACATCGTTTATATATGAAGAAAAGTATTGGGATCAAGTTGGTTTCAAAACTATTGGACGAGCTTTCATGCAATCAGTTTATCTTGCGAAAAAGATTAACTGCCTTTTTATAAATAAACGGTTTTAAACTAGGCACCTAATACTAGTGCCTAGTTTTTTTAAAAACACAAATTAAACTACATTAGGATACTTAGCCATTAACCCTTGCAAAGCAATATCTGGATAACCGACTAAATAATAGTCCTCATGATTATGATGAACAGTTGTTTTTACCCATTGGTTTTGAATGAAAGCTTCAATGTCGTCATCTGTTGTGAAATATTCTCCATTAGGAAGTGCGTATCTGCCTTGTTCATTCTTCGATAATTCTGCATACATAAATATCACATCCTTTTTGCTATCAGCATTAACAATTTATTCGCTTCATAAACTAACAGTAACGGCGGGTTTTTAACATGATGAAAAGTGGTGATACAGTGATTTTTTATACTAAAAACGGTGAATTCAACAAATATAGACAGCTGCTAACGATAATTGATTCTACACCAAGAAAACAATCCACAATGTTAATAGGAATAGACGGTTGTGGAGGATCAGGAAAAACTACCTTTGCAAACTTGATGAAGGAAGCTTGTTCGTCTGTATCAGTTGTACATATGGATGATTTTTATTTACCATCCTCACAAATAATCAAAGCACAACCTGCTAATAAGCCAATTGGTGCCGACTTTGATTGGAAACGTGTATTAATTAATATCCTTATACCTGTTAGTCGAAACATAGAAGGAGCTTATCAACGATACGACTGGGAGACAGATAGTTTGGCAGAGAGGCATAACGTGCCCGTCGGTGGCATTGTCATCATAGAGGGAGTTTATTCCATTCGCAAGGAACTAGCCAATATATATGATTTAACTATCTGGGTTGATTGTCCCCGTGAAATCAGGTTAAGACGAGGACTTAATAGAGATGGTGAAGAGGCTAGACAGTTATGGGAGAATAATTGGATGGTTGCAGAAGATTTATATGTTAAGCACCATCAGCCGATGGAAAGAGCGGATATTGTGGTTAAGGGTTTTAAGTAAATAACAGTAATGCAGACAAGCATGCTAACGCTATGTAAATATTGCAAAAGAACCTTAGTGAAAAATCACCAAGGTCTTTTTTGCTATGAAAGGCTATTACTTCTGTTTGCCTGTTTTAGCTGCTTCTGTATTCGGAACAGACTGTGGAGAATGGGAATTTGCAGTACCTCCATTTGGCGGCCCATATGTATGAGCTTTATCAGTGATTTTAGCACCTTCAGAGAAATCATCCTTTGTTTTCATTTCTTTCACCTCCGTTTTTATTATGTGATTTCCTCCTTAGATTATTAATTGGATTTATATTCCGCATGATAAGAGTTTGCTCCTGCGTGAACTGATAATAAGGTGTCAGCATAACCCACCAGCCTGTTGATTACTTCGTCTGCGATTGCATACACAAGTGGGTGAAGCTCATTGTTAAAGAGTTTATCATCATCAAAAATAATAGTTGTATTAATAAATATTTCTTTATTTCCGTATAAGTTATAATGAATAATGGCTTTTCCTGCAGCTCCGCCAGTATTAGGATCAGCATAGTTTTTCATAAATAAATACCATTCTTCAGCAGTAGCAGAGCGGAAGTTTTTCGTGAACTTTAAGGAGTCTAGTTCCTCCTCTATTTCTTTTTTCAAGTGCAGGTCTACGACCGTATTTTCTTCTTTCATTTATAATCCCCCTTCTTACAGACCTTCAAAATGTTTCCCCTCATAGTTTGATCATTAACTTTCGACTTTAGTATGGATGGTTTGTACAAAGGGAGTCATAATTTAATTGAAGGAATATATTGACAAAACATTATTTGTATTATAATATTATCTTGAATTCGAGATAATATAAAAATGTAACCAAATAAGAATACTTTATTTTTTGTATTTTATCTTGAATTCAAGATAAATGTTAAACTAACATTAATACATCAAATCTGGAGGTTAAAAAAATGCGAGAAACTTTGAATAGAATAAATGAATTAGCTAAAATCTCTAAAACAAGGAATTTAACACAAGAAGAAACAAACGAACGCCAAGGACTTATTAATGAATACATTAAAACGTTTCGTGGCTCTATGGACAGCATTCTTTTAAATACAACGATTATAGATCCATTAGGAAATGATGTAACACCAGAAAAATTAAAAGAAGTGCAAGCACAAAACAAAGTGGCAATCAGTAATGAGCAGACAATTGGCAGAATATATTCAAACTAAAGTAAACAGCTGCCAGCAGGCAGCTGTTTTATTAGTGGTATCTATATTAACATTTTTTTAGTTTATAATTTTACATTCTTGCCGCTAATATTGATAACAATTTCTTCTTGTTTTTGTTTGGTTCTCTCCAGTTTAGGTGGGCCAATTTCAACAGCCTCTTTAATAGGACTTAAAACATCTTCTATTTTTTCAGCATTAACTCCATAGGATAGTTCATAAACCTCTGGCGGGGTAAGCCGTAACATATTTGATCCTAATGCTGTTTCAAATTGGTCATTGTTAAAGAAGAGATGCATATGCAAATTTTCAGAAGCTGCAGTAATCCAATGCCACCAGCCCATTGGAATAAACACAACCTGACCTGGTTTAGCATTATAGGTATGGAGTTTATTAGTATCTGGATCAACAATGGAAATTTGTGCTTCACCAGAAATGATAACATCCAGCTCCCAAGCATTTGGATGCCAATGTGGTTCGCGAATATTTCCCTTTGAAAGATAAACATCTGCAAAAGCACCGCCAACCATAGCAGGCAGCTGGGTGGAAGTTACTTTATAAATAATATTATCTTGGTTTTTTTCGTACTCCACATTATTTTTTGAATCAAAAAAGAGATTAGGAGTTCCGCTTGTTTTCTTAATATTTGTATTATCAGGGACAAGTCCTGACTTTCCCATTTCTACTACCTCCTCTGCAAAAAAAGGCTACTGTAAAGATATGTGCAGTGAAGATAAATGGTGATTGTCCGAATTAAAAAAACAGAAACAAACCAAACGCCTATTGAAATCCGTTATAATAAGGTTTAAAGGGAGGTGCTTACATATGGATAATCATAAAAAATTATCTAGTACTTCATCCACTCATGCAAAGCCTGTTATTGGGAAGGCGATTCTTTGCATGGGGCGAAACATTTAATTATATCGCTTAACACGCTTTTCTAATATTATGGCTTTGCACCTTATTTTTTCAATATCAATAAGGGGTGGAGCACAAATGAAATATACGAATGCGAACAAAGTTTTACCTGAAAAGCTTCTCTTAGAGATCCAAAAATATGTTCAGGGGGAAACATTATATATACCTAAACAGGAAACTGAGTATCAAAAATGGGGAAGTTCAAGCGGAGGAAGGCAACATTTTGACCGCCGCAATGCTGAAATAAAAAACTCGTTTAGGAATGGCAGCAGTATTGCTCAACTGGCCGAGGCATATTATCTTTCCACTGAAACGATTAAGAAAATTGTTTACTCAAATAAACGGCACTGATGATTTTCATCAGTGTTTTTTTATGTAACAAATGCTTCTAAGTTATTCTTTCCATTTTAGAATTCTGCTTTTTTCTATAAAATAAACAAAAGAAATGGAGTGAACATAAATGGAACCGTTTATTAATAATGAACAGCTGAACTTTATAAAAAACCAGGTTGCTTTAATTAATGACAGTATGAAAAAAAATGTCCCAGCAAAGGTTTTAGCTGCTGTAGTTGATGTAGCCAACAGCAAAATTCACAGCCTTTTTCCGAGTGCTTCATTAGAACAACAAAGCATGCTTAATCTTTCCAAATTAAAGACAGACAAAGAGTTTGACCGATATATTGAGCAGCTTTCAGCCTGCTTATTAGCATTTCCAACTGTGCAAGAGCAGGAGCTGAAAAAAATGTTTCCAAAGCAGAAAAAGTTAAAGCTGCCTGATTTATCTAAAATAGACTATAGCCGACTAACATATTTAAGCTGGAATGATTTACGATCGAATAAAAAATTTATTGTTTATGAGTTAGATGGAAAGCTGGTCGGTATAGAAGGAAGATTTATACCAACTAATAAAAAAAATCTTTGCTCCTTTTGTAATTGTTTTGGGGAGATTTCCTACTTCTCTACTATCACTAAAGCCAAAAAATCTAAAAATCCAGATTACTACAAGGCTATTGGTAATTTTGTTTGCACAGACAGCATGGTTTGCAATCAAAAAATCACAAGTACCGAATACTTGACCGCTTTCCTTCACGAATCGTTAAGAGCATAAAACAGTAAATATATTTATGGGAAAATAGTTTATGCTCAGCTCCTTCCGGTTATATCAAATATATAAGACAGGATGAGGGAGGAGGAGTAAACATGGCTTCAGAAAAATTAGCAGTACATGAAACGCTAGAATTACATGAAGTGCTTACTTTGAAACAAAGCTGTCTCGTGAAATCTTATGCATTGCAATCCCTTGTGGAGGATGACACCTTAAAAATGATTTTGAGCAATGATGTGTCCAGTTCTGAGAAAGCAATTAAGGAGCTGCAAGCTATCTTATCAAAATAAAGGGAAGGTGATTAGAATGGGTATAGTTGATAAATTAAAAACTGCAGGAAAAATGCGTGATGAATTGATTGCAACAGAGCTGCTGGTTTCAGCTAAATCAACTGTCAGAACGTATGCCGTGGCCTTAACAGAAACTGCTTCGCCGGAAGTACGGGAAGTATTAAAAAAGCAGCTAGATGAAGCAATTGATAACCATGCGAAGATTGCCAATTATATGATGAAAAATGGTATGTATTATGCCCATGATGTAAATAAACAGCTTGAGCATGATAAAGAAAAAATAGAAAAATCACTGGAACTAGTGAATTAAAAATATGGAAAGACCCATGACTGCATTGGAGCAGACATGGGTCTTTTTAATTGTTTAAATTGATTGCTGTATATGGATAAATGTAGAAATATGTCGAAGATTATATCTATCCTAAAAATATCAAGAGGGACCGAGCTGTCGTCCAAAATGAAATCATAAGTTCCTTCAGGCAGTTCCTCGCCAACCATATAGTGTATAAATCCTATCTCCCTTTGAGAGTTTAATTGGAACTTCTATTCCTGCCTTTGTTTTTTGGTCCCACTGTATTGATTCAATCGGTTCACCGTCTGCATTGCGAATATCTAACAAGACTGATGTAGAGAATAATCAGAGAGAGGATACTCCTGTTACATTAAAAAAGGTAGATGAAGAATCTACCAATTGAAGCTGAATTTTAAAGCCTCTGATGACGAAAATCATCAGAGGCCTTTTTAAATGGAGTATTATTCATATTGTAAAATCCTTTATTTCTCTTTAGAAACTCACTTCACATGGAGAAGTAAGGTCTATTACTTCTTTACTGTAACCAAAAAGAAACAAGGACAAAAACAAGCATAGCTGCTAGAAAGGAGCCGAGCAAATAGCCAGCATACCGAACAGGCTTTGGAAACGTGCTTACATCATAATCTTTCACAGGAAAACGATCACCAGTAGCTCTCTGTGCTTCCTTTAATTCATAAGGAACAAATATCTCATCGTTATTAACAGTATTAATATAGTTTGTTTCATCCATTTGTGTCTCATGGATTTGTTTCATCTTATTGCCTCCATTCTAAATAAGGAAATGGAAATAACTGTGCCTTAATTGTGACAGAAAATCTATATTATAGCAATTATCTTCCTTCTAAGGGTGTATTTAGGTGGAGATTGGGGATGTTAATGACAAAAAGTATAATTGCAGGTGGTATAGATGAAGCTTGAGCAACAGCAGATGGTTGATAAAATGAGGGAAATGACAAACAAGGCGGATGCATTTCATACAGAGTACTGGAGTAAGTTCGCTGATTTTCAGGATTGGCATTTTTGGCTGAATATTGTCTTTTTAGTAGGACCGCTTATTGTATTGCTCATATGGCTTGATCGGCAATGGATTTTTCAAATTTTATTTTTTGGTTTTGCGATACATGCTATGATGAACTATTTAGATTCTATTGCAGTTGTAAAGGGCCTCGTGACTCACCCTTATCCGCTGATGCCATTGATGAATATTAACTTGTCTATCAACACTTCCTTTATTCCCGTCACATTTATGCTGACATATCAATATTGTATAAACAGAAAGAAAAATTTGTATATTGGCGGATTATTCGCAAGCATTGGGACAGGCATTGTGCTTGGTGGCTTTGCTCAGGCAATTGATTATCTTCAGATGTATAAGTGGATGAATATTTGGTTTGTATTTGTATTTGATTATTTACAGTTTGTCACAGCTGTATTGCTGGTAAAGTTTTTTCAGTACTTGTGTGATAAAAAGAAAAAGGAAAGCTACCGCTTTTGAATTTCCTTATTTATCCACATAAATGTGAAATTTTCGTATACATTAAAAAAGAACAGTTAAGACAAGGCTATGCCTGCACTATAATAAGGGTATAGAGGTAGAAAGCTGTCTTGCATAATTCTGTAAGCTATTTGAAAGGAGTTAAAGAGAAGAAATTGAAGCAATTATATAAATGGATTTATATTGTATTAGGTACCGTTTTTTTAGGGATTGGCCTTGTCGGCATCTTTCTCCCTTTACTTCCGACAACTCCATTTCTGCTGTTGACTTCCTTTTTCTATACACGAAGCTCAGAACGGCTTAACGCCTATTTCCGCTCAACAAGATTTTATGAGGAATATGTAAAAGGGTTTAAAAAAGGTGAGTTGACGAAGAAACAAAAAATAAAAATACTGGTCACCTGCTATATCTGTATTGGGATAAGTGCTTATTTCGCTCCGCATATGTATATGCGCATTATTCTCGGCTGCATTGCAATTGTCCAATTAATCTCTATGTTCATTATTAAAACTAAGACGGTTGAACCGAAGGATATCATCATAAAAAAATAGATGTTAAGAGCTGAGAAGAGTAAGATTCCAGCTCTTTTTTGTTTTAACAATAATCGTATGGGAATAAATAGAAATAAATACTTGTAAAAAAGGGGAGATAATAATGGCTGTAATTACCCATATCGGCCTAGCTGTAACAGATTTAGATAAAGCGATTGATTGGTATGAAAAGGTTCTAAATTTTAAGCTGATTGCCGGTCCGTATTCCTTTCGGCAGGAGAAAGAGGATGCTTATAATATGACAAATGACTTGCTCGGAAACCATATAAAAAAAATGCGCAATGCTCATTTAATAGGAGAAAACCAAGTTGGGATAGAACTGTTTGAGTTCCAGGTGCCGAAAACAATAAAAAGGGAAAGAGATATTCAGGAAGCTGGCTTTTTTCACCTTTGTATTATTGCTGATAATGTAAAGGAAAAGGCTGCTGAAATACAAAAGAGCGGCGGAAAGATCAGGAGCAGTATGTGGAATACTTGGGCAGGCAAGCCGTATTATTTAGTTTATTGTGAAGATCCATTTGGGAATATTATTGAACTTTATTCCTATAGTACGGAATTGATGTATGGTAACAAAGATTAGATATTTAGTGGATTATACAATAAACTAATAGTACAAGAATTTCTAAGGCGATATCTTTTGAGGTGAAAAAATGGGGAATATTTGGGCTCCTGAGGTTGTGGTTGAAAAAGAGCTGGCAATTGCTTTAATTAATAAACAGTTTCCTGAGTTATCTATCCAAAGCATTAAGGAAATAGGTGAAGGCTTCGACAATACGATATATGCAGTGAATGACATATATGTCTTTCGATTTCCACGCAGGGAAATCGCGGGAGAGCTAATGGAAACAGAGGCTGTCCTGCTGCCAAAAATACAGCAATTATTGCCGATAAAAATACCAGTGCCGGTTTTTTTCGGACAAAAGTCGCAAGACTACAGATGGTCCTTCTTAGGTTACAGCTATCTTGAGGGCAAAATGCCGCATAAATTAACACAGGAAAACCGAACTAAGCTCATCGGGCCACTAGCAGCGTTTTTAAAGGCACTACATTCTATTTCTATCAAGGATTTAAAGGGAGTGCCAGTTCCATATGATAAACTGGGCCGTCTGGACATAGGGAAACGGAAAGCTGGAATGATGGAAAAACTCGAGGCTTTGTGTCTGCTTGATAAAAGTCAAGTTTTTGAAAAGGCGAGAGACTATTGCCAAGGAATAGAGCATATTGAAGTCCCATGTGAGCATGTGCTAGTGCATGGTGATCTACATTTAGGTAATATGCTTGTAAACGAAGGTAAGGAGCTGACAGCCATTATCGATTGGGGCGATGTCCATATTGGCCACAGGGCAGTTGACTTAGCGATTGTTTACAGTCTTATACCAGCAGAAGAAAGGGAGGCTTTTTATGCTGTCTATGGCAAAACAGACAGTGTCACATTGGAGCTTGCCAGATTTAAGGCTGTGTATACACTTGTGTTACTGCTCGCATATGCTTTAGATAAGAAGGAACTATTATTATATGAAGAAGCAAAAACAAGCCTTGCTATCGCATTGAGCTCATCCTAAAACCTTGCCTTATTTGACTGGTAACGCAGAAATATTATATAATTAAGCTAATAATTGAATGAAAGTAACCTTTTGTCAAAAGGGGAGTAACTGTACAATAAAGTCGTCAATACAGGTCAGCAGACCTCGGCTTTATTGGCAACATATGTTGTTTGTGAGACCTTTGCCATTTATTTGGTGAGGTCTTTTTGCTGTGCCTTTTTAACTGCTCCAAACAAAACGATGGTTAGGGAAGGAGGCGGGTCTGCATGTCGACGCTAAAAAAACTTATGAAAAATTATCTCCAAAAAGAAGGGGTGAAAATTCTTAAGAAAAAAGGCTTACCTTTGTTAAAGAAAGAATGGGAAAAAAGAAAAGGAAAAAAATAAGGAGTGATTTTTATGAAAAAATTATTGCTGGCTCTCCCTATCATGCTGTTGGTAGCAGCAGGATGCTCACCAGTGGAAGAGACGAAAAATACTATTAATTATGTTAATGAAGCAACAGAGTACGCTAATGAAGCAGCGGCGTTCGCAGAAGACCTTCCGGCTAAGGCACAGGAAGCAGTTACAAATCCGGAAACAGTTGAACAGCTGGAAAGCACATTAACTGATTTTGAAAAACAAATCAGTGAGTTCAATCAAGTGGAAGTGCCGCAAGTGATGGAAGATTTGCATGGACAAATTAGTGAGCAAAATGAAAAAATCCAAACTCAAATTGAAGAATATACAAAAGCAATTGAAGATGGTACCTTCCAGCCAGAATTCCTTCAGAATAGCGAGTTGCTAAACTCGCTGCAGGATATACAAAATATTTATGAAAATATCCAAAAGCTTGGTAATGAATAAAATGAAAGAGGTGCAGTCGAGCGACTGCACCTCTTCTTCTTTTTTGTTAGAGAGAAAAGGATAAATATTTTGAGGGATAAAGAGGGAACTCCAACTTCTTCTGAGGGCTATTGTTTTTTTTCTTCCTGCATAAACGACCAAAAGCGGTATAGTTGGCCGGCCACTTTTGCTGGTTCTTCCTGAAGTGCTTTATGGAGGGCAGGGTGTCTTTGAATGGCGGTAATTATATTATAATCTTCTACAGCTACTGCCAAGCGGTTATCGCTGCCGTATCGCGAAGCTGTTTCCATAACGGCAGATCTTCCTAGAAGGTAATCTGTGCTGACATCAAAAAAATCAGCGAGTTTTTGGAGTGTCTCTGTGTCTGGTTTGCGATTGCCGGTCTCGTATCCAGAAATGGACACTTTTGTCACGTTCATTGCATCCCCTAAAGTTTGCTGTGATATATTAGCCGATTTTCTTAAAGCTCTTAATCTTTCAGAAAAACTCAAATTATTCTCCCCTCCATTTCCATATGATGGTTCTATTATAAGTTAACTTATTGCTAACAGTAAATGTTCAAAAATAAGTTAACTAAAAAGATAGTAAAAGATTGAAGTTAACCTTAGGTTTACGTATAATAGAGATAAAGATAACGGTTTCGACTAAGAAAGAGGTGAGAGGGTTGACTAGACTTAAATTGCGGTATGTTAGAAAGGAGCATGGCTATACTTATCAGCAAATGGCCAGCAAACTAGGCATCACGAAGTCCTACTATTGGCAAATAGAGAATGGCAAAAGAGGTTTATCGTATGAGAATGCGATAAGAATAGCTAAAATATTTCATAGAAAACCAGATGACATATTTCTTCCAGAGAACAATCATGTAAGCCGTCTAGCAAGTGATGACTAAAGCTTATGACAGGTTAGTAGACTTTCTTTGGTGGAAATATGTTTTTTTTTTTATTTATCGAGCTCGTTTATTTTATTATTGCATGAATCTGTGCATTTTTGAACCATCTACTTGCATAATATCATCATTAAATAGCCACCTTTCCTCTTCTTATCACAATTTTCCGAATGGGATTGATTTTCTCTCTTTACTGTGTAAAAGTATAGAGTATAAATAGAGGAGGACGGTTCGTAAACATGAATAATAAGAAGATTAGTTTCATTGGCAGCGGCAAAATGGCGCAGGCTATTTTTGGCGGTATGCTAAAGTCAGGATTTACAAGACATGAGGATTTAATTGCAAGTGCAAAAACGGCTGCTACGTCGGAAATGATATCTAAACAATATGAGATCAAAACAACAATTGATAATAAGATTGCAGCATCGTATGGAGATATTGTCGTTCTTGCGGTGAAGCCATATTTATATACAGAGGTATTACAGGAAATCAAGGAATCTATACAGGAGAATGCTATCATCGTGACGATTGCAGCTGGTGTTGATCTTGCTTATATGGAAGAGCAATTATCAAGTGAAAGCAAGATTATTAGAACAATGCCAAACACACCATCTCTTGTAGGAGAAGGAATGAGTGTTGTTTGCCCGAATGGCAATGTCACGGAAGAAGAAGTACAGTATATTGTTGACTTGTTCTCTTCCTTCGGCAAGGTAGAGGTAATGGAGGAGCGCTTGATGGATGCTATTCCAGCTATTAGCGGTTCATCGCCAGCATATGCCTTCCTTTTTATTGAAGCATTGGCAGACGGCGGTGTCAGAAGCGGAATTCCGCGAGATACATCCTACAAGCTCGCGGCCCAGGCTTTATTAGGGGCTGCAAAAATGGTGCTGGAAACAGGTAAGCATCCTGGCATCTTGAAAGATGAGGTATGCACACCTGGGGGAACAACCATTGAAGCGATAGCTACGCTAGAGCAAATGCAGTTCAGGGGAGCAGTTATGGCTGCAATGGACAGATGCACCGAAAAAAATAAAGAATTGCAGAAAAAATAAATGTCAGGTCGTTCGGAATAGGTAATATGTTGTTCTTCTGGACGAACATTTAATTAGAAATGCCAAGGTGGTGAGTCTTTACTAACTTCTTGGCATTTTTTCGTATAAAAAATAGGTCATTATTCCTTAATATTTTCCATATTTCAGCCTTTAAAGTTAGAATCTCATTCTGTATAATAAACATTAATCATTATCAACAATACCAATATTACTAGCTTATTTATGAACATAATAGACCATTTGGACCGCGAAGAAAAACAGCTTTTATTTGGGCACTTAAACTGTTTGGAGCGATTAGTGCAACCGGCCTTTATTCATGAGTTGGGCTGGTTTTTTTTTGCTTTTGAGGGGAAAGCTAACCAGATAAAAATATAGAGATAACAGGAGAATGCGTAAGGGAATATTTTTAAAGAGGTGTGGCAAATGATTTTTGATAAATACAAAGGAATATTACTTAAGAAAATGAAGGATCAGCTTACAAGCTGGTTTGATAATAACGAGATAACATTGATTGAAAACAGAGATGTATACAGGTTTTTGCATTCAATCAAAGGGACGTCTGGCACGTTGGAGCTTGATATGCTTTACGGTATTGCTTCAGAGCTGTTGGCAAAGGTAGAGAATAGAAAAGACTCATGGTCCATTCAGGAACTAAGGGATTTCTTGAGCGGGCTGATGGAAATCAGTTATGAATATGAGCATTTCCATGAAGAAATTGGCAAGCCTCCTGCTTTACGTGAAGGGGACGCACCGCTTATTCAAATTATTGATGATGATATTTCTTTGCTTATTTTCCTGAAGGATAAGCTCGAAAGCAAGGGCTGGATGGTTATTGCAAACACGACAGCGGATAAGGCAATTGAGCAGTATTATAATATGCATCCTGATTGCATCATCATTGATATCAACCTTCAGGATCAATCTGGTTACGATGTGCTCAGTGTTATCCAAAATCATACAAACCGGGCATTTATTCCGAAAATTATGTGCAGCATTAAAACAGACAGAGACTCAAGAATTGAAGCATATAGAAATGGCGCAGATGATTTCATGGAGAAACCGATTGATGTGGAAGAATTTTTAATTCGTGTGGAACGCCATCTCGAAAGGAAAAAGATATTTGATCAATCGGTTTTGATAGACGAATTAACCCAAGTTTATAACCGCAAATTTCTTAAAGATTCGTACAATCGTTTTATCAGTGATATGGGAAGGCTGAATGCAAATGGAACAATCGCTGTGATTGATATCGATTATTTTAAACGAGTTAATGATACATACGGGCATATTGTCGGTGACAAGGTGCTGATGGAGTTCGCTCAATTTCTGAAAAAGAGTATTAGAAGTACAGATACACTGTTCCGTTATGGCGGGGAGGAATTTGTTATTCTGTTCCAGAGAGCGACAGAGACGGAAATAAAAGACGTATTGGAGCGCATGCTTGATAAGTTCTCACAAGTTGAATTTACAGACGGAGAGAAAACCTTTAGTCTCACATTTTCAGCAGGAGTGTATCGAATTGAAAATACAGAGATTGGTTTGCAGGCAGCAATAAAAACAGCAGATGAAGCTTTATATTTGGCTAAGGAGAATGGCAGGGCGAGGGTTGAAACAGCTAATAAACGCATTATTTCAAAAGCAACAAAGCTTTTGAATGTATCCATTGTTGATGATGATACACTGATTCGCTCCATCTTAATTAATATTTTCAGTTCTTTGGAGCTTGATAATATTACCCTTGATGTAAAAGCCTATGAAGATGGGATGCAATTCCTTGATTCTGACAGGCTCGCACAAAACGGCATTCATTTCCTAGTTCTTGACGGCATCATGCCAGTCATGGATGGTCTGGAGATACTGCAAATCGTGAAAAAATCTCAGTACCGTAACAATGTTAATGTGCTTATGCTGACAGGCAGAAAGAGTGAAAATGATATTGCGGAAGCATTGAAGCTGGGAGCGGATGATTATGTAACAAAGCCTTTCAGTCTGACAGAACTTCAGGCAAGGATTGTCCGCCTCATTAAAAGGATGGTTTAAAGTGGCAAAGGAAATTATGTTATTAGTTGTTGTTGCAGTTGGTTCCATCAGTATTTTGCTAATCCTCCTTGCTTACTTAATAGCAAGGAAGCTTCTTGAAAACAACAGGCGGCAGCAAATAAATGATTTAAAGGAAAAAATAGCCCAGGATGTCTTCCTGTTCTTACAGGACAGAAGCTATGAGCTGTCCTTCTCTGCTGATTCAAACATAGAGAAGGAAGCACTTGAGGAGCTCCTTACAAAGTATTCAGACATACTCGAGGGAGATCAGGAAAGACAAAGCTTAAGAATTCTTGCAGCAGCTAATCTGACAGGTTATTACCGAAAAAATGTAAATGCAAGGAAATGGAGCACTCGTATGAACACACTGTATCATATTGAGAGCTTTCAGCTGGTGGAGCTTAAAGAGGAATTAATTAAGTTGGCTGAACAGGAAAAGAAGCGGTCGAAAGAGGAAAAAATCCAGATTTACCGCATCCTTGCTTCTTTTCAATATACCGATATTTTTATGCTGATTAATAAGCAGGAATACTTAGCAGAAAAGGATTATCGAAGCATATTAACAAGACTGGAAGCACCAATTTTTGAAGAGATGATTGCCCGGTTTGATGAATGTGTGGAAGAGCTAAAACTGGCAATTCTCGATGTGATGGGTGTTAAAAAGGATTTGGAGCATATTACTTTTTTAGAAAATGTTTTTCAAACCTATGAGGGAGAGCTGAGGCTGAGAAGCTTAAAAGCAATTTCGAACATAGGGATTGTTCCTAATATTGATAACTATTTTCCTTTATGCCAATCAAGTGTGTGGCAGGAAAGAATGATGGCGGCAAGACTGCTTGGCTTTGCCAAACAAGAAACAGCCTTGAAGCTATTAAAGGAACTGCTGCATGATCAGTCATGGTTTGTAAGATCTCAGGCGGCAGAATCAATTATGAAATATAAAGATGGTACAAAAGTGCTTGAAGAGGTGCTTCAGCATTCAAAAGATGCCTTTGCTCGGGATATGGCCTGGGAGTGGGTCAATAAAGGAATTTTAAAAGGAGCTAATTAAGTTGGTTTTAGAATGGTGGAAAAATGCGGTATTGTTTTTTGGCGGTTTTATTTCTATATATATGATTATTATCATCACGTTTTACACAGCTATTCTTATCGTATCAATGATGCAGCTTAGACGAGAATATCAGCTTAATAGAAAGCAGTCTTTTGAGGATATTGCTGACGGTCTGTATACAAAGCCTGTTTCGATAATTGTGCCTGCATATAATGAAGAAGCAGGAATTATTCCGAGTGTCCGCTCCTTATTGAGCATTGATTATCCGCAATATGAAATCATTGTTGTAAATGATGGCTCTAAGGATCAAACTTTGCAAAAAATGATTGAGTATTATGATATGGAAGAGGTTCAAAAGGTAGTCCGCAAACAGGTGGAGACGAAGCCAATTAAGGCTATCTACCAGTCAAAGCTCTTGCCGAGACTATTTCTTATCGATAAAGATAATGGCGGAAAGGCTGATGCTTTAAATGTCGGCTTGAACTTTTCGAACTATCCGTATATATGCTCATTGGACGGAGATTCGGTTTTAGAAAGTGATGCTTTCCTGAAAGTTATGAAGCCGATTATGGACAGCAATGAGGAGGTAGTTGCTTCAGGAGGAAGCATCCGAATTGCAAATGGCTGTAAGATCAAGGACGGAAATATATTGGAGATCGGTTTATCGAACCATCCCCTTGTTATTATGCAGATTATTGAATATTTAAGAGCATTTTTAATGGGTCGCATTGGGCTTAGCAGGCATAACCTGCTGTTAATCATATCAGGTGCCTTTGGTGTATTTTCGAAGCAATGGGTGATTAAGGCTGGAGGTTACCAAACAAATACAGTAGGGGAGGATATGGAGCTTGTTGTCCGTATTCACCGAATTATAAAGGAGTCTAAGGTCAATAAAAGAATTGTCTATGTGCCTGATCCTGTCTGCTGGACAGAGGTTCCAGAGGATATAAAGTTCCTGAGGAGACAGAGAAGAAGATGGCATAGGGGATTGTTTGAAAGCCTTTGGAATCATCGCAAGCTGACATTTAATCCGAAGTATGGAAGCATCGGAATGATTTCCTTCCCTTATTTTTGGCTGATAGAGTTTTTAGGTCCAATCGTAGAAATATTAGGATATCTATATACAGTAATCGCGATTTTCTTTGGCGGGATTTATTTGGAATTTGCGATTCTTATATTTTTGCTTTCTTGTATTTATGGATCGATTTTTTCAATGGCAGCAGTCTTGCTCGAGGAATGGAGTCTTCGCAAGTATCCAAAAGTGTCCCATTTATTGAAGCTGTTTTTCTTTTCCCTGACAGAATCTTTATGGTACAGGCCGATGACAGTATTTTGGCGCTGTGAAGGGATTTGGCAGCTCATTAAAGGTGAAAAATCTTGGGGGGACATGAGTCGTAAAGGAGTATCTAAATGAAAAGAAGGAATACATTGCTTTTTTTTCTGTTTGTCATGATTGGGCTTGCGGTACTATTAAGTCCTTTTTGGCTCTGGCAGTTTAAAGGGACAAAGGAACTGAATGTGCTGATTATGGATAAGACTGTTCCTGATAAGACATACAGGGAGCATAACGGCCTTGTTTATATATTAAACAATCAGAAATATGTGAAGGCTAACAAAGACAAATACTTCAGTCAAAGTGATTATAAAGGCTTTAAACCGAGCGGAGACAACAGCTATAAAATCAGCGAACTCCCTGATGATTTAAGTGATTATGATGTTTTGTATTTGACAGATCAGTATGGAGTCTATGAAGAAGAATTTTATGGAAGCAATAATCTTGGGGAGAGATCGGATAAATTATATGGCGGATTGGAAATAGAGGATGTAGAAAAAATAGAGAATGCTCTTTTCCAATCAGACAATAAAACACTTATTGCTGAATTTAATACGTTTGCAAGTCCTACAAGTGATGAGGCAAGGGAGAAAATCACCAATCTGCTTAATGTATCGTGGAGCGGCTGGATCGGCAGGCATTTCGACGATTTAGATGGTGATGAGGTACCTGTTTGGGTAAAGGATAACTATAAAAACCAGAACGGCAAGGAATGGAGCTTTACAGGCTCTGGACTTGTACTGATTAATAAGGATGATTATATTGTCGTCTTAAATAACAAGGACTTAACAGACAGTGGTGTCGCATTTTCCACTACCGAAAAAGGTCAATCTGTCTTAAAGGAAGAGCTGACATCCACTTATGATTACTGGTTTGATATTATCGCAGCAAAAGATCAAAAAGAGGTGCTGGCCCAATATAAGCTTCCAGTTTCAGAGACTGGTAAAGAAAAGCTGGAAGGTTACGGAATTCCAAGCACTTTCCCGGCAATCGTGCAAAATGCCAATACACAATACACTTCCTATTATTTTGCAGGAGATTATGCTGATGAAGCAGAAGTTCCAAGTTTATATCAAACAGTCGGCTTTGATTTATGGAAGAAATATGTCACATACAGAAATTCCTTTTACTGGAATACTTATGTGCCGCTTATGAAAAACCTGCTGAAGGATGGACTTCACAATAATAATACAGAAGGCAGTACTATAGAGACAGTAAAGGCTGACGGAATGGTAACGAACAGTCGGACAAATGCTGAATATATTCAAGTTCAAAAGGATGGGAAATGGGAAAATCTCATTATTAAAGGGGTAAATATGGGGATTTCAAAACCAGGCTCCTTTCCAGGTGAAACATCCATTACAAAGGATGAATATTACCGCTGGTTCAAAGAAATCGGTGCGATGCATGCTAATACAATCAGGGTGTACACGCTTCATCCACCAGGTTTTTATCAAGCCTTGTATGAATATAATCAAAGTGCAAAAGAGCCTCTGTATCTTATCCACGGTTCTTGGGTGAATGAAGATGTTCTTACAGAAAAGCAGGATGCTTATTCAGAAGAAGTAGTAGCAGATGCGCAGTTAGAAATTAAAAACATGATTGACATTATTCATGGAAATGCAGATTTGCCAAAAAGGGCTGGGCATGCTTCAGGAAAGTATGAGTATGATGTTTCCAAATATGTGCTAGGATTTATGCTTGGAACAGAGTGGGACCCTGATGTTGTTAATCATACCGATGAAGAACACAGTGGCTTAGGACAATACAAAGGCACTTATTTCGAGACAAAAGCTGCATCTCCGTTTGAGATTTGGGTTGCAAAGTTAATGGACTATGCAGCAGATTATGAAGCTAAGCAATATAAGTGGCAGCATACGATGAGCTTTACGAACTGGGTGACAACAGACTTGCTTGACCATCCTGCAGAGCCGAGTGAGGATGAAGATAAGGCGGTTGTTGATCCCAACCATATAACTAAAACAGATGATTTTCATGCTGGCCTATTTGCGGCTTATCATGTTTATCCGTATTATCCAGATTTCTTGAACTATGAAAAAGGCTATTCGACATATAAGAATAAACAAGGCGAGCAAAACAATTATGCAGCCTATTTAAATCAATTGCGAAAGGTTCATAATATGCCAGTGTTAGTTGCAGAGTTCGGAGTGCCAGCATCTAGGGGCAAAACTCATGAGAACGTTAATGGCATGAATCAAGGCTTTATTTCAGAAGAAGAACAAGGAAATATGGATGCGAGTCTGTATCAGATGATTCTTGATGAGAAGTATGCAGGCGGACTTGTGTTTACATGGCAGGATGAATGGTTTAAGCGAACATGGAATACGATGGATTATGATAATCCGAACAGAAGACCGTTTTGGTCCAATATCCAGACAAATGAGCAGCATTTCGGTCTGTTAAGCTTTGATCCTGGTAAATATGAGCCAACCATCTATATTGATGGCAGCACAGAGGATTGGGAAAAGCTGAATGTGTCGCCACTGTATACTGCTGCTGATAATAAGGAAGAAAATGATATTCAAGATGTGAGTGTCACGTCTGATGAACAGCAAATCAGCTTTAAATTCACTTATAAGGAGCCGGTTGACTTAAACGTTGATCACACATATCTTCTATTAGATACACTTGCAGATCAAGGGCAAATGAGCACAGTTCTTGATGGCAAGGAAAAAGTGAACACAGATTTTGGTGTCGATTTTGCTGTTAAGATTGGGGAACAGGATGATTCGCATATCCTGATTGACAGCTACTATGATTCTTATTATTTCCACTATGGGCACTTGCTGAATATGATAAAAAAAGAAAGCTATGCAAGTAAAAAGAACAACGGTGTGTATCATCCAATCAGACTTGCGCTTAATAAAGAGCTGGAAATACAAGGGGAAAAAATTCCGTTTAACTCCTATGAAACAGGAAAATTATTATACGGAAACGGCAATCCGGAAAGTAAAGATTTCAATAGTCTGACCGATATTAGTGTAAGTAAAGATAAGAAAACAATCGAGCTTCGCCTGCCGTGGGCTTTATTAAATGTGAAAGACCCAAGTCAGAAGGAAGTATTGGCAGACTTATGGAAAAAGGGCATGGAAGGCAGCGAAACCATTGACGGCATTTATTTTGCGGTTGTAATGGAAAAAGATAAAAAGATTGTGCAAACATTGCCTGAAAGAGGCAGTGACAACACTATTCATCAAGAAGACACTAAACTGTTTGAATGGGAAAGCTGGGAAGAACCAGCCTATCATGAACGATTAAAACAATCCTATTATATACTGCAAGAGGCCTTCTCCAAAATAGGGAATTAGGGAGAGAGAAATATGAAAAGAATATTATTAGCTGAAGATGAAGATGTATTGAGAATGCTGATAGTAGATACACTGGAAGATGAAGATTACGTGGTCGATGAAGCACCAGATGGAGAAGAGGCTCTCCAGCTTATCGCAAAAAATGACTATGATCTGTTAATACTTGATTATATGATGCCGATTATGACAGGGCTGGAAGTAATCCAAAAGGTTAGAGCGGACGAAGAGAAGAAGCATCTGAAAATAATGATGCTGTCAGCAAAAAACCAGACAAATGAACAAAACCATATATTAGAAGCTGGAGCAGATTACTTTATGGCAAAGCCTTTCAGTCCGCTCGCACTATTAGACAAAGTAGGGGATATTCTTGATGAAGATTAATTCCTATATAAGAAAAAGCATATCAAGGCAATTTATGGCCTTAATATGCTTTTTCATTCTACTGTTTATTATTGGAGGGCTTGTGCTGGTTTATTGGCAAAACTCTGTAAACAATGAGTATGTAAGTAACCGAGAAGAGCTTGTTGAAAAACAAGCGTTAGTCAGACAGCTAGAAACAAGGCTCAATGATGCAATGTTTAATGTGAGAGGATATTTCGCTTACAATAACACAGCCTTAAAAGAATCGGCAGAAAGTCAGCAGGCTGAGATCGAAAAGCTGATAGAACAGTTTGACCAAAGGCTTGAAACAGAAGAAGACACACTCTTTTCAACAGAGCTGGCGTCGTTTTATCGGTTTTATTTTGATGAAACAATGCCAGAAGCAATAGCTTACTTTGAAAGCGGAGATAGAGAGGAAGTTGCTGCTATTGCCAATAATGGTGCGACTGAAAGGGTTAATTCTTTTCAAGGAGAAATGGCTGATTACCTACAGTCTGTTTCGAACTCGCTGAGCGGTGAGGTAAGCAAGCTGACTACTCATATCGCCATCCTGCAAGTCGGTTTTCTAATTTATATCATTCTAGTTCTTATCGCAGTATTGCTTATCGGCAGAGTGATGGTCAAGAGGATTGGGAAACCATTGACTGATTTTGCAGTTGCAGCCAATGAAGTGGCAAAGGGAAATGAAGCAGAAATTAAGCATGATAAGAAAAGGCAAGATGAGCTGGCTACATTATCTGTTGCCTTTGAGCGGATGTATGTGAGCATACAAGAGAAAGAGCAAGATTTGCTTGCACAGAACGAAGAGCTCGTTGCACAGCAAGATGAACTGCAGGCACAGCAGTTTGAATTAGAAAAAATGCTTGAGACTGTACAATCCAATGAAGATGCTTTATTGCGCAGAAACAAGCTTATTAACGGCCTGTCGAGCTCTCTTGATAAGCAGGAGGTGCTGGAGAGCATCATCATAAATATGTGTGATGTTATTAAGGCAGACAGGGGTATTATCGTAGAAGCAGACAGTGGAGATTTTGCTGCATTTGGCATATCAAATGAAGGAGCAGAGCAATTTAAGAACCATCTTCATATAGGGATGTATCATCGTCTGGAAAAGGAAAAGCTTAGCTTTACAATCATCAGAGATTTAGATGTGTCAGAAAAAGGCTATCATCTTGAAAAAGGCAGGGTGCATGATCTTTATATCCCAATCTTGTCTGCTGCCGGCAGTATTACAGCAATCATGATGCTAAGCAGGTTTGCTTGCGGCTTTACAGAGCTGGAAATGGATGAATTCAGCACATTAGCTAAACAGATTGGGATATCATTGGATAAGATTCACTTATTCGAACAAACAGAGAAAGACAGATTGCTAAACACAGATATTTTAAATAATGTTCAAGAAGGAATTCAATTAATAAGTCCAAATGGCGATATTATCCATGCTAACAGCAAGTTCTATGAGATCATGACAGGCAAGGGAATGCTTGATATATTTGTCGGCCAAAAGTGGCAGGAATGGACAGGGCAGCTGAAGGAAAAATTAGAGGAAACAGACGATCTGATTGCTTATATTAGTAAGTCTATGAGAGATTCTTCTGCAGAGTCATTCACCTATAAATTGAAGGAAGATAAGATAGTTAAGGTTTATAGTGAACATTTATACAGAGGCGATGAGAAATTCGGGACTGTTCTCGTATACAGAGATATTACAATGGAATATGAAGTAGACAAGATGAAGTCTGAATTTGTAAGTACGGTCAGTCATGAGCTGCGCACACCTCTTGCGAGCATTTTAGGTTTTACAGAGCTCATTATTAATCGTGATTTGAAACCAGAGCGTCAGAAGAAGTATTTGAACACAATATACGGAGAAGCGAAAAGATTAACAGCATTGATTAATGACTTCCTTGATGTACAGCGCATGGAAGCAGGCAAGCAGACATATGAGAAAAAATATATTGAAGTGCTGCCAATCATGGAAAGAGTTGTGGAAAACCAAGCGGTCAATGCAACTAAACACCATATAACAATTCATAATACGGAAAAGAATTCGTTCATACTAGGAGACCGGTCTAAAATCGAGCAGGCTTTCACTAATATTGTGAGCAATGCCATTAAATATTCTCCTGAAGGCGGAACTATTGATATCAGCCTCTATCAGGAAGATGGCATGCTGAAAGTAGCTGTGAAAGACCAAGGGTTAGGAATACCAGAGTCAGCCCGTGATAAGCTGTTTACAAAGTTCTACCGTATTGATAATTCGGACCGCCGCAAAATTGGCGGAACTGGATTAGGTCTTGCGATTGTAAAGGAAATCATGCTAGCACATCAAGGAGATATCACAATAGACTCAGAATATGGAAAAGGCAGCACCTTCACAATGAGCTTTCCGATTGTGGAATGGAATATGGAAACTTCGGAGAAGGACGCAGTCGCAGATGAAAAGGTCCGTTATAAAGTTATGGTCGTAGAAGATGATTACAGCTTGGCTGAGCTGATTATTCAGGAATTGCAGGAAAGCGGCTTCCAAGTTTATTATTCCAAAAATGGAATGGATGGAATTAAGAAAATGGAGGAAGTACAGCCAGATGCGCTCGTTCTAGACATAATGCTGGAAGACAGCAGGATGGACGGATGGGATATCATGAAAGCAATGAAAGATTCTGAGTATCTGAAAAACATTCCAATTGTCGTTTCTACTGCCTTGGATGAGAAGGAAAAGGGCATTGCATTAGGCGCAATTGATTACTTGGTGAAACCTTATCCGCCAAGTCAGCTTTCCCGGGCTATTATGCAAACATTGCTCAAAATGGGCAAGATTGGGCAAGTGCTTATCCCGGAAGAACAATAAAGTTTTAAAAGAAGCCTGCACATATGTGTGCAGGTTTCTTTCCATGCTTAAACAGTTTTCACTTTCTTAGTTAGCAAACTAGTAAATAGGGCCACAGAGATAATTGTTAAAAACGAAGCGGCTAAAATAGGAAGACCGACGATTCTTAATCCACCTAATAAAACAAGACCATCAATAATAAAGATGATAATGCCGACAGGGAATTTAAAAATACTAGACAGCATTTGGGCAAGCATGTCTGTTCCGCCTGTACTTGTATCGAAGCGAAGCATAATGCCAATACCCACTCCAATGATACTGCCGCCAATCACAGAACTGACTAAAATATTGGTGGAAAATGTGTCGCGCATAAAGGAACAAACGTCAATCATTCCAGAGGAGATGAGAAAACCCAATAAACCGTAGGCGATATATTGCTTATTATAAAACCAAATAATGATATAAATCGGGATGCTGATAAGTATCATAGATAAGCCTGTCGGGATATCATAATGATAATGTAAGATGAGGCCAATGCCAATAAGACCCCCATCAAGAAGATGATGAGGGACTAAAAAGCCGTTAACACCAATCCCGATAAGAAGGCTGCCGATTAATATGGCGCTGATTTTTTCTGTCATTTGAAAATCACCCTAACTGCGTTCATACTATTAATAAAATATATGGACGAGTTGTCTGAAATAGAAGGGGAACTTCTGAAACACATTAAAATCCCCATTGAAAATTTCAGCTAGCCTTGGTATTTTATAGGTGACCGTTTAGATCAAATTGTATGGGAGTAAGAGAACGAATGGGAAATATAAAAAAAATCGCAGAATTATCAGGAGTGTCTGTTACAACCGTATCAAGAGTATTAAATAATCATCCTTATGTTAAAGAAGAAAAAAGAAAAGCAGTTTTAGAGACAATTGATAAATTAAATTACAGCCAAAACTTGAATGCTGTTCACCTGTCGCGAGGAAAAACAAGCATGATAGGTGTAATGGTGCCATATATTACTGTTCCATACTATGGAAGCCTGCTTGACGGTATCGGGGAAGAGGCGCTGAAAAATAACTATAGCATCAATTTATTTCAGACGAACTATGATGTGAACAAAGAAAAGGAAGCGCTTGAAAAACTAAAAAGCAAACAAGTGGACGGGATGATTATCGGCTCCCACACTGCTAATATGGACATTCTCCGCAAATATGCAAGTGACCATCCGATAATAGTCTGTGAAAAGGTAACAGAGGAAAATATCGCTGCAGTCTATATCGACCATTACAGTGCATTCAGGCAAGGTTTAGACTTTTTGCATAGCAATGGATACAAGCACATAGGCTACTGTGTCAACAGGGCGACAAGCGCCAACAGCAGGCTGAGGGAAAAAGCCTTTTATGAAGGCTTGCAGAAGTTAGGTTTGGCTGCAGAGAAGGAATGGGTATTTGACAGCTGTCTGTCAATTGAAGATGGAAAAAGAGTCGTTAAAAAACTGTTGGAATTAAAGGATAGACCGGATGCTTTGCTTGTATCGAGCGACCAAGTAGCAGCAGGCATAATGACAGAAGCAAGAAAGCAGCAGATGAACATTCCAGAGGATTTGGCATTATTAAGCTATGATAACCATCCAATATCTGAAGCCCTCGAGCTTACGACAATGGATTTGCCTATTGTCGAAATGGGCAGGCGTTCCTTTCAGCTTTTTCAGCAGCTGCAAGACAAGAAACAGGAAATGCCAATTGAACTGAAGGCCAAGCTTGTCGTTCGTTCAACTGTATAGAAAAAGAGGTCCATATCGGACCTCTTTTTTATAGGAACAGATTCAAAACATAATAACATAATGCTGCAACAGTTGCGGAAATCGGAAGAGTGATTACCCAAGTGATCAGCATTCTTTGAGCTGTACCCCATTTTACCCCTTTAAGACGGTGTGATGCACCTACCCCAAGAATAGAAGAGGAGATAACATGTGTTGTGCTGACTGGCAGGTGGATGTATGTCGCTCCAAAGATGATCATCGCACCAGTAATGTCTGCTGCAACCCCGTTTACAGGACGGATTTTCATAATGTTTCCGCCGACAGTTTTGATGATTCTCCATCCGCCGACAGATGTTCCTAGACCCATTGCTGCCGCACAGGCGAATTGAACCCAATGTGGGATATCGCTTGTTGTTAAATAGCCGTTAGCAATAAGAGCCATTGTGATGATACCCATTGCTTTTTGGGCATCGTTCGTACCATGTGTATATGATTGCAATGCCGCAGTGAAGATTTGGAAAATCCTAAATCTGCGGTTCGTTTTTGTTAAGTTAAGATCCTTAAAGAAGATCTTGAATAATGTATAGACGATATAACCCATTACAAAAGCGATAATTGGCGAAAGAATCAGGGCTTGAATAATTTTCATAAATCCATTATAGTTAAGGGCTTCAAAGCCAGATGCGGCAATCGCTGCACCAGCGATGGAACCGATAATTGCATGGGAGGAACTGCTTGGTATTCCGAAGTACCATGTCAATAGATTCCAGAAAATCGCAGCGATTAAAGCTGCCAATATTACAGTCGAACCATTTTCTAATTGGAAAGGATCTACAATATCCTTCGTGATAGTCTTTGCTACACCAGTGAATGTCATCGCACCAACGAAGTTCATTATTGCCGCCATGATGATGGCATGCTTTGGCTTTAACGCTTTTGTCGATACAGAAGTCGCAATTGCGTTTGCCGTATCATGGAAGCCATTGATAAAATCAAAAGCCAATGCAAAAAAGACAATCAAAATTGTTATAAATAAAATCATATCCATTTTTGTTAGGACTCCTTACGCATTCTTCATAATGATGCTTTCAAGTGTGTTGGCAACATTTTGGCAGTAGTCAGCAATGTCTTCTAAGTTTTCGTAGATTTCTTTGTATTGAATGATGCGAATTGGATCTTTTTCTACTGAGAACAAATGCTTAATTGATTGGCGAAGGATGCCGTCACATTTTGATTCTGTATCTTTAATACGAATTGCATATTCTCTGATTTTTGGAAGTTTTTTCGTTGATAGAAGTTCAACTGATTTTTGAATTTCTACTCCACAGCTTTTAATTGCTTCAACAAAACGAATCATGAATTCGTCAGCTGTTGTGATATTGTACATCTCAAACAAAGCAGCACAATGCTCAAGTCCGTCAAGAACATCATCCATGCTCATAGAAAGTGCAAGAATATCTTCCCTTTCAATAGGAGTGATGAAAGCTTTATTTAACTCAGTAATTACATCATGGATGTATGTATCACCTTTTGTTTCAATTTCTTTCATGGTTTCGGAAAACGTTTTTAAGTCGCTTACGTTAGTGATTTTGTAATCTGCGAAATAGTCAGCGCCTTCCTTTAAGTTCGTTGCAATATTATTTAAAAGTACAGCGAATTTATCTTGTTTTTTGAAAACCATAATTGTTACCCCCGATTTAATTTAGACCCCAAAATAGTCAAGCCTTACATAGTTTATAGGAAAATTGTCGAATCTTAAAGTATTTAGACGAAAAATTTACAAAAACTTAATAATTGGTTTACAAAAAATATAAATTGGAACCTTATGTTATTTACATTCTTTATACTGTATTTACAAATCTTTTCTTTGTTTTACTGTTATTGTTAAACATTAAGCTTGTCACAATACCTCTGATATCGAATAGAATATATGATTTAATATTTGCCATTGGAGTGAGTGATATGTTGGAAAATGATATGATATTTATTAGGAAAACAACTGAAGAGGATTTACCGTATATTTTGAGAACAGAAAGTGATTCGGAAAACTCTCCGTTTATCCAGCAATGGACAGTCGATGAGCATATAGATGCAATCGTGCAGGATCAAAACCTTCTTCATTTAACTGTTATTAGTAAAGATTTAGAAGTGCCTGTCGGTTATTTATTAGTCAATGGCTTACTAAACGAAAACAACAGCATAGAATTGAAAAGAACCGCTTTTTCTCATAAAGGGAGAGGTTATGGAAGACAAATGCTGCTGTTAATTAAAAGTTGGGCATTTACTCAGCAAAATGCGAACAGACTGTGGCTTGATGTGGTGGAACATAACAAAAGGGCCAAGGATTTATATAAATCAGCAGGATTTCACGTAGAGGGGCTGCAGCGGGAAGCCGTCAAAATTATGGGGCGGTATGAGTCCATTTATTTAATGTCTATTTTGAAGGAAGAATATGATAACGGCTTATAAGGGGGATATAATGGCAAAGACAGTTCTAGTAACAGGAGCGAGCAGCGGTTTCGGATTCATCACAGCATTAGAGTTTGCTAAAGAGGGTTATGAAGTCATTGCAGCAGTTCGTAATAGGCAAAAAGGGGCCAAGCTAATAGAAGTAGCGAAGAAATTGGAGGTGCATGAACGAATTGCCTTGGAAATACTTGATGTTACGTGCACAGAATCCATTACAGCATTGAAAGAAAAGGTCGAAGCACAGGGGAAGCTTGATATTCTTGTTAATAATGCTGGTTTTGCAGGGGCAGGCTTCGCAGAGGAAATTTCGCTGCAAGAGTACAAGGAACAAATGGAAACAAACTTTTTTGGTGCTATTGCTGTAACGCAAGCTTTTCTTCCAATGATGAGAAGCAACAGATACGGTAAAATAATCATGATGAGCAGCATAAGCGGCAAAATTGGTTTCCCTGGCTTAAGTCCGTATGTATCCTCAAAGTTTGCCCTGGAAGGCTGGAGTGAGTCGCTTAGACTAGAACTCCTTCCTTTTTCGATATATGTCACATTAGTAGAGCCTGGTTCTTATAAAACAAATATTTGGACTGAGGGGAAAAAAATTACAGAAAAATCGCAGCTCGCAAGCTCCCCGTACGCCAGTCAGCTGGAAAGTGTTGAGGCTTATTTAAAACAGGGAGAACATAAGTATGGAGATCCACTGGAGGTTGCCCGTAAAATCGTTGTGATAGCAGAAACGAAAAAGCCGAAGCTGAGGTATCGTCTTGGAAAAGGTGTGGGAATGACTATCTTCCTAAAAGAGCATCTGCCTTGGAAATGGTGGGAAAAAACAGTTCTATATATGTTGCGAAAATAATACATATAGGTAGTAACTAACTTAATGCAGCAATCATAATTGCTGCAACCATTTTTATGTCTTCATTCTTTTGGAGGTGTCTATGAATATCCATCATAATTTGAAACTGCATAATGGGATAGAAATGCCTCTTATCGGTCTTGGCACTTATAATCTTGGAGGTGGCAGGCCGACAGTGGAAACGGTCAAGGCAGCACTTGATCTTGGGTTTCGGTCAATTGACACTGCTTCCTTCTATAATAATGAACTAGAGGTTGGTGAAGGAATAAAAGAAAGCGCTGTCTTTAGGAAGGACGTTTTTGTAACAACGAAGCTCTGGAATGATGAGCAGGGTTATGATGCTGCGTTAAGAGCTTTTGAAGCTAGTTTGCGAAGACTGGATATGGACTATGTAGATTTATATTTAATACATTGGCCTGGCAAGGATAAATATATCGAGACTTGGAAAGCCTTTGAGCGTTTGTATGGAGAAGGGGTTGTTAAGGCGATTGGCGTCAGTAATTTTCAAGAACATCATCTAAGCAAACTTTTGTCCACCTGTAATGAAAAGCCGGCTGTAAATCAAATAGAATTGCATCCCCGCCTTACTCAGGAGAAATTAAGAGAATACTGCAAGAAGCTAAATATTAAAGTGGAAGCTTGGTCACCACTGGCCAACGGCAGGCTGCTGAACGAACCGACAATCAATTATATTGCCAAAAAACATGGCAGGACACCAGCGCAAATTATATTAAGATGGCATGTTCAAAATGACATCATTGTCATACCAAAAACATCCTCGATAAAGCGCCTTGCAGAAAACGGAAATATTTTTGATTTTCGCTTAAGCATGGAAGAAATGAATTTAATTGACAGCCTAAATATGAATGAACGAATTGGCCAAGATCCAGATAAAATGATTTTTTAATCTAAAGTATATAAGAAGGTGCAAGCTGTTTTGACGGCTTGCACCTTCTTGTTATACTGCTAGGTTTAAAAATAAAAACATGTGGTAAATATAGAGTACAAGCAGATAGCATAAAAGAATTACAAACAAGCTGCAGCTAATGTTACCTTGCTATCGCAATTTTTACTTAACAAAATGGAACTAAAAGGAGTGTTTAAGATGGGCTTTATTTGGTCTTTAATTATAGGTGGTATTATCGGTTGGCTTGCAGGGCTGATTGTCGGGAAGGATATTCCAGGAGGAATTATCGGTAACATTATCGCCGGATTTGTCGGTGCATGGTTAGGGTCATTAATTCTAGGAGATTGGGGTCCAACACTTGCTGACTTCGCTATCATTCCAAGTATCATTGGAGCAGTAATTCTAGTGTTTGTTTTAAGCTTTATTTTGAGAAAGATGCGCAAAACAGCGTAAATATAACTAAAAAACGGGATAAAGGCAGAGTGCCTTTATCCCGTTTTTTTATTCTCCGAGCAGCGTAAGTGCATTTTCAGGAAATACTGGCGGATCATCAAGGAAAGGAGCATATACTGTTAAGCTTTCCCCTGTAATCGGATGTGTCAGCTCAAGCCTTGCTGCATGCAAAGCCTGCCTGCTATACACAGGTGTTCCGCCGTACAGAATATCTCCTGCAAGAGGATGGCCGATGGAACTTAAGTGGACGCGGATTTGATGCGTTCTGCCAGTATCCAGACTGCAGGAAACTAATGATAAATCTTTTTCAGGAAAATAAGCAAGCTTTCTGTAGTTGGTGACAGCGGCTTGTCCATTTTCTGAGATCCTTCTTCTTGTAGCATGATGACGGTCTTTACCAATTGGCTTGTCAATCTTGCCTTTTTTTCCTTTAACATATCCGTGAACAAGAGCTAAATAGGTTCTTTTTATTTTCCGTTCCCGCAAAGCATAATCTAACATATTTCCAATTAGTTCATGCTTGGCAAATAATATACAGCCTGTTGTATTCCGATCTAGTCGATGAATATGTTTAAGCTGTCGTTCCTCTCCATTCATTAACAAATGAAATGCTGCCCCGTTTGTAAGGGAGGAAACATCTTCTAAGGAATTAGGATGGGTATCTATCTCTGCAGGTTTATTTATGATTAATAAGAAGTCATCTTCATACACAATGTTTAGCTCCATATAGGTAGGTTCTATATTAGCAGACTGCGAATCAAACATCTTAATGGATAACGTATCACCAGTAGTTAATGTTGTGAGCCAATTTGTGATTATTTTATTGTTCAGCATTACTTTTTTTTGCATCTTGAAAAGATGCACTTGTTTTTTAGATGCAAGCATTACCGTGCGGAATAAGTCCTCAAGAGACATATTCTTCCATTTAGCAGGTATAGCCAGCTGCATCCATTCTCCTTTTCTTTCGAAATGCATAATTAAACCTCCATTAGTGCTGGTTTTGGCAATTATTAATAATCTTGCATAACCCATCATATCATGGTTTTAATTACCACGGAAAACTGGATGTGGTCTATGTTATTCTATTGATAATACTTTATGTATATTTTTAAAGAGGGTGGTAAAATCCAATGAAGGTAGCTTATGCTTCAACACCTGCACAGGAAGAGCAAATAAACGAACTTATACAAACTTTTTATACGTCCATTTTCCCCGACTTTTTTTCTGACGATGAAATTAACAAGTTCTCACGTTTGAATGTACTGCGTTTAACACAAGAGCAAGCCTATATGCTTAGCACCCTAAAAAACTCCTACCAAGTTATAGCAGCATTGCAGACCATTATTTCTATCGTCGAGAATGCGGAAGAAAGTGACCAATATGATTCATTATTCGAAAAGAATGTCGAGATTTTAGATGAGTTCGAGTTATTTTTCCCTTTCCGTCTGGATAATTTCACAAAAAAAGATAAAAGCCTAAGTATTTATGTAGAGGCAGCCAATGAACATTTAATATAAAGATGCCGCAGGATAAGCCTGCGGCTCTTTTTTTTGCATATACATAATATTATGTTCATAACAAGATTATCTTACAGGGAAATAGGGAAATGTAGAATTAAAAAGTGGAAAAAGGGAGCAGCTTAAATGACAAAACTAGATTTATCCAAGTTTGAAAAGCGGTTGATTATCAGAAATACAGAATATAAAGATATAGACAAAATTATGCAGCTTCAGGCAGAGTGCTTTCCTGGCATGGAACCGTGGACGAAAGCCCAGCTAAAAAGCCATTTGGATTTATTTCAGGAGGGGCAATTTGTTGCTGAATATAATGGAGAAATTATTGGGTCATGTTCTAGCCTGATTATCAATTTTGATGAGTATGATGACAGACATACATGGGATGATGTTACAGACAAAGGGTACATAACGAATCATAATCCAGACGGCTATAATTTATATGGTATTGAAGTTATGGTTGATCCAAAGTATAGAAGAATGAAAATAGGTCATCGCCTCTATGAAGCGCGCAAAGAACTGGTACGCCGCCTAAATTTGAAAAGCATCATTATTGGAGGCAGAATCCCGAACTTTTATAAATATGAAAATGAAATGTCTGCGAGAGAGTATGTGGAAGAAGTTATCCATCACCGGATTTACGATCCTGTATTATCCTTCCAGCTGATTAACGGTTTTACGATGATGCGCATAAACCCTAATTATCTGCCGGATGATAAGCAGTCCAGCAAATATGCGACGTTAATGGAGTGGAATAATGTTGAATATTTGCCGCAGTCAAAGCGTTTTTTCAAAAGCAGTTATCCTGTCAGAATCTGTGTAGTTCAGTATATGATGCGGCAAATTGACAGCTTTGAGGACTTTGCTAACCAAGTTGAGTATTATACAGATGTTGCATCAGATGCCTCATCTGATTTTGTTGTATTTCCTGAAATTTTTACAACACAGCTTATGTCTTTCCTTGACGAGAAGATACCGATAAATGCTATCCGTAAAGTGACGCAATATACAGAGCAGTATATAGAGCTGTTCTCCAGTCTTGCGATCCGATACAATATTAACATTATCGGGGGCTCCCATTTTGTGCAAGAAGACGATGAAGAGATTTATAATATCTCGTATTTATTTAGACGAGATGGAAGCATTGAGAAGCAATATAAGCTTCATATTACTCCGAATGAGCAGAAATGGTGGGGAATCAGCCAAGGTGATCAAGTTCGTGTATTTGACACAGACTGTGGTAAAATTGCGATTCTGATTTGTTATGATATTGAGTTTCCGGAGCTTGCAAGGATTGCGACAGATATGGGCGCAAAAATCATCTTTACACCATTCTGTACAGAAGACCGCCAAGGATATTTACGTGTCCGCTATTGTGCTCAAGCAAGAGCTGTGGAAAACCAAATTTACACTGTTATCGCTGGGACTGTCGGTAATTTACCGCAGACCGAAAACATGGATATTCAATATGCCCAGTCTGCGATCTTTTCACCATCTGATTTTGAATTTGCAAGAGATGGAATTGTCGGTGAGACGAATTCAAATATTGAAATGGTCATGATTGGCGATGTAGATTTAGAAGTGCTTCGCCGTAAACGGCAAAATGGTACAGTAAGACATTTGAAGGACAGAAGAGACGATCTTTATGAAATTAATTATAAACATAAAAGATTTTAATGAAGTAAAAACCGCGGAACCCTAACCGCGGTTTTTTTTTGGTGGAATTCTTTTTTACATCATTGTTGTGTGAATGTCATATCCGCTTACATTGTCGTTGGCATGGTCAATGTAGCGGAGCAAAGAATATAAATGATTCTCGATTACAGTATAATCATGTTCGAAATTATAGGCGTGCAGGAAATGTTCAATTTTTTTTGAAAGAAAATGATCCTTAGTGCGCACCATTAATATTAAAAGATTATCCCATTCTGAACGATGGGTGTAGTACAGTGCACGATCATAATCGACTTTATTCAAGCTGTCCGCCTCCTTTTGTTTGAAGGAGATACTTATAGTATATAGCTGATCTGAACAAAATCTCATTCTAAAACTTGGCTATGTTGAATTATCAGGGTTTTCTTTTTTTACCTGTATAAAAAAGCTGAATAAAAATCTGTAATTGATAAAAAATAAAAGGGAAAAGGAGGGCAATATGAAGAAAATAACCATTTTTATGCTTTGCCTTGCACTTTTCCTTCCATCTTCAGCTAAAGTTTTAGGAAAGGAGCTAAGCAGGGAGGAGCAATACACATATGATGAATATCAGCGAGATATATGGAAAATGAAAAGCAGATACAAAAGGCAATTGGAAGTACATACAATTGGCTATTCAGAATATGGGAGAAAGCTGTACGGAATAAAAGTTGGAAAAGGTGAAAAATCCATTCTGATTAGCGGAGCGCATCATGGCAGAGAGTGGATCACTGCTCTTTTAATGATGAAAATGATTGAAAATCAAGTGCAGCAGGAGGATTTGTATAACCGTATGGGAGAGTATTCTATCTGGTTTGTGCCGATGCTCAATCCAGATGGTGTTACCATCCAGCAGGGAGACCTGCAGAAGTTTCCGCTGTTTTCACGTATTTCTTTAAAAAGGATGAATGAAGGATCGAAAGACTTCACCCGCTGGAAAAGCAATGGAAGAGGAATTGATTTAAACCGTCAATATCCGGCAGGCTGGGATGAGTTGAAGGGTGAAAGTCCGAAGCCTTCTTATAAGAATTATAAAGGCAAAAAACCGCTTGAAGCAAAGGAGGTTCAAGCGATCGTAAGCTTGACGGAAAAAATCAAGCCGACAATTGCTGTCGCTTATCATTCCTCTGGCCAAGAGATTTATTGGGAATACAACAATAAGGAAAACACAGAAAGAGACCGAGCTATTGCTGCAAAATTGGCAGAAACAACAGGCTATGACCTCGGCACTCCTGATGTGGACGCAATTGGCTCAGGTTATACAGACTGGTTTATCAGCACCTATCATTTGCCTGCATTCACCATTGAAATTTGTCCTTCTGTTGAAGAGACAAATCCGCCAATGGACACATTCGGTGAAGAATGGAAGCGGAATGTTCATGTTACGTCTGTTTTGCTCGAGGAAGCAAAACAATTGGAAAATGTACATAAAAAGAATCTAGACTACAGATAATAGGAAAAAAACCAAACGGAGGATTACTATGAAAAATCGGGCTTTTCCTATTTTAGTTGCTTCTATTCTTATTATGGGATTTTTGTTTCCGTCCCATAATATAGCAGTCCAGAAAGTGGATTATGAAAAGTATGGGAGCATTGCCATTGCTGTAGTCAAAGCAGATTATCCTGAACAAGCTGTTACAGACTATAAATACATGGGCCGAAAGAAAATATCGACAATGGAAGTGGAAGACAGCTTTCAGTTTATAGTGAAGGAAAATAGCAAAGAGAAAACAGTTCAAGTGACAATTAAACATGATATAAAGAATGATAAGTTTATTTCTTTAACGGTAAGCGAACCTGAGCAGCCATAAAAAAAATCTGGGGGGAACCCAGATTTTTTTTAATAGACATCCTTTTTTGTAAAAGTGAAAAAGGAAACAGCTAATGCCGCGATTCCCCAAACTGCCAATACTGTTAACGAAAACGGCAAGGACATGCCTTCAATAGGCGGGATATTTCCTTGCAAATAATCGGTTAGCCTCAAGTTCACCATAAATAAATATTTGGCAGCTTCCCATGATGATGCAATATTAGAGATGATGGTCCCAGAAATTAAAAAGGCAAGCATCACTCCCATGCCAGCAGCTGTACTCCTGACAAGAATAGACAGCATAAAGGAAAGGGTCCCGACAACAAGGGAGACAAACCAGGCTAAACCAAACACCATCAATATATACTGCCATTGAGGAACGAGATGGACTCCTGCAGTATTAAGCTCTCCAGCTTGGACCGTAAATCCAGTCAAGATTGGAGCAGTCCAGCCTACATAGCCAAAGAACAGTCCGCTGATAAGATAAGAAAATAAACCGAACATAAACAAGATGAACGAGATGGACAGCACCAATGTGATGTATTTGCTGAGCAATATTTTCCAGCGGCGGACCGGCCTTGTTAAGAGCAGCTTTATGGTGCCGATGCTCCTTTCAGATGAAACTAGGTCGGCTGCGACAATCATCACCATTAACGGCAGCAAAAGCTGCATAGAGTTATCAAGAAACACTCGCAGAAATGTTGGCGCCCCAGGCTCCTGCGGATTAATATCATGATCAAGATAATATTGGGATTGACTGATTCGGACTTTTAGCTGATTCCGCCATTCGTCAGAAATCCCGCTTGAGCCTATTCTGTTTTGAGTGTCGATAATGGATTGCTGCAAGGTTGTCCGCCAATCCACATCTCCTAATCGTTTCTTTAAGTTTTCCATTTCGCGAAACTGTGCATATGTGAACATAGCAATCATCACGGCAATAATTAAGGTAACAATATACAGCCTTTTGCTCTTAACAAGCTTAAGCATTTCGTTATAGACAAGATTACTCAATCGTGCCACCTCCTGTCAGTTCAAGGAAGAGATGCTCTAAAGAAGGAATTTGTCTATTCATTTCAATTATATTAACATTCGCCTCAAACAACATTTTGCTCCACTTGCTTGCCTCTTCTTCTAAAAAAGGCGTAATGACGTTTTCGCCGTCAATTTTGACAGAAGGAGAGACGCTCTTTAATAGATCAATACCAACATCCATAGGAGTAAAGCGCCAAATAATTCTTTCTTGTGCAGTAAGCAAGGATTGAACAGATTCTGTATGAATAATCTTGCCATTCAAGATGATTGAGACTCTGTCACAAAGCAGCTGGATTTCACTGAGGAGGTGGCTTGAAACTAAAACACTTAAGCCTTCCTTTTCCGCCAAAAAGCGGATAAATTGTCTCATTTCTCTTATGCCGGATGGATCTAAACCATTTGTCGGCTCATCAAGTATTAAAACTTTAGGTCTGCTTAAAAGTGCCTGCCCGATGCCAAGTCTCTGTCTCATCCCGAGTGAGTAGGTTTTTACCTTATCATGAATTCTGTCTTTCAAACCGACAAGCTCGATGATATCTTCAATCCGTTTATCATCAACCCCCTTTAACATGCGCGCAAAAAATTGCAGGTTTTCCCAGCCGGTTAAGTAAGGATATAGCTCTGGATTTTCTACAATGCAACCAAGCCTTTCCATTGCTTTAGAAAAATCCTTTTTAACATCATAGCCGCAAATTTGGATGGAACCAGAGGTTGGCTTAATCAAACCGACAAGCATTCGAATTGTTGTTGTTTTTCCGGCTCCGTTTGGTCCAAGAAAACCAAATACTTCTCCGCTTTTCAGTTCAAAGCTGATATCTTTAATAATCTTTCTTTTCCCAATCGTTTTCGTCAGGTTTTTAACTGCCAGTGTTGTTTCACTCATTTTCTTCTACCTCCCAGGAAATTAAGGAAGCGACTCTGTCTGCCATCAATTCGTATCCTTGTTTGTTCGGATGGAAATGGTCTGAATAAAGATAGGTTTGGACATTCTGCTGGAAAATATCATATGTAGGAACAAAGATTGTCTTCGCAAAAGCTGCACTCGTTTCCGCACTTTCATAATTCCAGTCCCGGACAATTTTAGAGGTAAGCTCACTATCTTCCAAATCACTGAAAGGATTATAGAGACCAATCAGGTAAATTGGTGTCTTCTCATTTGTCGCTCTAATTGTTGTCAAAATATCCTCTAAATTCTGATTATAGGTTGCGGATAATTTGGAAACAGTACCATCATCAAAATGGGATAGTGTTTCTCCACCCTGGAATAAATCATTTCCGCCTATCGTAATAAAAATGATGTCGGCATTTTTAATTTGCCGCTGTATTTCCTGCTGCTTGACCTGGGCCGAGAGCTCTGTAGAGGTTTGGCCTTTAATACCATAGTTTTTTAGTGTAATGTCTTCATCTGTTTTATCAGACAGCTTGTCTTTCAGATAGCCGATATAGCCTTTTCCTGCCTCATCGCCAGTTCCCCTTGTAAGAGAATCTCCTAGAGCTAAAAGCTGTACCCCTCCAGATGGTGCTGCTTCTGCAGGTTTATTGGATGTGTCTAATTCCTTCTTAGAGCCTTGGGCATAATCGACAAGCACCCAGCCGAGACCAAACATCCACATCAAACAGACGAGCAAAGAAAGCGAAGTAATATAGATGGTTGCCTTCTTTTTCAATATGTCTCCCCCTTTTTCTTTTTTAAGTTCTTA
Organism: Bacillus sp. Au-Bac7; assembly: GCF_021341655.1. Taxonomy (NCBI): domain Bacteria; kingdom Bacillati; phylum Bacillota; class Bacilli; order Caryophanales; family Bacillaceae; genus Bacillus; species Bacillus sp. Au-Bac7. The sequence goes on along the minus strand of NZ_JAJTTG010000011.1, from coordinate 49,401 downwards.
TGTCATATTTTATCGATGCTTGTAAGCGGAAGCAAACAATAGCTAGTTTTAAGTGTTGACAAGTAAAAGATTAAATAGACGTTATCGATGTTAAAGCAAAAAAAGAGTCAGGCAAAAGCGCAAGACTCTATTTCTATGTTAATGAATGTCCTTTTTCTTAAAGCGTCCGCCTCGAACCTCTGCAATATTAGCTACTGCAAGGAAAGCAGTTGGGTCCAGCTCCTCTACAATCAGCTTCAGCTTCGCTTCTTCCAATCTGTTGATGACACAGAAGATGACTTTCTTATTATCTCCAGTATAGGCACCTTCACCTTTCAGATAAGTTACCCCCCGTCCTAATCTTGCGATAATTGTCTCACCAATCACTTCAGCATTGTCGCTGATAATCCAGGCTGACTTTGATTCATCGAGTCCAGCTATGACAATATCGATCACTTTAAAGGCAATAAAGTAAGCGATGATGGAATACATTGCACGATCCCAAGTGAAAACAAAACCTGCCGTAATAAAAATAAAAAAGTTAAAAAACATAATAATTTCTCCGACAGAAAAGGGAAGTTTCTTACTGAAAAGAAGTGCGAGTATTTCGGTGCCATCCAATGAGCCTCCGAAACGAAGAACGATGCCAACGCCAACACCAAGAATAATTCCGCCGAAAACAGTTGCAAGCAGTAAATCTTCTGTAAATACAGGTACATCATGAAGCAGAATGGTTGTTATGGAAAGAACCGTTATTCCTAATAATGTGGAAAGGGCGAATGTCTTCCCAATTTGTTTATAACCGATGTAAAAAAACGGAATATTCAAAAGGAAGATAAAGAAGCCTAGCTTAACGGATAGCAAGTGGGAAAGGATAATGGAAATACCGACAATTCCGCCATCAAGGATTTGATTAGGAACAAGAAATTCTTCAATGCCAATTCCCATCATGACACTTCCTAAGATAATAAAAAGTGCTCTTTTCAATAGAACGCTTTTAGGCAGCACTTTATGCTGCGGTTTTTCCATATTTATAGATGTTTCAAGCTGTGGTGATTCCATTCAGTTTCCTCCAATCAATATAGTGAATTTTAAGAATTATTAAAATTTAAAAAGGGCAAATATAAAGGGGATACTCTAAATAGAGGGGTTAGTATTATTTTATCATACAGATGTTTAGTTGGCATATTCTAAAGCTTAAAGAAGAAGCTAGGCTGGCTTTATTTAAACCAGCCTTTTCGTTTGAAGTATAAGAACATGCAGCAAGCTATCAGAACCATTGTTCCTAATAAACTAAAGTAACCATATTTCCAGTTTAACTCAGGCATATACCGGAAATTCATGCCGTAAAGGCCAGCAAGAAAGCTCAGTGGCATGAATATGGTTGTAATCACTGTCAGGATTTGCATAATGCGGTTGGACTGGTGGGCATTATAAGACAGGTAGCTGTCTCTAATATCAGCAGTCATTTCTCTGTTAGATTCAATTACTTCTGCCAGCTTCAATAAATGGTCGTAAATATCTGAGTAGTATTCCCGTTTATTAGAAACAGCTGTTAATCTTTTTGTGTTTAACAATGTATAGAGGAGATCTCTCATCGGCACAACTGTATGGCGCACAGATAATAATCGATGCCTTGTTTCATAAAGGTCGTCTAATAATACTTCCATTGATTTGTTTTCAGGGTTTTCGTCAATTTCATTCAGAAAATCTTCAATTTCATAAATAATGGGTATATAGTTGTCAACAAGTCGGTCTAATAATTCATAAAGTACAGTGAATTGACTCCACTTAGCTGGCTTTTTTTCACCTAAGAGCTTTTTGGCCACAAATTGGACTTCGATGGAAGGTTCCTTATGAAAGCTGACGATATAATTATCACCTATGAAAAGATTAAGTTCTTCTTTCGCATATGTTTTAGCTTCAAGACTGTGGGTAACCAAAAAAGTATACTCGTCAAAATAGTCTATTTTAGGACGCTGCAGATTATGGAGGCAATCTTCAATAGATAGGGGATGGAATTGAAGAGGCTCCCGTAAATATTCAATTTCACTATCCACAGGGCTATTGAAATCAATCCAATACCACTCATAATTGCCTTCCTGCAAGTCCTCCATAGTCAGGCCAGTTTCTAACGTATTCTGTTTTGTTAATGCGATAATGTCAATCATGTTTTCTCCTTAATACTGGGAGCAAGGATATACCTTATGTCCATAATAATAATAGTGTATATATTATCATATTCTTGACGAAAAAACTTTTCAAGGTTATTATTTCATTAGTTAGTTACAAAAAGTAAGTAAAATGGAGGGTACCAATGACTACAGAAATTAGCAGTGAACAGTTTATGGATATATTAAAAGCACGCAGAGCCGTGAAAGTTTACGACGAGAGCTATCAATTATCAAAGGAAGAAATTGAAGAGCTTCTTGAGTTAGCAGGTAGAGCGCCGTCTGCTTGGAATCTGCAGCATTGGCATTTTGTTGTTTTTCATGGAAATGAAGCACAAGAAAAACTTCTTCCGATTGCTTTCAACCAACAACAGATAACACAGTCATCTTGTGTTATCGCTGTGCTAGGTGATTTAGAAGCAGATAAAAACGCAGAAGAAGTATTCGGGAAAGATATGGAAAAAGGCAGAATAAAAGAAGAGCTTGCTGATGTTATTAAAGGCCAGATTAAAGGAGCATACTCTAACGACGTATATCCTAGAGATGCAGCTAACTCTAATGCTTCCTTGGCTGCTATGCAGTTAATGATTGCAGCAAAAGGCAAAGGACTGGATACATGTGCTATCGGCGGTTTCAACCGCGGGAAGTTTGTGGAAGAGTTCCAAATCTCTGAGCGCTATTTGCCGATAATGCTTATCACAGTCGGAAAGGCAGCTGCTCCTGGTAGAGAAACAGACCGCTTGCCATTAGAAAAAACAACTACTTGGATTTAAGGAAAAAACCGGACAGATGTCCGGTTTTTTGTCTATATGCCCATTCTTTTATGAGGCTATACATAACGATTTTTTGCATCAGAAGTAATGCTTAAATGCTTTTTTTGCTATAATAGTGATAATTAAATCGCATGTTAATGCCTGTGAGGATGAATGGATATGAAAATACTTGTTATAGAGGATAATGAAAGTGTATGCTCCATGCTGGAGATGTTTTTTCTAAAGGAAAACTATGAAGGCGTATTTATACATAATGGTAAAGAAGCGCTAGATTATTTTATGGAAAATCAGGAGTGGGATATCATCATTGTCGACTGGATGCTGCCTGGAATGGAGGGCGTGACAATCTGCAGGAAAATAAGAGAGGTCAGCTCTGTTCCAATTATCATGCTGACTGCAAAAGACAGTGAGTCAGATCAGGTGCTCGGACTGGAGATGGGTGCAGATGATTATGTGACGAAACCTTTCAGCCCATTGACACTGATGGCGAGAATTAAAGCTGTTACCCGCCGTTATCAGAAGGATGCTGTCAGCAAAGTGGATTCTAATTTCCTGACAAGCGAACATTTTAAAATCAGCAAAGAAACGAGAGAAGTAATCTATAATGGCAAGACACTTTCCAACTTGACTCCGAAGGAATTTGATCTGCTTTATTATTTGATAAGCAATCCGAAACAGGTGTTCACTCGAGAGCAGCTGCTTGACAGAGTATGGGGTTATCAGTTCTATGGAGATGAAAGAACAGTGGATGTTCATATTAAAAGGCTCCGCAATAAGATTGGCACAAAAGAACAGCCGTTTATTCATACAATCTGGGGAGTAGGATATAAGTTTGACGAAAGTGCCGGCAATGGAGAATAAAAGAAAAATAAAAGAGGAGGGATTTGTCCCTCCTCTTTTTATACGATTTCTGCTTCTGATGGGGAAACAGCTGGCTGAGCTATCTGCCTTTGGCTGGAGCTTCCAGGAAGCTCCTCAAGCTCGCGCATCTTCATTACTTCCACATATTTAATATGGTGGTCTTCCATTTCAATTATTTTAAAGCTGTAGGAATCGAATGTCAGGATATCTCCTTCTGTTGCATCATAATCAGAAGTCAAAATCCAGCCACCTAATGTATCAATATCCTCATCATCCATCTCAATGGACAGCAGGGAGTTGACTTGTGTTATCAACAGCTTTGCATCGAGGATAAAGTGGTTTTCCTTCACCTTTTGAATGCTTGGAATCTCATCCATATCAAATTCATCGCGAATATCACCGACAATCTCTTCAATGATGTCCTCAACTGTTACTAAACCTGAGGTTCCGCCGTATTCGTCCATTAATATCGCCATATGAATTCGTTCCTTCTGCATTTTAACGAGCAAATCATGGATTGGAACGGTTTCAATGACTCGGATAACTGGACGAATATAGGAATCTAGCTTTTTCGCGCTTAAATCTTTTGAACGAATCAATGCGGTCATAATTTCCTTGACGTTAATCATGCCGACAATATGATCCTTGTCACCATCTGTAATAGGGTATCTTGTAAACTGTTCACCTTGAATGACGTCCATTAGGTCATCAAGGTTGCTTTCTTGTTCCAATGAGATGATCTCTGTACGCGGAACCATAATTTCCTTTGCGATGCGATCATCAAAATCGAAAATCTTGTTTACATACTTAAACTCTGATTGGTTTATTTCGCCGCTTTTAAAACTTTCAGAGACAATAATGCGAAGTTCTTCCTCCGAATGGGCTAAATCATTTTCAGAAACAGGCTTTAATCCAAACATGCGAGTAATGATTCTTGCAGATCCGTTTAAGACCCAAATGAATGGGTACAGCACCTTATAAAAAGCAATCAATGGTCTTGCTGCCATTAAGGTAATTAATTCTGCTTTATGAATAGCGAATGTTTTTGGAGCCAATTCTCCCACTACTACATGAAGAAACGTAATAATGGCAAATGATATGGAAAAGGACAAGATTGTCACAGCTGCTTCCGGAATGTGAATAAAATGGAATAAAGGTAACAGAATGTCATGAATTGTTTCCTCACCAAGCCACCCGATGCCAAGTGCTGTAATGGTGATACCCAATTGACATGCCGATAAATATTCATCAAGGTTTGTGATGATTTTTTTTGCGGCAATGGCATTTTTGTTGCCTTCCTCCATTAACTGGTCAATTTTAGAACTGCGCACTCTGATAATAGCAAACTCTGAAGCTACAAAAAATGCAGTAAAAGCAATCAAAATGGCTATAATAACCAAGTTAAATATGTCCAATAAGTTTCCTTATCCCGCAATAGGCGAGTAAGGAGTCACCTCCTGATTAATACATGATATTAAATTTTCAAATGGCTAATTGACATGTCTATATTTCTGGATCCTTTTTTAAAATGAATGTGATCTAGTCTTAGTTTGTATGAAGCTGATTGTAGGTTCTAGGATATGATCAATCATTTTAGGAAAAGAATCAGAAGTTCTTTTTAGATTTACGATCCCATCGTACCACCTCAATCTTTCCGTTAGATATAATAATAATTATACTTTAAGCCAAACTGCGCAGTCAAACGATGCAATTTTTCAATTTTCAGTTTATTGAATGATGGCTAAAGCTCTTATTTATCATTTTATGTGAAAGAGAAAAAAATATGTTTAAGCATTGTTTGTCTTTTTGCTCAATATTTAGTGCGGTCTTTAAGCTTTGACCGCACTCTTATGTAGTTATTTTGCCTTTACCACTTCTATAGAAGAAATGTGATCGTTTTGTACTTCGGCTACTTTGAATATATAGCCTTCATATTCAATAGAATCTCCTAAACTTAACTCAGAGCTGACAGAAAACAGCCAGCCGCCAATCGTGTGCATTTCGTCATTTTCAATGGAAATGGAGAGAAGTTGGCTCACATCATTTATATGAAGTTTAGAATCGATTCGATAATGGTTTTCGCCGATTTTCTCGATGGAAGGCTTTTCGTCTACATCGAATTCGTCCATAATATCTCCGACTATTTCTTCTAAAATATCTTCGACAGTAACAAGCCCTGCTGTCCCGCCAAACTCATCATGAAGAATGGCAATGGAAGTCCGTTCCTTCTGCATTCTTATTAAGAGCAGTTGGATTGGTATTGTTTCCATCACATGAATAATCGGTTGAATATACGTTTTTAATGGAGAATTATCCATGCAGCTGTCTCTAATACAATCAGTCAATATTTGTTTTGCATGGATAAAGCCGACAATCATATCCTTATTCCCGTCTTTCATAATCGGAAATCTTGTGTAGCGATTAGAGCTGATTGCTGTAATGGCCTCATTTAATGGCATGTCCTCTGATAATGCTACCATTTCTGTTCGCGGCACCATCACTTCATGAGCAAGTCTGTTATCAAACTCAAAGATTCGTTGGACATAACGATATTCCGTCCTGTTTATTTCTCCATTTTGATAGCTTTCCTTCAAAATAAGCTGAAGCTCTTCTTCTGACAGTGCGTTGTCATTCGTATCAGTGCTTTTGACCCCATATAAGCGGGCTACTAGTCTAGCTGCATGATTCAATACCCATATAAAAGGGAAGGTGATTTTATAAAACAAAATGAGAGGTTTCGATAAAGACAAGGTGACTCTTTCCGCATAACGGATAGCGATAGATTTAGGAAAGAGCTCCCCAATGACAACATTAATATAAGTGACAACAGAAAACGCCAGCACAAAGGAAATAATATGTGCTGCAGAATCTGGCAGCTGTAATTTTGCTACAACCGGCGCCATAATTTTCAGCACAGTCGGTTCACCGAGCCAGCCTAAACCCAATGAGGTTATGGTGATTCCGAGCTGGCAAGCAGATAGGTAGCTATCCAAATGGGTCGTGATTGTTTTGGCAGAAGCTACGTTCTTATGTCCAGCTGCCTCCAAAGAATTCAACCGGCTTGGTCGCACTCTGACCATGGCAAATTCGATTGCAACAAAAAAGGCAGAAAAGGCTATTAGTACAAGTATGAGAAGAAGATTGGAAATAATCACTGCGCTCAACACCATTCGTTATTGTCTTTGCTGCTACTCCTAAACTAATTGTTAGTCTGCACTAAATGCAGAATTCTTAGTAAGAATTTAAATAGCATTATTTTTTAAATAGCGCATTTCCAATAATTTTAAACATTTTAGTGTTTTTAGAAGAATTCAAAAGGGGAAAAGGAGGGGATTAGGTACGGCGATTTAATGCTGTCCAATCTCGCTCTAGCATGCTGTACAAATATAAATCATGGTAATGATCATAAAGCCATTCTCCGTCCCTAAGGATACCTTCCTTTTTGAAGTGGAGCTTCTCAGGTATTGCTTGACTTTTGAAATTGTTAACTCCACAGCGTATTTCAATTCTGTTGAGGTTTAAATAATAAAAAGCGTGATTTAAAACAGCAACGACACATTTAGTCATGATTCCTTTTCCTTGGACAGCTTCTCCTAAATAATAGCCGATGCTTGCTTGGCGGCTCATCCAGTCCAGCTGCTGAAGAGATATCATACCGATAAGTTTGTCTCTGTAAAAAATTCCGGCCTGGAAGCCATTGTTATCTGCAAGCTGTTTATGCCAGTCAGGAATGATCGACTGGTATTGATAAGGAGAGATAATATGATCAATCCAAGGAAGCCATTCCTTTAAATAGGCACGATTCTGGTCAACAAGCTGAAAGAGCTCATTGCTATCCTGCATATGAAGCATGCGGATGTGGATTTCATGATCGACAGCTAAATGAAATATATAGAATCATTCCCTTCTATGAATGATAATTAATTCCCTTTAGCTTATGCCAAACTAACGTTTCTTGTTATCAGAAATGCTTTAAATTCCAACGAGAATAGGCGTTTTGACTAGAAAAGGAATATTGCAAAAAATATAAAAAATAGCTTAATATTCTCCTATATACGCCGATAGACATAGTAAATGAGTAGTTATTTTATCCTATGTTGTTAGCGCTTTTATAAAGCGAACTAGTTTGCTGTGAAGGGAGATAGATTGTTGTGAAAAAGAAAAGTTTATTAGCTAAAATGGTGGCACTTGTATTCCTAGCTGTCCTAGTTGGTGCAGCTGCAAGTGGAACGGCAGTATATTTGTTAAACAGCGGGTTTGAACAGTCTGTTCTCTTGATTGGAGCTGTTGCATTAATTCTTGCTGTCGTACTTTCTGCTGTATTCTACATAGTCTGGAGAAGGAAGTTTGTTGTATTAGCAAATGTAAGCGAATCCTTCATGAGGCTGTCTGAGGGCAATATGAATATCAATATGCAAGCTCATTCATCAAAGGATGAGGTAGGGATACTTTGCAATGCGATGGAGAATTTAAAAGATCAGCTTGAATATTTGCTGAATGAAAGCAGCAATATTAGTAATTTAATTTTAGAATCATCTGCTGAACTATCAGCTGTTGCTGAGCAAACATCTGCAAGCTCAGAGGAGATAGGCAGAGCGATGGGAGAAATCGCCCATGGTGCAGGAGAACAGGCTGCAGCATTAGAGGATGTAAATAAGGAAATGGGAAGACTGAATAATTCTATTAACAAAATGAATGAAAAGAATGACCAAATTGATAATGCCGCTCATAGCTCAGAAACGGCAACTAAAAAAGGGCAAGAAATGATAAACCAACTGAAAAAATCAAATGAATTGGCAAAGAAAGCGACAGATGAGGTAAGTGTCGGAATTTCAAGCCTTTATACAAAAATTCTTGATATTTCAAAAATCACGGTCACAATTGACCAGATATCCGAACAGACAAATCTGCTTGCATTAAATGCCAGCATTGAAGCGGCTCGTGCCGGAGAGCATGGCAAAGGATTCTCTGTTGTTGCCAGTGAAGTAAGAAAGCTGGCAGAAGGAACGAATCTGGCGACAAAGCAAATTCAGGAAATGATTCAAGCGATAGAAAAGGAAACTGAAAAAACGGTTCAAGCATTATTTGAAACAACCTCTCAATCAGAAGAGCTGAATAATGCCGTAAATGGGACAGAAAATGAATTCACAAACATATCGGCTGCTGTTAATGAAACAATCCATGCTGTTAAGGATCTGGGAAATGAGCTTGCATCCGTGGTAGATCAAAATAATCATATTTTAGAATCTGTTACTGCAATATCTGCTGTTTCTGAAAGTGCAGCAGCTGCAGTTGAAGAGGTATCCTCATCAACAGATGAACAAATTGCTGCAATCAGTAATGTGACAAAGGCAGCAGAAGCAATGATCAGTCGCGGCGAGCAGCTGAAGGATATCTTAAAAAATTACAAACAGCATTAAATATACTGGCCTGCTGCAAAATGTGCAGCAGGCCTATTCTAGGTTAGTCAAGCAAGGTTTATAAATGATTAGGCTAAAAATTGAAATTTGACTTATATAAGCTTATAATATAGATATCGGTGTAAAATTACACATAACTAATAAGGGAATGAATGCATTTTGACAAGAGAAGAGATTATTTTTAATGTATCGGAAAAAATGCGGTTAATACGAACGGAAGCAGGTTATACCCAGGATAAGATGGCAGAGGTTATTGGCTTGTCTAAAAAGACATTAGTTCAGATTGAAAAAGGACGACTATATGCAGGCTGGTCGACTGTTGTTGCTGTGTGTGCGCTTTTTAGGGAAACAGAAACAGTGCGTTTCCTTTTTGGGAATGAGCCATTGGAAGTGCTAGAGACAGTTGCGCGCGACGGCATGGATTATCGGAAAGAAAAGACGCTCGGAGGCAAAGTATGGTGGCGTGAAGTCGACCGGAAAAACGGCTTTATTTTTCAGCAAAACATCATTAGCCAGCATTACAGAATTATTGATGAAGATCATTTTCGCATCTTTTCAAGCTTTGATGAAAAGGAATCAATGGAAAGATTTCAAGAATTATCGACAGCACAATAATTTGCCAACAAAAAGCTTGAAATGATCAATCATTTCAAGCTTTTTGTTCTTTTAATATTCTTCTGTTAGATTGTTTCTGTTATATGACTTTACGAAGGGATTTTCACCATTGGAAAGCAGGCTCTTCCAAAAGGTGTTTGCTTGAGTTCCCTCCAGCTTAATTTGGATATCTTGTCTTGCGCCTGCCGTTAAGAAAAAAGAAACAAGCTTTGGAAGGCTGGTCGTCTCCACGACGTGTTTTTTGCAGAGCAGCTGACATTTCACATTAAATTTCTTTGTTGCCTCGTAGAAAGATAAAATATCTTTCACCGTCATATTTTCATGAAGTGTAACCTTTTTCAAAAATGTCTCCATTATCCTTGCTCCTTTTTTTAGAATTTTATATTTGAAGTATCGTCCATTATTTTTTTGTTATGTAACAACAAGTACCCGCATCTGCTCGAATTAAACGTTCAGATGGGAAAACACGACTTAAATACTAAACGAACTCCGACTTAAGGCTGAAATCAAAACCATCTACTGGCTATTATCGCAACTACCAGAAAAAGGTAGAATGGACCTTATCACATAAGAAGATGAGGGATGCAAAGTGAAGCAATTTTCAGAGGTATTCAGCAATAAGGATTTCAGGAAGTTATTTATGGCCAACATTACTTCGCAATTAGGCGGTTTAGTTGGGCTGACTGCGTTTATGTACTATATACTGGACCGGTTTACGAGCCAGCCTGCATATGCATCTGTAACAGAGCTGATGTATTCTGTGCCTACACTGGCTGTGTTTTTGTTTGTCGGTGTAGCTGCAGACAGGCTGGACAGACAAAAAATTGCTTATACATGCAATTGGGTAGCAGCTTTTTCTTCACTATGCCTGCTTGTGGCAGTTGCCATCGGATGGATGCCGCTCATCTTTTTTATTCTGTTCCTGAGAAGCGCTGTTCTTAAGTTCTTTTTTCCGGCAGAGCAAGGGCTTATGCAGGGGATTTTAAAGAAGGATGAATATACAATAGCAGCAGGGCTTAATCAATTCGTGAACAGTATTTTCATGCTCTTTGGCAATGCTTTAGGGATCTTTGTTTATTGGACATTAGGGATATATGGAGCAATACTGATAGATGCAGGAGCTCTGTTAATTGGCAGCCTGCTTATCAAGCTGACGCCTCTTAGTGAAAATATTAGAATGCCAAATGGAGAGCACCGCATTCAGGATTTAAACTTAAAGATTGTCTGGCAGGATTTTAAACGAGGTTTTACGTACATTCTAAATAACAAGCTGCTGCTTGCGCTTATTTACGGGTTTATTGCATTTGGAGTTGTTAATGGCGGTTTTAGTGTAATGCAGGTGTTCATTTTAAAATATAAGCTTTCTCCATTAAACTATGAGGAAATGTCGATATATTTAGGAATTGTCTTTGGCAGCGGCATCTTGATTGGAAGTCTGGCAGCATCATTGCTTGCTCAAAAGGTCAAGCTTCATAAGCTCATCATTACTGGTGTACTGTTTGTAGCTATATTTACTATCGCAGCATCTTTCGCCGCTACCACAGCAGTATTTATGGTGTTCTATTTCTTTATTGCTTTAGCATTGCCACTGATTAATATTGCAATCGGAGGGTGGATGCCTACCATTATTGCGCCTGAAATGATGGGCAGAGTACAGGGCTGGATAAACCCGCTTATGATGCTTGCACAGTCGATTACATTAGGTGTTATTACGATCGGCTTTCCTGGTGTAATTTCTATTGAAGCTATATTCTGGTTAGTGGGAGCCTGCTTTATTGTCGTTGGCATCTATTACAGTCTAGTGCTCCCAAAGCTTGCGAAAACCTCGGGAGAAACTGAAAAGAGGGAAGCGGTTGTGCCTGCCCATGAAGGGTAATTTGTCGAAATATTGGCAATTGACTTTAGTATAGGAGCATGTTAATCTTCTATTATATTATATTGGAAAATTAATGAAATGAAGGGAGGCGACTGACATGAGAAACAAAATCAATCTAAATCGTAATAAATTTTATATGTCAGTGGCCTTCGCTTCTGTTAAATAATTGATGCATTAACCATAATTGCCATTTTGTGGCTGTTACGGCCGTTTTATGAGCATCAAAAAGAGACAGAAACGCATGTAGCGGGTCTGTCTCTTTTTTCGTGGCGAGAAATAGAGGAAAACCTCTTTTCTATAGATACTTGAAAATTTAAGGAGGAAGATGTTAATGATTGTAATGAACAGAAGTCATGGAGCAAATAGAAAGGATATAGAAAGCGGCTAGTAAAGTTAGTTTAGAAGAGGAGAGAACAGCATGTTTTCCATATTATTAAAATTGAAGTGGTTTTTTAAAGAACATTGGAAAAGATATACGGTTGCTATTGTCCTGTTAATCATTGTTGGTGTAATTGATATTTTACCGCCGCAATTGCTCGGGATGTTTATTGATGAAATAAATGTCGGGACTCTGACAAAAGCAAAGACAGCCCAGTATTTGCTGGGTATTGCGGCAATTACAATCAGCTCTTATGTGATAACTTATTTTTGGATGTATAAGCTGTTTGGAGGGGCTATAGTGCTTGAGCGGAAGCTGCGGAGCAACTTCATGGGACATTTATTGAAGATGACTCCGACATTTTTTGAGAAGAACCGTACAGGCGATTTAATGGCAAGAGCGACAAATGACTTGAAGGCAATCAGCATTACAGCAGGATTTGGTATATTGACACTCATTGATTCAACAGCGTTTATGATTACAATTCTTATCACAATGTGTCTTTTAGTAAGCTGGAAGCTCACACTTGCTGCCATTTTGCCACTGCCGATTATGGCAATTATGATGCAAATATATGGAGATAGAATTCATAAACGATTTATGGAGGCTCAGGATGCTTTTGGTGATTTAAATGACCGCGTGCTGCAATCCATTGCTGGGGTCCGAGTTATTCGGGCATATGTATTAGAAAAGGATGACGAAAAAGAATTTCACCACATGACAGAGGATGTTTACAATAAAAACATTCGAGTTGCGAAAGTGGATTCACTGTTCGAACCGACAATCCGTATTCTTGTAGGGCTAAGCTATATTATCGGTTTAGGCTATGGATCTTATCTCGTCTTTCAGCAGCAAATAACGATTGGGCAGCTTGTGAGCTTTAATGTTTACCTCGGTATGATTGTGTGGCCGATGTTTGCAATCGGTGAGCTGATGAATGTTATGCAACGGGGAAATGCTTCATTAGACCGGGTGCAGGAAACATTAGATTATAAGCCTGATGTCTTAAACCATGGTGACAGTAAAGCAGTAGCTGTTCCTGATACGATCGTGTTTGATTCTGTCCAATTTCAATACCCATCTTCGGCTGTGAAAAATCTCGATGATATCGATTTGAAAATCACAAGGGGAGAAACAATTGGTGTTGTTGGGAAAACGGGAAGCGGAAAGACAACGCTTATTAAGCAGCTGCTCAGAGAGTATCCAAAAGGAAAAGGGGAGCTTTCTGTCAATGGAATAAGCATTGATGATATCAGCTTGGATAAACTTCGCGGCTGGATTGGATATGTGCCACAAGATCACGTCTTATTTTCAAAAACAGTGAGAGAAAATATTCTGTTTGGCAACAAGGAAAACGCATCGGAAAGTCAGCTAAAAGATGCGATTCAGTTGGCATCGTTTCAGCAGGATATTGAAATGCTTCCTGAAGGATTGGAAACGCTTGTAGGAGAGAAGGGTGTTGCATTATCAGGCGGTCAAAAGCAGCGAATATCCATTGCGCGGGCGTTAATTAGAAATCCTGGGATTCTTATTTTGGATGATTCGTTGTCAGCAGTCGATGCGAAAACAGAGCAGAATATTATCCAAAACATCAAAAAAGAACGTGCAGGAAAAACAACAATTATTACCACCCATCGCATGACAGCCGTTCAGCATGCTGATCAGATTATTGTCCTTGAGGATGGAAAAATCGTCGAGCGCGGCTCACACGAACAGCTTATGCAAAAAAATGGCTGGTACAAAGAACAGTTTGAAGTCCAGCAAACAAAAACCGCACAGTCTGCAGGACAGGAGGTGCAAGCATGAGTACTGGCAAAAGATTAGTGCAGTATGCCTTACAGTTTAAAAAAATAATTATCTTTGCCTTAATTATGCTGACAATTGCAGTTATAGCAGATTTAGCAGGACCTTTTATCGCAAAAAAAATAATTGATGATCATATTATGGGAATCGAAAACAGCTGGTATGAAACGTCTTCAGGTGAAGGGGCCGTGCAGTATAAAGGCAAATATTATACGAAAGAGAAACCACAGGCAGCCGATGATGCTGATGCAAGAGTATTGCAGGCCGGAAAGGATTTTTTGTTTATAGAGGAGGAAATTTCCTTTGACGGAGAGAGAAGCTATGCCGATGGAATCTTGACTATCTCATCAGGAAATGAAGTGGCCAAGTACGAGGCTGACCGTCTCAGAGTTGAACAGGTTTTTGCCTTTTACAAACCGGAAGTTCCATCGATTATTAAGCTGCTTGCCTTTTATTTCGGGCTTGTTATCGTTGCTTCTGTGTTTCAGTATGGACAGCATTTATTTCTGCAGAAATCTGCAAACAGAATTATTCAAAAAATGCGGGAAGATGTGTTTGCGCAAATCCAGCGCCTGCCAATTAGGTACTTTGATAATTTGCCTGCAGGCAAGGTTGTAGCAAGGGTTACAAATGATACAGAAGCAATAAGAGAGCTGTATGTGACCGTTCTTTCCAACTTTTTCTCAAGCGGAATTTATATTATTGGAATTTATGTTGCCTTATTTATTCTTAATCCTACGCTTGCGGCAATCTGCCTCATCCTATTGCCGATCCTTTATGTATGGATGATTGGATACAGACGCTTTGCGGCTAAATATAATCATGTGATAAGAGCAAGAATAAGCGACATTAACGGTATGGTAAATGAATCGATTCAGGGGATGAACATCATTCAGGCTTTTGGTAAAGAAAAGCACACAATGGGTGAGTTTGAGACGTTGAATGAAGAACATTTCCGTTACCAGAACAAGATGCTGAATTTAAACAGCTTGACTTCCCATAATCTTGTAGCAGTATTGAGAAACCTAATCTTCGTAGCATTTATCTGGTTTGTTGCAGGTCAGACATTAAGCGTGTCTTCTGCGATATCATTAGGTGTTCTTTATGCATTTGTTGATTACATTAACCGCTTGTTCCAGCCTGTGCAGGGAATTGTTAATCAACTGGCAAATCTTGAGCAAGCACTTGTTGCCGGGGACAGAGTATTTGAACTGCTTCGAGAAGATGGCATTGATGTGGCAGAGCCTAGCACGGAGAGGTACAAAGGCAATGTTAAGTTTGATCATGTTAACTTTGCATACAAGAAAGAAGAATATGTTTTAAAAGATATTTCCTTTGAGGCAAAGCACGGAGACACTGTTGCGCTTGTCGGTCATACCGGTTCAGGTAAAAGCTCTATCATGAACTTATTGTTTCGATTTTATGATATTCAATCAGGAACGATAACAATAGACGGCAAGGATATCTCCAAAATGCCGCGGCAAGATTTACGGAAGCATATGGGAATCGTACTGCAAGATCCATTTTTGTTTAAAGGAACGATTGCCTCCAATGTGACATTAAATAATCCTGCCATCACGAGAGAAATGGTTGAGAAAGCATTAAAGGATGTCGGTGCAGACAGGGTTCTGAAAAATCTTGAAAATGGATACGACGAGCCTGTTATTGAAAAGGGAAGCACATTGTCAAGCGGACAGCGTCAGCTTATCTCCTTTGCCCGGGCTCTTGCCTTTAATCCGGCGATACTCATATTGGATGAGGCAACCAGCAGTATTGATACAGAAACAGAACAAATTATTCAGCACGCGATGGAAGTGCTCAAAAAAGGCAGAACCACCTTTATCATTGCACATCGCCTTTCGACTATCCGTAATGCGGATCAAATTATTGTCCTAGATCATGGGGAAATAGTTGAAAAAGGGAATCACGAAGAATTAATGAACCTAAAAGGAAGATATTATCAAATGTACCAACTCCAGCAAGGTACGAAAGCAGGTTAATTAGGTAAGCCCCCATTTTAAAAAATGGGGGCTTTGGCCATTTTATATTAAGTTGTGCAAATTAGAATTGAGAACCGCCAAGTTGACGTTCAGCCATTTGAACTAAGCGTTTAGTGATTTCTCCACCAACTGATCCGTTAGCACGAGAAGTAGTTTCTGCACCTAAGTTAACACCGAACTCTGATGCGATTTCGTATTTCATTTGATCTAGAGCTTCAGATACTCCTGGTACTAAAAGGTTGTTAGATGAATTGTTGTTTGCCATTGTGTTTCCAGCTCCTTGTAAATTAGTTTTTTTTTGGTTGGACCAGCTGGATTTGCACCAGCAAGTAAGAGAATCTTACTACCGCTTGGTATGGCCCAATGCTTTGTCGCTGCTTGTAATCTTATTATGGTCTGTGACTGTGTTTCTATGCATTTGTTTTTAGATGAAATTTATTCCAATTTTTCTGCTTGTTTAAAATAATTCCTAAAGAATAGTTTCTTCTTGACCAACAAAAAATAAACGGAAATATGAAAGGTTTTAATGAGGTGAAGGAATGAATATTTGCCCTTTATGCAATGGCTTTGAACAACTGAACAAAGTCTGTGCTGATTGCGGACAGCAGGTAGAGGACAAGGGAAGAATTATGGATTATTATGATGACTATAGTGCGTATATGCCAATTGACCAAATGAAGCTGGAGAACGGCTATCCCGATTTGGAACAGCATTTATGTCCCCATCTTGTCCTATGCCCGTCATGTGAACGTGAGGATTTAGTTTTTATTCAGGAATAGAAAAAAGGAAGGGGAATTCCCCTTCCTAATCTTTGATATTAGCGGATACGGTTTTCTGAGTCTTTGTCAAAGAAGTGGCCTTTGTTCATATCAAAGCCTAGTTGAACAGTAACTCCTGCTGCCAAGTTAGCTCTTGAATCAAGGCGAGCAACGAACTCTTTCCCAGCAAGCGTTGAGTATACTAAGCTTTCCGCACCAGTCAATTCAAATACATCAACTCTTGCATCAAAGCTTGTATTTTCAGAGCTGCTCAAGAATAATAGCTCATCGTGAATATCTTCTGGTCTGATGCCGAAGATTACTTCTTTGCCGATATAGTTTTGCTCACGAAGGATTTTCAATTTGCCTTCAGGGATGACAAAGGATGCATCGCCGATGACTAATTTATTGTCCACGATTTTTCCAGTAAAGAAGTTCATTGCTGGAGATCCGATAAATCCGCCAACGAAAACATTTTCAGGTTTTTCATAAACTTCTTTCGGAGCACCAACCTGCTGGATAACGCCGTCCTTCATAACAACAAGTCTTGAAGCCATTGTCATCGCTTCTGTCTGGTCATGCGTAACATAAATAGTAGTAGTTTGCAGTCGTTGATGCAGCTTGGAAATTTCAGCACGCATCTGTACACGAAGTTTTGCATCAAGGTTGGAAAGAGGCTCATCCATCAAGAACACTTTTGCATCACGGACAATGGCACGGCCAAGGGCTACCCTTTGGCGCTGACCGCCTGATAATGCTTTTGGTTTTCTTTTCAGGTACTGCTCCAAGCCAAGAATTTTTGCAGCATTATTCACACGTTGTTCAATTTCTGCTTTTGGAAATTTTCTTAGCTTTAATCCGAATGCCATATTATCATAAACAGTCATATGTGGATACAAGGCATAGTTTTGGAATACCATGGCAATATCGCGGTCTTTTGGAGCAACATCGTTAACACGCTGTTCATCAATAAAGAAATCTCCTTTTGAGATATCCTCCAAGCCTGCAATCATACGCAATGTCGTAGATTTACCACAGCCTGAAGGCCCAACAAATACGATAAATTCCTTATCTTCAATATGTAAATTAAAGTCGCGAACCGCTTCTACTTTTTCATCATAAATTTTATAGATATTTTTTAAGACTAACTCTGCCATCTTTTTCATACCCCCTGCGATTTGATATATATAATGTAACATGTTTGGGAACGTTTTCAAATTGGCGGTTTGCATGAAAAAAACCAGTGTTGTTTTGAGCAAGTTGCACTAAAGCGCTTTCTTTTTATAAAAAAAGAGAGGAACTGTTTGTCCCTCTCCTTGTCAAAATTCCTTCGATGAGAAGGGAAGAAATAATTTAACTCCTCTTCTGTTAAATGGGAAAATCGACATATCTGCTACAAGATGGCTGATATAAGCTAATACACATGTCCAAAACACACCATCAATTTGCAGAGATTGTGCAAAATGAAACGATATGTAGGCAAAATAAACGGTTCCAATGATGGAATGTGTATAGCTTCTATGCGGTACGAATGAAGCAATCAATATAAAGACAGCCAAAAGGATAAGCCAGTATTCCTGAAGGGAAACCCCGCCAAACAAAACACCAGCGCCAGTGATTGTTAACATATGCCGCTGCTTAATTAAACTAGAAACGAGTATGATGGCAATCCCTGCACCAATGCTGAATAACAGCTCTGACGCGCTTCCGGCATAAATACTGTATAAAATCATCAATGCTCCAACTGCTTGGGCAATGGATCGAAACACCTTATGGGAAATCGTAATTTTGTTGCTTAGCTTACCGTCAATGTCCATATCAGGCATCAGTGCCGAAATACCGCCAATCCCGACTAAAAGCAATGTAGTGGAAGGGGAGGCATCAAAATAATTCGCCGCTGCGAATCCAACCCCTGCTCCAATACAAGAATGTGCTGTACCTTTCAACTATAATCCTCATTTCTTTCTAGCATATAAACTAGCATTCTAGTGCTCTATTATATGCCAAGAAAAAAGAGTTTACCAGTTAATAAATGGAAACATACGTTCTTGTGAAAGATTTGTTTATTCTAAGCCTTTTTTTGGCTGAAATATAGGCAGGCTAAATAGGCGGTAAAGAAGTTATGATAATTTTTTAAAGGCAATCCGGTTTTTTCAGTGAATTTGTCTAATCTGTATTGCAATGTATTGCGGTGGATAAATAGTTTTTTTGCTGTATTTGTATTATGTCCGTTGTTTTCAATGAATGTTTTAATTGTTAACAGCAATTCCTTATCTTCCCCTAAGATAGAGAACCAGTTTTTAAATGGCTCCAGCTCATGCTGATCAAGCCTGCTTATTAATAGATGAGGAAGGATTGTTTCAAAGGATAATACTCTTTCAGAAGAAATCACAGATAAGCCGGCTGTGAAAAAATCCCGTTCCTGAGTAAAGACGGTAGGACTTTCCATTATGAAGGGCAGGATTTTTCCAATATAAAAGGTTATCGTAAAATAAAAATCGGACTGCAGGGCTTCGGCAAAAGAGGAATATTCCTCATCCTCAAGAAAGTGCCCGTCTCGCTCTAAAATACTTCCTCTATTAGCACCATTCCAAATAATGATGCTGCTGCTGTGAATAAATCCTTTGAATACAGTTTCTACAGCTTCTTTATCAATAGGAGTGTTATTTATTTGAAATTGTATAACCCGGAAATTTTTACATACTTTTTCTGGCATGCTACCGCCGAAAAATAAGAATTGGCTCCATTTAAAGTCCTCTGTATTTTCCTTGTTGTTTTCCGGTAAATAATGCTGAAAAAGCGTTTTTAATAAATCAAGTTGAGAATCGTTCATCTCATTTTTTTGAAAGCCAAACCACCCATTTTCCCCTTCAATGTGAAACCAATGGTAGTCAATTAGCTGTGGTTGAGAAGGAGGTGCAGACTGCTCTACCGCACCTGGAAAATAGGTTAATAATTTTTGTTTCATCGTCATTCCTCCATTTAGAGATGAAAGCGTTTGAAAAAGTAAGCAAGTACGATTGCTTCTTTTTACCTAAAAACTGGCCTGAGTAAAGTGTAATCGTTACCATTATCTTATTATAGTTACAGAAAAACGGCAAACAAAAAAACACAGTCTAATAATGACTGTGTCGAATGAAAGCTCATTTATTAGGAGGAGCTTCTTCTCCAAGTTCCCTTGCTTCTTCAATATTTGTGCTAGTATCGTGACGAAAGACTTTTCCGCCAGACATCCCTTCGTTTATCATTCTGTCGATGTCTAAATAAGCTTCTTTTTTACCTTCATATTGCAGGTCATCGTTTTTATTTCCCATAAATATCCCTCCTGCCGTTAGAATGTGTCAGGAAGGTGTATTTCATTCTTGCTGTTTAAAGCCAGCAAGCTCATAAAAAAGCTGGGCTAGCTGTCTGCAGCGGTTCGTTTCAATTTCTGGCTCATCAAATAACATCGGTTTAGAGTTTACTTCAAAAATATAATAATTGCCTTGTTTATCCACACAAGCGTCAATGGAAAATTCTCCGAAAAATCCATGCTGGCTTGATAATAATGCTCCGCAATGTTCAATAGCAAGCTTAATAAAGTGATCATGTTTTTTTGTTCGCACAGCTTCATATGGAATGATTTTTCCACCTGCAGGCACATGTGTTGTGACATCTTGAAGGGAGGACTGTCTTATACCAACTCCCGTTAAGCGGTAATTACCGTCGAGATAAGTAGCCAGTATTCGAAAATCAAAGCGTTGTCCATCGAAAACATCCACATCTATTTCTTCCTGAACAATATATTCCTTAGAAGTCCATTGTGGTAAATAATCCTCGATAATTTCCTGTAATGTATGAAAGCTTCTTGTCCCTTGAATGTCTCCGAGGAGGAAGGAATTATCAGGATTTCTAGTTAGCCTGTATAAATCCTTGCCTTTAGAGCCTGAAGCAGATTTAACATAAATGGAACCATGTCTTTGGAGGAAATCAATCAGTTCTTGTTCAGATTGAAGCAGTGCGGTTTCAGGGAGAAACTTTGCTAATATTTCCTGTTGCTTTAATGCTTGATATAATGCAAATTTATGAATGAAATGCGGATTGAAAAATGGTATGTCAAAGCTTTTGATGATAGAAATAGCTGCTGCGAAATGATCGCCATCCTCTGTTTTGCGGAAAGGCACACGATTATATATAACATGGGGAAGAGGGGTTGTTATAGGAAGCCATTTATCTTTAGCTGTGATATACGTAAAACCGTCAATTTTAGTATTTGTCAGTCTTTCAGGAGGAAAGACGACAATCATTCCCCCAAAAGAATCTAGTTCTCTTTGCAGCTTTTCAAATAAAGACCGGTTGCCGATTAGCTTGTTTTTGGAATTGTAGGAAGTCAGTATGCCGACAATTGGGCCTGCATTGTTTGCCTTGTAGATCATTTTAAATGGCTGGAACTCTTTAAGGAAAGGGAATAAAGGCAGCAACGGAAGCTGATTGCTTCCGAAGGTTAATCCAGGCTGATTAGAATGCCAACTCTTTGCATTGCCATCATAGTAAATATTCATTTAAATATATCCTCAGGCTTTTTAATGCTCTGCTCATACAAGTAGATGGCATATTCTAGCGACATTCTTCTTGTCAGTAAGTCGTCTTTTTTAAGTGAACTGTGTTTAAAGATGCTTCTTCCAGGCTTAGAATTTGCTTCAAAAAGCCAAACTCTTCCTTTACGGTCTACTCCGATATCAAAGCCAATCTCTCCGATTGTTCCCTCCGTGTACTTCTCAAGTGTCTTAGATATTCTTAATGCAGAATTGATAAGCTTCTCTTTAAGCTGTTCCTTATCCTTGTCAACATCTAAGAGCTCGTCAATCGATTTAACAATACCGCCGCTATTCATATGTGTAGTTGCACTGCCTGCACCGGCAATTTTGGCGGCAATTGCGGTGACTTCCCATTTACCTTGTTTATTCTTATTAGTATGAACTCGGAAATCAATCGGTTTTTTCTCTGAGCGCATAAGATGAATGCCTTGTTGGACGAGAAGATTATTAATATTTGTTTTTGCTGTAATATGCTGTATCAGCTTTTCTAATGTATCGAATTTAAGCAGTCGTTTTTCTCCGCTCGGTTCTTTAAAACGTGTATAGTAGTTTTCGTCTTTCTTATTATAGATGACTTGATAGATTCCTTTTCCCAGGCTGCCATTCTTCGGTTTAATGTAAATATGCCCATAGTTGCTCAGCATTCGTTCTACGACAGAAAAAGAAGTGAAGGGAAGCGTTTCAGGCAAAAAATCGGCAATGCTGTTTTCTTGAAGCAGACGTTCATATATATCAAGCTTGTTAAAGAAGCCTGGATTATACCACGGAATCATATATTCCTGTTGAAGACGGTACTTTACCTTCTTTATTTTTGGCAAACTCTCTGTACGGCGATTAGGGATACGATCATAAATAACATCTGGAAACGGAACTTCAAACCGTTTCCAGCCATCATGATAAAACAGTCCGTTAATTGTGCCTTTATCCCAATCAATATGCTGGGCTCCAAATAAAAAGGCGGTGACACCTGCTGTGTTTTGGACAGCTAACAGCTTTGAAAAGATAATAGTGCGTTCACCGATTGGTTTGACCTCGACTGAGCTGAAGCCAGAGGTGAATATTCCAACAAGCGGACCGATATACAAGACATCTTTATCGTAAAAAACATGTAAGATAGGAAGAGTTGGTGGTATCTTTAAGGCTTGTATTAAATCTTCACTTATTCTAATTACATTGCCTCCGAATTTTTGGACAGCAATGAAAGCTTCTACCTTCATTGTTCCGAAGGCAGCCCGCTTAAGATTACTTGGTATTGATGCATCTGCAGGAAGGTAGATTGTATTAGTGCAATCATTTATCACTTCAATAGAGTAAAGTTTTTTCATTGCTGTTCCTCCTCTGTCCATCTCGCAGCATGGCTGCATAGGCTAGCGGTGCTTTATACAGCCTTTCACTCAAGTCTGGGTATGCCAGGAGAATGACTTTTCTGCCAGGCTTGCTGTTGACGTCGAGTATCCATAACGAGCCATTTTCGGTAATACCTATATCAACTCCTAACTCGAAGAGGGCAGGAAAGGATTGTTCTAATATAGGTGGGAGGCTAGAAAGAATGTCGTTTATTTCATTCTCAATAAAACTCTTCATTTTATAGGGAGCTGTATCAAGCCATTGTTTAAAAGGAATTACTTCTGCTCCTGCACTAAGATTGGAGATGATTCTGTCTTTGGCGCCAAGTCTTATCCCCTTTTCAATGATTTCCCATTTGTTTTGCCCATTTTTTTGCAGCAGTGCTCTAATATCAAACGGCTGTTTATCCTGATTGCATAAAGGTAAATAGCTTTGGCTAAAATAATCATTTTTCTGAAGCAGAGTAGTCAGCCAGCGTGAGAATTTTTCTTTATCTTTAAAGATATGTTCCACATGTCGCTCTTTTTTATCTGTTCTGACAAAAATGCGCTTATGTTGTTCTTTAATAAAATAAATGCCGTTTCCCTGTGAGCCGTTAATTGGTTTTAAGATAATCGGATTAACAAATCGCAAATCTTCTAATAATTCATCAGCTGAAATTACTTGTTTTGACTTAGGAATATAAGGGGCCAGCTTAGAAGCTTTCAATACATCATACAGCTTCAGTTTGTTTGGGAGCCCATTGCCAATAAAGACAATATCCTTTTTCTGTTTCAGCCACTCAACGATGTTTTTGCATTGTCTAGAATGAGAATTTTCTTGGTAATAGCAGCGGTCATATAAAAAGGAAGGGACGGGAAAGTCTTGTGTGAGCCAGCAGTTCTGCTCACTATCGAAAATCTTGCCAGATACCTTTTCTGTGAGAGGATTGTAGCTTGAAGGTACGAAATGATAAACATCAAAGGCCAGCGATTTTCCCAGTTTAGCAATTTCCGTGATATAGCTTTTTTCATTTTCTAATGAGAGTGACATGATTCCAAAACTAGACATCTTGTTGTTCTCCTTTTTTTATATGTGGAAAAGAAAGGCTCAAACAATATTCCAGTAATGCCTTTGTAGAAGGCCTTCCTTTATTTGTTGCCGAATCAAGATTTTTAGACGGTTTAGAATTGACCTCGATAATCCAAAGCCCGCCATGTATGTCAATGCCCATATCAATTCCGAGCTCGCCTAAGTCTCCGGTCATTTGCGACGACAGGGCCTCAGCTGTCTGAAGAGATATCTCTTTAAACTGTTGCTCCACCTGCTTAGCAGAAGCTTCACCAACTAATGCTTGAAGCACAGATTTTGATGAGATCATTTCTGCACCTTGATACAAATTAGCGACAAATGCTTCTGGCTGGGCACATCTGGCGACAATAGAGGTTATCTTCCATTGGTGCCGTATATCCTTATGGCAGAGAATTCTAAAATCAAGGGAACGATTATGATATTGTTGAAAGTTAATGCCTTCCTGACAAATATAAGCGCGTTTTTTAGTCAATTGCGAAAGCCATCTCCATAATTTATTAAATGAAGAAAAGAAGCGGATTTTTCCTTTTTCTTTACCAGAAGAAACGCTCGTTTTCCATGCATGTTCCTCGCGGCGTATCTGGATAATTTGCCGGCCTTGACTGCCATGAATCGGCTTTACATATAAAGTGCTGAATAGATTTAACATTGCTTCCAGTACCTCTTTAGAGAGCAGGTTCGTTTCTGGAATATATTTTTTTAATGCAGGAAGTTTGTTTAAGATTAAGGAGGTATCATATTTAGAAAAGAATTGTGCATTAAAGATAGGAATATTTCGTTTTTGCAAATCCTTTTTTAGGTCGTTAAATTGCGTTGATGCTTCTGCCTTGCGTATATGAATGCGATTATAAACAACATTGGGATATGGCAGGGCCGTCTTTTTCCAGCTGTCCTGCTGGTAAGAATAGCCTTCGACATATCCTTCTTTCCAATCATAAAGGCTGCATACATAAAGAATTCCGCCAAGGCGTGACAGCTCTTGCTGAAATTCCTCGCAAAACTGATGAATGGAACGGAAAGAAGGTCCATCTTCCGCAGAATCATGTGCAGGAGCATCTGTCAAAATGGCTATTACCGGCCCAAGTGTTAATGTCTGGCTCTGTTTATTGAAATGACTGAGCAGTGTTAAATCTTGATTTGGCACTGCTAATGACTGAAGCAAGCTGTCACAGAAAAATATCGCTTGCTTATCCTCATGTACAGGTTCAACTAGGACAGGAACTGCCGTGCTACCTAAGTTGAGCAGAACAGGATTATTGCGATCTATTTCCCAATGATGAACTAAGGAGTGGCTCAAACGTAGTACCGTCTCCTTGTTTGCTGGGAAGGAGGAATTTTCTTTCATATACAGGGGAAGCAAATTTAGTTTCATCGCAATTCCTCATTTGTAAGGTGAATTTTTTAGTTTAATTTTTCTTATAGGCTAAAGCTGATATGGTATCGTATGTTAAATGGAATGATTTGTGCATGTATCTAAAGGGATGAAGGGTACTGCAGACTTTTTGTGGGCATTGGTGAATTGCATGTGAATTTATATAATTGTCCGGTCTTAACAGCGAACACTTGTCCAGTCTTAAATGAAATAAAGGGTCTTATTGGCAATATGAAGCATAGTTTGATATAGTGGAGACAATTGTTAAAAAGGAGTTGTTAATAATGGCAGTAAACCTTCATGATTCTGCTTATGAACTAGAAAAAGCTATTCGTCAAAGTGATGAATATACAAACTTAAAAAAAATGTATGACTTGGTTAATGCTGACCCATCTGCAAAGGCCATGTTTGAAAACTTCCGCAACATTCAAATGCAGCTGCAGCAAAAACAAATGTCAGGGATTGAAATTACACAGGAAGAAGTGGAACAAGCCCAAAAGACAGTGGCATTGGTTCAGCAGCATGAGTCTATCTCCAAACTGATGGACGCAGAACAGCGTATGAGCATTGCTATTACTGAGCTTAACCAAATTATTATGAAGCCACTTGAAGAGCTTTATGGAGCTCCACAGCAATAAAATAGCAGAAATACATAAGTGCCCAAAGCTATGCTTTGGGCACTTTTTCCATATTATAATGTTGCTTATTTAAACTAGCTTACATTAAAACTGAGTACCAGACAGCTGCTGCTGAGCCATTTGCACTAAACGCTTCGTGATTTCTCCACCAACAGAACCGTTGGCACGAGCAGTTGTTTCAGCACCAAGGTTTACTCCAAACTCAGTCGCAATTTCATATTTCATTTGATCTAATGCTTGAGAGACTCCAGGTACTAGTAGTTGATTTGAATTGTTTGACATTGTTGTTTCCTCCTTTAGTGATTGTCGGTGTTACAGTCAATAGTTTGTAACAGACAGAGATATCTATGCAGTTTACGAGTCTGTAAATGTTTCCAGCAACAAGCATAGATTGCATTGGTTAAAACGGATAATTAGTGAAAGCCGGTTCTAATACAGGTGGTTTTTTCATACATGTTTATAAAGACAAAACAACCTGAAATGGGGGAACAAGATGATTTATCGCTTATTAGCTTTAAATATTGATGGGACTCTTATCCAATCAAATGGACGTCTGAGCAAATCCACGAAGGATGCAATTGAATACGTTCAGCAAAAAGGAATATATGTAACATTAGTCACATCAAGAAGTTTGCCTTCCGCAAGAAAGGTTGCCAAAGCATTAAAGCTGAATAATTATATTGTGACACATCAAGGTGCACTTATTTCAGACAATGCCGACCAAACATTGTACGTAAACAGGCTGACTGATGAACTTACATATGAAATTGTCCGTTTCCTAGAAGGGTTTATTTGTCAGATTAGAATCGTGCATGAGAAATTTTCTTTAGCGAATAAGTCAAGGCTTAACCATAATATGCTTGCTAAAACAGTGTTTAACTCTGGCGATCCTGTGTTTTATTCCCATCAATTTGTAGAAGTTCTTAGTGAAGTTTTGCTGGAAGAACCTGTCAGCGCTCCGAAAATTGAGGTGTATTTCGAAGACAAGAAAGATTGTTTAGATGCTAAAGAGGTTTTAGACAAGATGTTTGATGAAATCAATATTGTCCAAATGAATGACCTTCGCTTAGAAGTGCTGCCTGAAGGTGTTAATAAGCTCAACGGGCTGCTGTACTTGGCAGAGCATCTCGGTATTAACAGAAGGGAAGTAGTAGTAATTGGCGACAGTCTTGATGATAAAGATATGATAGAAGCAGCCGGCCTTGGAGTAGCTATGGGAAATGCGCCAAGTGAGCTGAAATTTGCAGCCGATTGGGTGACAAGATCCAATAACCAGGACGGAGTTGCTTACATGGTAAAGGAGCATTTTCGTAAACAGCAGCCTATTGAGTTTCTGCGCAAAATGAACATTATTAAATAGCAATTATTATACTCATCTTAATAAACCAAAAAATTCCTTAGAGCGTAAGGAATTTTTTGTTTTTCTAGCCAATATTTTGACCTGGCTGGTCACTTTTTGTAGACTGAAGTATAATGGAATTTTAGAAGCTATTAACTATGATAATTAAAGGTGAATATAAAAATGAAATCAATTTCGATAAGCGGGTTACATGACGACCGACTAATCAGACCATTAGAGCATATCGGCAACTTGTTTTTTGAAGATACTAAGGTTGCTTTCGCTGAAGACGAAGCAGATATTTTAATACGTTTTGATGTTTCAGAAACAGACGACCGGTTTTTTGTTGAAGGAAAAATAGACGGCAAGTCAGCATTCGATTGCGAAAAAGCTGTAGCCGGTCTTGATGAAAAGGAAAGATTTAAGGAACAAAAGAATGCCATTTCACAAGTTTTCCTAAAGGTATTACAAGATTATACTGGCATGATTCAAAAATGGGGAATTTTGACGGGAATTCGCCCGACAAAGCTTCTTCATAAGCATATGCAAAACCAAACGCCAATCGAAGAGGCGCATCAGGCATTAAAGGATGAGTATTTAATGTCGGATGAGAAAATCGATCTCATGCAGCGCATTATAAACAGACAGCTTGCGGTTATTCCAGATTTATATGATTTGAAAAGAGAAGTAAGCATTTATATCGGGATTCCATTTTGCCCAACTAAATGTGCGTACTGTACGTTTCCGGCTTATGCTATAAACGGCAGACAAGGTTCCGTATTTTCCTTCTTAGGAGGTCTTCATCATGAAATAAAGAAGACTGGAGAATGGCTGAAATCTAAAAATATTAAGATAACGACCGTCTACTATGGTGGAGGAACTCCTACAAGCATAACTGCTGAGGAAATGGACATGCTTTATGAGCAAATGAATGAATCCTTCCCGGATGTGCAAAACATCAGAGAAATAACGGTAGAAGCTGGCCGGCCAGACACCATTTCTCCTGAAAAGCTGGAAGTACTGAATAAATGGAATATTGACCGCATCAGCATTAACCCACAATCGTATACACAACAAACATTAAAAGCAATCGGAAGGCATCACACTGTTGAAGAAACGATTGACAAGTATCATCTAGCCAGACAGCATGGAATGAATAATATCAATATGGACTTAATTATTGGCCTTCCTGGAGAAGGTGTGGAAGAGTTCCAGTACAGCCTTGATAAAACGGAAGAACTATTGCCGGAATCACTGACTGTTCATACATTGTCATTTAAACGGGCTTCTGAAATGACGAGAAATAAAGCGAAATATAAAGTTGCTGACAGAGATGAAATCCAAGAAATGATGAGAATGGCTGAAGTTTGGACAGACAAATATGATTATGTGCCATATTATCTGTACAGACAAAAAAATATTCTTGGCAATCTGGAGAATGTAGGATACTCCAAGGTTGGCCAGGAAAGCATTTATAACATCATGATGATGGAAGAACTGCAGACAGTAATTGGTCTTGGCTGCGGTGCTTCAAGCAAATTTATCCATCCAGTAACAGGAAAAATCACTCAGTTCTCTAATCCGAAGGACCCTAAAACATATAATGACAGCTTTGAAGAATATACAGACAGAAAATTAGCGCTGTTAGAAGAACATTTTTCAGCAGAAAAATCGATTTAATACAAATAAAATTAGCGTTATTGAAGGAAGATAGAAAGAGCAGGACACTGCTTTTACTGTCTTCCTTTTTTCGTAGACTAAAGAAAACGCCAGCAACTTCTAAATAAAAGGCGAAGAAAAAGATTGCGTTTTTGTTAGAAAACGAATAATATAAAAGAGTTGTGTAAAAATGTTCGTTTTTTCGGAGGTATACATGTTTAAACTTAAAGAGAACAATACAAATGTGAAAACGGAAATAACAGCCGGCTTCACTACTTTTTTGACAATGGTCTATATCGTTATCGTTAACCCTGCAATCTTATCTAGTGCAGGCATTCCTTTTGACCAAGTATTTATGGCAACAATAATTTCTGCTGTCGTTGGTACACTGTGGATGGCGGTATTTGCTAATTATCCAATTGCTATAGCTCCAGGTATGGGCTTGAATGCTTACTTTGCCTCTTCAGTTGTCGGAAGCCATGGAGGAATTGATTATACAATTGCCTTATCTGCTGTATTTGTTGCAGGAATAATCTTCTTAATTCTTTCTTTAACAACTTTCAGGGAAAAGCTGATAGAAGCTATTCCAGAAAACTTAAAGCATGGTATCACTGCTGGTATCGGTTTGTTTATCGCTTTTATTGGTTTAAGACAGACACAAATAATAGTCGATAATAAAGAAAATCTTGTTGGACTTGGTGATTTTCAGTCACCTTCAGTCATTCTTTCATTAGTAGGTCTTGCGATTACCATTATATTATTTGCTATGAACGTAAAGGGAGCGTTGTTCTTTGGAATGATCGCAACAGGCATTATTGCTTTCTTTACAGGCCAGCTGTCATTTGATGGTTTTGCAGCTGTTCCTCACTTGCCAGAAGGACTAATTATCACAAATCCTTTCTCAGCAATCGGTGATGTTTTCCAGCATAGCTTATATGCAGTTGTGTTCTCCTTCTTGCTTGTGACAATCTTTGATACGACTGGTACGATGGTCGGTGTTGCTGAACAAGCAGGATTAATGAAGAATAACCGTCTTCCTAAAGCTAGACAGGCTTTGCTTGCAGATTCTATCGGAACTTCTGTTGGTGCTATGTTCGGGACAAGCCCGACGACTGCATTTATTGAGTCGACTTCTGGTGTTGCAGCAGGAGGAAGAACAGGACTGACTGGTGTCACGGTTTCTGTATTGTTTATTATTGCTGCTTTCTTTGCACCGCTTGTCAGCGCTGTTTCTGGCTTGTCTGCTATCACAGCTCCTGCCCTCATTATTGTCGGAAGCTTAATGATGGGAGCAATTGCACAGGTGCGCTGGTCTGAATTTGATGAAGCTTTCCCAGCTTTTCTTGTGATTTTGAGCATGCCGCTTACTTCAAGTATTGCAACAGGAATTGCACTAGGATTCATATCTCATCCGTTGCTGAAATTAGTGACAGGCAAGGGTAAATCTGTACACCCACTCGTTTATATATTCGCCGTATTATTTTTATACCAGCTCGTCTTTTTATCTCACTAGAGCATAAAAAGTCCCATGAAGTTTGTTCTTCATGGGATTTTTTTTATTTTTGTCCAATCTTTACAGTTATTTGTGAAACCTTCAGCATATCTTTTCGTATGAATGAAAGAAGGAGGAGATCGGAATGTCATTAGAAATAAAAAATGTTACAAAAAGATTCGGTTCATTTGTTGCAGTCGATAATATATCCTTATCAATTCCAGAAAATGAAATGTTTGGATTTTTAGGAGGAAACGGTGCTGGCAAAACGACAACCTTTCGCATGCTGCTAGGCATATTAGATATTAGTGAAGGGACCATTACTTGGAACGGGAAAAGCATCAACTATTCGACAAGTCCAGAAATCGGTTATCTGCCTGAAGAAAGGGGACTTTATCCGAAATTAAAAGTAAAGGACCAGCTTATTTACTTAGCAAGATTGCGAGGAATGGATAAAAAGGAAGCGTTGACAGAATTGAAAGGATGGCTGGAACGCTTTAAAATATCCGATTATTTAGAAAAAAAGGTGGAAGAACTGTCAAAGGGTAATCAGCAAAAAATTCAATTCATCAGCGCTGTGCTTCATAAGCCGAAGCTGCTGATTTTGGATGAGCCGTTCAGCGGTTTGGATCCGGTTAATGTGGAGCAGCTGAAGACCGCCGTCATTGACTTAAAAAATTCGGGAACGACAATTGTATTCTCTAGCCACCGGATGGAGCATGTGGAAGAAATGTGTGAAAATCTTTGTATTATGCATAAAGGAAAGCCAGTCGTCCATGGGGGCTTAAAGGAAATTAAACGCAGCTTTGGGAAGAAAAATGTTGTTATTCATGCTGATTTCGATTTGGCCTATTTAATAAAGTTTCCTGGTGTTGTCAAGCTGAAGCAAACGACAGAAGGCGCTGCTCTCCAGATTGAAGGCGAGGAAATCGCGGAAAATATATTAAAGGATATCGTAGGAAAAGGCTTCGTCCGGAAATTTGCGTTAGAGGAGCCGACTTTAAATGATATTTTTATCGAAAAGGTAGGTGCTTCACTTGAATAGTTTCTGGATTATTTTATTGCATACGTATTGGACAAAGGTAAAGACAAAATCCTTCATCTTCACAACGGTTATTACATTGCTGCTTATTTTAGGCTTAACAAATCTCCAGTCCATCATCCAAGTGTTTAACGATGATGATATAGACAAGATTGCAGTCATCGACAACACAAAAGAACTATATTCATCTGTTGCCGCAATGTCAGAAACCCTTAACGAAGATATCGTGCTAGAGGATTATGTAGACGGTGAAGCGGAAGCGAAACAAAAGGTGGAGGACGGTACGTATCAAGGATTGTTAATTCTTGATTATGATAAGGAAAATCTGCCGCAGGGATCCTTCTACAGCATGGATATTACAGACTCCTCGACAGCAACCGGTATTGAGACATTGGTTCAGGCTGTAAAGAGCCAGCTTGCTGCAGCACAGTTAAATCTCAGCAGTGAACAGCTTGAAAAGCTTAATGAGCCTGTTGAATTTGAACATATTGCTCTTGAACAAAATGCAAAATCAGAAGAAGAGCTGAACCAGGCAAGAGGGCTTGTCTATGTCTTATTATTCCTTATTTATTTTGCAGTCATCCTTTATGCTAATATGATAGCGATGGAAGTAGCGACAGAAAAATCATCTCGGGTTATGGAAATTTTAATTTCCAGTGTGTCACCGATTAAGCATATGTTCGCAAAAATACTTGGTATTGGCTTGGTGAGTATAACACAATTAGTGGTGCTACTAGTGGTTGGCTATTTTTCGGTTACAAATAATGAAGATATGAGCACACTTGATGGCTTTCTAGGCTTCAGCGGCATACCTGCAGCCACCATTATTTATGCTGTTTTGTTTTTTGTGCTTGGTTACTTTTTATATGCCACACTTGCAGCATTCCTCGGTTCTCTTGTCAGCCGAATCGAAGATGTTCAGCAGATGATTACCCCAATGACTTTAGTTGTCGTGGCAGGCTTTATGATTGCGATGTTCGGTTTAGGTAATCCAGATACGACATTCATTACGATTACATCGTATATTCCGTTCTTTACACCAATGCTGATGTTTATGCGTGCAGGCATGCTGAGCCTTCCGGTATGGGAACCGATCTTAGGAATGCTTATATTGGCCGTTTCTATTATCCTCTTAGCAGTCTTTGGCGGCAGAGTTTATAAAGGTGGAGTGCTGATGTACGGCAAATCGAATTCCTTTAAAGACATTAAAAAAGCACTGCAACTGACGAAAAAAGAATAACATCACAAGACTCACGAAATTCGTGAGTCTTTTTTTATTAATAGCAGGAAAAATATTTGGCGATTTCAGAGTCAATTCCGTACAATTAACAGTAGTCTTTTAGAAAGAAGGAATGTCAGGATGAGTATTTTACATAAAGGTGATAAAGTCGGATTTATTGCGTGCTCTGACGGCAGAGACCGCTCCAAATCAAACATATATTTAACATTAGAAAATATATTGGCACAGTTTAGTGTTCATGCCGTTTACGCGAAAACCTTTTATGCTGTCGGTAACACGCCATTCAGCGGTACACCAGAGGAAAGAGCAGCAGAATTAGCGGAATTATACCAAGATAAGGAAATAAAGGCCGTTTTTGATTTGTCAGGAGGAAATGCTGCCAACGAGCTGCTCCCATCTATCAATATGGAAGTAATTAAAGAAAATCCAAAGCCTTTTGTCGGCATGAGCGACCTGTCTGTCCTTAATAATGCCCTGTTTACATTAACTGGTGTTCCTAATCTTCATTATCAAACAACCAATTTACTGGGACCAGACAGTGCCTTTCAAATGGAATTGTTTACGAAAGTGTTTTTGGCTGACTGGCACAATCCGAATGAATTAGTAACATTTCCTTATACATGGCTGCGAGGAAGCAGTATGGAGGGTACTGTTATTGGCGGAAATGCAAGATGCTTCTTGAAACTGGCTGGCACTCCTTATATGCCAAATCCAGAGGATAAGCTGCTTTTCTTGGAAAGCCTCGGTGGTGGACCGGCTGCGATTGCCTCTTATATTGCTCAGCTTACCCAGCTTGGTTTTCTTGAGAGATGCAATGGCATCCTGTTAGGTACCTTTACGGAGCTAGAGCAGAGTGCAGGCATGCCGACAGCAGAGGAGCTAGTGCTTGCTGCCACAGAAAAGTTTGGAATTCCTGTGGCAAAAACAGCTAAGTTAGGGCATGGGTACGACAGTCACTGTCTTCCGATTGGAATGAAACTTCAGTTATAACTTTTTTAGAACGTGCATTCGTATTTTAAGGATGATAATATAAAAGAAAAAGGAGGTGGTCATTATGGAGGAGATAACATTTATACATTGTGCAGACCTTCATTTGGACAGCCCTATGCTCGGGTTGAAAAATCTGCCTGCGCCTATACGAACACAGCTGCGGGAAAGCACCTTTACGTCGTTCAAAAGGATTGTTGATACTGCCATTGCCAAGCAGGTCGACTTCGTTCTTATTGCCGGGGATATTTATGATGGGGAAGACAGAAGCTTGAGAGCGCAAATATTTTTCCGGAAAGAGATGGAAAGACTGAATACCTCTGGCATTGAGGTATATATCATCCATGGAAACCATGACCATTTAAGCGGCAAGTGGCTGGAGATTAACTTTCCGGACAATGTACATATCTTTCCTTCCGAGGTCACTGTCTTTGAGCACAGAAAAAACAATGCGACAGTTCATTTATATGGCTTCAGTTATGAAGCGAGACATCTTTATGACAGAAGAGTAAACAGCTTTGAAAAAAAGGCAGGAGCAGATTACCATATTGGCATACTGCATGGCAGTTTGGAAGGAAACAGCGAACACAGTCCATATGCTCCTTTTAACTTACAGGAGTTAGCTTCAAAGGAGATGGATTACTGGGCATTGGGTCATATACATAAAAGAGCAATACTGCAAGCAGAACCGCCGGTAGTGTATGCAGGAAACATTCAAGGAAGGCATAAAAAGGAAACAGGAAAGAAGGGCTGCTACTACGTAAAACTAAGCAAGCTGGCTGCAGAGCTAGAATTTATCCCGACAGCGGCATGTTTATGGAAATCAGTTGAAATAGATGCAGCTGCAGCCAAAAACGTTGATGAGCTTTTGCGCTTATGTCAAAGCGCGCAAAATATCGAAAGAGACAATGGAGTACCTGTAATCATGTCCATTAATGCTGTTAACGCAGAAAAACTTGGCAGCTTCCACGCAGGAGAACTGCTGGAAATCCTTCAAGCTGACGAATTGGAGGAATCGGATTTTGTGTGGGTGTCGAGCTTATCGATAACAGAACGCAGCAGCTGGGATAAAGAGCAGCTGCAAACAGAATCTGCTTTTTTTGCTGAGCTTTTTCAAGCTGTTACAGACTACGATTCAATCGCAGAAGCTGTTGCGCCGCTTTATCGTCACCCAGGTGCCTACCGATATCTTTCAGAATTAACGGAAACAGAGAAGCAAGAGCTAGCAGTAGAAGCGGAGCGGGTGCTTCTTCACATGCTGAACGGAGCAGCCAGGGGGTAAAATATGCGGATTAAAACAATAACTATTTACGGGTATGGAAAACTAGAGAATATAACGTATAATCTGGATGCAGATCTTCAAGTATTTTATGGAGAAAATGAAGCAGGCAAGTCGACGATCATGAGCTTCATCCACAGCGTTCTGTTTGGGTTTCCTTCAAAGGTTCAGACAGAGCTCCGCTATGAGCCGAAAAATCAAGCTAAGTATGGCGGTAAATTAACAGCATGGTTTCCTGAACATGGTATGGCAACAATTGAGCGTGTTAAAGGAAAAGCAGCCGGTGATGTTACTGTCATTTTGGAAAACGGCCGAAAAGGGCAAGAGGATTTGCTCGGTGAATTACTGCAGAGAGTAGATAAAGGTCTCTATCAATCGATTTTTTCTTTTAATCTTGATGGCTTGCAAAATATCCACGGACTAAAGAGCGAGGAGATTGGAAGATTCCTGTTTTCAACAGGTGTAATCGGTTCTGATCTAATAGCAAGGACAGATACAGAGCTGCAGAAAGAGCTGGATGCCCGCTTTCGACCAAACGGAAAAAAGCCAGTCCTAAACGAACTGCTGGTGTCTTTAAAGGATGCTCACCAACAGCTGAAAAA
Organism: Bacillus sp. Au-Bac7; assembly: GCF_021341655.1. NCBI lineage: Bacteria > Bacillati > Bacillota > Bacilli > Caryophanales > Bacillaceae > Bacillus > Bacillus sp. Au-Bac7. The sequence goes on along the minus strand of NZ_JAJTTG010000011.1, from coordinate 14,121 downwards.
TGCAGAAAAAACAAATGAGCAATACAGCGGGCTGCTGCAAAGAAGAGAGGAGCTGGCCCAAGAGCTGGAAGCAGAAGAAGACAATGCTGTCAGTCTAAAGGAAGACATTAATAAACTGGAGAGCTGGTTAGAAGCGGCTCCAATAGTAGCACAAACAGAGCTTTTAGAGCGTAAAGAGGAAAAGTATGCTGATTTGACGTTTCCCAATGCTGGTATGGACAGATGGGACCGAATCAAAGACCGAATCTTAACAGTCCAAAGCCGAATTCAGCATGTGCAGAACAAGATTAAAGGATTAGAAGACAAAGACAGGCAACTTCAGCCTAATGAGGAGCTGTTAGCAGCTGCTGGAGAAATAACAGAGGCTAGCGGGAAAATGCCCGTCTATGAAGAGCTTCAAAAACGAAAGAACCAGCTGTTGAACCAGTTATCCATATTGGAGAAGGAAATGGAAGTTTTGCAGGCGAAATTGCATGTGCCAATAACAGAAGAGGATATTTCTGATATTAATACGAGCATCTTTATGAAGGAGCAATGTGCAAATGCAGATGCCTTGCAAAAAAGGCTTAAGGCCTCCAGATTAGAGCTTGATGCGAGATTAAAGGAAGAACAGCAGCAGCTCGAAAGCATGGAAAGGGAAACCGCTGAACTGAATGGTCGACTGCTTTCAGAGGATAAGCGCCAAGAGCTAAAAACGCAACTTAAAGCAGCGGAAAACATAAGCTGGCATAAAGAAAAGCTTGCAATTCTACAGAGGGATATCGAAAGCGTCCAAAAACAGCTTGAGGCTAATCGGAAAGTCCATCTTGCAGCTAATATGCAGTTTCTGTTCGTTCTAATCATGCTGATTGCAATCGGGCTGGCAGGTGCAGCTGAACAGCTCCTATACTTAATGCTTGCAGCCTTGTTAGGCAGTATTGCAGCCATTCTTTTCTTTTTTAATAGAAGGAAGGCAACGAAGAAAGAACGGTCAGAGCTGCAAAGAAAAGCAAAAGAGCTAAAGCGGGATAAGGCTGGCATGAGAGAGGAAACTGGCGGTTTTGAATTGCCTGATGCATTTTCAGCCAAGCATGCCTTAGAGAAGGATAATCAAGCAAGAGAAAGCTACAGCTTACATCTAGTAAAGCTGGAGCAGCAAACGAAGGCGTATGAGAGAATTTTAAGCGGCTATGAAAGCTGGGAACAGCAATACAGGGAGCATCAAACTGTTCTTGCAGAACTTGGCGATACATTGAGGATACCTGCTTCTCTCGCATATGATTATATTTACGATGCTTATTTGCTGTTAGACGAATGGAAGGTAAAGCTTAAGGATAAAAGGGCGGTTATTGAGGAAATAACGGCAATAGAGACAGAGTTAGAACTTATTGGAGCGCGAATCTCCAAACAGTATGAAAAATTCTTCTCCTTTAAAGCAGACTCACTTGCTCAAATGTCTAACCAGTTAATGAATGCTGTGAAAGAAGAAAATGAAAGAAAGATTTATTGGCAGGAGAACAACCGGGCGTTAGAAGAATGCAGGCAGGAGTTGCATGGGTTAGCAGGAGAGCTGTCGGTATTTTCCGCTGAAACCGAAGCGCTGCTCGACATTGCTGAAGTGAAAACAGAAGAGGAATACCGGAAAAAGGGAGAGTTATATGCAGAAAAAATCGAGCTAGAGCAGAAGCTTTCCACACTAAAGCAAAAACTGGAGCATTTTCGTCTAACACAGGAAGAGATCGAGTTTCTTCGCACAATCGATGAGCCGGAACAGGAGCAGTTACTGTTAACTGAAAGGTTAGCGGAAACAAAAGAAAGAATAAAGCAGATTATGAAGGCCAGTGCTGAAAATCAACTAACCATAAGTCAAGCCGAAAGCGGCGGAACGTACACAGAGAAATTGCATCATTTCAAACAGCTGCAGGATGAGTTTCAAGAGGAAGTAAAGATATGGGGAAAATTTGCTGCTGCCAAGCACTTCTTGACACAAACAGTCAATGTCTACAAAGATAAGCAGCTCCCAGTTATGCTGCATAAGGCAGAGGAGTATTTTGCTATTTTAACAGACAATCAATACGTTAGAATTTTGCCGAAGGAAGAAGGCATCGGCTTTTTGGTGGAAAGGGAGGATAACACCTTTTTTGAAGCAAAAGAGCTGAGCAGGGGAACAGCAGAACAGCTTTATGTGGCGCTTCGACTTGCCTTGACACAGACATTTTATCAGAAATATCCGCTGCCGATTATTATCGATGACAGTTTCGTCAATTTTGATAATAAACGGACGAAGAAAGTGCTTGAGCTTTTAAAAACTTGCAGAAATAATCAGCTGCTCTTTTTTACATGTCATACCCATCTATTGGAGCATTTTCCTGATGGTCAAATACATTCTCTGCTGCTGCCCTCTTTAGAGCGAGACCGTTAATATAGATAGTGTTATACTAGGAACGAATAGATTAAATAAAAGATTGTACAAGATGAAAAAGGAGCGAAAAGCCTTGGATAAAAAAGGAATCCTACACTATGCGGTTGGGGACCAGTTTGATTCACATTTATTAATAAAAAGTTCAGCGAGAGCAATGGCCAGCAATGGCAAACCTTTCTTAACATTAATTTTTCAGGATAAAAGCGGAGAAATAGAAGCAAAGCTGTGGGATGCTACTGATGAAGATGCACAGTCTTATCAGCCCCAAACAATTGTGAGAATAAATGGAGACCTCCAAAACTACAGAGGCAGGCTGCAGCTAAGAATACGCCAAATAAAGGCAGCATCCCATGAGGATAGTGTACGCTTATCTGACTTTATTGAAACAGCACCGCTTGAAACAGAAGAAATGCAGGCGAAAATTAATCAGTATATCTTTGATATGAAAAATCCTAACATCCAGCGGATTACAAGACATCTCGTGAAAAAGCACCAGCAAGCATTTTTAGAATATCCGGCTGCAACAAAAAATCATCATGAGTTCGTTTCAGGACTTGCTTATCATGTTGTTAGCATGCTTGATTTAGCTAAGTCTATTGCCACTCTTTATCCGAGCCTTGATACAGACCTGCTGTACAGCGGTGTAATCCTTCATGACTTAGGGAAGGTGCTTGAACTGTCAGGTCCAATTTCAACGACTTATACAGTGGAAGGAAACTTACTTGGACATATTACAATAATGGTAAATGAAATTGGCAAAGCAGCCGATGAACTTAGTATTAAAGGTGAAGAAGTAATGGTCCTTCAGCATCTGGTGCTTTCACATCATGGAAAAGCAGAGTGGGGCAGCCCGAAAGCTCCACTGATTAAAGAGGCAGAAATTCTTCATTATATAGATAATCTGGATGCTAAAATGAATATGCTAGACAGAGCGCTTGAACGTGTTCAGCCAGGCGAGTTTTCAGAAAGAATCTTCCCATTGGAAAACCGTTCCTTTTACAAACCTTCTTTCCATAAATAATAATTTAATCCTATGGTCTCCTTTTAATAAAGGAGGCCTTTTTTTTGTTTAGTGAGGGCTTCTGCGAAAAGGTGAATATTCTAGTTTATCTAGCATATGATGTAGTAATTAAGAGGAAGGGAGTTAATAGTATGTTTGAGATTCCGATGTGGGTTCTGTTTGTATTAGGAGGTATTGCTGTAAGTGCATTTATGGCTGTTAAGACAGGAAAAGAGGACAAGCAGCAAGAGAATGAATATATCGAAAAGGAAGGAGAAGTATATATTAAGAGGATGGAAGAGGAAAAACAAAAGAAAAGCGGAAATACTCAAGAACGCGCATATGAAAATTAAAGGGAAACTAGAGTATATCTCTAGTTTCCCTTTTTTTTGTTAACTGCCTGAAGTTGTGTTTGTTGAACCGCTTGTAGACGTTGCATCAAGCAAGGACTCTAAGTCCTTATCCTCGATTTTTACATCTGCATCCTTTAGTTCTTTTTCCATGGCACTGTTGATTGTATCAGATGTAAGCTTGGACACTTTTAATTCATATTCCATGTCATCCTTTACATCTTCATATTTGCCTTTTTTCTTTTTATCTGTTACTTGAATTATATGGTAGCCATTTTCTGTTTTGACTGGATCACTGATTTCGTCTACATCCAGCTTGTATGCTGCCTCTTCAAACTCAGCAACCATTGTGTTAGCACCGAACCAGCCTAAGTCACCGCCATTTTCTTTAGAAGCAGTATCTGTAGAATATTCCTTCGCTAGATCTTCAAATTTTTCGCCATTATCAAGCTTCTTTTTGACTTCTTTTGCTGTTTTTTCATCAGCAACAAGAATATGACGAGCTTTAATTTCAGGCTTATAGTCATCGTAATATGCTTTAATTTCATCTTCTGTTACATCAACTTCTTTAACTGCGGCTTTTTCTTGAAGCATTCCAGTCTTAATCATCGAACGCAGCTCATCTTCATCCTTATAACCATATTGCTGAAGGGCCAATTCGAAGTTATCGCCAAGCTGTGATTTAATGCTATCAACTCTCTCGTCTAACTCTTCATCGGATACGTCATACTTATCTTCAAGTACTTTCTCATATAGAAGGGACTGCAGTACAGTCGTACCGTATTTTTCCTTCATCGCATCGTAGAGTTCATCTTTAGTAATATCACCTGCATCTGATTTTACAACTGCGTCTGAACCACCATTGCTGCATGCGCTAAGTCCAATGATGCCAGCAGCGAGAGAGATGGATAGTAGCCTTTTTTTCAAGTTAAACACTCCTAAGTTAGTTTTATCTGTAACATCCATCATTACTATATCATAAATTTTCAAAAGAGCAAAAATCCCTTTTAATGCAAAAGAAAAACGATAGGCAAAAGCAACAAATTAAAAATTGGGTAAATGTCCTGTTCCGTTTTTAGGTCCTAGACATATGATACATTGAGCTTGAAAAACAGCTTAAAGAATTAGCCGGTGGCTTATTCGTGCTGAATTGTGCAAAGGGTCAGGATGGGGGCAGCTTAGTATGCTGCATGTAACTGACTTTTGGCAAGCAAGTCTTTAGTCTTATTAGACTTAAACCATTTATCAAAAGGATACAGTAGCAGCCTTAAAAGGAGGTGTTACTATGGGTCATGCATACGGCGGAGGATTTGCGTTAATCGTAGTACTTTTCATTCTTTTAATTATTGTTGGCGCTGCTTGGCTGTAAGAGCCAAAGTAATGCAGAACATGAATTCAACTGATAGAAAGGAGGAGTCTTCATGTCAGGTACAGGTGCATACGGCGGAGGATTTGCATTATTAGTGGTGCTATTCATCTTGCTTATCATTATCGGAGCAAGCTGGGTATACTAATACTCTCTAAGAAAATAAAAGCAGCGATGAATAATCATCGCTGCTTTCCTTCCAATAAAGGGATATGAAGCACCTTGTTAGGAGCATATTGTCCGTTTATGTCAACTAAATAATAAATCAACATAGGAAGAAATCAAAAGAATCGTTATAAGGACATTGATTGTGCGGAAAACCTTCGGCTGTTTCTCTTCCGGGATTTCCTTTTGTGCGCATAGTGCATTTGTCATTCTATTAATATTATATAATATTAATATGGCTAAGATAATAAAAATGGAGATCATCATTGATTCCCTCCTTAAAACAGAATTATTGTATGATACTTACAATATCAAATTAAGGGATAAAAAGATAGTATTATATCCTATGATATGTCAATTAAATACATGCATCCTTTTCCTTTATTATCTTATGTCCTGACCGCAAGTGTTGCCTCCAGCATTAGCTGACATTGCTGACCAAAATTTCAATGCCATCTTCATTTTCTTCTACATAGCATGACCTTGGAGATTTCCATAAGCTTTTTATGCGAATAAAATCAGGTACACACATCCCGAAATGATAGGCAAACAAAATTAAGAAATAATGGACATAATGAGGAAACAGGAAACAGCAAATGACCAATGCAGTGTTAATGACGAGCATCGGCATAATCAAAGCAAATATAAACTGAATTTTCCCGATTGGGTCTGCTGCCCTAATACATATTAACGGAAAAATACCATAGTGTATATCAATTGATTTTTTTATTTTTTTGCCTAAATGGACAACCGGCAGAAAGTGCAGCAATTTATGAGCAGGATAAACGAGCAGAAATGCTGCCATAAAAGGTAAAAAGTAGTTGTCATTTAAACTGTTATACCCAAAAAATGCAATTGTCGGAGTGTAAAGGAACAAAAAAGAAAAAACCATTGTTAAGGAAGACATAAAAAGTATGCGTTGAAAGCCGTACTGTTTATGAAAATTAATTGTCTTCCAGCAGTTCATAAAGTAATCACCCTCCAAAAGGAGAAATTTTCTAGTTTAATAAAACTCACCTTGCTACTTTACGACGAATAGGGCAAAAAATCAATAGTTGTTTTTGATTATTTACTGGTGTTTTAAAACAAAAAAAGATAAGACTCTGTCTCATCTTTTTTTTGCCCTTTATTCCATTTTTACGAGTATATGTGGATTACTTCATAGGCGCCGGTTCTTTATGTTTAAGCTGCCCATTTTGTTCAACGAATGAATCTTCGATATTGTTGAAGGAGTTTTCGAATATTTCCATGAAGTTGTCTCCATAAATATTCTTGACGATTGTCATCATTTCCAGCAATTCTGGAAATTTTCCATATAAGTTTTTGATTGGCAATGCAGCTGAATATGCTGAGCTGTTGTCAGGATTGTATTCCTCCATGATATTAAGGAACAATTGCTCACCTTTTTCTGTGAGACAAACATAAGTGTTCCGTTTATCATTTTCTTTTTTGGAGAACTGCAGCAGTCCTCGTTCTTCTAATTTCTTAGAGAAGTTAAAGGCTGTTGAGACATGCATTACCCCAAAATTGGCCACATCTGATATGGAAGCGCCATTTAACTGATAAGCTATCCATAAAATATGATGTTCATTGATATTAAGATCATACGGCTTAATCCAATTTTGCCAATCCTTTTCAATTGATTTCCATAGTGCTTTACTGAGTTGTCCTACTCTTTGAGTAAACATTAAAGCTTCCTTCATCGAGCATTCTTTTTCATTCATCCCCAAATCTATTCACCTACTTTTCTATATTTATAATCATTATGCCAATAAAACAAAAATTAATAAAGAAAAAATAAGCGAAATTTTTAGAAATAAGCATATTTTTTGAAAGAAAACGTTTTATTGTATAATTATTTCTAAAATTAAATAAAAATTCACCCTTTTTCTACCAGCATTATACACGTTAACTTTCTGGAGTGAAAGAAATATTAAGAAGACCGAACTGCTTGAAATCAAGGTTTTAAACATCAGATTTTAAAATCTGAAAAATAGTTTCATATTGAAATATTTCTATACTCTAAAAACAAATCGAGAAAGAATGAATAGAGAATAAGTTTTTTAAAAAGTCAGAATATGTACTTTGTTATACTTTTCTTACATGAATTTTTATATTTACTATACGCATATATTTATTTTTCCAAATTTTAGATGTTTTTATGTAAGGAAATTTAACATTACTCAGGAGGAGATGAAGGGGTTTAGCAAAAAGAGAGGTAAACTATGTTAGTTTTCCTCTCTTTGTGTGTTATTGTTGCTTTTTTAAGTCGTTTTCTAATTCAGTTACTGTTTGTTCAATTTGGTTTAGTTCGATTTTCAGCTGTTCTTGATGTGGTTGAATTTCTGTTTTCCATTGCTCGAGCGATTCTTTTATATCTTCCACGAAGGTGCCGATGACATTTTTCCCTTCTTTGCTGGCAGTAGCAATGCTGTCTTTAATTTCTATAAGGTCTTCTTTTAAATCTTTGAATTCCTTTAGAAATGCTTTGCTGTTGTCCACACATGCTTTTCTTGCCTCTTTACCCGATACAGGGGTAGTGAATAAGGTTGCTGCTGCAGCTGCAAGCCCGCCAATGATAAATCCTGATAGAAATGTTTTTCCACTCATCATGTTCACCTCGTCTTTTTTTTCTAATTATAGCCTATTTTAGGTTAGGTTTGCATATATATGTCATTACCCATAGAAAGGCAAAAAAAACAGATAGGCGAAACCTATCTGTGTAAAGCCTTGTTTTAAGCGTTTTGCTGGAAGTCTTTCATAAATTGAGCTAAAGCCTCAACATGCTCTAATGGAACAGCGTTATAAATGGAAGCTCTGCAGCCGCCAACAGATCGATGGCCGTTCAGTCCCACAAATCCAGCAAGTTTAGCTTCATCCAGGAATTTTTTTGTCAGTTCATCAGATTGCAACGTGAACGTTACATTCATCTTAGAGCGGCTGTCTTTAACGGCATGGCCTTTGTAAAAACCTTCGCTGTTGTCAATGACATGATAAAGTGTTTCCGCTTTTTGGTTATTAATTGCTGCGATTCCTTCAATACCGCCTTGGTTTTCCGCCCACTTCAGCACAAGTGATAATAAATAAATAGCCAAAGTTGGAGGTGTATTGAATAAGGAGTTGCTGCTGGCATGTGTTTCATAGCTCAGCATCGTAGGAAGCTCTGGGTTCTTTTTAATGAGCTCCTTTTTTATGATAACAACTGTAACACCTGATGGTCCTAGATTTTTTTGTGCACCAGCATAAATGATATCGAAGTTTTTGATATCAAGTGGTGTACTCAAAATATCGCTGGACATATCAGCAATCAATGGAACCTTCAACCCAGTCGGGAATTTATGCCATTGAGTTCCGTATATAGTATTATTCGTTGTAATATGAAGATATGCCGCATTCTCAGGAACTTCTATTTCTGCTGGATCAGGAATATACGTATAGTTATCATCTTTGCTTGAAACTGCAGTCTCTGTTTTTCCTACTTTTGCAGCTTCTTTAAGTGCTTTCTCCGCCCAGACGCCAGTAAGTGCATAATAACCTGTTTTATCATCTGCCAGAAGATTCATTGGCACCATAGTAAACTGCAGGCTTGCACCACCTTGGAGGAAGAGAATTTCATAATCATCCGGTATAGAAAGCAGGGATGCAAGCAGAGATTTTGCTTCATTATGGACTGCTTCATAGTCTTTGCTGCGATGGCTGAGCTCCATTATGGACATGCCTGTGTTGTTGAAATCCATCCAGCTTTTTTGTGCCTCCTGCAATACCCATTCTGGCAATGCTGCAGGACCAGCATTAAAGTTATACGCGCGTTTCATGTTTTTTCCTCCTTGTGCTTTTACTACGATTTTGATTGGAAGTTTACCCTTATACTATCAAATTGTGAAGATTTGTACAGATAAAAAAAGCAGCCTTAAAGCGAATTTCACTGCTTCAAAGCTGCTGTTGTTACATTACGAAAATAATATATGTGTTGGAATACTCGAAAATCCAATGTGTAAATCATTGATAACGATTTCATGAAGCTATTGGATAATAGCTTTTTTATGTAGAAATTTTTAAAAATTTTCTGTTTACAGCTTTTCTTTAATGTCATTTGCAATTTGGGAAAGCTGTTCATCAGAATATGCGTCGAAGTTCGTTTTCCAAACGGCTCCAAAGCCATCGCCTTTTCCGTAGCGGGGAATAAGGTGCATATGATAATGGAATACAGATTGACCTGCTTTTTCACCATTATTATTAAGTGTATTCAGCCCTACCGGCTCAAAAGCTGCTTTTAATCCGTTTGCGATAGAAGGGACAACTTCAAATAAGTTTTTAGCAATTTCAGGCGTTAATTCATAAAGATCTTTTACATGCGTTTTCGGAATAACTAAAGTATGGCCCTTTGTTACTTGGCTGATATCTAAAAATGCAACAACATGCTCGTTTTCGAATACTTTTTTGGCAGGAATTTCCCCTGCAACAATCTTGCAGAAAATACAATCACTCATTAACAATTTCTCCTTTTCCTGTTCATTTTTCTATTTATTTTATCATAGAGAGGAAATTCTAAAAACAAAAAACAGAGACAGGATCAAGAGATCCTGCCTCGTTGAAGAGGAACTTCTTATTGCGCTCGATTAAAGGTCATTCTCTTTGATAAACACCTCATTTAATAATGAATTGTTTTCTATGAGAAAAATCGATCATTGTTCAAACGAACCATCCCCTTAAATTAGGTCTTTATATGCGTTAACGTATAAAGAATAGATGACAGTCTGCGACACCACACCTCATTCCGTAATGGAATTTTTAACTACTTGGATAAGCAACTATTGGTGTATTGATCTTCTGGTATACTTAACAAATAATGCAAGCTAACCATCCCCTTGTTTTGAACGAATGGAAGTTTCAGTTGATTATTTAATCTAAATAATCTTTTGCAAACACCTCATTTTTATTATTGAATTGGTTCAACAATATTTAAGTGGTGCCCCTCTTCAATAATTAGAATGTCCGTTATGGAGATATATATACACAAAAAAATAAAAAGCCAAGGAAAAATTTCAAATTAACGCTGTTTGTTGATAAACTATAGGTAATACATAAGTGGAGGTACGTTATTGATGACGCTTTTGGAAGTGAAGAATTTAACGGGGGGTTATACCCGTAACCCGGTTTTAAAAGATATTTCCTTTTCGATTGCTTCAAATGAGATTGTTGGCCTGATTGGATTAAACGGGGCGGGAAAGAGCACGACAATACGCCATATAATCGGGTTAATGGAGCCGCATAAAGGAGAAATAAAAATAAATGGCAGCAGTTTTGAAAGTGACAAGGATGCTTACCGCAAGCAGTTTACATTTGTTCCAGAAACACCGATTTTATATGATGAGCTGACATTAGAGGAGCATTTAAGAATGACGGCGATGGCATATGGTATCTCGGAAGAGCAATATAAAGCAAGAATGCCAAAGCTTCTTAAAGAATTCCGAATGGAAAAAAGATTAAAATGGTTTCCAGCTCACTTTTCCAAAGGGATGAAACAGAAGGTGATGATTATGTGTGCCTTCCTAGTTCAGCCTTCTTTATATATCGTCGATGAGCCCTTCGTTGGACTTGATCCTCTTGGAATTCAATCGCTCCTTGACATGATGAAGCGAATGAAGGAAGAAGGAGCAGGTATCCTTATGTCGACACATATCCTTGCCACAGCGGAGCGATATTGCGACAGAATCATCATTCTTCATGAAGGCAAAATTAAATGTGCCGGGACAATGGAGGAGCTAAAGCGGGAATTCCAAATGCCAAATGCAACCCTGGATGATATATATATCCGGCTGACAAAGGAAGAGAGCCATGATTGAATTCAGTGAGAAGCAGCTGTGGAGAGACAGGTTAAGCTCTACAGTGAAGGAATATGTTCGCTATTTACGCTATATTTTAAATGGGCATCTAGTTCTAGTCCTTGTATTTTTATTAGGGGCGGGTTCTTATTATTATCAAGAGTGGCTTAAAGGGATTTCTAAAGGTTTTCCGGCTGCGATAATCATGAGCCTGTTGCTCGCATTACTCGTAACAAAAAGCCCAATTTATACGTTTTTAAAGGATGCTGACAGAATCTTTCTGATTCCTGTCGAGTCAAGAATGAGGAAATACTTTATCAACTGCATGCTGGTCAGCTTTATTTTCCAAGTTTATATCCTTTTAATGGGTCTTGGCATTTTAATGCCGCTGTATGCCAGTGTGAACGATGGGCAGTTTAATCGTTTTTGGTATTTCTTCCTTATTTTAAGTATTGTAAAAGGTGTAAACTTACTAATACGCTGGCAAGTTCAGCATTTTGTTAATGCGAGTCATCATACAACAGACACACTTATCCGTTTTTGCATAAATTTAGTTATCTTGTTTTTGCTTTTCTCTAATGCCTCGCCTCTGTTTGTGCTGGCTGTCCTTGTAATCCCTGTTCTATTGCTTGTCTATTATCAGAAGGCAACAAAACATATGGGTATTAAATGGGAATATTTAATCGCACAAGATGAAAAGCGTATGGCTGGTTTTTACCAGTTGGCAAATATGTTCACAGATGTGCCTCATCTGCGGAACCGAATTAAGAGAAGGAAGCTTTTAGATGTTTTCGTATCCCAAATAAGCTATAAGCAAGAGCTTGTATTCAGCCATCTGTATTGGCGGACCTTCTTCCGTTCAGGTGATTATTTAGGTCTGTTCGTCAGGCTAACAGTTATAGGCGGAATTGCGTTGTTTTTCCTTTCCTTTGGAATGGGACAAGTGTTGCTTGCGGTCTTGTTCTTATATTTGACAGGTCTTCAGCTTATGCCATTGTGGAACGCCTATCAAGATAAGTTATGGATCAGTCTTTATCCGCTGTCCATTGATATGCGTAAATCTTCCTTTAAAAAGACAATCAGCACTGTTCTTTACTTGCAAGGGATTATATTGTCAGCTGTTGTAGCATTAAAGGGAGATTTCACGGCAGGTCTTATGACGCTTATCGCAAGTGTTGTTTTCACCTTTGTCTTTGTCTCTCTCTATATGAATAAAAAACTTCAGGCGTGATGTCTGCTTTAAAAACTCCAGCTAGGAGTTTTTTTTTTGCGAAGTTTACGGCATAGGGAACAATTAAATGAATAATACGTATGTATAGGTTAAAGGGAGTGAAACAGATGAAGGACTATGAAAGCAATGTCAGACAAGAAGTAAAGGACTGGAAAAGACGTATTCTAAAAAGACCTACCATGCTTAATCGAGTATCTAAAAAGGCACAGACCAAAATGAATGGTTATATTCCTCAAAAGGTTCATCAAGTCATAACGGAAGCAATTAAGCAGATGATAACAGGCACACTTGCCGGCACAAATAAAATAACGAAGAAACCATCGTCCTCTGAAAGAACATTAAAAGCATTGGATGAAGAGATGGACAAAAAAATCACTCAGTTTCAAAAAGCAGCAGCAGTAGAAGGAGCGGGAACTGGAGCAGGTGGTATTCTTGTCGGATTGGCTGATTTTCCGCTGCTGTTAGCAATAAAGATGAAATTCTTAATGGAGTCAGCATCATTGTATGGACATGATCCAGAGGAGTATGAAGAAAGAGTGTTTTCGCTGTATGTCTTTCAACTTGCCTTTTCTAGTGAAGACAGAAAACAGGAATTAATAGAAATTATTGAAAATTGGGATGCAAAGAAGGAAGAAGTGCTAAAGCTAAATTGGCAGGAGCTTCAGCAAGAATACAGAGATTATATCGATTTCGTGAAGATGCTGCAGTTAGTTCCAGTAATTGGTGCTGCTGTTGGAGCAGTGGCTAATTATAATCTTTTGGAACAGCTTGGGGAAACGGCAAAAAACTGCTACAGAATTAGGCATTTTAACAAAAATCACGAGTGATACCCTCATATTGGGAGGAAGCAAAATTACCTGTAAACCATATTTCCACGAAAAGAAAGATTTGATAAAATAGGCAATAAAAAGCAATCTTTACTTACGGAGGAAAAAATGACCATCAGGAAATCGAAAACAGCTTTGGCTTTAGTGGCATTATCATTGTTTATTTTTATTTATTTTGTTTCTGTAATAGCAAAAGGAAAAGACTTGTTTTTTGATGGAAGCATCCAAAAGACTATAATGGATTTATTCCCTGAAGGCACTCATTCTTTCTTTGAATTTATCTCAGCATTTGGTGATAAAATAGGCATTGGTGCAATCGCGATAATTGTTCTAGTATGGCTATGGATAAGAAAAAAGGATTATTTAGGAATGGCAGCCTTTGTGCTTAGCGTTGGTCTTGGCAATGAATTCAACAAAATCGTTAAAGACGCAATCGCCCGCCCGAGACCGCATTTTCATGATATTGCCGACGCAGACAGCATGAGCTTTCCAAGCGGCCATGCAATGGTTGGCTTTGTCTTATATATGTTTATCGCCTACCTAATCTCAAGGAAATTAAAAGGAAGCACACAAAAATGGCTAGTTACCGCTGCCGCCTTTCTGTTTATCCTGCTGATAGGAGTAAGCAGAGTAGTCCTCGGCGCCCACTTTCCATCCGATGTAATCGGCGGCTACGCATTAGGGCTAATTTGGCTGTATTTGTGGATTGCTCTTTATGAAGTGCTACAGGTAAAACTTACTAAGCGAGTAAAGATAAGAACATAATTTTTTAGCTTCTTACAAGCAGAAGCTCCATCTATCCTTCACATAGATGGAGCTTTTTTTATATCAGTATTATGGCCACAATCGTCGTAACGAATAAGCCGACAGCAACGGGGATAAGATTCCGTCTTGCAAGCTCGAACGGATCGACGTTACAGATGGCAGCAGCGGGGATTAGGGCCCAGGGAACTAGG
>NZ_JAJTTG010000010.1:0-117648 GCF_021341655.1 Bacillus sp. Au-Bac7 | reverse complement strand
GTTTGTTGAAGAAGAATTAAAATTAAAATAGCCATATACTTACTGAATTTTAAAATAGGTAATTAATCAAGAACGGAGTGTTCCATAAATGATTATTATTTATAACTAGTTAGTATTCTGTTTAAATAGCTTAGCTTTAGGCATAACTTAGCTAACATTAATAGTAGGAAGTGAACATAATGTCGGTTTTTATTCAAAATAGCGATATAAGCATTATTAACTCAATTAAGTTTAAAAAGAGGAATCTCACAGTTTTAAGTCTTGGAGTAAATTTTAGAGATCTTGAAGGTTTTTCAAATAATTTTATAAAAAATACTTTTGAGTTTCCTTTATTCTTTGTATTATCAACTGAGTTAATGGATGATGAAGATATAGAAAAGGTGAAGGAATTACATATTGATTATGTATGTAATAAAAAAAATGAATGGATGATTCTTAAAGTAGAGTCTGCTGCTCAATTAAAACTAACAACGAGATATTGTGAGGGGTTTGCTTCTAATGGTTTCCGTTCGTTTATGATAAAAGGTGAGAGTTTACTATTGGGTGAGTTATGTCCAAGTGTGAATTGGAATCATCCAATAGAATTCCCTGATCTTAATTGGGACAAGGTAATAACCTTAATTGATATAGATGAAGTTGGGTTAACGGTATTCACTGATGATAATAGAATCAATAGTACATTAAAATTGTTAAATTATATTCCTAAAGAGTATGAAATTGATTTGAAGAATTGTGATATTTAATTTAAAAGTTCATAAGCTAACAGGTCTTTCCTTAAATAATGGAAGGTTCTTTTTTATACAACAATCTGGTCAGAATCCTTATAATAACTTAAGCATTAACCAGTGCAGTTTATGTGCTTCTGGTACTATCGTGGCAGGTTACCTTAAGTGAATTTATTCACAAACTCAAAGTATTATACGTACTAAATTTAATGGGAATACAAGCTGTTGGCCTATTTACTTCTTTTCTTATTAGTTAAGTAATAAACAAAAAGTTCTTTTGCTAGCAGTACAATTAATACTATAGCAGTTATTAAGACAAGATCTATAAATGTTGGCTTAATTAAATAACATATTCCCCCAAAAATAATGATGATAGTTGATATTAATTCACTCAGGGTACATCTATCCTTTTATGTAATATCTTTTTTTACAATAAATAAAATCTGGAATTATTTTGATTTTCATTCTTCTTTATTTAACTTGGTTATTGCAGATTCCAAGTAAAATTGTTCCATATACTGTTGAACATATGAATTAGTTTTAAGCCTTAATAATATTTCCTTATTATCAATTATTATATTTTGGACTATATCTATTGGCTTGTTTACGTTCTAACTATTAATAATTAAGAATATAATTATTTCCCGAAAGGACAAGGTGGAATAGGGTCCATTTCCTCCTTTCTTGATGCTGTTCTGGAAGAGGAGTAATATGTTATCTAATTTAAACAAAATCCAATTTGTTAATTCTTTCTTCTAACATATCTTTAAATTTATTTACTTGTCCCTCAATAAAACTTCTATTTTTTATAATTTTTTTTAAACTCAGATACTCCAATAATTAGTATATAAAGACTTAAAGGAATGAATACAAGAACGAAAACCTCGTATGTAATCAAATTAGTCATGCTAAATAAAATAAAAAGAAAAATAGTTAATAGGGTTGTGTAACTAATGATATTTATTTTTATCACCTTTTCTTATGAAAAAATATTTACACATATTATACAATTCATACTGTCAATAAATATCTTAAGAATTCTTAAGAAAATTGTTGGAGTTTCTCTTTTAGATTTTGTATTTATATTACTTGATTCGATGTAGAGGAATAAGGGATTTATTTGGACTTTTATTAGTATTGATTGTACCGTTACTTAACTCCTATACATGTACTATTGTTGTGATTGTAACTAATATTGCTGGTCATTCTATTCTTATTCAGATTTCTATGTTACAGCCATAGAAGCTTTTTGGTAAAAGAGCATTAATCCAAGGGATTAATGCTCTTTTTTATGTAGAGAAAAATTATCCATACTTTAAATAAAATCCTTAAGAATTCTTAAGAAAATTGTTGAGTTTATCTTTAGATTTTACATTTATATTGATATTCAAACTAACATTGAGGAGTAGGGCATGAGAAAATTTTCTTTTATTTATCAATATATTACTAATCCTAGAACTGTCGGTGCAATCTGGCCAAGTTCCAAATTTTTGAGTAAAAAAATGGTAGATGGGATTGATTTTAAGAAAGCAAAATATATTGTAGAATATGGACCAGGTACTGGTGTATTCACCAAGAAAATACTAGAAAAAAGAAGTGAAAACACAGTTATTATGTTAATTGAAAACAATGAAGAATTTTATAAAATTTTGAAGAAAAAGTACAATAAGCAAAGAAACATAATTATCATTCATGGATCTGCAGAGCATGTTCAACAATATCTATTGGAATATGGAATTCCTTATGCGGATTATATTGTTTCTGGTCTTCCATTTGCGAGCTTACCTAATTCTGTATCAAAAGGGATATTATCAAATACCTTGAAAGTGTTAAAAACAGGTGGGGAGTTTGTGACTTTTCAATATACTAAGGTTAAAATACCTTTTATGAGAAATTATTTTCCCAATATTACGCTAAAAAGAGAATTAAGAAATTTACCACCAGCTTATGTTCTTCAGTGTAAATTATAAGGGATATAAAAAGGAGTTAATTAATGCAACCCAAAATACTAATAATCGATGATGATAAAGAAATAAGGAATCTTATTGGTATCTACCTAGAAAATGAAGGTATGTTAACGCAAAAATTTGAAGATGCCATTGAAGCATTAAATTACTTACAAAGTGATGAAGTAGACCTTATTATTTTGGACATTATGTTACCTAAAATGGATGGAATTCAAGCATGTATGAAAATTAGAGAAGAAAGAAATATGCCAATAATCATGTTGTCGGCAAAGTCTGAGGATATGGATAAAATACAGGGACTTATGTCAGGTGCAGACGACTATTTATCAAAGCCTTTTAATCCATTAGAATTAATTGCAAGAGTGAAATCTCAATTAAGAAGAACGAATAAATATAATACGCAACCAAGTAAAGATAAAAAAATGATGGAAATAGGAGAATTAAAAATAAATTTTGATACGAGACAAGTCCATGTGCAGAATCAAGAAGTTAGACTTACTCCTAAAGAATTTGATATTTTAGAGTTCCTTGCTCGAAATAAAGGAATGGTAATGAGTGTGCAAAAAATATATGAAGCAGTTTGGAAGGAAGAATTCTTTCGATCAGATAATAATGTAATGGTACATATAACAAAAATACGAGATAAAATTGAACAAGATCCTAAACATCCTATTTATGTGAAAACGATATGGGGTGTGGGTTATAAAATATGAGGAATGTTAAAAGGATAAATAAGTTATCTACCCAATTACTGGGTGCAATTACTCTTAGCCTAATTGTGTCTTTCCTTGCTATTATGCTAGTTTCACGTTTAATCGGATACTTTATAGATAAACATAATCCTGAGAATCTAAGTATTGCTGTTTATTCCTCACTAGCTGTAATTATATTTTTAGTGTTGATTGTAACATTTATAGTTACTTTTATTATTTTAATTAGTAAAAAATTACGCTACCTTAAATTAATTTCCAACAAGATAGATAAAATTGCAAATGGAGAGATGGGGCTTACAATAGAATTGAGAGGTAAAGATGAATTGACACAACTTACTGAGAACGTCAATTATATGTCTAGAGAGTTACATCACAAATTTGAAAAAGAAAGAACGTTGGAACAAGAAAAGAACGAACTAATTACGAATATTTCTCATGATTTACGAACACCGTTAACATCCATTATCGGTTACATTGATCTTTTAAAAAAAGGTCATTATTCCAACCAACAACAGTTGCAGGAGTATTTAGAAATAACATATCAAAAATCAAATAGACTTAAAATGTTAATTGATGAGTTATTCGAATATACTCGATTATCCAATCAGGATTTTACTTTAAATAAAAATGTAGTGGATTTCGGCGATTTATTAGAACAAATAGTAGGTGAATACTTACCAATTATAGAAAAAGAACAATTACTTGTGAATAAATCAATTGAAGATGCTGCATTTCCAGTGTTAATGGACGTAGATAGGTTAGTTCGTGTGTTTGACAATCTTATAAGTAATGCTATTAAATATAGCGTTAAACCTTCAGTCATTATGATTAGCCTACAAAAAAAGGGGAATCATTCTTTATTTCAAATCATAAATAAAGTAGAAAAACCTCCTAGTGAGGATATCAATAAGTTATTTGAGCGATTTTATGTGGGTGATAAGGCGAGAATGGAGAAAAATGGATCCGGACTTGGACTTGCTATATCAAAAAGAATTTTAGAATTACATTCTGGGCAAATATCGGCAGATTTTCAAGATAACACAATCAGTTTTCAAGTTGAATTACCATTAGTTACGGATTATGAAACGAACCTTAAGAATTCTTAATAATTATCTGAAGTAATTCTTCATTTTTTTCTCTTATAATACTAGCATCGTTAATATTAGGAGATGTGAAAAAATGAAAAGAAAATTTACCTTTATTACCATTTTGATATTAGTCCTTTTATCTTTAGTATACTTTGACGTATTACATGTCGATATAGATACCATAAAACATTTTATTTCAGAGAAAAATGAATACGCATCATTGTTCTTCATTGGAGCATGGATAGTTAGACTGCTATTTCTTATACCAGGAACTCCTTTAATGATACTAGGAGGGGCTTCCTTTGGCCCTTTACAAGGTTCTATTTTATCAACTGTTGGATTAGTATTAAGCGCTAGCTTAATTTATTTTTTGTCTAGAAGCATTGTTGGAAAAGAAGTAAATATTTATATGCTTAAAAAGCATAAAGATTTAAATCAATTATTAAAAGTATATAATTTTAAAATTCTCGCTTTAGGAATGGTTTGTCCGATTGTTCCTTCAGATGTACTTTGTTTTTTATCAGCTGCCACTGGAATAAAATATTCTACTTACATCCTAACTCTAATTATTGCCAATGCACCACTAAGACTTTTGTATAGTTATATCGGGATTAATTTTGCCAAATCAACAGTTGGCTTAAGTTTAACATGTATATCTATAGGGTTAATTTTTATTGTGTCACTAAGAATTTGGAATACGTTAAAAACAAACATATCCATTCAACAATAAATAAAATTGCTTAGAAATAAATTAATAATGATTGGATCAGAGCTTTCCTTATATTAGGAAAAGCTTTTTTTTACCTTATTATAGTGTAAAAACAAGTATAAAAAGATTATATTTTGTGAAGCATTACACTTAAACTAACAGGGGCTTTCCTTAAATATAAGGTGCCTTTTCTTATGTTGCTAAAGAGGCAGGTTTGTGAAAGAAGGAATTACAAAAAACTAGGTAGGATTTTGTAAATATCAAAGGTGTATTGTCTAATTAATTTCTTTCTATGGGAAATTTTGTTGTCTTATTAGTTCCATTCCTTGATAATTAATGGGAAATGGAGATGTATTATGGGAAAAGAAATTAAAATAAATATTAAGTTTTTTGATTTGGATTTAAATAAAGAAATTTACTTTGCAGAAGAAATACTTTTGGCTGCTAATCCCTTATTAACTCCACAATTAATAATTAAAGATGGAACTAATTTGAATGGGTTACTTTTAACCTTCAAAAGTGTAGTAAAAAAAATAGTTGGAATAAAGGTTGAATTTGAAGATCATTTTTCTAGAATAGAGCGAACTATTACGATTGAGATAAAAGAAGAGCAATAAAGAATCTGAAAATATTTAAAGGAAAGTGCTCATAATTTTGAGTGCTTTTTATTTTGGAGAAAGAAGGATGATGAAATAAAGGGGCAGCTTCTTACCTCACATTTTCAGGAGATACTTATAGCGAGAAGTAAAGGTAATCAATTCGATTAGGTTTCTACATATCTTAAATTGTCCAATAAATAAAATGACATACGTATATATAATAAAAGAAGGATTAAGTAAAACTATCAATGCTAACTATTGATGGTTTTACTTAATCCTATAAATGATTGATTTTTGTCTAACTAAAAAAATAGAGTTTGTATCAGGATCTATGATTTCTAATAATCCATTTTCATGATTAAAGAAACAAAAGTGTATTTTACTGTTGTATATAACTTTTTGACCGAACGAGATATTACTAATATGGTCTAAATTCTTGGCTGTTGACATGACTATATTTTCTTAGCCCCCCTTCACTGTATAAAGGGAAGGTGACTAAGAAAAGTCTAATAGGACCCAATATAATATGTGATGTATTAAAACGGTAACATAGTACTTGCCTATAAGTAAATCCCGTTTTACTTATCAACTGATAGAAATTAAACTAACAAATAGTCTCGCATTTAGAATTATTTTTTACAAAAATGTGCAGTTTAGTGTGAAAAAATTCAAACATTTATAGTTTTAGTAAGTGTTTATGGAATGAAGTTAATATAAGAAAATACCCGACTCATGCTCTGAAGCTGCCTAGTGAGATAACTATGTCTATATTTAGTGGGTCAATTCAAAAAAAAGAACCCCCACTTAGATAGTGAGGGTTTCACGTGGAAAGGAATTTCCAATCAAACCTTCTATAACTTTCCTCACCTGTTCAGAAATATACTAAAATTATGGTTGGAAATTGTCTCTATGGCAGAAATGTGGCAGTTTTGTTTAAGTACATTTATTCACAAACTTTAATATGGTACTAAACGCATCGATGCTTATGAAGCATTTTTCCAGTAAAATAAAAATTTATTCATAATATTTACTAATGAGTTTTCTTTGTGATATGTAGTTATTTGAAAAGTAATAATGTTTGTCCATCAGTATTAAGCACACAGAGAGATTCTTAAGCAGGTTATATAAAAATTCTTGTCTAATATAAAGGGGAATATTTAGTATAAGTGTACAACCTTACTTATGGGAACAAAGCAAAAAGGTGTACATTTTAGTACACCTTTTTGAAAAGAAAATAAATGAGTTTACAGGATATAATATGTACATATAAGTATGTTGAACTGATTATTTAATCCATTTTAATAACTTTAAAAACCACTGATATTTACAGTGGTTTTTTATTTCTATCTTAACTGCTTCAAAAATGTGCTATTAACTAGAACATTATATAGAGTAGTGCTCAGACAATTTAATTAAAAACTCATATTATATTCGTATATAAAATACTTCCGAAAGGAGTAGATAGATGAGTTTATTAAATTTAATTACTAATAGTGGATTTGAAACAGGAAATTTAAATGGTTGGGTTTTCCCTGGGAATTCCACTGTTACAAATCAGTATTCTCATTCGGGAACATATTCTGCTTTGCTTGAACAGGGAATTGAACCGGCCTATATTGGACAATTTGTCCCTGCCGGAACAGGGGAGAATATAGAACTTATTGTATCTTTAGCTAAGGATAGTAATTTACAGGCTCCTGCAGTGTTAATTCAAGTTTTCTTTTTTGGACAAAATTTTGAGCTTATAGGAACTGGTTTATCGACCTATCTTCCGGCTAACAGGCTACCAAATGCACAAACTAGCGATTGGCAAGAAGTATATTTAACAACTAGTACAGCACCTGCGGGTACTACTCAAGCATATTTGCTTATAAACTTAATACCGTTAGCAGGTGCTTCTAATATTTTAATTGATGATGTAGCGCTGTTAACTGCCACTGGAATAATAGGACCAACAGGTCCAACGGGTCCAGCGGGATTAACAGGAGCAACAGGCCCAGCAGGAGTAGCGGGACCAACAGGAGCAACGGGTCCAGCAGGAGTAGCGGGGCCAACAGGAGCAACAGGTCCAGCAGGAGAAACGGGACCAACAGGAGCAACGGGTCCAGCAGGACCAACAGGCCCAGCGGGAGCAACAGGTCCAGCAGGAGCAGTGGGGCCAACAGGCCCAGCAGGAGTAGCAGGCCCAATAGGAGCAACAGGCCCAGCAGGAGTAGCAGGACCAACAGGAGCAACAGGTCCAGCAGGAGTAGCGGGGCCAACAGGAGCAACAGGTCCAGCAGGAGTAGCGGGACCAACAGGAGCAACGGGTCCAGCAGGACCAACAGGAGCAACAGGCCCAGCGGGAGCAACAGGTCCAGCAGGAGCAGTGGGACCAACAGGCCCAGCAGGAGTAGCAGGCCCAACAGGAGCAACAGGCCCAGCGGGAGCAACAGGTCCAGCAGGAGCAGTGGGGCCAACAGGCCCAGCAGGAGCAGTGGGACCAACAGGAGCAACGGGTCCAGCGGGAGTAGCAGGACCAACAGGAGCAACAGGTCCAGCAGGAGTAGCGGGACCAACAGGAGCAACGGGTCCAGCAGGAGTAGCGGGGCCAACAGGAGCAACAGGTCCAGCAGGAGTAACGGGACCAACAGGAGCAACGGGTCCAGCAGGACCAACAGGAGCAACAGGCCCAGCGGGAGCAACAGGTCCAGCAGGAGCAGTGGGACCAACAGGCCCAGCAGGAGTAGCAGGCCCAACAGGAGCAACAGGCCCAGCGGGAGCAACAGGTCCAGCAGGAGCAGTGGGGCCAACAGGCCCAGCAGGAGCAGTGGGACCAACAGGAGCAACGGGTCCAGCAGGAGTAGCGGGGCCAACAGGAGCAACAGGTCCAGCAGGAGTAACGGGACCAACAGGAGCAACGGGTCCAGCGGGAGTAGCAGGACCAACAGGAGCAACAGGTCCAGCAGGAGTAGCGGGACCAACAGGACCAACAGGACCAACAGGACCAGCCGGAGCAGTGGGACCAACAGGACCAAGTGGTCAACCATCTGCAACTGCATTATTTTTTGATCAGCCTGCTGCAACACTAGTAATTCCTGTAGGTGTAGAAACTACAATTAATACAGTAACACTCCCAGTGGCTGTAGGTAATGAAATAAAGATTGAGAATACTCAACAAATTGCTGTAATTACAGGAGCAAACTGGACTATTAATTTCAATGTTATAATTAGAAGAAATGGGACAATTATAAATACACTAACTGTAAGCAGAACAGGAAATAATTCAGGAACACAAAGATTTAATGTTGCTAATATCTATATCGACGTACCAACTACAACTTCGACAGATACCTATACAGTTAGTATCCTTACTACGACTTTAACCAGTGTCACTTCTGTTACAGCAGAAGTAAGACAATCTAGTGTCACTCGGTTTGTATAAGTTTGATGTATAAAACTTTTGTAATGGGGGCTTTAAGAATAGTCATCTTTTTCTTAACTTCTGAATAAGAGAAGCGCTAAATACGGAAGTATTTGCGAGTAAGGAGGAATAATATATAAGAGAGCATTAATCTATTAATGGTTAATGCTCTATTTTTCTGCAACCGTAATGTACATAAGCTTTTTTTATCAAACAGAGTCAGGTTGTTTTTCAAACCATCCATTTTTAACCGTAATATTGTAAGAAACGGAACCGTCCTCCATTACATTTGTAAATACTTTAGAATAGTTTACGATTAAATCTGTTCTGAAACTGGCACCTAACGAAGCTCCATAGTAAGTAAGGGCTGTTGTATATTCTATTTTTGCAGCATATCAGTAATAATTTAAGAGATCTTATTTATGTCAAAATCAGGGCAGCAATACTGTAATAATAGAAAACATAGCTTATGGAAGAAACGAGGCAGGTTTACTATAAGTACACTATTTCACAAACTAATGAATTTTTAGAATGAAAATCACTGAATAATAAAGTTATTAACTATTCAAACTGAAATATGAAACAAAACAAAACCATCAATGCTTAAATATTGATGGTTTTACTTAATCCTATAAATGAGCGATTTTTGTATAACTAAAAAAATAGAGTTTGTATCTGGATCTATTATTTCTAAAAATCCATTTTCATGATTAAAGAAACAAAAGTGTATTTTACTGTTGTATATAACTTTTTGACCGAAGGAGATATTACTAATATGGTCTAAATTCTTGGCTGTTGACATTACTATACCTTCTTAGCCCCCCTTCAATTTATAAAGGGAAGGTGACTAAGAAAAGTCTAATAGGACCCAATATAATAAGTGATGTATTAAAACGGTAACATAGTACTTGCCTATAAGTAAATTCCATTTTACTTATCAACTGATAGAAATTAAACTAAAAAAATAGACTCGCATTTAGATGTTACTAAAGTGGGAGGATAACTAAATAACATTTAAAAACAAAGAAAACCCTCGCTTAAATAGTGAGGGTTTTACGTGATAAGGAACAAAATCCAATCAAACCTTTTATAACTTACCCAACCTGGTCAAAATTATTCTATAATCACGATGCTTATAATTGAAAATCCTCCATATGGTAGAAACATGGCAGCATTCCTGTAAGAAATGAAAAAACTCTTATGGGGGAAACGAGGCAGTTTACTTTAAGTGCATCTATTCACAAAGTAGCTAAAAAAACCAGAAAGTACTGCTGTTTTAATGGGTGGATTCATTTTTATCAAGTGAGTAGAGAAAGTTGAATTTGGCTTAATAATTATATGTTAAAATATAGAAAAAAAGGTAGGGATGTGATGTAACTGGTTAATTATAAGATTTGGACAGTCGTAATGATTCAAAATGGGAACAAAGTTTTATTATTGGATCGACAACATGATAATTTCAAAGGTTTTCTTCCTCCTGGTGGTAAGGTGGAGTTTCCAGAGAGTTTTATAGAAAGCGCTATCAGAGAAGTGAGAGAAGAAACAGGACTAGAAATTATTAATTTAGTTTTTAAAGGGATTTCCGAGTTTGTAAATCCTACGAAGAAAGATCGTTACATAATGATGAATTATTGGACTAAGGACTTTACAGGGGAATTGATAAAAAATCCTCCTGAAGGTGAGTTGCATTGGGTAGATATTAATGAAGCAAAAGATTTACCGATGCAAGAGGATATAAAAATTAGATTTGATCTTTTTTTTGCACCTGGTACATTTGAAATTCAAACAGTATGGAATGAAGAAAAGAATCAACCAGAACAAGTTGTCATCAAAAAATCATAATAAACGAAGATTAAAGGAGCCAGCCATGTCGATACGTGTACAAGTATCTTGCATTGCACTAAGAGATAATAAAATTGCATTTATAAAAAAAACGAGTCGGAAGGACTTAGCAACAAACAATATGTTAATACCACCTGGAGGACATGTTGAACTACATGAATCTTTGGAGGAAGCATGTTATAGAGAGATGTCAGAAGAAACAGGTTTAATCGTGTCTGAATTAGAATTGAAAGGTGTTATCACATTTATTAAACATACAAGTGATTATCATTCAGTTTGTTTCTTTTACATTTCTAAAAATGTAAAAGGGGATATTGTTCAAATGGAAGAGAATATCTTTCCATGTTGGATAGATATTGATGAAATAAATTTAAATGAGTTAATTCCAGATTACCATAAGGGATTTCTAAACGAAGTTATTAATGGAGATAAGTTTGTAAATGCAAAAGTGGAATGGCTAAAACCAGATAACAGAGTTATTTGGACATTAAATTCGTAATAGATTAACATAACAATACTTATTAATTTGCTACGTTTAAGTAGCTTTTTGTTTCAAACATTCCTAAACATGGATTTTTTAAAGTCTTACTACAAATTAGAGGTACCAGAAAAGTAATATTTTCTAAATTATTCTATAGGATGGTTAAATTCTGGATAAATACGAAAAATCGTCTCTACAGTAGAAACGAGGCAGTTTTGTTGAAGAAGAATTAGCCGTATTTAAAAGGAGGGCTTTATATGAATATTACCATACGTAAGATGCACTACGATGATACAAAAAAAGTTCAAAGTATAGCGAAAACAACTTGGAATGCAACATATGAGGGCATTATTCCAATAGAAGTACAAAATAACTTCTTAAAATTAAATTACAGTGATAAAAGTATGAAACAACGTATAGAACGTTCTATTATTTATGTTGCAGAAGTTGAGGGTGAAATTGTCGGTTTTGCAAACTATTCCACAGTAAGGGTAGGTGGAAAGGTTGAATTGGCGGCTATTTATCTTCATCCGGAATTCCAAGGAAAAGGGATAGGTAGTGCTTTAATACAACAGGCTGTTAAAGAATTAATAGGTATAAAGGAAATTTATATAAATGTCGAAAAAGATAATAAGATTGGGATGAACTTTTATGAAGCTAAAGGATTCGAAATAGTTAAAGAATCTGATGTAGAGTTTGATGGACATATCTTAAAACAAGTTCGAATGGTAAAAAAAGTTTAACTATAAGCTAACTGGTTCTCTCCATTTAATAATGGAAGGCCTTTTTTATGTAGCTATCAGGGCAGTTTAATTAAAGAAGATTTAGAAAACCGAACTAAATTAAAGAGGATATTCTAACTTAAAAATTGAAATTCATTAATAATCCGTCTTAGAGACGGTTTTTTTTATTTAGGAAAAAATTAAAAATAATTGTAACCTTTAACCAAGTTCAAACGATTTATATTTGTATAAAAAAGGGGGGAGATTGTGTTTAATAATGACAATACCGAAGATGAAATAATAGAAATTTATAAACTTTATTATTTGGATGTATACCGATATCTAATTTGTTTTACAGGGAATCACAATGATACAGAAGATTTAACACAAGAAGTGTTCATTCGGGTTCTTAAAAATCTTACGGATAAAAATCGAATTCATCACTTAAAAGCTTGGATACTTTCTATTGCAAGACATACGGCAATTGATCATTATCGAAAAAAACGTTGGCAAGTATTGATTAATGAAAAGATTTTAAGAAATGTAGCAAGTGGACATCAACCAATAGACATTTTAGAGTTAGACGAATTAAAAAAAGGTATTCATGCTGGGATTGCTAAATTAAAACCCCATTTTAGGTCAGTTGTAATACTTAGAGCGATTAATGAATGCTCAATAAAGGAAACTGCTGAAATTCTTCAATGTAGTGAATCGAAGGTGAAGGTTGATTATCACAGAGCATTAAAAGAACTAAAAAAGATTTTAAATCCATTATCAATGGAGGTGCTAAGTAATGCAAGATGACAGAGAATTAACAGATTTAATTAAAAAATCTTTCTCACTTAATCCAAGGGAAGAGTTTGTTTTAGAAACAGAAAATTTATTAAGAGAAAAAGCAAGAAAATTAGAAAGAAAGAAGACATACAGTCGTTGGATTATTTCAGTAAGTGCATTGATTGCTTGTTTGTTTGTTTTCACTTATGTATTCCAAAAAGGTGAAGACCCCTTAATAAACTTATCTAATTCTACCCCTAACATAGAAAATAATATATCTTCATTTTCTAACTATAGTAAAGAACCACTTGTTTATATTTATCATACTCATAATGATGAATCCTTTATCCCCGAATTGAAAGCTGTAAATCCAAAAGGACAATTCGATCAGGAAAATAGCTATGACGAAAATATCAACATTACATTAGTCGGTCAAAGATTAAGTAAGGCTCTTAATAATAGACTTATTAATAATATTGTTGATACAACCAATAATATGAAGTTAGTTGAACAACGTGGGTTATCTAGAAAAGATGCTTATAACGTATCCAGAGAAAAATTAGTAGAAACTTTAACTAGATATAATAATATACAAATGGTTTTTGACCTCCACAGAGATACTACTCTAAAAAGAAATACCACTGTAGAGATTAACGGTAAAAGTTATTCAAAGCTTGCATTTGTTGTAAATCAAGAAGATGAAAAGTATAAGGAGAATATGGAATTTGCAAGAGAATTTCATGAAAAAGCACAAGAATTGTATCCTGGACTTTCTCGGGGGATATTTGGTAAGTCCACAGAGATGGCAAGTGATTATAACCAAGATATCTTAAACCAGTCTGTTATTATTGAAATTGGTGGGATAGAGAATTCATTAGAAGAGGGATACAATACTGTTGAAGCGTTAGCAGAAATTATTGAAATATTATTGAAAGAAAAAAAATAAATGTTGGACTTTTATTTTACTGCCTTTGGCAGTTATTTTTTTACGCAAAGAATTTTCATTGTAGGGAAAGTGATTTTCCTTGCTAAAGCAAAATATATACAGGAATTTCCAAACCGAAAAGAGAATTGCTTATAATATGGATTGAACTCGAGGGGGGAGAGAGTTATTAAATACTTGTACTTAAGTTTCTTTTCTATATTAGTTATATTTTTATGCTTCCAAGTTTTAAAAGTAAATAACGTATTGGTTAGCAACAATAATGAAGTTAAAAAGTCATTTACTCCAAATACAGTACCCGCAGGTAATCATGCTTCATACGATTTAAACATTGTAATGAGTGAAAAGGAAGAATTTGAAGTAAAAGCAAAAGTAAATGTACAGAATAAATCAGAAGATAATTGGAGCGATTTAGTCTTTTATTTTATTCCTAATATCTTTACCAAACAGCCCTTAGATAGTTTAGGTCAATCTTCTGCTCATCCTGGAACAGTTACAATTCGTACAATTGAAATTAATGGAGAAACAGTAGAGTTTTCATTAGAACAAGATACATTGAAAATAGATTTAAATAATGAGTTATCTCCAAATAGTGAAGTACATGTCAGCTTTACATACAATCTTACTCTTCCAGACAAAGGGTTGAGATATACAAAGAATAATGGGAACTATCACTTGGCTCAATTTTACCCAATGCTTGCTACCTATAGAAATAAGGAATGGAATAAAGAAGATTATCGATTTAAGGGGGAGACATATCATACTAATTTTAGTGACTTTAATGTAACCTATAAGTTACTAAATGGTTATACACTAGTTTCTACAAGTCCAAACGATCCCAAAGAAGTTAAACAAATTGGAACATTACAAGCAAATAACGTTAAAGACTTTTTTGCAGTAATCTTGAAAGAACATTTTCTAATCGAAAAAGAAGTGGGAAACACAAATATTAGATTATTTGGGTTTGGTGATGATAAACAGCTCTCTCAGGAGGTATCGGAAATAGCTTCAGAAGCATTTATGTACTTTGAAAAAACAATTGGGCCTTATCCTCATAATCAATTAGATATTGTGTTGGATGGTAAAAGTATGGAATACCCAGGGGTTGTAACAGCATACTCAATTGATGATCATGCTAAACTACCTCCTGCTTTATTAAAATCGACAGTTGTACATGAAATAGCTCATCAGTGGTTTTATGGAATAATTAGTAATGATCCATATCATGAAGCTTGGCTGGATGAAGGCTTTGCTGAGTTTGCTACAGGCCTATATTTTTATTCGAAATCAAATGAAGGTGTACCTTATAGCAATTTAAATGAAATGGTAAAAGGACTTGACCCATTGCCAGTAAACTTATCTTTGGATCAGTATGAACAGAATAATCAAAGTTCATATATTTATGGGAAATCCAATGTAATGTTATGGAAACTTTTTGAAAAAAAGGGTGAAATCAAAGAGGCTGAAAAATTCGTAAAGAAATACTATGATAATTATAAGTTTAAAGAGATAGATTCAGAAGAGTTTATTCGATTTACTAAATATTACTTTAACCTAGAGGATAATTCAGTTTTTAAAGATTGGTTAGAAGTAAAATAATTGCAACAACAGCTGCCATTGGCAGCATTTTTTGTTCCAAGTTATATAAAGTTTGTGAAGTATTACACTTAAACAATCTGGGGCTTTTGTTGAATAAGAGGATCATTCTATATGGCCAAAATTAATCGGTAACTCCCTTTGAATTTTTACTTTATTATGTTATCCAAATCTTACATGAAAAAAGTAAAAGTATGACCCGTATTTCAAGATGCTTAATTGTTTCGAGATGCATGCATCTTGAAACAAGAACGAATGATATTTCCATCAAAAGGAGAAAGTAAAATTGCAATATCTAGGTTCTTAAAAAGAAAAGAGAATAAGTTTAAACATACTATAAATAATAAATATATAAATCTACAAGTTTTCGTTAAGTAACTTTTTAACGAAGAGAAAAATATAGGAGATCCTACGCTTATGACTAGCTAGAAAGAATAATTTTACGCATCAAGAAATTTGATAAATACAAATATTGGTAATTAAGGGTTCTAAGAAAAGGTACTTCTACATATTTTGCTTTAGTAACAGATTGTAACCTCATGACCTTGTTTATGTTTTCCTAAATATTTATATGTTTCGAGAAAAAATGGTGAATTAAATGGAGTCTGAGAAACGTATTATAGTGAATTTAATGAGTCGTTCATCATGCTAACAAATTTAATTTCGTCTGAGCGAACGTAATTCTTAGTGAAATGCCCGTAAAACCTAATAGCTTCAAGGGTCTATGCGTGATTCGAATCGCTAAAAAATCTTGAGACATTCTTATTTCTCATGGCTTTTTTCTTCTGTTCATTGCTAACATGGGTAAATATCTGCGTAGTGTTAAAATTTGTATGTCCCATAAGCTGTTGTATAGTTACTAAGTCGGTTCCATCCCTTACCATGCCTGTTCCAAAGGTGTGACGTAATTTATGAGCTGTTAATTTCTTTTGCTCCAAGTATTGTTATTACTCAAAAGGCATTCTCTATTACTTTCTGCATTCTCCTTCTGGAAATTGTCACACCTCTTTTGGAAAGAAAGAACGCATTGGTATGATTAGATTTTGGTATAGGCAGGTAAATACGTTCATAATCCAAATACAATAACAGTTCATATAAAGGAACAGGAAGGAGACCTGCATAATAAAAAACCATCAAAAAATAATGGTTTTATTTAATCCTATAAATGAGAGATTTCTGTTTAACTAAGAATATAGAACGTGTTTCAGGATTCACTATTTCAAGTAAGCCATTTTCATGATTAAAAAAGCAGAAGTGTATCTTACTATCGTAAATAACCTTTTGACCGAACTTGATAATTCTAGTCACTGAATCATCCTTTGAGATTATTTCAAGATAACATAGAATTCATATACAGATTAAAAATGGTTGTGTTTTGTCTGTAAGGGAGTATACGTTAGTTGATACTTAAACATTACCATAGTAAAGTGTATGAGTATAGAGAGTAAAGGCAGGGAAATTATTCCTTATTTTCAGAGTTTCAATAGATATATGTTTATATCTTTATTAAGACAGCGTTTCGATAAAGAATGAAGAGGTTTATTTAGATTTTAGAATAAAATTCATAAATCAACTATGATAATTACCTAACGATTAAATAATTGGTTGATTTTTTTGTTAGTGTTAATAGTAATAGAGATAAGAGCTGCACTGAAAATGCTAGCAAGTATAGCAGAGCCAATACCCATCCAAATAATCGTTATAAGTTTTCCTTTATAGTTAGGCAGCATAATTAACCTCCAATAAGTAGCTTTTTTTTATATTCTCTCTAAGTCAAATTTTTATACCTTTCTGTAAGTTAATCACACACTAATAACATGTTAACGACAGGAATATCATGACCTGTAAAAGCAGCAAGATACTTTATTGATTTGCTAATCCAGGAAGGATTAGCACTATCATAGCAGCATTCTTGTAATAAACAAAAAGAACTTTTCTTGTCTAACGATTGTGTCAGGTTTGTTAAGCACATTTTTTTCACAATATCATTATTATTTATGCTTAGTAATCGTTGTAAAAAACTTGAAAAAAGTTTGCATCCAATCAATGATGTCTTCATTTAATAATTCTTCTTATTTTAGGGGAAATTAACTCGGATATTAGTTTGCATTGGAGGTTACTCAGTGAAAATAAAAATAAAAAAATATTCAAAAACAATGGCAATGTTAATTTTAATTATTCCTTGGTTAACAGTACCTTTATTAGGAAAAGAATCTATAAAGCGTTTTTTGCCCGCTGGAATATTTATATCTTTCATTGTTCACATGTTCAATTTTGTAGCCAAAAAGCGTAAATGGTGGTTTTGGTACCAAATACTATCTCCGAAGATAACTTGGGTATTCCCTTTTACATGGGGACCGTTTTTAGTCGGATCTTTATGGATACTAAAGTATACGTATGGGAAAATTTTTAGTTATTTAGTGTTAAATTTAATTGTAGATGGAGCATTCACGTATATATTTGTTTCTTTCTTTAAAAAAATAAAAATTTTTGCGTTGTCAAAATTTAAGAAATTTCAATTACTATGTATATTTATGATTGATACCTTGTTATTGTATTTATTTCAATTTGTTCTCGAGAAGCAAAAAGGGAAATGATCATTAAGTGAGCGTTAATTTAGAAATAATTAATGCTCTTTTTTCTGGCAATTTATTCTAATTGAATTTTCTTCTTAAAAATGAATGTTTAGAAGTAAGTGTGAAGTTCACTTATATAGACAAGAGAAGAAGTATTAACAAAGTATTTATGAATCTACAAGTCTGCGTTAAATTCTTATTAATGTTTAATAATATTCATGGTTTACTCTGGCATTAATGGTAGTTTAATTTAAATGAACCATGACATAAAAATATCTTATACTGGAATATTGTCTATCCTTATTAACATTTTCCTTTTTAGTGTATTCAGTTCGAAGTAATAAACGACTGAGGGGAATATAAAACCTATTGTTCCAGTTGTTTAAATTAAAGGATTTTTAATCTAATTTGTTAATATTAAAGGAATATAATCTGATAATACTTCCATTACTTCATCACGAGTAATATAAACATGATGCTCTAAATTTGGATGTGTCGTGCTATTGAAAAGGGGATTTTGATTGTCAAACCAATTAATGTATTCTGAGTTTTCCATTTTAAAAAAATATGCTTTTCCTTTTTCTTTTAAATTTGATTCATCAACCTCTAAATTATATAAACCAAACCTTCCTATCTCTGTTGTATATCTAAAGGACCAAACATAATATTCCATAGGTCCGTTTAATTGGTTATATACAATTTCCGTTATATTGTCGTCATAATCTTCCAGGATTATTTTAAAATAGTCATCATGTTTAATAATACCCCTAAAAAGAATATGAACAGGATGATTTGAGTTTAGGTTTGTTTGTGGTTGCCAAATTTTTAGACTCTCAACGTGCATATGCTTCTCCCCTTATTATTCATATGTAATCTTACCCCACGATTTCCCCTTACTAACTTGATATCTTGGTACCGGTTTTTCGGTTTCTCTGTACTCATGTACTTAATAAGTAAATGTTTTCCCTTCACTATTCATATAATTTTGGGGGCAATTGTGTTGTACGTTCTGCATTTTTCTTTGGGCTTGCTATTATAATTAATTATTATTCAATTGGTATTGTCTTTATTTAAAAAGTTGAAAGGAAAAAAATTTCTTCTAACAACATTAATGGGAAACATTAAATTATTGATTGGATAATTAGACCTTAACAAAAATTTCCCTTTTTCTGTCTATCTATATTTACCAATAGCGAGGGAGTGGCTATCAATAATATGACAGGCACCTCTAATAGAAATAGAGGTGCCTGTTCCATTTATTATTTGAATTTATCAGGAAACTGTTTTACAACTCCAGTTGAAATAGCATCTGCCATTATGATTATATGAGTTACACCCTCATCAATTGAGATGATTCTAGCATTCCAGTCTTTTTCCAGGCTTGCAGTTAAATCATTTGTGACTAATTGGAGATGCATAGCTAATAATTTCTTTAGCTCTTCCTTTTTGAGGAAAGGGTTGGCTTCACTGAGAAAAGCAGCTATATCATCTGCATTTCTAGCCCATTCTTTGTTTAGCTGAGTCACTGTAGTTTTATTTCCGCTTTTAGCTGCATCTATAATTTTTCCTGCTATAACAATATGCTCCTTAAGCAGCTCTGTCAGTTTGTTCCCTGCTTTCTCGCCGTAAACAGGCTTTATTGCATTTCCAATATCCTCTTGATTTTTTAGAAGTCTCGTCAGAACCTGTTTTTGATCCTCTGCACCTGCTGTAGTTGCGCTTGTAATATAGTTGCTTGTCCACAAAACATGATCTAACCAAAGCTTTCGGAAATTATTTTCAAAATCTACCTGTGATTGGCTAATGTGTTTTTCTTGCGGTTTAGCGTAAGTATTTGTTCCCGTCACCATGATTAAGGAAAAAAGCAAAATCCAGCTCATTAAAAATATCTTTTTCATCAAAAATTGCTCCTTATTAGTTAGTAATTGCTTATATTATTTTCAATAGTTTTGGATTTTTTATACATAATAAACGGATTTAATGATGCTGTTTAGAAGGATATTTTTTAAGCTACAATTGGTTCTTAGAAAAAATTTGTTCGGACAAGAGAGGAAGTATAAATAATGAATATATAAAGCTGCATTCTGCGTCTTATTAACGTTTAAAATGCTTAGTAAAAAAACTTCTAATCCTTGATAGAAGTTTTTTATTGCCAACGCCATTTTTCTACGTAAAACTGCGTTATTTAAAAGAGAAATTGTTACTCCCAAGTTATTGCGTGCTTCTGCACAAGACTTATCATACAGCTTATAGATGGTGACAACCATTTATCTTTGTGATAAGCCAAATAAGTGGATAGTGAATTTTGTTCTTTTGTAACTTCTTCTCCTGTGAAGATCCCGCCTTTAAGTTCTTCTTTTACAGAAAAGTATGGAACAAGTGATACGCCTAACCCAGCTTTTACACAGTGTTTGATTGCTTCTATACTTTGGAATTCTAGACTATCTTTAATATCTAATTGATTTAATGAAATATATTCGTCAAATACAGATTTATAACTGCATCTTAAATCGGAATATAGCGCTGTATTTAAAGCATCTTTTTTATTTTTAGGCTGGATGAAGACCATTCTTTCTTTTACTAATTCTCCTATATGCAACTCTTCTTGTTTCCAATTTTCCTTTTCTAATATTAAAGCTAAATCTATATCACCACTCTGGAGGCTCTTAGTAACATCATAATTTTCTAATGACTTAACGTGAAGGCTCACTTTCGGATATTTCTGCTTGAATTCAAGCAGAATCTGAGGAATTCGGCAAATGGTTAATGATTCCGATATTCCAATGGTTAATTCACCTTGAGGTTCCTTTTCAATAGTAAGTGACTGATTGTAAAGCTCAATTATTTGATTTGCATACGGAAGAAATTGCTTACCGAAGTGAGTTAATATTATTTTTTTTCCGAGACGGTCAAAAAGTGGATTACCTAATACCTTTTCTAGTTCTTTAACATGGGTAGTAATAGAAGACTGTGCGTAACCCAAGTGTTCTGCTGCTTTATTAAATCCGTTCTTTTCAACGATGGTTTTAAATGTAATTAAATGGCGAAGCTCCAAACTAACATCTCCTAATAATAGTTCAATATTTTTGAACTATCTTATCAAATATATTCGTTTTACTAAACTGTACTCTTCATTTAAGCTAATAACAGTAAGGATGTCAATTACTTAATACAACAGGAGGAAAATGACTTGGATAAAAGTATTTTGTTTCAATCTTTGATAATGAATAAAACAGAATTAAAAAATAGAGTTGGACTAGCACCAATGACTCGAATTAGTGCGACAGTAGACGGATATGTTACGGATAAGATGGTCAAATATTACCGTTCTTTCGCAAAAGGTGGATTTGGGTTAATTATTACAGAAGGTACGTATATTGATGATAAAAGTAGCCAAACGTATCAATATCAACCAGGTATTGCATTGGATGGACAAGCACAAGCTTGGAAAAAGGTTGTGGATGCCGTTCATGAAGAAGGCGGTAAAATTTTTATGCAGTTACAGCATAGTGGACCACTCTCACAAGGAAGTCACTTTTCAAAGGACACAATTGCCCCATCAGCAGTAAAGCCTAAAGGCGAACAGCTTAAATTTTATTTCGGAGAAGGGGAGTTTAATGTTCCGAAAGAAATGACAAAAGAAGAAATGAATGATGTGAAAAAAAGCTTCGTAAATGCTGCTCAAAGAGCAAAGGCTGTTGGATTTGATGGGGTTGAAATCCATGGTGCCAATGGTTATCTCTTAGATGCATTTCTTACAGAATATACAAACCTGCGCACTGATGAATATGGTGGAAGTACTGAAAACCGAGTAAGATATTTAGTTGAAATTGCATCTGAAGTGACTAAAGCTGTTGGAAATGATTTCATAGTTGGAATGCGAATCTCTCAATCACAAGTAAACGATTATTTCTACAAATGGTCAGGAAAAGAAGAAGATGCAAAAATTATTTTTACTTCCTTAGGTCAATCAGGCTTAGACTATATTCACGTCACAGAGTTCGAAGCATGGCAGCCAGCATTTGATGGAGGAGAGGAATCTTTAGTTTCTTTAGCGAAAAAATATAGCCAACTGCCCATAATTGCGAATGGTCAATTAGAAAAAATAGAAAAAGCTGCTGAAATCTTAAATAGCGGTGATGCTGATATTGTAACATTAGGAAAAGGTGCTTTAGCTGATCACGATTGGGTTAAAAAAGTGAAAAATAACGAAGCTTTATCAGTATTTAAACCAAATGATGTGCTTTACCCAGCAGCTAATATTAAGGATTTCGAGATTGAATAGAGGCGATTAAAGAAAACGGGCAACAGCAGGATCAACAATTCCCCATTTTATCTGATGTAGCAGTTGTTTTTATGTAAGCCAAAAACATGGCTTTGCAAAAGTAGGAGATTATGAATCAAATCGGAGTGAAGCATTTTGACAGTCAAAATTAAAGTTTATTCAGATTATGTGTGCCCTTTCTGTTTCTTGGCAGAAGCACCATTAGAAGAAGCGATAAAAGGAAAAGATGTAGACATAGAATGGATGCCATTTGAGCTGCGTCCGTATCCAAACGAAACGTTAAGGCCAGAAGGAGATTATTTACAAAGAACTTGGAAGCAGTCTGTTTACCCAATGGCTGATAGGATGGGAATTAAGATTGTCTTACCAAATGTATCACCACAACCTTATACTCACTTGGCATTTGAAGGTTTTCAATATGCTAAGGAGAAGGGGAGGGGAAATGAGTATAACATTCGTTTACTGCGTGCGTTTTTCCAAGAAGAACAAGATATTGGTAACATGGATGTTCTTACAAAGCTAGCAGGTGAGGTTGGCCTCGATGTACAAGCATATCGAACGGCGCTGGAAAATAGAACGTTTCGTGAAGAACACCAAAAGGCATTACAACATGCTTATACTGAAGCTAACATATCTGCAGTTCCTACCTTTATTATAGGAGATACAGTCGCTGCAGGTATTCATTCGAAGGAAAATCTAGAGAGAATCATAAATGAAGAAAAAAGCAAGCAGAATTCTAGTGAAATACCGGAAGGACTGGCTTGTGGAATGGATGGATGCTAAAAATTAGTTAATTTAAGATTCGTTTACTTTGAGCGATACTTCTAGTATCGCTCTATTCATTTGTTTGAAGGGACGGCGACTTCGCCTAAATCAAAGCGACACATGGGAAAATCTGAAGCACAATTCCTAACAGGCGAGCTTTTAAGAAAACTTTCTTTATTGCTTATTCTAAAACATTACATATCCGTAAATTTTAATACTTACTTGTGCTTTCAAAAAACGGCATATTACGATAATCGGATGGATTTCTGCCGGTTTCTTTTTTAAATTGACGAAAGAAATGTACTTCGGAAGAGTAACCACACATTTCTGAAATGTCATTCAATGTCAATTCTGTATGAGCAATGAGATATTTAGCTTGATCAATTCTGAACCGAATTACGTCTTTGTGGAAAGAGATGCCAAAAAGTTTCCTGTACAAATGCTGGAAATAGGAGGTGCTTATTCCTAAAGTAGAGGCAACGTTCTCTGCCTTGTACGACTGCATGACATCAGACTGAATGCGTAATCGTAAATCTCTTAATTTTGAATGAAAAGGACTATAGTTATCATCACTGCCTATTTCAAGATAGTAGGACATTAGTTTATTAATAAGGACTTGAAGAAGTATTGAAACATTTTGCTTCTTAAATTCTTCTCTTGAATAGTTATACTCCCAAATAATTTCTTGAAAGATAATATTAATATGCCTGGAATCAGCTAGATATATAAGAGTATTAAGAGGAAAGTTCATCTTGTCTAAAAGCGTAGGATCATGTGATTCAAAGCGCAGCCAGTCATCAATATACACTCCATCTGGATTCTCGTAATAATAAGGAGTGTTAGGACTAATAATTATAGCTTCGTTAGGTCGACCTTTCATGGATACACCGTTAACATTATAGATTGCATTGGATTTCAGTGATAATAAAACATAACAAGGGATACCATGGGGTTTTGACATTCTAAACGTTAAAGGATGACGCATATTTATTCCGCCATTTATTATCGAAAAAAGTTCGTTCATTTAGAATGCTCCTTCCTATAATGCGAGCGATACTAGTGATGAAGTAAGTTTAGAAGTATTGCTTTTAAGGAAACTTTTAAATTTTTGTATAAAGCTAAGTCTAGTGTCATGTCTACGTTAATTACATTCTATTTTCAGGGTCTATGCTTCACTTATATTTTAATAGTTGATTTGGCGCGTTTTGAAACGCTCACAAATATTTGAATTTATTATATTATAATCAGAAAATTTTTCATAGGGTTCTTGTTCAATTGTTCTAAACATGGCAGAAAACAAAAAAGTTAAAAATGTTAGTATTTATAAATTACGTAATTGTTTTTGAACTCGGTTTTAAATAAACTACAAATACAGTTTGGTACTGATTTTCCATAAAATCTTTCGAAAGGATCGAAAGATTTTTAAAGAAACCAAATTGTAAGCGTAACCATAAGCGTGATTATGTTTAAGCAGTAGATTTTTATCAGTGCGATAAAAATTATTAATTAGTGAAAGGGGAGAGAGGTACGAATGAAAAAATTAAAAAAGTTATGTTTTTTCACATTCCTTATTGTGTCAGTAGTATTAGCTGGTTGTCAGAACAATAAATCGAATGCAGTGGAGGATGGGACATTAACTATTTGGAGTACGTGGATGACGCCTAGTCCAACAGTCAAAAGCTATGAGGAATCACCTTTTCATCAAAATTTAGAAAAGGAATCTGGTGTTAAATTAAAATGGCAGTTTCCAACGGAAGGTTCAGACTGGAGCCAGGCGTTTAATTTAATGCTCTCTGAAAAACAATTACCAGACCTGATTTATTATGGCTGGATGGGAGTGGCTGATAAATACATTAATGAAGGGGCCATACGAGATCTGACAAAAGATATTGAGGAAAAAGCACCAAACTATTGGAAGTTTTTAAAAGAACATCCTGAGTTTGATCGTGCAATGAAAACGGATGATGGAAAGTATTATATGTTTGGCTTCTTTAGAGAACAGCCGTATCAAGCTTCTTACATGGGGCCAATGATTCGCCAAGATTGGCTAGAGGAACAGAACTTATCAATGCCCGAAAATATTGCAGATTGGACCAAAACTATTGAAATTTTCCATGAGAAATATGGTGCTCAATTAACCTTTCAAACTGGTTGGCGTATGAGTCCAGGATTTGCAGGGGCCTTTGATGCTCATGGGTCATTTGACACTCGTTATTTCATTGATAAGAATGGCCAAGTACAGTTAGCACAAGCTCAGCCTGAATGGAGAAATTATATGGCTTGGTTTAACGATTTATATAAGAAAAACTTAATTGATCCTGATTTTGCAACAATTGATGATCAAGGCGTGAAAACAAAGGCATCTCAAGATAAAACTGGTGCAACTATCATGAATGCCGGAACTTTATTAGCAATGAATACGGATGCAACAACAAATGAAACGGGTGCCGAGTGGGTAGGCGCACCATATCCGAATCAAGCAGATGGCACAAAATCAGCATCAATCTTCACAGAAGATTTATATAATGCACAAGGCATCGCAATCTCAACATCATTACCAGAAGAAGAATTGGATGAAGCGTTAAAATTTTTAGACTGGGCTTACACAGAAGAAGGAATGCAATACTGGAATTTTGGTAAAGAAGGCGAAAGTTGGGAAATGGTAGATGGGCAACCTACCTTTACTGACTTAATAACAGAAAATAAGTTAGGTAAAGATGAAGCAATTGCTCTTTATACAGGTAACTGGTTATCCGGACAAGGTGTTCAACTTTCACGATTTATTGAACAACGTTTGGATGAACCATCATTTAATGCTTCAAATTCATGGTCAGATGGTCAAGAAGAGGCAATCGACTCTATTTTCCCTGCAGCTGTTTCTATGACATCTGAGGAACGTAAAGAAGCTTCTAATCTTGAAAATACGATAAATACTTATGTAAAGGAACATGCATTAAAATTTGTGACTGGAGAGGAAAGCCTAGACAAGTTTGATGACTTTGTAAAGGAATTAAATAATCAAGGCTTGGAACGACTGTTAGAAATTCGTCAAGCTGTCTATGAACGTTATTTAAAGCGCTAAATATCCATAAGCTGATACCTGTTTTTGAAGGTTATCAGCTTTAAAATCATTA
Source organism: Bacillus sp. Au-Bac7 (assembly GCF_021341655.1). Taxonomy (NCBI): domain Bacteria; kingdom Bacillati; phylum Bacillota; class Bacilli; order Caryophanales; family Bacillaceae; genus Bacillus; species Bacillus sp. Au-Bac7. Next base: position 91,326 of record NZ_JAJTTG010000010.1, on the reverse strand, counting down.
TTACTATTAGGAGTGAAGAAGCTTGGTTGGAAGGTATCAAACGGAATTTGAAACGTATTTAGATAAATGTGTAGACAAATTAAAGTGGGTAAGTGAAAGGAATCGCAATGGAATTCCTTATTATGTATTAGAGGATGGTAAATACAACAATATGGATAATGCATATACCAAGTCAACCACAGGCGATGTTAGTTGGTGGACGAATGGTTTTTTTGCAGGTATGCTGTGGCAGCTTTACAACTATACTCGAGAAGAAAAGTATCGTGAATGGGCAAGAATTCAAGAAGTCAAATTGGATCGATGTTTTGATATTTTTCAAGGTTTAAATCATGATGTAGGTTTTATGTGGCTGCATACATCGGTGGCAAACTATCAAATGACACAGGATCCAAAGGCAAAAGTGCGTGCTGTCCATGCGGCTAATATTCTTGCTGGACGGTTTAATCTTAAAGGAAATTTCATACGTGCGTGGGGTGGGATAGATAATCACTGTACAGGGTTGGCTATCATTGATTGTTTAATGAACTTATCGTTATTGTATTGGGCAACAGAAGAAACCGGTGATCCTAGATTCGAACAAATCGCACGTGCACATGCGGATATGGCACTTGACCAGTTTATACGTGAGGATGGTTCAGTCCATCATATTGTAAAATTCGATGCTGCAACAGGAGAAGTAATAGAAGCGGAGCGCGGTCAGGGATATGAGGTAGGAAGCAGCTGGACTCGTGGTCAAGCTTGGGGTATTTATGGTTTTGTGAATAGCTTCCTTCATACAAAGGATGAACGCTACCTTGATGCGTCAAAAGAAATTGCAGATTATTTTATAAAGCACTTACCTGATTCGCATCTAGCACCTATTGACTTTCAACAGCCTGCAGAAGATGACTTTGAAGATAATAGTGCAACTTGTATTGCCATTTGCGGATTGTTGGATTTGGGAAAAGCACTCAATAAAGAAAAAACAGATGGAAACAAATATATTGAGGTTGCAGAAGAAATGCTAAAAGCTCTTTGTGAAAATCGTTTGTGTTTAGATTCGACTAGCGAAGCATTGGTGGAACGTTGCGCAGTTGCCTACCATTTTGACAAACATATAACAACGTTAATTTATGCTGATTATTTTCTACTGGAGGCATTACTAAAGGTTAACAATCAAGAATTAAAAATGTGGTAAGGGAACGACCGAACCACTAATGTTGTTGAATTGGAAGGATGTTCAGGATGTTGTAAAGTGAGTGTCTTTGGTCTAAACGATTGAACAACTTGGGGTGTCGCTCTTAGTTGGTAAAAGAATCGAAAATGGATGATTGTTGAAAGGGGGAAAAAAGTTGTCGGACAATAACCTAGCAATAAACAATAACCTACCAACAGAGAATAATCCGAAAATTAGTTTTTATAGTAAGTTAAAGAAAGATTTTCAACTTAATAAGATAAAGTATTTAATGGTATTGCCTGTAATAATTTACTTTCTTATCTTTGCTTATAAACCAATGTATGGGTTACTGATGGTTTTCCAAGATTTTAGTCCTCGTTTAGGTATATCGGGGAGTACATGGGTTGGATTTGAGAATTTTCAGCGCTTTTTTGCTGATCCGAGTGCTTGGCGTATCGTTAAAAACACATTTAACATTAGCTTTTGGAGTTTAGTATTTGGCTTTCCAGCACCAATTATTTTAGCGCTACTGATTAACGAAATTAGAAATAAGTTTTTTAAACGTATCGTCCAAACTGTTTCCTACATGCCTTACTTTATATCCATCGTAGTTTTATGCAGTTTAATTAAGTTTTTTACACAATCCGATGGACTAATTCCCGAATTCTTTAGCTATTTTGGGATTGAAAAGACTAATTTATTAGCAGAACCTAGTGCTTTTGTTCCGATTTATGTAATTTCGGATATATGGCAAACAATCGGCTGGGATTCTATCATCTATCTAGCAGCCTTAGCTGGTATTGATCAAGAACAATATGAAGCTGCAAGAATAGATGGTGCCAGCAAATTACAACAGATTTTCCACATTACTCTCCCAGGATTGAAAACAACGATTATTATCTTGTTAATATTGCGAATGGGAACGTTGCTTAACATGGGGTTTGAAAAGATATTGCTTCTTTACTCTCCATCCACTTATTCAGTGGCAGATGTAATATCAACTTATGTTTACCGTATGGGTATATTAAATGCAGATTATAGTTATGCAGCAGCAATTGGACTACTCAATACATTAGTTAACGTTACATTGTTGTTAATAACGAACCGCTTAGCAAAGAAATTCGCAGGTTCTGGCCTATTCTAATAGAAAGGTGGTTGAAGATATGCTTAGAAAACGAAAAGTTAGATCACTGAGAGAAAGTAAAGGCGACCGAGTTTTCTCTTATATTAATACTATTATCATGATATTAGTAATCATCGCTTGTTTTTACCCTATATGGTATGTAATCGTCGCTTCATTCTCCAGTTCAGCGGCGATTAATGCGAATATTGGAAAATTAATTTTCCCAAAAGATTTTACTCTAGGGGCCTATTCTAAAGCGTTAAGCCACCCGTTAATTATCTCTGGTTTTCGAAATATCTTTTTGATGTTATTAATCTCCTTGCCTATTAATATGTTAATGACCATTCTGTGTGGGTATTTTATGGCTTCCAAGAATGTATTGTGGAAAAATGCGATCGTTTCCTTTTTTATGTTTACGATGTTCTTCCATGGTGGCTTAATTCCGAGCTTCTTGAACCAAAAAGAATTGGGCTTATATAACAATATTTGGGCATTAATTATCCCAGGTGCACTGAGTTTGTTTAATGCCATAATTTGCAAATCTGCCATTGAAGGAATTCCTGATAGCTTGGTAGAATCAGCGAAAATAGATGGTGCTGGGGATTTTACCATTCTAGGAAAGATTCTAGTTCCAGTAATTAAACCGACTTTGGCAGTTTTGTTGCTGTATTATGGTGTTGGGTTATGGAATAACTGGTTTAATGCGTCCATTTATATTACAGATAATGATTTATTACCAATCCAAAACATTTTAAGGGCTGTTTTATTAGCAAATAATGCATCGCTAAATCAAGGGGCTGCAAGTGCAGATGTTGTTAACCAATATGCTGAGACGATTAAGTATGCAGCTATTTGTATCTCAACTATTCCAATTCTATGTATCTATCCATTCCTGCAAAAATACTTCGTAAAGGGTGTTATGATTGGGTCCGTAAAAGGTTAGGAGGTACTTAATGCTGAAGCATTTTATAGATTCAAATAGTAAAATTTATAAGTTTTCATCCTATCTAATGGATTTGTTTACATTAAATCTGCTGTTTTTAATTACCTGTTTACCAATAGTTACAATTGGTGCCAGCACATTAGCTCTCTCAAGAGTTACTATGAAAATGGCAGAAGGGAAATTGTCTTTTCCAACAAAAACTTATTTGCAGGAGTGGAAAGACAACTTTCTTCGTGGAACTACAATTGAGCTGATTTTGATCATTTATGGAGTTTTGTTAGTTGTTGCGATAAGGCTGTTACCAATTCTCCCAATTATATCCTTTGTTATTGTAGGTGTTGGTATTCTCTTAGCGTTAATTACCTTTGTAGTATTTTGCATCTTTATTTTTCCGTACAGTGCACGTTATGAGAATTCATTGCTAGGTAGCTTTCGTGTCGTATTACAGGTTTCTTCATTAAATCCTAAAATAACAGCTGGTTTGCTAATCCTTATAATTGCTGTAGCAGCAATAATGTCATTAGATCCTTTTTGGTTAATCTTTGTTTCTTTCTTCTTTTTTATGATTGGTTTTTCAACAGTCAGCCTTGGTATTTCTCATATTTCTTTAAAGCTTTTTACTCCTTATGAGTAGAAAAAAATCTGAAACTATATAAGATAATTCCAGTATGTTCATTGATTAATGCTAATCAGATTAATTTGTTATACCTGGATTGGTTAACCTACAAAAGCATTGGATGAAAACAGCAAGATAAGATGAGAGTGCAGTTCCTTTATTACTGTTTTTAATGATGTGATTAACATATCAAGTATATGTTTATACGAAAACAAAAAGGCATCGGTTCTTGTGAGCTTAGAGATGTCTTTTTGTTTTTTTTTGATTACATAACTTGTTAGTATATATGTTTTGTATAGTGTTTCGTTAAAACTATCGAGGGAAAATGAAGGGTTCTTTGCAACTTTTAAATGTTCTATTGTTATAAACATGACATGCAAATTAAGAAGTAATGGGATTCACTAAAGATAAGAAGTAGTGTAATATATTTAGGATAGTTTTTTAACAAGGAGGCAGACATCTTTTGATTACAGAAGGAAATCTTGCAAAAAAGGAACATAATGATGAAAATACTTCCTATTTAATGAAAATGAAAGGGGGAGGAGAAAAGAGCCCTCTGAAAGTAAATATAAATGATATTATAACAGGATTTATGGGTGGATCTATAACCATTTTTATTCTCGGTTTATTAACACGTTTTACCTATACTCCTTTGCTAATAGCTTCATTTGGTGCAAGTTGTGTATTAGCATTCGGACTCTGGAATTCACCATTATCACAGCCTAGAAATATTATAGGGGGCCATTTCATTTCCACTTTAATAGGATTAATTATTTATCATTTATTTGGTAATGAACCATGGTCATTGGCTTTGGGAGTTGGGTTAGCTATCGGTTTAATGATGTTAACGAAAACAACCCATCCTCCCGCTGGAGCAGATCCAATAATAATAATACTCGGCTCTTATTCATGGGAATATCTATTTACACCAGTATTAACAGGATCTATTGTAATTGTACTTTTAGCATTAGTTATTAATAATGTAAGAAGCAACAGGAAATATCCAGTTTTTTGGATATGAATTATTGGTTAAAAAATAAAGAATACGTTAATGTAAGGGCGACCGTCGAATCCACTGGTATAAATGGGGTTAGACGGTTTTTCTTTGTGAATTAATCAATCTAAAGAGGATTAATGCTTATATGGAGAGTTAACGCTAACTTATTGCATGAAAGTCTGTGTTTAAGAGAAAAATGTTTGTTTAGGAGGGAGATAAGTTTAATTACTTTATTTGGTAATAATGTTATGATAAGTATAAAAAGGCAATGGAAAGAGTGAGATTAATGAATCATGTCACTACCAGAAGACCATTATACTTTTGGCTATCCATCACCTTATTACTTTGTGGAATAGTTTCATGGATGCCATATTTAGCTTTTAAAATTCAGGAACCTTATGGATTGCTTACTTTAATCATTAACCCTGTTGGAATGATCCTAGGAATACTCTCAGCAAAAAAATGGGTTGCTTTAAGTAATTTAATTATGATATTTAGTATTTTTCCCGTAGCAATATTTGTATATCTGTCTAAAGGGTATATTCCTATGTGAGGGTTCTGTTTTTATTCAAAGCTTAATTAAACTATATCATCTCCAATATTCCAAATGATGGTGAAAAGGCTATTCTTAAAGCATATACAGTAGTAGGCTAGTTAAAAGCAGTTTTAGAAATTACTTATATGATTTTTACAAGCCCAAATGAATGAAGGCAACTTTTAAAATCTGTGTCCAGTAGAATCCGAAACACAGATCATAAAAGTTGCCTAAATATAAATTGTAGTTATGTTACTTATCTAGTTTTATTTAAAATATTTATTTAATGTATAAGCAATTCCGTCTTCTTCATTTGAACGCGTAACTTCATCAGCTACAGCTTTTAAATCGTCTACGGCATTAGCCATCGCAACTCCGATACCAGCATATTCGACCATAGTAGCGTCATTATGTCCATCTCCGAAAGCAATCATCTCTTCTTTTTTGTATCCTCTAGGAATTAGCACTGTATCTAATGCTTTTGCTTTATCAATTCCTTGAGCAGTAAATTCAAAGTAAAAGGGAGCTGTAAATACACAATTTAACGTATCTTTGAAAGGCTCCATCATCTCTTTGTAATGTTTCTGAAGATAATCATCAGATCCTGCAGTTAGGATTTTATTTAGTGGATAATCAGCAAATGCCGCCAAATCATCTACTTCACATAGTTTATATTTACCACCACGGGATTCGTATTTCATTATGTTAATATCATTACCATTATACTTTATTTCATTATTGAAGACATCAGTTACATACATATAGTTATCTTTATCAATCATAGGAATTACTTCAAATTTTTTCATATGCTCAAGCACGGCTTGACCTTGTTCAACAGTCATTGTTTCATTAAATAATACTTCATTGGTTTCACAATCCACGACTTTAGAACCGTTAAAAGAAACTAAAAGTCCATGATGCTTTTCCATTTCTAATTCTTTCGCAAAATCCATTAATCCAGATGTTGGTCTACCAGAAGCAAGAACTAAGATTGCTCCAGCTTTTTGTGCCTTTAGTAAAACCTCTTTTGTTTCTGCAGATATCGCTTTTTCATTATTCGTTAATGTACCATCCACATCCATAATAATTACTTTAATATCATTCACAATTGAATCCTCCCTTGAATTTACCGTATAAGTATTATTTATAATATCTTATATTTATTATCTCTTTATCAGTTCTCTTTCAATAGCAATATTATATTATTTATACTTGCGTTTTCCATCAAAATTGGGTTTAATATTATCAAAATCGTATTTTCTTTGGAGGCAATCATGAATTCAGTATTGGAAATATTTTCGGATTCATCTGAACGAGTAAACTATAATATACCTGATTTCCCTTTATATGTGCGAAAAGGAAGATTACTTTACTTTGATAAATATGTTGCACCAAGTCATTGGCATTCCGATTTAGAATTTATTTTAGTACTTGAAGGCTCTATGGAATATTTTGTGAATGGTCATACGGTTAGTATTGAAAAGGGAAATGGTATTTTTGTAAATAGTAAGCGTATGCATTATGGTTATTCTAACAATATGAATGATTGCCACTTTATTGTTGTAGTTATTCATCCTATATTGCTTGGTGAGCACACTCAAGTAGGAAAAGTCTACCTCGAGGAAAAATTCGGATTATCTACTGAAGACTATATATTATTGAATGAACAAGTTCAATGGCAACAAGAAGCACTGACGAAATTAAATGAAATATATGAAGAAATGCATGAAAACGCAAATCCACTTCGTTTAAATGCACAAGTTATGTCTCTTTGTGCAAATATAGGAGACCATATACAAAAAGTCCCTAGGAACCATGTTGATGACAATTCCTGGGGGACAGTCTGGAAAATGACAAATTTTATTCATGAACATTATGAAGAAAAAATAACACTGGATGACATTGCGTTTGCTGGCAATGTTTGTAGAAGTATATGCTGTAATTTATTTAGTAAATATATTGAACAAACTCCCAATAATTATCTAATAGGCTATCGAATTCAAAAAAGTTGCGAAATGCTAAAAGAAACAAATAGATCTATCAGTGAAATTGCAATTGCGTGTGGTTTTCAAAGTGGAAGTTATTTTTCCTATACTTTCCGTAAGAAAATGGGCTATGGGCCACAGGATTATCGAAAGCAAATTACAATAGCCAATCCTAGTTCTACTTACTAAAATTATAATTTAAAATGTTCTAATGTATTTTGTCACATCTAATTCAGAAGTAAGAATGAGGCTGAGTTATAAGTATGTAAATCTGCATAAAAACCGAACTATTTTATCGTTTTTGATAATTAGTTCGGTTTTTTGTGTTTTCGGTGTTAATACAATAATTAAAAATCTTAGTAGAATGGATGGGAGCGTTATGAAATGAACTAATTTTAAAGCCATATCCCAAATTTAGCTGAAATTACATTATTCGTGTTTAGATAGGTTATATATTGTTTTGTCTCAAACACTATTTTTATAGATTTTATGTACAAGACCTAAGTAGAAATATAAGGGACGATTCTTATGAAATACACGATTTCGAAAGAATGATATTTGATTTTGATGGAAGTGATCTATGTAAACATATACAATTTATTTATATTTAAAATAAGAAAGACGGGGTGTGAAGTGTCAAAACAAGAAAAGAAATCAAATAGTGAATTTAATCGTACCCTTAATCGTTCCTTGTTTTCGTTAGTATTACCAATAGCATTTCAAAATTTAATTTCAGCAGCTGCCATTGCGGTAGATGTTATAATGCTTGGTGTCATTAATCAATCTGTAATGTCTGCCGTATCACTTGCGGGACAAGTAACTTTTGTATTGTCGCTATTTTATATGGGTATTTCAACTGGAGCAGGTATACTCACGGCTCAATATTGGGGAAGGAATGACGTAAATGTAATTCAACGGGTATTTAGCATTACTAGTATTTTTTCACTGAGTATATCGATAATATTTTTTGTGTTTTCGTTTTGCTTTCCCGAAGTGCTAATGCGATTACTTACAAATGATACGGAGTTAATTTACTATGGAAAGATCTTTTTGCGTACTGTGTCGTTTTCGTATATCGCAATGGGACTATCTCAGGTTTATTTTAGCGTGATAAAAAGTATGGAGAACGCACGATTCAGTGCATGGATTAGTTCCATTTGTCTTTTTCTTAATATCGGCTTAAATGCACTTTGTGTTTATGTATTCTTTCCGGGTATGCCGGAAAAGGCCATTACAGGGGTAGCTGCGGCAACTGTATGTGCTAAGTTCGTAGAGCTTGGATGTTGTATCATTCATTCAATCAGATACAGCCAAGTTAAATTTCACCTACCATTAAAAGATAAGATTAATCGTCAGTTACGTAAAGACTTTCTAAAATATACAATTCCTATACAAGCTAATTATTTTGTATGGGGCGGTGGCTTAACAGTTGCTACATCCATAATCGGACATGTAAGTGCTGATATGGTTGCGGCAAACTCTATCGCAACCGTAGTTAGAAACTTAGCAGTTGTGTTTTGTGCAGGTATCTCTAGCGGAGGTGCTGTGCTTATTGGAAAATATTTAGGAAGCAATGACACAGTGATGGCAATAAAAGCATCCAAAAGAATCAATTTATATGCATTGCTTTTAGGTATTGTAGCAGGCGGGACTATATTGGTGATAAAGCCATTGGTGTTCCTTATAGTAGACCTAAACGTTAATGCCCAATCATACTTAGATGGAATGTTATATGTATGCGCTTACTATTGTATTGGAAAGTCCATTAATTCAACAATCATTGGGGGTTTTTTTCCAGCTGGAGGAGATGCGAAATTTGGGCTTTGGTGTGATATTGTTGTAATGTGGATTATAGTATTGCCATTAGGCTATTTGAGTGCATTTGTGTGGAATTTACACCCTATATTACTGTATGCAGTACTCAATTTAGATGAAATTCTCAAGCTGCCGTTGGCTGTATATCGTTATAGTCAATATAGATGGGTTAAAAATATTACAAGAGATGTGGCATCATAATGAATAATAGAATGAAAAGGAGAAATGACATATGACAATGAGAGAAAGAATCCATTCAGGAAAGTTATTTACTGATTATTGTGAAGGATTACCAGAAGATAGGATGCAAGCTAAAAGAAGAATGATGGAATTTAATGCAACAAGACCAGATGCATTAGCAGACCGAGTTCAAATAATGGCAGAAATATTCGGTAAGGAAACTAAAGCATGGATTGAACCACCATTTTATTTTTGCTATGGCACAAATATTGAAATTGGAGAAGGTACTTACATTAATTTTAATTGTAATTTTGTTGATGACACGAAAATTATCATTGGAAAAAAAGTGTTGTTTGGTCCGGCCGTAACAATTGCTACTGTTGGCCATCCAATCAATCCTAATTACAGAGAGTATATGTATGCTGAACCAGTAAAAATCGAAGATAACTGTTGGATTGGAGCAGGAAGTATCATATGTCCAGGGGTAACCATTGGTGAAAACAGTGTTATAGGGGCTGGAAGCGTAGTGACAAAAGATATTCCAGCTAACTCAGTTGCTGTTGGTAATCCTTGCAAAGTAATGCGAACAATAAATGAACATGATATGGAATACTACTATAAGGACAGAAAAATAACACAACAAGACTTAGATGAGGAAGCAAGCTTAAGGTAGTGTAAGATAAGCTAGGTAAAACGAGTGAGCAGTGAGTGGCGAAAAAAATTTTCCCACTCACATAAAAAAAATCTGCATTATATAATATTACATCGTTGTAAAAGCGAGGATCATAATGTTGAAATATCAGTATATTGCTTTGGAAATGGAAAGGTATATTACAGAAAATGCATTACAACAAGGAGACAAGTTACCTATAATTGAAACGTTAATAAGTCACTATAAGGTTAGCAAAAGTACTATTATAAAAGCACTTAAACTGTTGGAGGACAAAGGAATTGTTTTTTTGGTGAGAGGAAGTGGGATTTTTGTAAGAGGCCAAAGCAGACAAGGTTATTTTAATCTATTGCCATCCCAGAAATTTCAACAAGTTGATCATAATAGTTCTCCTGCTTTGCAAAAAGTAGTCGGCATGGAAATAGTAAGTGCATTACCAGAGGTTGCAGATGCTCTTGATATAGACAAATACTCAAAAGTATATTCCGTAAAGTTAGTTCATTATATGGAAAAGCAAGTGTTATGCACGGAACAAGTGTTTTATAATAAGGATATTATTTCTTATCTGGACAAAGAAATAGTTTCTAATTCAATTAATAATTATTTGAAAGACGTCTTAGGATTAAAAATAGGATTTCCTGATATTTATATAAATTTGGATAAACTGAACTCTGAAGAAGCAAGTTTTTTTGGATTGAAATTAGGGGATCCAATGCTGTGTAAAGAAATCATTTACCATCTTACAAGTGGGCAGCCATTCTGTTACTCAAAAGCAATATATCATTATAAACAAGCTAAATTCGTTATTAAAGGAAATAGTTTTAATTCCATATGATTTATGTTAAGTCAAAAATACATAAAATAATTGATTTTTAAAATGAATAATTTCACTTTTTTAATTCGTTTAATAAGTTGCTAATGATGAAAGTCCCACTTGATAAGGGATAATAGATATTTGATTAGTTGAAAGGAATACTCAAAATTAATTTGTGTTTGAGGTGCAGATTATGTTGAGAAGTCAGGTTATTGTTAATCTTCCAAGAGGACTACAGGCAAGAAACACATGTTATTTTGTTGCAATTGCTTCTTTGTTTGATTGTAAAATACATATTATTTATAAGGGAGTTACTAGTGGGATTGATTTAATGGATATTATGAATTTAAATGTTTTGGAGAAAGACGAAATAATTTTAGTTGCCAATGGAAAAGATGAACAGAAAGCTATTTCCACTTTGGAGAAATTTTTTAACGAAGGAAAGTTGGATAATAACTCCTTAATCATACCATAGCTGCACTTGGAAATGATAATAAATCATTAAGAATCCCTGTTCAGAGAAATGAATGAACTCTGTATAAACTCAACCGTCAATAAGCGATGATGAGTTTAGATTGAATTTAATATTAGTTGAATAATTTTCTTATCGTACATTTTATAGCCAAAATGTACGATTTTTTTATTTTATTGGAATGTTATTATTTTCTATATTTTAGGGGAAATTATCTCAGATTCGATGATTTGGAATGATGAATAATGTAGCCTATTCATTACTACAAAATTCTGCTCTTAGGACTATAAGGCATTAGATCTAGAAAATCATAGTTATATAGGAGAAGAACGTTGAAATTACTAAAAATAATAAAAAGGAGTGGGATAATGGCCGATTTTTCAGTAGTGAGACGCAAGTTGATGAAAGTCATGATTCTTTTCGCGATGATTCTTAGTCTTTCAACATTACCTTTATATGCATTTGCCAAAGAGTTTCCGTGGATGAACAAAGGTCTTTCTGCTGAAGAAAGAGCTCGTACTTTAGTCGGAAAAATGTCATTGGAGGATAAGGTAGACTTTATTACCGGAAACGTCAACAGTGATTACGGATTTTATAATCAGGGATTAGCAAAATACGGCATACCAGCCTTACAAATGGCAGATGGACCAGTTGGAGTCCGCATAGCTAATCCTGAAATTCAAAATAGACAATCAACTGCCTTGCCTTCTGCAATAAGCCTTGCAGCAACATGGAATATAGAGACTGCAAAAGAATATGGAAACCTGATTGGGAATGAAGCTTTTAATACGACGCATAATGTTATGCTTGGTCCTGGACTTGACATTGCCCGCATTCCTTTCGGCGCAAGAAACTTTGAATCTTTCGGTGAAGATCCATATTTGCAAGGACAAATGGCAACAAGCTATGTGAATGCTCTTCAAAGTAATAGTGTTTTGGCGACAGCCAAGCATTATTTATTGAATAATCAAGAGAAAGACCGCTTTACGATTGACTCTCAAGCAAGTGCACGAGCAATAAATGAAATCTATGCAAGACCATTTGCAAGCATCATTGAAAATGCTGATTTAGGAAGTGTCATGTGTTCATATAATAAGGTCAATGGTATTCATGCTTGCAATAATGTTGATTTACTAGCAGGTCTACTTAGAGAACGCTTAAACTATCAAGGATTTGTCATGAGTGACTACGGAGCTAATAACAGCACAGTTGATTCTATTAATGCCGGACTTGATTTAGAAACACCGGGAGAGCCTTCTGGAGTATGGGGAAATAAGCTTCTACAGGCTGTATATGAAAGGAAAGTAAAAAAAGAGACAATTAATCAAAGTGCTTATCGAATTCTTTACCAAATGTTTAAAAAAGGTTTATTTGATAACCCCACGCAGAACAATCCAATTGATATAAAAGCCCATGGGGAAATAGCTCGTAAAATCGCTGCTGAGACAATGGTATTGTTGCAAAATAAGAAGGATGTTTTACCATTAAATACACAAAAGCTGAAGTCAATTGCGGTCATTGGACCTGACGCGGATAATGCTTCAGCAGCTGGCGGAGGGAGTTCTCTTGTTAATCCTACTTATACAGTAAGTCCGCTAGAGGGAATAAAGAGACGTGCAGGAGCAAATGTACAAGTTGAATATGAGGCAGGGACAGATCCAGTTAATGCCGGTGATATTTTTCCTGGGCCTGATGCAGTTCCTTCTTCTTTCTTATTGCCAGCTGCAGGTTCAAAAGAGAATGGTTTAACAGCTGAATACTGGTCGAATGAGAATATGGAAGGAAATCCAGAATTTAAACATACCGCTAAACAAGTTAGCTTAAATCTTGGTTTCTATAATTATAAAGGTTTTAACGCACAATCAACTAAGTTAGACAAACTGCCAACTAGCTTAAATGGCAAGATGTCTGCAAGATATACCGGTGTAATAAATGTACCGAAAACAGATAAATACACCTTATCTACGACAAGTTATGGATCGAGTAAAGTGTATATTGATGGAAAGTTAGTGATTGATAATGCTGGTGAAGAACTGAAAACAGTACAACAGACAATTACTTTGGAAGCAAACAGAAATCATAATTTGAAAATAGAGTATAAAACAGACTACAAAGAGGCTCCTGGATATAAGAATGGCGGACAATTACGCTTTGGATGGAAAGCTTCAGACAAAATTATTGACAAAAATATCAAGCGTGCCGTTAACTTAGCGGAAAAATCAGATGTAGCGGTTATTGTAACAAGAACGTATGATAGCGAAGGTTACATAGATCGGTCAGATATGGAACTGCCTAATAACCAATCACAATTAATTAAAGAAGTCGCAAAGGTAAATAGAAATGTCGTGGTTGTTAATGAAAGTGGGATTGCTGTAAAGATGGGTGGCTGGAAAGATAAGGTCGCTTCTATTGTACAAGCATGGTATCCAGGTCAGGAACAAGGAAATGCTATAGCTGATGTATTATTCGGAGATGTTAATCCTTCTGGAAAGCTGCCAGTCACATTTCCTGTCGATGAAGACTCAACACCTGTTTCTACGGAAGAACAATATCCTGGAATTAATAAAGTTATAAAATATACAGAAGATATATTTGTCGGTTATCGTGGCTATGAACAAGCTGGCATTAAAGCAGCTTTCTCCTTTGGACATGGTTTATCCTACACTAAATTCGATTATAAAAATTTAAAAACAAAGGTTAAAAATTCGTCAGAATCCACTGATCCAATGGTTGAAGTTACTTTCAATATAATAAATACAGGTAGGGTGACTGGCTCTGAAGTAGTACAAGTATACATTGGTAAACTTCCTGCTAACATAGAGACATCTCCCAAACAATTAGCAGGATTTAAAAAAATTGAACTAAAGCCTGGGAACGAAAAGAAAGTAAGAATGAAACTCGATTCAAAAGCCTTCTCCTATTATGATGAAAAGAAAAACAAATGGATCTTTCCTTCAGGAGAAGTAGCTATATATGTAGGCAGCTCTTCAAGTGATATTCGTCTAGCAGGAAGTGTAACTATCTAAAGCGAAATCAACTTAAAAAGATAAAAAAGTCCAAATTGAGGGAAGGTGTTATCTTTTATCATTTAACGCTTAAGTAAATTTGGCAGCAAAACCGTCTAATCCTTGATATATAGGGAGTTAGACGGTTATTTTTTTTAAGCTTTTATCGCTTCCGTACAAAGTTTTTTTTGATTAATTTATTGCTGTATGTCACTGCCGCTACAGAAAAAAATCCAGTTCTTAAGAGACATTATGTATCTCTATGAATGATCCGCAATATTAAAAGAGAGAATGCTAATTTGAATCAGAAATTAAGATTTTTCTCCTTTCCGATGTTATTTTTCATGTATTGCTTTGGTGTAAAACCTGTAAACTTTTTGAACACCTTAGTGAAATAGCTTTGATCGGTAAAATTAAGCAGGGTATATATTTCTGATAAAGAGTAATTAGAAAATATCATTAATTTTATGGCTTCATCAATTTTAGATTGCTGAATATATTCCGTAACTGAAATCCCAACCTCTTTTTTAAATAAGTTTGAAAGATATTTTGGATTCATGGAGACATAGTCAGCAAGGACAGCGAGAGAAATATTTTCGTATATATATTTAAATATGTAATGCTTGCAATCAGTTATTGTTTTGGAGCTTTGCTGTCTTTTACCTTTATATACTCTTTCAGCAAAGTCCAAATAGGCACTTTCAGTAAGTGTCTCAACCTCTTTAATCGTATGAAGTTCCTCAATATCCTGAATATACTTATCTCCTAAAGTATAAGCAATTTCAGGATTTAAACCACCAGCAATTGCCGCTCGAGTAGCCAGCGTAATCCCTGCTATTTTTAAGTTCTTATGACTTCTCATTTCACACTGCTTTGACAATACTCCAAATTCAAAATCGGATCTTTGATGAAAGGCTTTATAATAGATGATTAGATCTTCTTTATTTCCATCCGTAATATATTGATACAATTTCTTTTCGGCAGCAGGGTCGTGATGAAAGGAGGAGTTTTGACGTAAATCTGAAATGCTTTTGTCTGATACTTGGTGTTGATGGAAATTATCTATTGAATAGAGATTTTTTTCCGTAATGTCGTTCATGTCAAATTTTTCTTTAAATAAAACATAAGAAAGAAGAATACTTGATTTAATTAACCTCCATCTACTTATTACAGGCAAGGAATAAAAATAGTCTTTTACTTTTGGGGTGAGTTCACCTAAATCATTTGCATAAAATATGTTGGTTAACATTGCTTCTGAAGGATTTGCGAATACCATTGGGCCTAAGAAAATTGTCCCGATGTACGTATGGTTTTCAACAATAGGAATTAGAACGAACTGTTCCTGAAATATAGTTGAACACATGATTGGAAGTGTTTTCTCTTTTTCTGATAGATTGATGCTTTTTAAATGCTCCTCATAGGAAGAAAACATTGGATTATGAGGTAGGTTAGATGAATGATTGAGTATTAATTTACCTTGTTTGTCTAGGACTGAGATTGGGATACTCGTTGTCTCATTAATTAAATTGCAGCCAAATTCCAAACCAATTTCCCTGAATGTATGATCCATTATAAAATCCCCCTTAACTATTTATAGTGAAATTTGTTAAAGCACAGTTTTACGGTTAAAAACAGGTTGCTCAAACTAGGGAGGATATGAAAGAGAAATTCGGAGAGAACGCAAGGTATCCTTTAAGAACGGACATGGAAAAGTAAGCCACTTGAAAGGAAAAGGTAAAAAAATATATTTTTAAAAATGATTAAGTACCATTTTAGTGGAAAATCTACCATAAAAATGCTCTGAATAAATATATAATTCTAACTAATCCTCCTTGTAATGCTGATTATTTTAAAATGAAAACGCATCCATTACAAGGGTATTATGTTCTAAACATTAAGGGGAGTGAGTGACAAGTGAGAAAGTATTGGTTTATTAGTTTTTTCATGATGATGTCTTTAATACTAGGTGCCTGTAGTAATAGTGTATCAAATTCCGAAGATCTGACCATTCCAGAAAACCCAGAGGATGTAAAAGGGGAAGTTACTGTATGGGCATGGGCGCTAGAAGCCAATTACTTAGAAAAAGATGTAACACCTGCGTTTAATAAGATTTATCCAAATGTAAAAGTAACAGTCGAAAATCTAGGGGTAGACCAAGTGTATCAAAAACTAAGTGCTGGATTATCAAGTGGTGGTAGTGGTTTACCTGATTTAGTCCAGGTTGAAAATAATCGTGTTCATTCATTTACTAATAAATTTCCTGATGCTTTCACAAATCTTAGTAAGCTAGGTTACAGCGAACATGAAGATAAGTTTTCGACCTCTAAGGTGGAAGGTTTGAAGGATCAAGACGGTAACATTATCGCTGCACCAAGAGACTTGGGTCCAGTAGGCGTAATTTATCGCAGAGATATTTTCGAGGAGGTAGGGATAGATCCTGAAAGTATCGAAACATGGGATGACTATATCGAAGCTGGTAAGAAAGTAGTTGCCCATACAGGCAAGGCATTTTTAGGGACTGATAGTGAGGCGCTTTTGCGGATTATGCTGCAACAACAAGGTAAATATTATTTTACGGAAGATGGAAAATTAGATCTTACTTCACCTGAAGCAGAGAAGGCCGCTGCTATCATCCAAAAGATGAAGGATGCAGGGATTATTACGTATACAACTAACTGGGATGGTCAAGTAGCTGCGATGAAAAACAGTGAGGTTGCGTCACATCCAGGGGCTGTATGGTGGAGTGGAACTATGCTAGAACAGATGCCCGAATTAGCAGGTAAGTGGGATATGTTTAGACTTCCAGCTGTTGAAGAAGGTGGAGTTAGGGCTGCAAATGATGGAGGATCTGCTTTAGCGATCCCAAGTTCGTCTGAGAATAAAGTAGCTGCTTACGTGTTTGCAGAATTTGCCACAACTGATGTGGATTCGCAAATTCTAGGATTAACAAATAGGGGGTTATTCCCATCATTATTAGAAGCATATGATAGTCCGATCCTAACGGAAAACCAAGAGTATTTTAACAATAAACCATTCTTTAAGAATTTTTCAGATACAGTAGCAGACATTCAACCGATTAACCATGCTCCAGCTGAACTAGAGGTTAGATCAATCATGACAAGTGAATTTCAAGCGTTTTTACTAGAAGATAAAGCGGCGAAGCAAATGTTAATTGATGGGGAAAAACAATCGAAGCAGCAAATAGGAATAGAAGTCTCAGAATAAAAAAGCTAATAGACTAGGCGGACTAGTCCTCCTAGTCTAATTCTAACTATATGGAGGAGTGATGATATTGCAAACAGGTCGTTCTTTAAAAGAGGAGTCGGAAGCCGTTATACAGCATAAAAAGAAGAAAAAGCTGCTTACCGCTAAAAGTACACCCTATTTCTTTATTGGGCCAGCTCTTCTGCTGTTTTTAGCTTTTACCGTTTATCCAATTATCGCTTCCTTCTTACTGAGCTTTAAGACAAAGGTTATGGGGGAGTTTACATTTTCTGGTTTGGCAAATTACACTAGACTGTTTAGTGACCCGCTATTTTATAAAGCTTTGGGAAATACATTCATTATTTTAATCGTTCAAGTTCCAATTATGTTGCTTATAGCAGTTATATTAGCTGTTTTCCTTAATTCAACATTACTAAAAATGAAAGGCTTTTACAGAGTAGCCTTTTTCACTCCAGCTGTTACTTCGTTAGTTGCAGCGTCTGTCATATTTGTTCTTATGTTAAATACAGATTATGGATTAATCAATTATTTATTAGCCTCTATTGGGGTGGAGAAGGTTGGTTGGTTAACAGATCCATTTTGGGCAAGGGTTTCCTTAATCGTCGTAACCACCTGGAGATGGACGGGGTATAATATGGTCATTCTTCTCGCAGGGCTGCAAAGTATCCCCCACAGTCTTTATGAAGCGGCTAGTATTGATGGAGCAGGCTCCATTCGTAAATTTTTTACGATAACGATTCCACAATTAAAGCCAGTATTATTATTTACTTTCATCCTCTCCACAATTGGATCATTCCAATTGTTTGATGAACCTTATAATTTAACAAGCGGTGGACCAAACAATGCAACACTTACTTTAACCTACTACTTATACAACCAGGCCTTTGGTTACTTTGACTTTGGGTATGCTTCTGCGATTGCTTATGTCATTGTAATATTTATTGCATTCTTTTCTTGGATTCAATTTAAAGTAGTGAGGAATGACTAATGGGAAATCATAAATTGCTGAAAAAAACGTCTTTACACATTTTTCTACTAATAGGGGTTGTCATATCTCTAGCTCCTTTTTATTGGATGGTGGTAGGAGCTACTAACCCATCTGGGGACGTGTTATCCTTTCCACCTAAACTGGTGCCAGGAGATTATTTATTTGAGAACTATAAAAACTTAAGTGAATCAATTGATATTGTTCAAGCAGTTCTTAATTCATCTGTCATTTCCATTATTTATGTACTTATGAGTTTATTAGTCTGTTCGACAGCAGGATATGCTTTTGCTAAATATAAATTTAAAGGAAATAATCTGATTTTTGCATCCTTCCTGCTTGCGATGATGATTCCATATCAAGCAACAATCATTCCATTATTCCAAGTATTTGGTTCATTAGATTGGATTAACACCTACCGGGCTGTTCTATTACCACAAATTTGCTATCCTTTTGCCATTTTTTTGATAAGGCAAAATATGAAGGGTATTCCAGATTCATTGTTAGAAGCAGCTAGGATAGATGGGGCAGGGGAATTGTATATATTTTTTAGAATAGTGTTACCAACCATGAAGCCTACTTTGGCTGCAGTCAGTATTTTCTTGTTTACACACCAATGGAATAATTTTATGTGGCCATTAATTGTCATGACAACACAAGAAAACTATACACTGCCTGTTGCGTTATCTACCCTTGCAGGACTTAATTCTATCGATTATGGACAATTGATGTTAGGTACAACTATTTCTGTACTTCCAATTATGATAGTTTTCCTCATTCTTCAAAAGCACTTTGTATCGGGGATTCTTGGAGGGTCTATTAAGGAATAGAAGGAGTTATGATTTTATGTAAGATAAAATTAAATCTATGGAGGAATAAATATGGAGAAAAGATTAGTAGAAAATAAATTAAAGCTTGGTGTATGCTACTATCCGGAGCATTGGTCAGAGGACCTATGGGAGGATGATTTTAAGCGCATGAAAGACCTAGGTATCACTTATGTTCGTATGGGGGAATTTGCTTGGACAATATTTGAACCGGAAGAAGGGACTTTTTCCTTTGATTTATTTGATCGAGCAGTAGCTAAGGCTCATGAATTTGGATTAAGTGTCATTATGGGAACACCAACAGCAACCCCGCCAGCTTGGCTAACTGAGAAGTATCCTGACGTACTAAATGTTGCTCAAGACGGTATTTCCTATCAACATGGTGCACGACGCCACTATAATTACAACTCGGAAAATTATCGAAAGCTATCATCGATAATCGTCACCCAAATGGCCCAACATTACGGCAGCAACCCAGCGATCGTAGGATGGCAAATCGATAACGAGTTAAATTGTGAAATTGATGTGTTTTATTCAGAAGCAGATCACCATGCGTTTAGAAAATGGGCAAAAGAGAAGTATAAAACACTGGATAACTTAAATAATGCCTGGGGAACAGTATTTTGGAACCAAACGTATACGAGCTGGAATCAAGTTTATTTAACTCGTAAAACTGTGCCGAATTCACCTAACCCTCATCATATGCTGGATGAAAAACGGTTTATTTCTGACAGTGCCATATCTTATGCTGCATTACAAGCAGACATATTACGTAAACATGCACCGAATCATTGGATTACAACGAACGGAATGTTCAAGCATATAGATAATCACAAAATGACAAATGAAATACTTGATTTCTATGCCTATGATTCTTATCCTAACTTTGGAAGGGTGATTGAAGACCATTCAGAAAAGCCGTTACGAGACAGAAAATGGAGCTGGAATTTAAGTGTTGTAAGGAGTATCTCACCAAACTATGCTATTTTTGAACAACAATCTGGTTCTGGTGGGTGGACGACGAGACTTGAACAGCCCTCTCCAAAGCCAGGTCAACTTAGACTTTGGACTTATCAATCTATCGCTCATGGTGCAGATATGGTGATGTATTTTAGATGGAGAACGGCTACAAAAGGAACGGAAATTTATTGGCATGGAATCAATGACTATCATAATCAACCAAACCGACGTGTAAAAGAGGTTGAACAGGTCAGCAGCGAGGTGCAGCAAATTGGGGAGAAGATAGCAGGTTCCTCTTATCAAGCAGAAGCTGCTTTAATTTCGAATTATGATAATGAATGGGATGGAGAGTTTGATCAATGGCATGGGCCATATGCTTCCAAAAGTAAAGATGCATGGATTAAAGCTTTTCAATATAATCATATCCCAGTAGATGCCTTTAACCTGCATTCAGAAACTACAGTTGATGATTTAAAGAGATATAAAGTATTAATTTATCCACATGCCGCAATTGTCACCAAGCAACAAGCTAATCTATTTAGTGAATATGTTCAGCAAGGCGGAAATATTATTTTCGGATGCCGTTCAGGCTATAAAGATGAAACGGGTCAAACATATATGAAGGAATTCCCAGGATATCTTGCTGACTTGGTGGGCATAACAGTAGAAGAGTTTACGAGAGTTGCTCCTTTTGAACAGGTACCGAGCATTAACTTTAAAGGAGCACATGATATTGAGGCGAATGATTTCAACGAAGTCCTGCAACTACAAGAAGATGCAGAGGTAATCAGTACATTCGCGGGCGCACATTTTGAAGGAAAACCAGCTTTAGTAAAACGTAATGAGGGATTAGGTAGTAGTTATTATTATGGTGGAGTATTTAATTTAGACTTGGCTTCCCTATTAATCAATGAATTTGAACTTAATAGCTATCAAGACAAATTTAAGCTGTCTGAAGAAATTGAGCTAGCTATTCGACAAAAGGATGGGAATGACTATATATTCTTATTAAACTATTCTGATAAACCACAAGAAATTGTTGTCAAAAAAGAGTTTAGAAATATGTTAACAGGTAATCAAGTATGTGGTGGGGTTACTTTAGAGCCTTATGGTGTATTGGTGCTGGAATCGAAGAATACCAAATAAGCTAATCATTGCTGGGAATATTAAATATAAATAATAAGTTATTTGGTAGGGGAGCTTCATTAACGTTAGCAAGTGATTCGAAGTGACTCCTATGTCAATTGGCTGCTTACTGGGGCATGAGTTCGATTTTTAATTGGACTCATGCCTTTTTAATTCCCTTAAATTCATATGTGATTAAATACGGGATAGAAAATTACTAGGTTTTCCATGATAGATTCCTTCTCATTACACAAAATTGTCATAGAAGTTAGTCGATTAACATCAATTTTATATAGTACTATCGGGCTTTTTTTATAATTAACAGAATGTTCAAAAATAAACCCGTATAGATGTGTTATATTTTCACTGAAACTCTAAATTAATTTAGATAAGGAGTGTCATTCAATGAAAGTATTTAATGTAAAGCGCATAAGGGGTGTAATGTTAACTTCCATCTTGTTAGCAGGGAGTATTTTACCGCATGTTTCTATTGCAAAAGAAAGTGCACTCCCCTTTATTGGAGAGTTACCGGAGAAGCTATAGATACAGCTTCTAATAATAGGGTGATGGATGATTTTATTAACGAAGATAATTCTGAGGAAGTATTGAAACAAATGGTAATGAAACTATTTGTTTCATAACTGATGAGGAGTTTATTAAGGCAGCTGAGCGTTCAGGAATTGAAATTTCTGCTGAACTTAAAAAAATGGCCAGAGGTGCAGGTGTTACAAAAGTTGTTTGGACTGGAGCGAAGAAAAACGGAAATGTACAATTATATCTTTCTAAAGTGGCTTTAACTACAATTAAAGGAATTGGCGTTGCAGGTTCAATGTGCTGGTATATAATAAATATGGCTTTTCAAAATTATGTTTTGGCCGCAAGGAGTATGGCTATGGCTATTGTGGGTACTATTTCAGCTGGCAATACTAAAAATGGACGAATATACACTGTTAAGAGTTGGAAATATAAAGGCTTCGTGAATCAATAATGGTCAGTTTATGGTCAAAAAGACAATCGTTAGCAGAACGATATAGAAATAACACCAGTAAATATACTAAAGCAAAATTATGGAGTTTCTTTTAATAATAATTATAGCGGTTATAGTAGTATCGCTTTTTGCGGATAATAATTCTTTTGTCAACAGCTTTGTGATGGATATACTAATATATCCTAATATATCCTATATATTGGATATTATATACGATAATTGCCATATTGGATATTCGTGGAAGATTGGATAATGATAGAAGAATAAATAAAGGCAACTGACCTTAGATAAGGAGTAAGTAAGAATCTTATTCTTTTGGGAAGTTACTTAATAGATGTAATAAAAGGTTAAATATTACATTTTTTTAGATGAACTTGTGAATAATTGCACATAAAAAGGATTTTCCTACTTTAGCGAGTGTTGATCGATGAAGGATTAATGCTCTTTTTTTGCTTTGGCATCAACCTTGAGCAAAGTTAAATAAGAAAATGAGCTATAAGGCCATAAAAATCCGCCAAAGACAGCATTATTAGATTCGGATAATTATGTCCTTCTATTAAATTTACATTATTGCTTTCATTCTTGAATCTTAAGCTCCAATCTTCCATTTTGATAGTCGAAAAAACCAATTGCATGGGTGTCCATAAGTTGTCTTTGTTTCCTAAAGTTTCACTTTAATACTTATTTTAGTAATATATTCTTCTTCATGTTTTGAAACCAAAGAATGAAGTAGATACTCTTCATATGCATCCCCATCTATAGTTAATTTCCGGAACGCTATTTCTTTTAACAAGTAAGAATAAGCGATTTTTATATTATCATATGATCCTTGATAATAATAGATAGCATACAAGCCAGCAGGTTTCTGAGTAGTTCCTGGTCCTTCCATCCGACAAAATAAACAATCAGCTTGTAGAAAGTTTTCACTTAACAGATTTTTCTTATTAAGAACAGAACCAAATGCTGCTGCTCCATTAACGCCTACTTCTTTTAAAAACTCATCATAAATATGCGATAAATCTTCCACAGAGGCTTCCCAATCAATATTCTTCGATGAACTGAAAAGAACAGATTCTGCGGGAAGCTCTTTTAGTATCAACTCCCCAATAATTACATTCTTCAACTCATTTGTTACTTCAATTAATCGAGAAAGAAATAATTGATTCTCCTTAAGTTTATTAATCTCGTTTTCAATATTTTCAACTTGTCTTGAAGCAAGTTCATTTAATTTAGGAACGGAAGGTGATTCGAAATAAGATTTTAAATCATTTATTGGAAAGTTAACGGAACGAAGTGATTGGATTGCGCTAAAGGTATCTAATTGCGGCAAAGTGTAATAACGATAGCCATTTGAGTGTATACCTGCCGGATTAAATAAGTTGATTTTATTGTAATACAGCAAAGTATCTTTTTTAACACCAAATAAATTTGCAAATTCTCCTGTTGAAAATGTTTTTATGTGATTATTTATCATCTTTATGAATCCTCTCTTTACTATGGAGTTACTCCACACTTTATAATAACACTCAGTCAAGTGAATTTCATTTTTAAATAAAAAGGATTGGTGTTAAATAAATGAAGGAACTTCTTAAGAATAGAGTATTTCTAATAGTACAGGGGGCAGACCTATTACAACAAATTGGAATTTGGACCCGTAATATGGCTTTGCTTTTTTATATTATGGAAAGAACGAATAATAATCCGACAGCAGTCTCTTTACTAACTACATTAGAATATTTACCTATATTTATCTTTTCTTTAATTGGCGGAACATATGCTGATAGGTGGAACCCCAAAAAGACTGTGGTCTATGGAGATGCTTTAAGTGCTCTTTCTATGCTGTTAATATTGATACTAATATCTAATGGAGTTTGGCAATCTGTTTTTGCAGCGACAGTAATATCTGCAATTATTAGTCAGTTTTCACAACCATCTTCGGCAGTCATTTACAAAAAACATATTCCAGTGCATTTGGTGGGTAGTGCTATAGGGATCAGCCAAAGTTTAATGGCGATATTTACTATTTTAGGTCCGGTGCTGGGAACATTTATATATACACAATTAGGGTTAGAAACATCCATTTGGGTATTGTTTGCCATTTTCACCTTAGCATCTGGACTACAATTGTTTTTACCGAAAACAGAGAAAAATAAATCAACACAGGAAAGAAAATCAGCATTAATAGACGTAAAAGAGGGACTTGTTTACGTATTTAAGCATAACAATTTGAAATATATTGCTTGCTTATTTTTTATTGTTGGTATTTCTTTTGGAATTACTCAACCATTAGATGTGTTCGTAATCATGGAAAGGTTAGGATTACCTAAAGAAAGTGTTCAGTGGTTTGCTGCTGCAGAAGGAATCGGGATGTTGCTTGGGGGAGGACTTGCGGTAACACTATCGTCGTTTGTTGAGAAATATAGCAAATATGTCTTAACAACAACCATAATAGCTCTTTCTCTTATTACCATTATTGAAATCTTGTCATTCTGGCCACTATTAACTGCAGCTGCGCGGATATTATCAGGACTGTCTGCTGCTTTTTTTCAAGTAATATTTAGTACAATGATGATGAAAGAAGTTGCTTCTGATTATATTGGCAGAACAAACGGGATTATTATGCCACTCATGATGGCAGGTATGCTTTTAGGCAGTGCTAGCTCAGGATTTATTGTGCTTAAAGTGGATTTATTTGGTGCTTATGTTTTATCAGCTATTTTAACACTTTCCTGTATTATTTTGACAAGTCGACTTCAATTAGAGAAGGTTGAATTAAGAACGAACTAATTAGATACAAAAAGGGGTTCTAATAAAGAAGGGGAGATATACCATTTTAATATTGTCTATCGGCATTTTGTAAGACAATTAAATTACACAACAAAGGCTGCCCTTAAAAAGGGCAGCCTCTGTAAAAATTTAGCCTTTAATTACTTTCAATTACTCTGTATTTTTATGGAGACTGGCTCGGGACGATTACATGTACTTTCCATCATATAATGTCTGCCGCTATCAGAGGAATCGTGGAAGCCATGCATTGCTTCTAACACATGATACGCTAACTTGCCATTGGCCCGGTAGTGACCACCATCCATAATCGCTTGGGCCATATCTGCCACGCCAAGTCCTCTGCTGTTTTGAGCGTGACCGTATTCTAAAGGCACCTCTTTAAATTCAATTTCGTCACGTTTTCTAATCTTAACAGGTCCACCAAATGTGTTTGGATCAGGAACTAGTAATGTTCCTTCGCTGCCGTATATTTCAATAGGTGGAAGAGATGTACCGCCAAATGCATCGAAGCTTGTGGTGATATTTCCAATCACCCCTGAGGCAAAATCTATAACACCTGAGATATGGGTTGGAATCTTTACATCAATCTTTGTACCTGCTTTTGGTTCGCTGAGTACCGTTCTTTCAGGATAGCTGATCCGTGTAAAACCGGAAATTCGCTTAATTGGTCCTAAGAGGGCAACCAAGGCTGTTAAGTAGTATGGTCCCATATCAAACATTGGTCCACCACCGACATCGTAATAGAAGGCTGGGTCTGGATGCCAATGTTCATGACCGCGGCAAATCATAAACGCAGATGCCCCAATAGGCACACCAATTTCACCTTGCTCTATTAATTGGATGGCTGTTTGAATTCCGGCACCTAAGAAGGTATCAGGCGCACTGCCAACAAGCAGATTTCTTTCTTTTGCTGCTTCTAAAATTTGTTTTCCTTCATCGCGTGTAACTGCCAGCGGTTTTTCCGTATATACATGTTTGCCTGCTTTAAGTGCTTGAATACAAACAGAGGCATGTGCTTTTGGTATGGTTAAATTGATCACAAGGTCGATTTCCGGCTCATTCAGCAGCTCCATCACAGAACAGGCTTTGGGAATATTAAACTTTTCAGCTTGAGAACGGGCCCGCTGTATATCTAAATCGGCACAGGCCACAACTTCGAGATGAGGGAATTTCGGGCAGTTTTCCATATAAATAGAACTTATATTTCCACAACCAATGATGCCAACTTTAAGTTTTTTCATAAGGGTCCTCCTAGATTTTAGTCTAAAGGCTTTTTTATTGGCTGTCTCCCATACCAGTATAGGTACGTACATTTTCGTAAGACGAAGCTACATCTACTTTTTCGGCCAGCGCCTTTCCAGCAGCGGCCCATAAAAATCCTCGGCGCATAATAAGTGAGACTTCCGGCATTGCAACAATATTGGCCTGATGACCTAACGAATTATAAAATACATTTCCATGGCCCCACCGTTTTGTCCAGACAACAGGCATATCTACTGCTTTGTTAGCTGAATGAGGGCCATGAAATACTGGGAAACGTGTAGTTGCTAACACTTCTACAGCTGGATCATAATGAAGGTAATATTGCTCACTAGCGACTTTGAAATCAGAAATATCCTTTAACAGCGGGCTAGACGAATGCTTAATGTTTACAGTGTATTCCACACCATCATTACCAGGATGAGCGACCCAATTTCCACCCGTCATAAACTGCCAGTCAACATTGTTTCGGAAAGAGTCACACATTCCACCATGGCATCCAGCTAAGCCGACACCTGCTGCCACTGCTTCAGAAATATTTAAGACATACTTTCTTTCAATTTCACCCATTGTCCAGTGAGGAACAATCAAGTCTAATGACTGTAACTTTTCCTTGTCTGCATAAGAGTCTAGTGAATTGGAGACTTCTACTTGGAAATTTTCTTCTTCGAGGATTCCTTTGAAAATGTTTGCAACTTGTTCAGGCTGATGGCCATCCCATCCGCCCCAAACAATCAAAGCCTTTTTTTTCATTTTCAACCACACACCTTCAACATTATTTTAAACATCGGAAATTTGAATCCATTGGCGTTTCTCAATCGATAAATCAACCGCTTCCAAAACTTGCTGGCACTTGACGCCATCACGGAAGTTTGGAACAGGCTGACGATTCTCACGGAATGCTTCCATAAGTTCTACTACTTCGTGAATAAACGTGTGTTCATAGCCAATCGTATGTCCCGGCGGCCACCAATTTTCAGCGAAAGCATGACTTGGATCAGTTGCTAAGACGCGGCGGAAACCCTGTACATCTTCATCATCATTAGTAAAATAAACTTGCAGTTCATTCATCCGCTCAAAGTCGAAAATAACACTGCCTTTACTTCCATTGAGTTCAAACGTATTCGTACAGCGATGGCCTGCAGCAAACCGTGTCGCTTCAAAGCTTCCTAATGCTCCATTGGCGAAACGAGCTAGAAATAAGGTAGCGTCATCCACCGTAACAGGTACTTTTTCCTCGCTATTGCTGCCTTTTGCAGTTAAACCGGACATTTGGGCAGGAACTGGCCGCTCTTTAATAAAAGTTTCGCTCATCCCAATTACTTCTGCTATATCACCAATTAGGTAATGAGCCAAATCAATCAGATGAGCTCCGAGGTCTCCGTGTGATCCTGAACCGGCAATTTCTTTCTGCAGTCTCCAGGCAAGCGGGAAGTTAGGATCAACAAGCCAGTCCTGTAAAAAACAAGCTCTGAAATGATAAATTTCACCTAATTTTCCTTCATCTAAAAGCTTTTTTGCCAATATAACAGCAGGAGCAAAGCGATAGTTAAATCCAACCATATGTTTAACCCCACAAGCCTCAACTACTTCAAGCATTTCTCTAGAGTCCTTTAATGTAAGCGCTAACGGTTTTTCGCAAAAAACATGCTTGCCTGCCTTTGCTGCAGCCAATGCGATTTCTTTATGTGCATCACTTGGGGCATTGATATCGATTAAATCAATATCGTCTCTTTCCAATAAAGTCTTCCAGTCGGTTGTATACTCCTCCCAGCCAAATTGTTTGGCAGCAGCAGAAACACCGCTTTCATCCCGGCCGCAAATGACCTTCATTTCAGGATGAACAATGTTCGGGAAGAACATGGGAAGATCCCTGTATGCATGACTGTGTGCCTTACCCATAAATTTATAGCCGACCATTCCAATTCTGAGTTTCTCCATAGTTATCTCCTTTTTTGATAGATGTAAAGACAAGGACAGAAATAGAAGGATAAACAAATCTTTACCATTTTCAAGAGCATTAGGAAAAGTGATAATCCCAAATATAACATTAGAGAAAAGGGGAGCATGCCCACGAGAGATAGACCAAAGCCTATTGTCTGTGTGTCTAATATTGGTAAATGTATCATTTTTTTGTTTGACACAACAAGATAAAACTTATATAATCCTAGACAAAATTTATCCTATTGGGAAAAGGTGAATCTCAAATGTTATTATATGAATCCCACCATTTTGATTTTATTTCAAACTATGATTCTAGCAATTTAAACTTTCCAAGCCATCTCCATCGTTGTTTTGAATTAATCTTTGTTGTAGGTGGCGAAATGGAAGTGATGATTGAAGAAAGAAATTTTCATTTACACACTGGACAATATTTACTAATATTACCGAACGAAATTCACTCTATTTCGACAGTATCTCAATCAAGGGCTAAAATTTGTATTTTTTCTCCTGATTATGTACCGACTTTTCAAAAGATGATCGAAAATCGTTCCCTTGAAAATCCAATTTTCGACCTTTCTGTCCAGGCAAAAATACTTCTTTCAAAAACACTCTTTAAAGATGACCTCAACTTGTTAGAACAAAAAGCTAGTCTTTATTTATTATTATCCGAGCTAATGGCCCAAACAAGCCTCATTAAAACAGAAAAAAAAGACTCAGCATTGCTTCATACCTTGTTAACATACATACAAGAACATTTTACAGAACCGATTACTTTACAGAGTTTAGCTGGCACACTTGGATATAGCTATAATTATTTATCGAAATATTTTAATGCCCGTGTCAAAACATCGTTCACAGAGTTTTTAAATGATACTCGGGTTAACTATGCTTGTCATCTGCTCAGAACAACAGAAAAAAACATCACGGAGATTGCTTATCTTTGTGGATATGAAAACATCCGCTCATTTAATCGTAACTTTATCAAAAAAACATTATGTACACCTAAAGAATACCGAAGTAAACTTCCATCGCTTTTTCTTGGTTTGCATCCTGTCCACAATATAAAAACTGCTGATGAAAAAGATACCGAGACTGACTAATATGGCCGAATATGAGTTACTCAAAGCAAAATAGATGTTTAGACATTTTTATACTGAGTGTTTAAAGTTTTATTATCTTTGGTGACTTACTTAATTCCATAAAAAAATCCAGAGAAAGGATAAGGTTTTATTACCTGTTTTCCTTTCTCTTTTCGTTATGCTTGTAAAGAAAGAGCGATTACCACACCTCTTATTACACAAAGTTGTCATGGATTTTGGTTAATTTACATCAATTAATAGATAGTAATATCGAACTTTTTAACTGGTTAACAGAATGTTCAAAAAATGAGTTAGGAAATTATGTTACCTTTTTATTGAACAACCACGTGACTTATTAAGTAACTGTTCAAGTAAACGCATAAAGAGGTGATAATAATCCCGAAATCAAACAGTCTAAATAATTTAGAATCCTTACTTTAGTAAGTGGAAATATATCTTTCTAAAGTGTCGCTAACTACAATTCAGAACTTAAGGTTACAGGTAATATGGTCGCGGTTTTATAATATATGTGGTTTTCTAATTATGTTGGTGTTACAACGAGTATGGTTAAGGTAGTTACAAATGCCTTTAAAGCATTCAGTATTAAGCATGGAAAGAAATATACTATTAAGAACTGGATATTCAAAGGAGCTGTGAATCAATAATGACCAGTTTATGGTCAAAAAGACAATCGCTAATTGAGCGATATAAAAATAACAGCAGTAAATATACAAAATTTTTAATATTTTGCAAATTGTTTTTGTAGTTGTTGTTACACTTTCCGTAATATCGCTTTTCAAGGACGAAGATTCTTCTATTCTCAACAGTGTTTTTTTAATAATTTTAGATACAGTTTTTGGGTTGCTTTATCTTATAGTATTAATCTTAGATATTCGTGGAAGATTGAAAAATGATAGGAAATATAAATAAAGGCAACATATCTAAGATAGGTAATAAGCAAAGTTGGGAAGGCTAACGGCATCAGACCCAATACCAAGGTTCTGATAATTAAAAATGACAATGTTCAACAGCATCCTTTGGATGCTGTTTTTTTAATAAATAAGATGGAGAGAAGTAATGAAACATACTGATTAAGAAGTTAAAACTTTACGCCCATTGGAAGTAGTAAGCAAAATTTGAATAGTTTCCTTGATATAAAAATACTATATCTAATTATTACGCTATATTAGATAATTATGCTAGTAAAAATAACTAAAAAGAGAGAAGGGATGGCTATGACAATTTTTAAAATATAATTTCTAAAAGGAATCTAATTTTACTTTCTTATAAATATATAGAGGCAGAAAAGTATTTCTAAAAAGTAGTATATACAGTACCCTTTAATGCTTATTAGCGTTAAATTAAACAACAGATGCTGGTGATAAATAATGAACGCTCAGTTTAAAAAAGGTGTACTTGATTTAATAGTCTTGTTAATAATAGATAAAGAGGATGAATACGGGTATTCACTAGTAAAAAAAATATCTACTAAAATAATCATTTCTGAAGGTACTGTTTATCCGATATTAAGAAGATTAGTTAGAGAAAAAAACCTAACCACATATAATAAGGAGTCTAAAGAAGGGCCATTTAGAAAATATTATAGTATTACAAAGGATGGGATTAATAAACTAGAAACATTGAAATATGAATGGAATGAATTTTTTCTAATAATTAACTGCTTTATTGAAGAGAATGATAAATATAAACAAGATTAATTTTTTTGGAGTATATGAATGAAATGAAAAAACAAAGAGTAGATATGTGAAATTTTAAAGGATTAACACTGTATATACTATATTATGCTTGGAAATAATGTTGGTTTTAAAAGTGTATTAAGTAATGTGTAGGCATGGAACCGGTAATGTACCGAGCTATGCCTTTTTTTTATTATAATCCTATTTATGTTAAGTAATTTCTATTACCCCATAGAGAGTACTATGCTTTAAACCATAATATACATAAGATACTACTTTATAAACAAAATATTGAACCTCCATTATTTCGATAGTATTTTGAGAATATACCAATTAAAAGGAATAGGAATTGAACACAGCTTTTAATAAGGAAACTAATGAAAATAAACAAATGGATCAAAGTTAATTCAAAATATGTTATAAGTATTACTTCATTAATAAAGGGTTAGAACTATCCCTTCGTTAGTTGCTGAGTAATGTTCCTTTAATTGGTATAAGCAATGTGTGTTCATGAAGTACCTTAGTAACTTATTGAGATTGGTGAAGGGGGAATGTGATTTTACTGCGATAAATGGTTCAAGCAATTAATTAACTATATCTTAAGAGAAATAGTAAAACGATAGCTTTAAATTATTCACCATTTGTATCATGCAGAAAGAACTAATACGTTATAAAGGAGAGGAAAACAATGAATAAAAAAAGAAATCTGTTAAATAAATTTGGTGCGGTTGCTTTATCGGCAGGTATTCTAACGGGCGGATTTTTACCAGTTGTAGGACATGCAGCTGAACCAGAAGTGACAGCTGAATCAAGAATAATAGAAAAAGATATTGTATTAAGTGATGAATCTACAGTTATTTTTAGTGATAATGTAAGTAGAGCCACAGTAACAATTAAAGGAAACTTAACAGGTTCCAAGCCACCTCTTTTAAAGCCTCGTGCAACAGCAAAAACTAGTACAAGTCAAAATGTGTATTCAATTAGAGCAAAAGTAGATAGTAATAATAATGGAACTAGTACTTCTTCATCTGGATGGAAAACGTTAAACAATACTTCTATAGCAAATAGTGGGCAACTAATAGCTAATACTACTAAAGCAAAATTTACTGGATATCATCAAATGAAAATTACTAGTTCTTCAAGCTGGTTTTCTACTGCTAATACTAGTTTAACTTATTGAGCTAGTCGTTAAAATGATGGGGAAATTTTCAAAAGGGAAGAAAATAGTTTTTTGTTTGCTAGTAATTACTATTTTCTTCTTTTCTTCTTATTATATTAATAAACAAAGTATAAAGCCCACTGAGCAATCTTCTGAAATGATTTCTGATACACCGCAAGACGTTTTAGATTTAGGGAAAGGTTATTCTCTTGGTGTTGATATTCCTATGAACAGTAATGCCAATCAAAGTATAGATAATGTTAATGGAAGAATTTTAATGGATACACCACAAGATATTTTAGAAGTTTCGTTTTCAAATAACTTAAGAGACGAACAATTTATCCTTAAAATTTTCTATGATTATGAAGAAATTAAATTTAAACCTTTGGATGAAAATAAGTTTGATTCATCATATATATTTGAATTAGAGACGGGAAATACCATTACATTACCCTTTGAGTTAAATGGAGATATATTAAAAGATAATAAATCACATAAACTTACAGTTGGTATATATGCTTCTCCAAATGAACATACTAAAATCCAAAAATTAATGACAAATTTTTTCGGGATGACTTTAGATTATGAAATTTTTTATGAAGATAATGGAACAATATCTTTAAAAAATCAAGATTCGACAATAAGTAAAACAGTTAATGATGTATCTTTTGAAGGGTTAGTAATTAATAATAATATTGGAAATGTGGACGAAGTTTTATTCCCACCATATTCAATAAAGGTAAAAAAAGAAGAGAGAATAGAACTAGCATATTTTGCAAATTTAACTCAATCTATACCTGAGGAAGTAGAAAATTATTTGATTTTATCTATGCTGGATTGGAAACAAATTAAAATGAATGGTCACTCCTATTTATTATTAGATAAAAATTCCATAAATCCAGAATATGGGACATATTATATCACTGCACCAGATAAAGCAGGGTTATATGAATTTGTTGCCTTTATAATACCTAATCCAGAAAATAGAAAAAATGAAGATAATTATTTTCCGATCGAAACCGCATATAAATTCACTATAGAAGTTGTTGATTGATTGGTTACTATCTGGATTACTTTTTTCTAAAAATGGCAGCATTAATCTAATAGGATTAATGCTCTTTTTTATTTAACCTCTGTTGAGCCAAACGAGAATGTTAGTTAAGTAAAAAACGGAAAGGGATTGTTAGAATAGGCCTTTGGTTGTTGTTATTGTTAGTTTTGTTCTTTTCTTAAATTTGCACATATATCTATAAAAATGTACGATACAAGATGTAGGTTTACCGATTAATATCAATGAGTATCCATTGTTCCAAATAAATAGATAAAGAGATGATTAGCATGAGTATTATATTGGCATTATTAGCAGCAGTATTTGCTGCATTAACGGGGATTCTAGCAAAGATAGGAATAAAAAATGTAAATTCTAATTTGGCTACAGCGATTAGAACTATTGTTGTATTAATCATGTCTTTCTTAATGGTTGTGGTTACTAATAACTTAGATAATATTTTTCTAATTAATTGGAAGGACTTTATCTTTATTGTACTATCTGGAATAACAACTGGACTATCATGGCTTTGTTATTTTAAAGCAATACAAATAGGGGATGTTTCAAAAGTAGTGCCTATAGATAAATCTAGTGTAGTAATGACAATACTCCTTTCATTTATTATTTTAGGTGAGCCTGTTACAACAATGGTTGTTATCGGTAATACTCTGATTACAATAGGTACATTTATATTAATAGGAAGACTCAAAAAAAATTCAAATACGTCCTATTCCAACTCATACATATTATTATCTTTCCTATCAGCAATCTTTGCCGCACTAACAGCGATTCTCGCGAAGATTGGTATAGAAGATGTAGATTCAAATACAGCTACTTTCATACGTACCATCGTAATTATTATTTTTGCTTGGGGGATTGTATTCTTTCAACGTACACATACTCAAATGAAAACCATAACTAGAAAAAGCTATATATTCTTAATCTTATCTGGTATGGCAACAGGGCTGTCATGGTTATGTTTTTTTGCAGCTATTTCCATCGGGAAAGTGTCTATAGTCACACCAATAGATAAATTTAGTGTGGTGATCACGATGATTTTAAGTATCATTATATTAAAAGAGAAGCCGACGAAGAATACCATATTCGGATGTTTTATTATCACAATAGGAACTATTTTTCTTTTATTCTGAGTTTATTTCATAATTGTTATGTCCCTTCATTTAAGGAAGGGTTTTTTTATGTCTAATAATGTTTTAATGGCTTCTAACTTAATTGAATTAAATGTTTCTAACTAACATTTATCTTATAGGTGTAAGAATTAACAATCGTCAGTCATCCCTTATATAAAATAGCTGATTCTTTCTTACAAGCAACGACCATGTACTTGCTTTAAAGTAAACTTCAAACTGTATAATTACTTTCCAAGTGCTTTAAATATTTTGGAAAGTAGGCTTGATACAAATGAGAAATTATCCAATTTCTATATTTATCTTAGCAATAGGAGCATTTGCTATTGGTATGACTGAATTTGTGTTAATGGGTATTTTGCCTGATGTTGCACAGGACTTAAATATACCCATCTCTAAAGCGGGGCACTTTGTTTCTGTTTATGCCCTAGGAGTTGCTATAGGTGGTCCAATTATGACCTTGCTTACATTAAAAATGCCTCGAAAGAAATTAATTCTCTTATTGATTCTTTTTTCTATGATTGGAAACCTTGGCTCGACATTTGCGCCTAATTATGAATCTTTAATTTTATTTCGTATCATCGCTTCGCTTACACATGGAACCTATATGGGTGCTTGTGCACTATTAGCAACTAATTTAGTTTCAAAAGAACGATCCGGACGTGCAGTTAGTTTTATTTTTGCAGGCCTTTTAAGTTCAAACGTTTTAGGAGTTCCAATAGGGACGTTTATCGGTCAACAATTAAGCTGGAGATATAGCTTTGCGGTTATTACAATTCTAGGAATCATATCATTTCTCGGAATTATAATGTTTGTACCTTCCAGTAAAAATCGAGCAGAATTTAATGTAAAAAAAGAAATTCTTGCTTCAATCAATCCACAAATAATTCTGGCATTGTTCATTACTTTTTTCGGATTTGGAGGAATGTATTTAGCGTTCACTTACATTACACCCATTTTAACAAACTTAACTCACTATGAATCGAGTAGTATCTCATGGATACTGTTAATATTTGGAGTAGGTTCAACTGTTGGGAGTATTATTGGTGGAAAACTGTCAGATTGGAGGCTAATGCCTTGGCTTAATATAAATATCGTTTTGCTTATATTAGTAATGATTTTATATGGGGTTGTTAGTTCAAATAAAATATTAGTTATTCCTATCACATTTATTTGGGGGTTAATTGCATATGCGCTTCTACCTACTATCCAGTCCCGGCTAGTACTTCTAGCAGCAGATGCTCCAAACCTTGCTTCCACTTTAACTAATACAGCTTTTAATATTAGTATCTCTTTTGCTTCCTTCTTTGGGGGAATCATTATAGATTCATTTAGTTTAGCTTATATTTTCTATATTGGTGCTCTTCAATCATTTGTAGGTCTAATACTTGCATATATTAGTTATTTGGTAGATAAAAGACTTACAATTAGAAAAAAACTACTAAAAATCTAATGTATGATGACTACTAGATATGGTTTTTTAGGTTGCGTTAAAGTTTACTTTAAAGTTTATACTGTTTACAGAAGCAGAATATAACACTCAAAAGTGAGGTTTCATTATGGCAGAGTATACGATTAAAGAAGTATCAAAAAAGATGAAATTACCTACTCATACTATACGTTTTTACGAAAAAGAAGGGTTATTACCATTCGTAAAAAGAGAGATAAAAATGGTTATCGTGTTTTTCGAGAAGAAGACCTTGGATGGTTAGATTTTATTGTTTGTTTAAAAGTAACTGGAATGCCAGTAAGTGATTTAAGAGAAATTATTACCCTAACAGTAAATGGAGAAAATAATTTTGATTCAAGACGGTCTATATTATTAAAACAATTTGCAGTTCTAAAAGAAAAACAAAGGCAACTAGATAAAGCCTTTGACAAAATAGAGGTTAAGTTAAAGTATTTTGATAACCTCGAGCAAGAATTTAATCAAAATTCTAAACACGAAAGTAGTTTAAAATCAGAAGTGTAAATTATAAATAATGAATAAAGTCTGCCATGTTGGAATTGGCAGACTTTTTCTTATATGTTCAGGTTCATACTCCCTTTACTTTTCATTCAACTTCGTAAATCTATCCTTTTTAGATAAATAATCAGCAATTAAATAAATAATAAATATTACGGGAGCCGAATAATACATTTTCCAATGAACAGGGTGATATATCCCAATGAACTTAAGAAATGGCAGGATGACAAAAGATACTATTAGTGATAATGCAAGTGCTTTAATATAGGGACTTGTATTAGGTTTTACTTGCAATAAGAACATGATTGAAACTGGTATTATGGAAATACTCCAAGGAAAATAATTATCTGTAAATGGTATGACTTCATAATGATAATGAAAAAAACCTAGAGAATTGCCAACTAGATCAAGTAAGGAGGATAGCAAGGCAGTAAAAGTTCCTACGTAAAGTAGGCGGTCTGTGCTATTTCTCTTCCTAAATATAATAAATATTACGATTGAAATGATAAGCAATAAAGCACCGAACCACCATTGGAATGTAAAAAGGGAATGATCAAACCACATTTGTAATTTTTCATCTTCTAGCTGTTGTTGTTTTTTAGCAAAATCGTCAAAAACATGATTGCTTTTCATAAGGAACTCCTTGTACATGTTGTCATATATATATTTTTAACGTTAATGGAAAATTATCCGTTGTTCTTGCTAAGAGGGAAATCCTTTAGAAAGCCCTTGTAACACGATTAGAAAAACTTCTTTTTCAGAGCTACAGTTGGTAAGGGAGTATGGAATATTAGCAACTAACTTTTTCTTTATATTGCTTACATGGTATTTCAGTTTATTATCCAATATAAAGGACAAAATAAATGTAAGTATATAAGTTCGTCAGAAAATATAAAGAAGTTGGAGAAAAATGAAAAGTAAAATAAAGATTTTAACAAAACGACTATCTGCTGCTCAAATAATTGTTTTTTATTACATAGTAGCTGTGATGATTTCAACCATTTTGTTGCTGCTGCCGATAACTCAAAAGCAGGATACAGAGCTCGCACTAATTGATGCGCTCTTCATTTCAATAAGTGCGGTAACAGTTACAGGATTAGCTACGGTAGATGTGAGCCAGCTGCTTAGTGTTCCCGGTACGTTTATATTTTCGGTCATCCTCCAGTTTGGTGGTATTGGAGTCATGGCATTCGGTACAATACTATGGCTTGTATCTGGAAAAAAGATCGGATTAAGAGCAAGAATACTCATGACAACAGAACAGAACAGCCCGACTTTTTCCGGAATCGTTCGGCTTATACGATTGATTTTCTTTTTCTTTGTCACGGTTGAGCTATTAGGGGCTATTGCCATCGGTACATATTTTCTGAAGTATTTCCCTACATGGCAAGAGGCTTATTTGCAAGGTTTCTTCGCTTCTGTTGCTGCTACAACCAATGCTGGTTTTGATATTACTGGAAAGTCACTAATTCCATTCGCAGATGATTATTTTGTGCTAACCTTTAATATTATCCTTTTTATTATCGGATCCCTTGGATTTCCTGTGTTAATGGAGGTAAGTCAGTGGGTCAGACATAAGGGGAAGAGCACATTCCAATTCTCGTTGTTCACAAAAATTACAACAGCAACTTTTTTCATACTGATTGTTGTTGGATTTTTTATCATCTACTTGTTTGAGTACAATCATTTCTTTGCAGATAAGAATTGGCATCAATCCTTTTTCCATGCTTTGTTTTATTCCATATCTTCAAGAACTGGCGGAATGGCGATCAGTAATGTGAACGAACTATCGCTACCTACCATTTTGTTAATGAGTATATTTATGTTTATAGGAGCATCTCCAAGCAGTGCTGGCGGGGGGATAAGGACCACAACGTTTGCTGTGATGCTGCTAACGATATACAATTATGCAAACGAAAATAGAACAATAAAAATATTTAAAAGAGAGATTGATGAGGAAGATATCATTAAGTCGTTCATTGTATTCACTACAGCTATGATACTTTGCAGTGTAGCAGTTGTCATTCTTACATGCATCGAATCAAGGTTTTCCTTAATGGAAATTTTATTCGAAGTTTCCTCTGCTTTTGGCACTGTAGGCCTTTCGCTTGGAATTACTCCAGATTTGAGTGCTGCTGGTAAGTGTGTAATCATGCTATTAATGTTTATCGGGAAGATCGGAATGTTTACCTTCCTATTCGCTATGGGAGGCAAATCAGTTAAACATCCGTATCACTATCCAAAAGAGCGTATCATTATAGGATAATAATGTTATATTTCTAAGAATGTATAAGAAGTAATAAATTTATCTGTTAATATTTCATTAACAATGTCATATAAGCTGGCTTTTTTTTCATACAATATTTTGGAGGTGGAAAAATGGCCAGAATAGCGTACAGAGATTCAGACATTGACTTAATGGCAAGAATGATGAGAGCTGAAGCTGAGGGTGAAGGAAATCAAGGCATGCTCTATGTTGGAAATGTCATTGTAAACCGTGTTGTCGCCAACTGTACAGACTTTAAAGATTTAAGAAATGTTCAACAAGTCATTTTTCAAGTTCAAGGAGGAAATTACTCTTTTGAAGCTGTTCAAAAGGGCAATGTGTTTTATCAAAGAGCAAGAGAGTCTGAAAGAAGATTAGCACTGCAAACGGTGAAGTTTTGGAGAGATCATCCAGCGAAATTTGCTTTATGGTACTTTAATCCAAGTGGTGCATGTCCCCCAACCTGGTATAACCAACCTTTTACGGGGCAATTTAAAGAACATTGTTTTTATGAACCAGCGGCTGGAACATGCGAAAGTGTTTATAGAGGATGAAATGAAAAGGAGCTGGAAAAATGCAAGTTTATTTTTGCATATTTTCGGCTTTTTTAATTTGGATGTAAATAGGGGTCAGTAACTGACCCCGTTACAATTAACAATGAACGTTAACCTTATATACTGTACGCTTCATCAATAGAATCTACAAAAATTCCAGGAAAGTTAATTTCTTTTACACAATTTTCAACCTGCATTCTTGAAGCTGGAGTGGAAGGATTAATAATGATTATCTTTTTAAAATTAGCCATCGCATATAATTTTAAAACGAATGTGATATCTTCCACCACATGACCAGCCACTTTTTCTTGACCGCGTCCATCAATAATTAGTTTATACCTTGAAGGGTTAATCGTATTAACGATGGTTTGAAACTCGCTTAAATATATTTTTGCATCTTCTTCTTTAAAGAAACCGCCGACTTTTACAAATAACGTGCTTTTTTCTTCATCCAACTCAAAGGTATATAGCTTCCCCATTTTTTCCTCCAATGTGTAAAAATAACTACTGGTATCATAATACATAAAACGACTACTTTCGACAATCCTGCTTTTTTTACCTCTTATGATACGTAATACTCTCAAAAAAACCATATGTCGAAAATTGCGGTTTTTTTCGTAATGTCTTCATTATTCTTTATCCCTTGACGATAGTATCAATATAGCACTCTAAAATTAAAGTGAACAGGAGAGATTATGAGAATCAAACATCGTAAGAAGAGTATTGCAACATCATTGATTTCGTTTGTTGTTCCTATTATTATCGTTGCGCTAGTCGTTATTTCGTCCATTGGATATACATTTTCCAAACAAATTATTAAGCGACAGTTGGACTATGCAATGAATACAAAGCTTGAGGAAACTGCTCAAGGTATTAACATTATTTTGGAAAAAGAGAATGGTTTAGCGCAAAGTCTTGCCAAAACAGTTGAAGTAAATTCAGATTTATTAAAGGAAAAGGATTATGATGATTTGTTGAAAAATTATGTTCCTATGTATAGTGAATCATTTGGTATGGGTGTTTGGTTTGAACCGAATGCCGTTAAAGGCAAGCAGAAATATGCACCATATGCATACAAGGATGGAGATAAGATTATCCTTGATGATTCATATACTGCTGGAGACGTTGATATTTGGTCGACAGAGTGGTATAAAGTTGGTTCTCAAACAGATGGTGGCTGGACGACAGCATATACTGACCCTGCTACTAATGTTTCGATGGTTACAACTGCATATCCATTTAACAATCAAAACGGTAACTTAATGGGTGTAGTTACAGTAGATGTGGATATTAGCAGTATTCAAAAATTAATTACAGAAGCAGAAATTGATTATGAAGGAAAGGCCTTATTGGTACAGAGTGATGGGGTACTTCTCGGTGGTGTAGATGAGAAGCGGTTAACAAAGGAAAGCATATTGGATGATCAGAATGATTCTCTTGCAGCTGCTTCTAAGTACATGTTAGCGAACGAAACTGGCAAAACAGAATATACAGCTGATAATGAAAAGTACTATTTCTACTTCTCGACTATTCCTAATACAAACTGGAAGATAGGGATCAGTGTAAGTGAAACACATCTCTTTAACAGCTTAAATGACTTGCTAAAAATATTCGTTATATCTAGTTTTGTCTCCATCGTGCTGGTAACTTTAGCGATAGTTGTTTTTTCAAACCGTATGGGCAGAACAGCTAGGAAATATAGCAAAATAGCAGAAGTTGTCGCTGATGGTGGGTTAGTGAACAAATTTGAAGAGAAAGATTTAGCTAGAAAAGATGAGTTGGGGGATATTGGAAGATCTCTTTGCAACATGCAGAATAACTTAACAGATGTTATTAATAATTTTCAAGCTAATGCATTAAGTATTGATGATCATGCTCAAAATCTGTCTTCTTTTTCTCAGCAAATGTCTGCCACTTCAGAAAATGTTGCGACAGCTATAACGACTGTGGCTGAAGGAGCAACAGAGCAACATCAGAGACTAAAAAGTGTAAATTCAGGGCTGAATGAATTTGGAACAAGCTTGGATTCTATGGCGCAATCCATTAATGATGTTGATTCTAGCACTAATTCCATACTAATGATGGCTAATGAAAGCAGTCAAGAAATGAATATGATGATTAAGGCTTTCGGCTCACAGAATGAAACGTTTAAAGAATTGATAGAACGAGTGAAATCAGTAGAACTAAACATCCGCAATGTAAACGAGATGACAGAAATAATTAATTCCATTTCTGAGCAAACGAACCTTTTAGCTTTAAATGCGGCGATTGAAGCAGCTAGAGTTGGTGATTCTGGAAAAGGCTTTGCGGTAGTTGCGAATGAAATAAGAAACTTGGCAGAAAAAAGCAGAGAGTCTTCTGAAAAAATTGATTCTATTATTAATGGTGTGTCTAAAGATACTACGCAAATGGTTAAATCAGCAGAAGATGTAAACAAAGAACTTCAATTACAAAGAGAACAGTTAGATACAACTATTCACTCTTTTGAAGGAATTATCCATGCAGTAGAGGAAGTATCTCCTAAAATAAAAGAAATTAAAGAATCGTCCATCAAAATTCAGAATGATAAGAGTAAAATAATGAAGGAATTGGATCAGACTGGAACGATTGCAGAAGATGTAGCTGCATCAGCTGAGGAAATTTCAGCATCAGCTCAGGAGATGTCTGCTTCAATTGAAAAGGTCAGTGCATCAGCTGTAAGCTTAGGTGAGATGACCACTGAAATGAAACATAAAATAAACTTTTTCAAAATAGAGAAAAGAAGTAGTAATTAATAAAAATATTATGTAAACAGGTGCGAAGCTTTATATTCGTACCTGTTTTTTTGTAAGTTAACATTGCCGATAATAGATAATTAAAAGGCTGTCTTAGAAAGTCTCGACTGCCTGCAGTACTCACTCATAGAGGCAAATATTCTTTTTCGTATACAGATTGTACTTGTCGTAAAACTTGAGATCCGTGCTGTTTAAATTTGAACGAAGCAGGCTTTCCTTTAGATATATACAATCCAGCTTCTTCCGGGGATCTGTTTAACCCAGAAAACAAATGGCTTGCTCCTACACTAGGATGGGGACCAAACAAATGAATGAACGGCTGTATAATCAGTGGCAAGCCGCCATTTCTGCCTTTACGCATTGTATTGTTATTGCCCGGATCAACGCTGATAATTGTCACGCCTTCTCGCTTCAGCACTGGTGCCAATGCATATGTCCACAACGTAATTGCCAGCTTAGTCGTTGCATAAGGACCAATCAGCTTCTGAAATTTAGGCGGGTTTGCCAATTCCTCCGGGACGAAAGATCTTTTAAATTTAAATGCCTCTGAACTAGTTTGGATAACGATAGCCGGTGATCCCTTTTTCAAAAGGTCAAGCAGTTCCATCGTGATAATGAAGGGAACGACTGTCTGGAGTTCATAATGCAATTCTCGTCCTTGCGGAGAAAAGAGGAGATTTGGGAAACTGCCTCCTGCATTATTGAAGAGAGCATCCAGCTTCGGTTCGTTCTCCTTTATTTGCCTTAAAGCAGATTTTAGTTTCGTAAAATCAGATAAATCGGCAGTATAAATTCGGATATCCTGTTGACGGATTTTTTGTTGGAGCTCCAGCTCTTCCTCTGGAAATTCAGAGCGTATTAAAGCAGCTACCTCCCAGCCATTCTCGACTAATTTCTTCGTCAGCTCCAAGCCTATTCCGCTGTTTGCTCCAGTAACAAGAGCTGTTCTTTTTTGTGTTTGCACCATTTTTTTAACCTCCTATTAATGAATGACTGTAGTATAAAACATGGAGCTAACTTCAGGTCAAGAGTAAAGATTATAGCTTGACCTGGAGTTGACTTCATGTTTTATAATTACATCTAAAAGAAGGAGGCGATTGTCGTGTATACAATCAAGCAGGCAAGCAAACTGACTGGGTTAACCATTGATACAATTAGATATTATGAAAAAGCAGGCTTGCTTCCTAAGATTAAACGGCTACCAAATGGACATCGTGCATTTTCACCATCCGATATTGAACGGTTGCACATGGTCATCTGTATGAAAAAAGTAAATCTTAGTTTAGAAGAGATAAAATTATATCTTGATATAACGGAATCAAGTAAAATGATTCCTGAAATGGTAACAGGTATGCTCGAGCATAAAGAAAAAATAAAACAACAGATGGCTCAATTGCAGACTGTATTAGATTTTATTGATGAAAAATTAGCTGAAGGAACATGGCTAAAGAAGAAAGCATAAGAGTTTGTATGCTAAAGAATTTGTCCATACATAAGCTGACTTTTTTGGCACAAAAAAAGAGCTTTTCCGCTCTTTTTCAAAGTCTACTATTAATGATGGTGCTCCTGACTTTCTTCTTGTACTTTGACATCCTTTTGTAAATACTCTAGTTCACTGTCCGAAAGCTCTCCGACAATAAATTGCTTTTGCGGCATAATGATTGAATCGTTATTACTAGCATGTAGCTTTACAAAATAAAGACCATCACTGTCGATTTTTACCGTTATACTATAAACTCCATTCCCTTCATTCTTAGCATCTCTCATATTTTTCTGGATAGTGCCATCTTGCTTCCATACCTCATAATGGACATAGTCTGCGTGTTCTACTTTTTCACCATTTTGAGTAAGTGTCACCTTTATGGTAGCTGGTTCTTTTGCTTTTAAAGAAGAGGGGATTTCTAATTGAGCTTCAAGGGGTGTTTCTTTTTTATATAAACCAGCTGCATCTTCCTTAAGTGAACATGCACTTAATAAGAGTAAAGTTAAAGCAACTACCAAGCTATTTCTAAACTTCTTCACGAATAAGCCACCTTTTCATTATCTTATTAAGCATTTAATACCTTTTTCATGGCCG
This sequence comes from Bacillus sp. Au-Bac7, assembly GCF_021341655.1. Taxonomy (NCBI): domain Bacteria; kingdom Bacillati; phylum Bacillota; class Bacilli; order Caryophanales; family Bacillaceae; genus Bacillus; species Bacillus sp. Au-Bac7. Next base: position 47,146 of record NZ_JAJTTG010000010.1, on the reverse strand, counting down.
GAATTCTTTGGATAATCAATAAGTCAAAAACCCATACAATAATAAGGGATAATCCCACTAAAGGAAACACAATGCCTAATATAATCAGTATGAAAAGAAGGTATCTCATTTTTTTAATACTTGGAGCCTTTGGTGCTCCTAATTCTTGTTTAGGTTTACGTTTCCACCACATATAAACACCGGTAATAGCTACAAGAATGGTACCAAGACATATTAGAAGGCTGATTAATTGGTTAATCAAACCAAATTCTGTGCCTTTATGCAAGGTAATACCGATAGCAATCAACTTACCCAATGGTCCGTAATGATCATAACGGTAATCAGCTAACACCGCCCCGGTATATTGGTCAATATGAATGGTCGCTTCATCTTTTGCTTTTGGCGGAAAGGCAGAAAATGTGTAAACACCTTCTTGGGTTGTTGGGAAAATAACAGAATAGCTAGGGTGCATTCCTTCTCGATTGGCAATATCGACCACATCATCAATAGAAAGAGGGGTATAACCTTGTATGTCTGATTTTGGCACATCTAACGTTTCAGCAGCCCAAGGGACTTCGGCAATATCTTTTGTTTGTACTGATGATGTTGGAGCACTTCCTACCCAAACTGATGGAGGATAGCCTTCTCCTGTATTAGTAACTAAAGATTGGAAATTAGTACCCCAGAACCCTGACCAAGGTAATCCTGTTAAGATTAAAAATAACAATCCGCCTGTTATCCAAAGCGCAGGCACGGCATGTAAATCTCTTCTGAAAATTTTCTTACCTTTATGCAGTCGCGGAAATAGTATTCCAGCAAAGCCTGTTTTCTTTTGTTGCGGAAACCATAAATATATTCCAGTGACAATTAATACAATTGCCCAACAAGCAGCTAGTTCTACTATTCTATCACCTAAAGTGCCAGCCATTAATTCTCCATGAAATTCTTCTATTCTATCCATAATTCTGTCTTCACTATTCAACTCGCCGAGAATTTTGCCTGTATAAGAATTAACAAATAGTGTTAAAGACTCGTCTTGGTAGTTTATATTCACTTCACTTGAACTTGTTTCACTATCCCCAGGCAGATAGCTTGTTATATTTGCACCGGGATATTCACTTTTCACGATGTTAATTTGCTCTGACGGGGTCATTCTGTCTTCTTGCTTCGTAACCTCGTAATAATCTTTATATAAAACTTGCTCAATCTGTGGTTTAAATAAGTATATAGATCCAGTGACAGCAAGAATAAGGAGAAACGGTGCAAAGATTATCCCAGCATAAAAATGCCATCTCCATACGGCTTTATATAAAGAGGCTTTTGTTTGTTTCGTTTTTTGTCCCTTTTGCACGGATTTCTCTGCTTTCATTGACTCCATTCTTTTCCTCCTATTTTGGACAGCAATTCGAGCTTTGCATGTGTGAGTTCAAAGCTGTAAATACTTGCTCAAAGTTATAGATGTCTCCTCCAAATCCTGTTTGAAACTTAATGGCTTCATCCATTGAGTTAAAAGTAAGAAGCTGTGGTTGACAGCAATTTGAATGAAGGTCTGGATTAATCAGAAAGAAGCCAGTTTTAGCACTCAGTGTTGTATCATGAAGAAAATCACGACATATGATTTGAGATATTTCTGCTTGAGTTTCTTGATATCTAAGCAATCCACAATGAATACAACATGTTTGTTCTACCTGGTGATTTGTTTTTATTAACTGCACAGATAATCTTGTGTTAATTCCTTTATAGCAATAGGAACAATGATTGGAGGGCGTAATGGTTTCTTTAGTCAGGGAAATGCCGTTCGATGTCTTTACAATTTTCTGTTGGTCAATAAGTTGTTTAATATCACGATATACCGTCATTTCCGATACATTTAATTTTCTGCTGATATCAGATACCTTTAATGTTTCTTCTTCCGTTAGCCATGATAATAGCTGTTTTTGTCGTTCTATTGGTAACATTGGTTTCTTCCACCATTCTTTCTAATAATTCAACCTAGAAACAGGGTAATTTATTTACTGGTTATTTGACAAGAGATAATATGATAAATAATGTTAAAATGATGTTAATAATAACAAATGTTCACAAAAAAGTCACAAAGTTAGGGAAAGGAGCATTTTAAGATATAGTTAGATTTGTTATGATTATGATTGTTAGTTACTAAGATTTATACAGTGTATAAATGGGAACATTTTAAAAGAGGAGTTGTGTATACATATGAAGAAGAAGCTTTTTGCGTTTTTATCAGCGTTTGCTGCCGTTTTTCTTATTGCACTTCCAGCAAGTGCACATGTAACTGTTAATCCTTCAGAGTCTGCAACAGAGGCTTGGGAAACATATACAGTAAAAATACCTGTTGAGAAGGACATTGCGACAACGAAGGTAACACTTAAGATAGCCGATAATGTGGATTTTAAAATGTACGAACCAGTAGATGGTTGGAAAGTAACAACCGAAACCAATGATAGTGATAAGGTAACTACTGTGACTTGGGAAGCAGAGAATGATCAATCAGCTATTCAGCCAGGTGAGTATAAGCGATTCAGCTTTACAGCACAAAACCCGTCTGATGCAGGAGAAGTTGTTTGGGATGCCTTTCAATATTATGCAGATGGAAGCATAGTAGAATGGACTGGAGATGCGGATGCAGAACTTCCTCATTCTGTAACAGAAATTGCTAAGTCTGATGCAACTACAGATAGCCATGGACATACACATGATGCTGATTCTGCTGATGAAGATACGGCAAGTGCAGAAGATGATCATGAGCATAGCTCTACAAGCACAGTGTTATCAATCATTGCCATTATCGTTTCTGTTCTTGCTATTATCTTGACTTTTGTGAGACGAAAATAACATAAATTAGGTAAGCTGCCTGGGTAGGCAGCTTTTTTTGTTATCTTCCTATTTATGGAGAGAAATAATGCATTATTAATTTTTTGCTGCTTAGAACCATGCCTTTGAAAGCAATATTACGCCTTCTTGAATCTTACTCTCATCCATACCAGCAAAACCAAGCAGAACTCGAGGATATTTTTGATCTGGTAATTGTTCATAGAAGGAGGAAACAGGATACACCAACACGCCATTCTTTTTAGCTGTGTCAATTAGCTCTTGCTCTGACATATCATTACGCGGCTCTATTACTATATGTAATCCGGCACCTGAACCCATAATTCTGACTTGATTGTACATGTTCGCTTTAAGAGATGTTAGCAATGCATTATGTCTTTTCTTATAGACATTTCTAACTTTATTCAGATGTCTTGACCAATGCTCGCTTTCCATAAAGAGTTTTAATGTATATTGATGCTGTCTGGAAACGGTTTGTTTATAACCAATATACTTCTCATGGTACGTAGCTAATAGATGTCTTGGAAGAACCATATAACTAAAATCCAAAGATGGAATCAGCGATTTAGCAAAAGTCCCCATATAGATAACTTTTTCATAACTGTCTAAGCTTTGAAGGGCAGGAATAGGCTTGCCTTCGTATCGAAATTCACTATCGTAATCATCCTCTATTATATAGCCATCTGAATCCTTCGCCCATTTAATTAATTCTAATCGTCTTTGGATTGGCATAACAATTCCAAGAGGGAATTGATGTGCAGGTGTGACAAAGACAGCTCTGACCTCGCTTGCTGTTAATTTCTTTATATCAACTCCATAACTATCAAGGGGAATCGGATGCACTGCTTTGCCATATTCCTGTAAAACAATACGGACTCTATTATAACCAGGCTCTTCAATCCCATATGTGTATTCTCTGCCAATGATTTTACATAACATACTTAACAGATATTGTGTTCCAGCTCCTATGATAATTTGATGCTCTGAGCATTTAACTCCGCGAGATTCATACAGATATCTTGCTATTTGCTTACGAAGATCTAGATCACCTTGTGGGTCGCCATATAGTAACAGCTTTCCTTGTTCAGCAAATATGCTTTTCATCGTTAATTGACTCCATAATTTAAATGGAAAATGCTTTAAATCTATTTCTCCATATTTAAAATCATATAGAATTCTTGAAGATTGCTCTTCTTGTTGACTGCAATTGTTATTCAAGATTTCATCATGGATAGCATGTGCGTTTTTGTCTAAAAACAGCTCATGCTTTATATCCTCAACAAATAAACCTTTTCTTTCTTCGCTTCTGATATAACCCTCAGCGAGGAGCTGCTGATACGCAGCATTAACAGTGTTTCTGCTTAAGTTTAAATGCACTGCTAATTTCCTTTGAGAAGGCAATTTACTATGAGGAGGAATATTTTCTGATTGTATTTCATTTTTAAGAAAACGATAAAGTTGTATATATACGGGTGCATCACTTTGAGTATCTAAAATGGGAGTTATTTCTAACATGGTTTTGACCTCCATCAAACTGGTACCTGAATAATTTTAATATCTGGCTCTTTTAATAGTTCCAGATTAATTACTATAATTAGTTTACAATGCGCATTTGAAAAAATAAAGGTTGATTACATACTAAATCTATAGGAGGAATATGAATGAAAACTGGTACTAATCGAGTAAAACGTGGAATGGCTGAAATGCAAAAGGGCGGCGTTATCATGGACGTTATTAACGCCGAGCAAGCGAAAATTGCTGAAGAGGCAGGAGCAGTAGCAGTAATGGCTCTTGAAAGAGTTCCTTCTGATATTCGTGCTGCAGGTGGAGTAGCGAGAATGGCTGACCCTTCTATTGTAGAAGAAGTTATGAATGCAGTATCTATCCCTGTTATGGCTAAAGCACGTATTGGACATATTGTGGAAGCTAGAGTGCTTGAAGCATTAGGCGTTGATTATATCGATGAAAGTGAAGTTTTAACTCCTGCAGATGAAGAATATCACCTAAATAAAAATGAATATACAGTACCATTTGTTTGTGGATGCCGGGACCTTGGCGAAGCAGCAAGACGCATCGGAGAAGGTGCTTCCATGCTCCGCACAAAAGGCGAACCAGGAACAGGAAATATTGTGGAAGCAGTCCGTCATATTCGAAAAGTAAATGCACAAGTTCGTAAAGTAGTTCATATGAATGAAGATGAGCTAATGACAGAAGCAAAATTATTAGGTGCTCCCTACGAGCTTTTGCTGGAAATTAAAAACTTAGGGCGCCTGCCAGTAGTTAACTTTGCAGCAGGAGGTGTTGCAACACCTGCAGATGCAGCATTAATGATGCAATTAGGAGCAGACGGAGTATTTGTCGGCTCAGGTATCTTTAAATCAGATAATCCAGCTCTATTTGCAAAAGCAATTGTGGAAGCAACTACTCACTACCAAGATTATAAATTAATTGCTGAAATCTCTAAAAATCTAGGAACAGCAATGAAAGGGATTGAAATTGCTAGTCTTGCTCCGGAAGCTCGCATGCAAGAGCGCGGTTGGTAAACTGATAATATAGTAAAAAAAGCCAAATTCACCAGTATGGGGGATTTGGCTTTTTTTGCGCTAAAGGAATAGCAGAGAAATAAAAAAGAGATTGGCAATGCATCAAGTTATTTAAAAAGATATATATATATCTTTTGCCAAGGAAGAAGTATAAAAATCTTTTTTCTAAGCCTTTCAGCCATACAGTCAAGACTATCGCAACCAGTAATTAAAGTATACCGTACTGTTTGAGAGGAATAGGTAATCATTTGATAGAAATGTGGTACCTATTCTTTTTTTATATAAAGGATAATGAAAGGGTTAAAACTTTTTTTGCTGATATTCCTTGCACCATCTGTGAATTATCCAGAAGTAATTTTTAAAATTCCTGTGTTGACTTAGAGTAACACGAATCTAGTAAGATTATGAAGTGCAAGGCAGTAAACTTTTAGGAGGAATATTAGATGGAAACTGTAACTTTATCAAATGGAATAATGATGCCTATTTTAGGGTTTGGAGTTTATCAAATTAATGACCTGGAAGAATGTGAGCGTGTAGTAGGCGAAGCAATAGCAGTTGGCTATCGATCAATCGATACTGCTCAAGCTTATGGGAATGAAGAAGCAGTTGGTAGTTCAGTACGTAAAAGTGGTATACCTCGTGAAGAGTTCTTTATTACTACAAAGGTATGGATTTCAAATGCTGGCTATGAAAAAGCTAAAGCATCAATGGATGAATCCTTGCGTTTACTGCAAACAGAATATATTGACCTCATGTTAATTCATCAACCATTTAATGATTATTATGGTACGTACCGTGCAATGGAAGAGTATTATAAAGCAGGTAAAATCAAAGCAATTGGCGTAAGTAATTTTTATCCAGACCGTTTGATTGATATTGCTCAGTTTAGTGAAATTACACCAATGGTTAACCAAGTGGAAACACATGTGTTCAACCAGCAAAAACAGGCCCAACAAATAATGGAAAAGTACGGAACACAAATTGAATCTTGGGGACCTTTTGCAGAAGGGAAAAATGACTTCTTTCATAATAAAACGTTAAAAGAAATCGGGGAGCAATATGACAAATCTGTGGCCCAAGTGGCTCTGCGCTACTTAATCCAGCGTAAGGTTGTTGTTATTCCAAAAACGGTAACGAAAGAGAGAATGGTTCAGAACTTTGAAGTCTTTGATTTTGTTCTATCACAAGAAGATATGAACAAGATTGAAAAACTTGACCAGGAAAAGAGTTTATTTTTCTCTCATTATGATCCAGAAACAGTTGAATTTTTGACAGGGCTAGTAAGATAACCTAGGATTTCACATAGTAAACTAACAGTAAAAACCCTAATGTCCTGCTTATAGGAAATTAGGGTTTTCTTATATATGGCTTTTTTACTTAGAATTTAAAGCACCAACCACAGGATGTGGAACATAAGGCTCTTCCAAATATGCAACTTCTTCAGTGGTTAACTTCACTGATAACGCACCGACTGAATCTTCAAGATGAGAAATTTTCGTAGCACCTATAATAGGAGCTGTTACTGGTTCTTTCTGAAGCAGCCATGCAAGTGCTATTTGGGATCTAGCTGCACCATGTTTTTCTGCTAACTCGGCAACTCGTTCCACAACTAAACGGTCGTTATGCTCTGTTGAACCGTATTTAGACTTTTGCGTTGCATCTGTTTCAGAACGGAGCGTATCTTCTGACCAATCACGTGTTAATCTGCCTGAAGCTAACGGGCTGTATGGAATTATGCCGATTTTTTCTTCTTTGCATAATGGAAGCATCTCTCGTTCTTCTTCCCGGTATATAAGGTTAAGGTGATTTTGCATAGAGATAAATTTCGTCCACCCGTTCTTCTCAGCGGTATGGTTCGCTTTCAAAAACTGCCATGCATACATGGCTGATGCTCCTATGTATCTTACCTTACCAGCCTTCACTAAATCATGAAGAGCTTCCATCGTCTCTTCAATCGGTGTGTTGTAATCCCAGCGATGTATTTGGTACAAATCGATATAGTCTGTTCCAAGACGTTTAAGACTTTTATCAATTTCACTCATAATATGTTTTCGGGATAGCCCTTTACTGTTTGGACCTTTGCTGTTTAAATCTTTGCCTAATGGGAAGTAAACCTTTGTTGCAATCACAACTTCATCTCGATTAGAAAAATCTTTAAGAGCACGTCCGAGAAATTCTTCACTCGTACCATCTGAGTAGACGTTGGCAGTATCAAAAAAATTAATGCCGGACTCAACCGCTTTTTTAATAACCGTACGACTGCTTTCTTCATCAATTACCCAAGGATGCATCCAGCGTTCCTTCACACCAAAACCCATACATCCAAGGCAAAGTCTAGATACATCTAATCCTGTGTTGCCAAGTTTCGTATAATCCATTGCAATTCCTCACTTTCCCAAATGTTTTTAATCTTTCATTACTAGTATAAAATTATACAGCATTCTTACAATTGTTAAATGATTGGAATATGTATATTAATGAACAGTTTTAACGGAAATGTACATTATCTTTGGTTGAAAGGGAAAAAAATTTTTGTTTATTTATATGTATAAGTATGGAAGAAATGGTCATAATAAGTGATAACAGTTTTATGCACAACACTGTTAACAGCCTTACTCTTTTTGAGTAGGGCGTTTTTTTTTATATGTGGGCGTTGGATGTATAGGAAAAAGAATTTTTCTATTAATAAGTGCAAGCGATTTTTCCTTCAATTATTACAGTTGCGAAACAAGCAGCAGTTTTTATTGCGTTATTATGGAGTTTAGGTGTGTTTGGTTAACATAAAAGAGAAAAGCTAAAAGTCAAAATGGTATAAAAATTTACAAATACGATAGAGATAAATAACTATTTATACTTTTTGGTTGAAAAACTTCTGAAAGCTAAATTATAATTAAAATTATAGTGGTACCTTAATTAAGTGGTTTTTTCATAAAGAACCTCAATTTAAGCATAATCAAATTTTAGGAGATAAAAATTATGAATACACCTGCAAGCCAAACAAATCAAGCGTTCACCAGAAATAACCCATTTCAAGCTAAAGTTCTTAAGAATATTAACCTAAATAGCACAGGTTCAAATAGGGAAACAAGACATCTGGAATTATCTTTAGAAGGATCAGGAATTACTTATAATCCAGGTGATGCTCTAGGTATATACCCGGAAAATGATTCAGTATTGGTAGAGTCCCTGCTTCAAGAAATGAAGTGGGATGGAAATCAAAACATTGTTATAAATAAAACAGGTGATCAGCTTCCTTTAAAGGATGCTTTAACAACATACTTTGAAATTACTTTATTAACTAAGAAAGTATTACAGAACTTTTCTAAAATGGTTGATAATGAGAATTTAAATAGTCTTGTTGCTATAGAAAATGCTTCAGCTTTAAAAGAGTATATGTATGGTCGGGATTTATTAGATATGATTCAAGATTTCGGACCATGCCAAATTGAAGCTCAAGAGTTTGTGACATTATTAAGAAAGATGCCGCCGCGCTTGTATTCGATTTCTAGCAGTCAATCGGCTCACCCAGATGAAGTTCATTTAACAATCAGTGCTGTGCGATATACATCCCACGGCAGAGACAGAAATGGTGTTTGTTCTGTTCAATGTTCAGAACGAATTTCTGAAGGAGATACACTTCCTGTCTACATTCAGGCGAATAAACACTTCGGACTGCCAGAGTCAAATGAGACAGATATCATTATGGTTGGCCCAGGAACGGGAATTGCTCCTTTTCGCTCCTTTATTCAAGAACGTTCTATTAACAAAGGCAGTGGAAGGACTTGGCTGTTCTTTGGGGCGCAACATTCACAAACAGATTTCCTTTATAAAGAAGAGCTAGAAAAACATCAAGAAAATGGGGTTCTTACAAAATTAACTACAGCTTTCTCTCGTGATACAGATGAAAAAGTTTATGTCCAAAATAAAATGCTGGAATCTAGCAAGGAATTATATGAATGGTTACAAGGTGGAGCGCATTTTTATGTTTGTGGTGATAAGGAATATATGGCTAAAGACGTTCATAACACTTTGATAGAGATATTCTCAAAAGAAGGAAATATGAGTCAAGAAGAAGCAGAAGAAAAAGTGCAAGAACTGCAAAAGACTAAAAGATACCAAAAAGATGTGTATTAATTAGTTGCGATAATGCTAAGTAAATGAGCGTATTTTCCGGGAACATTAATCTAAGATAGATTAATGTTCTTTTTTGTATTTAAAGTGTTGATAATATTGTTTTCTTGAAAGAGACCTTCAAGGTGGCAGGGAAAGCAAATGGGTATTAGCTGGTTTTTAAAATATGTAATAAATCCAATTGACACTCTTCGCTACTCGGTGATACAATGTACTTGTAATAAGTAATACTTAATAGCGAGATGGCCAAAGCTATTGAGTAAATAGGTTAGCTAAGGTACTAAGTGATACTGAATATAAGTCTTACATTATAGAGGAGGTGCCGGGCATCGAAAATTTAACGGAAATGCTGAAAGGTTCGTTAGAAGGATGCGTGTTGGAAATCATCAGCCGTCAAGAAACATATGGCTATGAAATTACTCGCCGCCTGAACGACCTTGGATTTACTGAAGTCGTCGAAGGAACGGTCTACACCATTCTAATGCGATTAGAAAAGAAGAAACTAGTGAATATCGAGAAGAAACCATCGGATATGGGACCACCACGCAAGTTTTATTCACTTAATGAAGCAGGCCGTCAGGAACTAACATTGTTTTGGAAAAGATGGGATTTTGTTTCGTCAAAAATTAATATGTTAAAGACAACTTAACGATAAGATATCACGTGTGCATTGTACTGCTTATTAAAAGGAGGAATAAACATGATGGAATTATTTAAAAAATTAATTGGTGATAAAAAAGAATACAAGATGATGATGGCAAGGGTAGAGGCACTTCCGGAGGACTACCAGTTTGTATTTAAGAAAATTCAAGACTATATGTGGAAATTCTCAGCGGGCAATGGTATGGATATGCTTCATATGCAATATGAATTAATTGATTTATTCGAAGCAGGCTCCGCAGAAGGAAGGCAAGTGCTAGAGATTACTGGGGAAGATGTTGCTTCCTTTGCTGACGAACTAGTGGCTAATGCTAAAACTTATGTCGCTAAATACCGTGAAGATTTGAATAAGAGCATCATTGATCGATTAGGAAAAAAATAAAATTACAAGCGATAATACAGACTGAATAGCTGGTTGAAATCAAAATTTGCCACCTTCGTTATTCAGTTAAATTTTTACCTCAGTACTAAGTATCACTGATTATCGGTCAGACTAAATAGCGGAGTATAATTGGTTGCCTCTACAAAATAACAGATTAATACTTCGCATTGTCTAAAAGGCAGCAGCTTGTGATTGTTGAACAAATCCTGCTGTCTTATAAAAGGAGGAAGAAGAATGAGCAATGCCGTTATTTCTGTAAAAGGATTAAAAAAATCATTTAAAGAGAAGGAAGTTTTAAAAGCAGTCGATTTTGAGGTGAAGCAAGGGGAAGTTTTTGCATTGCTTGGCTCAAATGGAGCGGGTAAGACGACAATAGTCAACATTCTCTCAACCCTGTTGAAATCTGATGAAGGGCAAGTGAGTATCTGCCAATTTGATGTCAGGAGTCAGCCGGAACATGTTCGCCGGAGTATCAGCTTAACAGGACAGTTCGCCACATTAGATGACATGCTCACTGGACGTGAAAACCTAATATTAATTGCCAAGTTGCGGAGAGTTTCTAATCCTTCCGAAGTTGCTGACAATCTGCTTGCAAGATTCAGTCTGCGTGAAGCGGCCAACCTTCGGGCAGATAAATATTCTGGCGGAATGAAACGCCGGCTTGACATCGCCATGAGTTTAATTGGAAAACCAGCCGTTATTTTTTTAGACGAACCGACGACAGGGCTTGACCCTGAAGCACGGCTTGAAGTCTGGGATACTATCAAGGAACTTGCTGGCAGCGGTACGACTATATTGCTTACGACCCAGTACCTAGAAGAAGCAGAACAATTAGCGGATCGTATCGCCATCTTGCATAGTGGAAAAATCATCACTACAGGTACTCTTACAGAATTAAAAGAGATGTTTCCACCAGCTAAAGTGGAGTATATCGAAAAGAAGCCGTCATTGGAGGAAATCTTTCTCACAATCATCGGTAAAAAGGAGGGCATTTAAATGAAAAATAATACTGGGGTGTTACTGGGGCGGTTAATGCGTAATATAATGCGCAGCCCTGACACAATTATTACAGTAGCAATTACACCAATAATGATGATGTTGTTGTTTGTCTATGTGTTTGGCGGAGCTATACAGACAGGAACAGACAATTATGTTAATTATTTATTGCCGGGAATCTTGCTTATGGCTATAGCAAGTGGTGTTGCCTACACATCTTTGCGGCTCTTTACAGATGTGAAAAGCGGTCTGATGGCTCGTTTCATTACGATGCCGATTAAGCGCTCCTCGATATTGTGGGCTCACGTGTTTACGTCTATTTTCTCTAATGCGTTAACAGTTGTGATAGTTATCTTCGTTGCACTCTTAATGGGATTCCGTTCAAGCGCTAATATCTTGGATTGGTTCGCCGTAGCTGGAATCCTGGGATTGTTTACACTAGCATTGACATGGCTAGCGATTATTCCTGGATTGAAAGCAAGTTCTATGGAAGGAGCAACAGCATACTCGTACCCGCTAATTTTTCTGCCGTTTATCAGTTCAGCTTTTGTTCCCACTGAGACCATGCCTAAAATTGTCCGTGCGTTTGCTGAAAACCAACCTGTTACTTCAATCGTGAATACGATTCGAGCTTTCTTATATGAAGAGTCTGTTGGCCACGATATTTGGCTAGCGCTAGCCTGGTGTGTCGGCATTATGGTCCTTGCGTACTTCTTTGCTAGTAAAGAATTTAAACGGAAGCTAGGGTAAGGTAAATATCATCTTACTTACAGTTCGCCAATACAACAGTTCAGTCAGAAAGACTCTTTAAAGCTTCAAATATTATAATTAACATGAAGGGAATTCATAATTTTCTCAAATGGATTCCCTCCTATTCTGGAGAAAGTGAAACATTTTACTGTTTTGAGTCGTCAATAGTTAAACCAACCAGAAGGAGATGTTTTATTGCGTAATGATATTAAGCAAAGAGGAATCCCATCCAAAGCGACGTGAGGAAATATTAAGAGAACTTATTGATCTCTATGCAGAAAGTATTAAAATGTTAGCTTATACATATGTGAAAAACTGGTCAGCTGCAGAGGATATTACACAAGACGTATTTATAAAGTGTTATGAAAAAATGGAAGGTTTCAGAGGGGATAGTACATATAAGACATGGCTTTATAAGATTACCCGAAATAAATGTAAAGATTATTTGAAAAGTAGATGGTATCGATCGTTTATTCCTACAGATTTTATGAAAGAAAAGATTGAAACAACGGAGGAACTTTCTACTGAAGATCAAGTAATAAACAAATTTGATGACTTAGAATTATCCCAAAAGGTATTAACCCTGCCGACTAAGTATCGAGAAATTATTATATTATTTTACTATGAAGAGTTAAAAATTAAAGAAATACAAACTTTAACAAATTTGAATGCTGATACTATTAAAACTAGGTTAAGGCGAGGAAAACAAATGCTTCAAAAGAATGTAGAAAGGGGTTAAGGGAATGAGTGAAGATTTGAAGTCTTTAAGAAGGAGTTTGAATAGTACTGTTCTAAAACATGGGAAAATGAGTATTACTGATAAGGAAAGATTGTATCAAACTGTTATTTATCATAAAGACTCAAAAAAACGTTTTTCTTTTGCACCCGTACTCTCAATTGCTGCTATTGCTTGTTTTGCTCTTTTTATTGGTAGTTTTGTATTTAAGCAAATGGAAAACACGGAAAATCAGCAAAATCAACTGGCTCTAATTAACAATCAAGAGGAGAATGAAGAAAAAACAAATAGTAAAAGGGAAGAACAAAAAGGTAATAATTCAAATTTAGCAAGTTTTTTATATGAACTAAACCTTAGGCTAAGTGATGCGGCTACAAGAACTCCGCTTGGAAAGGATTACGCAACCGAAGTGGGGAAGTTTGCCGAAAATCTTTCTGGTGAATATACTTCAAAGGAGAAAGAGACAACGATTGCAGATAAATTGATGGAAATAGGTTCACTAGGTAAAAGTCTACAAAATGCAGATAATGATGAAAAAAGAATGGAAGATATTGTAGAGCTAGAAAGAGTAGTTAATCAATTGATAGTGATCGCAGAAGCTCATGGAATTATAGATGAAAGAAATAACATTATAGAAAAAACTGAATTCGAAAACTTAGAAAGTTGGTTAAGCAGTTTAAAAGAAAGTATTCATGCTGATTCATATGAACCATATAGTGATCGCAGACAATACGAAAATCATATAGGCAATGCTGCTAAAGCATATGCTAAGCATTTTGCAGCGTTAGAGAAAAATACATCTGTAAAAGAGCAGTTAGAGGAAATCGCAGAAATATCCAATCAAATTGAGAAAGAAAAAGAAGATGAAAAGAGAACAACACTACTGAATAAATTGGATGGAATGGTTGAGCAACTGTTAGTAGATTAGTAATACAAGAGATTATATGTGGCAGTATAAGTGACAAGAAAAAACTATTATCGTTGGAAAGGCTGGTTTTAAATGGATATTTGGCATGTTGAATCAAGCCAATACAGATTGGATAATCTGTCAGATGAAGATATACATTTGGCAGAAGATTATTTTGGAGTTAAATTACCTGCTGATTACATCAAACTATTAAAAAAACAAAATGGTGGAACACTAATATATAATGCACTACCTTTAGCTTTAAATAGATGGGATGGAGATGACTATTTAGAAATAGATAATCTTCGTGGAATAAAAAAAGATAAAGGGATAATGGAAACAGATTATTTCAAACAAGAGTGGGGGATTAGTAAAAGTAATATTATTTTAATCAGCGGGGATGGTCATAGTTGTTTTGCCCTAGACTACAATCATGGCGAAGAACCAAAGGTTATATATATTGAAACAGATACAGAAAGAATCACCCAAATATATGATACTTTTCAAGAATTCATCAACCACTTATACGTACATGAGCATGATGAAGAGGAAGGCTTAAGAACAACGCCGCTTCCAACAATTGAGGATGCTAGAAAGTTAATTAATAGTACCGAAGAGGATCATATTATAGAGGGTTTTGATATATTTAATTCGTTTATATATGATGAAAGTATCCATGAGGAATATTTTGGTTATGTAATGAATTTGATAAAAAGTGGAAATGAAGATTTAAAAGATTATGCAGCAGAAGCGGTATGGAGAGTAGTAACTGCACAATATGTAATAGATAAATCTTTAATTGAGAAAGTTATTGTTGAACTTAAAAATGATAATGATCCGACCATTCAATATTTTCTTGAAGAAATAGAAGAAACTATTAAAGATATAAATTAACTTCTTAATACAAAAATAAATCTAGTTCATTATTGACTCGTAAAGAAACCACCCTCAACTTAAACGGGTGGTTCATAGTTTTATTAAACAGCTTTATCGTTCTTTTTATCTTCCTTTACCCAAAAGTCCGCATTTTTAATGCCTAAAGGTTCAGGATTAAACACAGGATCTAAGCCTTGCTTTTTCTGTTTTTCATAATCTTTTAGTGCAATAATAGCTGGTTTTGCCAGTATTACGATAGCGATCATGTTAAGCCATACCATTAATCCTAAACCAACATCTCCAAGAGCCCAAGCGAGGCTGGCTGTTTTTACAGTGCCATAAAAGGTTGTAGCAAGTAAAACCAGTTTCAACAAGTCTG
The DNA here is from genome assembly GCF_021341655.1 of Bacillus sp. Au-Bac7. Classification (NCBI taxonomy): domain Bacteria; kingdom Bacillati; phylum Bacillota; class Bacilli; order Caryophanales; family Bacillaceae; genus Bacillus; species Bacillus sp. Au-Bac7. The sequence continues at coordinate 31,957 of NZ_JAJTTG010000010.1, read as the reverse complement.
AGAATAATCTATTATTTTTATTGCGAAGCAAATAAGTCAAATTTGTTTCTGCGATATAATAATAAGCCATAATTGTCGTGAATGCGAATAAGAAGAGGGCAATTGCTACAAAACCGGAACCAAACCCTGGGATTATACTGTCAATCGCAGCTTGGGTAAATCCTGGTCCTGCCTCTACGCCTTCCACATTATTGACGATCATTGTTCCATTGGGTGCTTCTGTATTGTACATTCCAGTAAACAAGATCATAAAGGCAGTAGCTGAGCAGACAAGCAATGTGTCGATATATACAGAGAATGCCTGTACAAGCCCTTGTTTTACTGGATGAGTAACTTCTGCAGCTGCTGAAGGGTGTGGTCCTGTTCCTTGACCTGCTTCATTCGAATAGATTCCCCGTTTAACTCCCCAGGCAATTGCCATGCCCATCATGCCGCCAAATGTAGCCTCAAGGTTAAAGGCGCTTTTAAATATTAGGGCAAAAACACCTGGCAGTTCTTGAATATTAATGACAACAATGATGATGGATAAAAGTATATAACCAAGGGCCATGATTGGAACAACTACCTGTGCTACATTAGCTATCCGTTTGACACCGCCAAATATAATAAATCCTAGCAGCACAACTATCAATATTCCTGTAATGTATGTAGGAAGATTAAAGGCATTCTTCATTCCAACAGCTATTGAATTTGACTGTACCCCAGGCATTAATATTGCCATGGAGATGATTGCTGCCCCTGCAAAAAGAAAGGCAAACCACTTTGAGCCAATTCCTTTTTCGATATAGTAAGCAGGTCCACCTCTATATTGCCCGTCTTGTTTTACTTTATATATTTGAGCAAGTGTTGACTCGATAAATGCTGTGGAAGCTCCAATAAATGCCATAAACCACATCCAAAACACAGCACCAGGCCCTCCAAAGGCAATTGCGGTTGCAACTCCAGCAATGTTGCCTGTCCCGACCCTTCCAGATAAAGCAATTGAAAGTGCTTGAAAAGAGGAGACACCTGCTTCTGAACTTTTTCCTTGGAACATTAGGACGATCATTTCCTTCACAAGTCGGATTTGAAGGAATCTAGAGACAAATGTAAAAATGAGGCCTACTATTAGTACAATATAAATGACTGGAGTACTCCATAATATCCCGTTAATAAAAGTTACTATTTCTTCCATAAACACACTCCTTTACCACTTTATTTTTTAAAATTCTGAATTATATTATATTTTACTAAAAGCTATAAAACAATAAAAATTATTGCCCTATTGTAAAGGTTGAAAACATTTTAATTATTTTTTGGAAAACAGCAAGAAAACCTCTCAATAAAAATACATGGAAGATTTTCTTGTTTATATTATCATTTTGTATGTAGTTATCATGGGTCTATATGGAGAAAGGGTTCATTACGATTATTTTTAATGTCTATTTATAATTAATACATTATAAACATATAGTTATAAAAGGGAGACTAACTTAAATATTTTTTTAAGTTTTTTTATAGATAAAAAGGGGTATTAAAGATAAGTACTTGAATGGAATTTGGTTTTAGGATAAAATGGGGCAGATAAGAATTGAAGTTACGAAAGTTAAATGATAATGTGAGTAAAAAATGGAGGAGCCTGTCACTAGGGGATAACTATGCCCTAATGACAGGCTTTTTTTATTGTACTTTTATAAAACTTTATTAACTCTAACATATTCTCTTGATTGAAAAGAGGCATGCATTTTACTTTGAAAAACCTTTTCTAGTTCATTAGTAGTTGGGATTAGTGCTTCCATTTCTAAAACATGAGTGAGTAAAGAAGTTTCACGTTTCTGCTTTTCAGCCAGTTGCCAAAAACTTAAAAAAAGTATAAAAATAGAGATGGATTTTTTCCATTTTATCCTGATCTGCACCACCAGTATTAGGTTTGGTTTATAGGCAGTAATTTATACAAATTACCAATCTATATAGGTTTTCACATATTTGGTTAGTCTGAAGAAAACACTACTAAAGAGTCACAACGTAGGATTATTAAGAAAAACATAATTTGCTTTTCCTGTTTATAACAATAGATATTTATATTAGGGGGGATTTCTTTGTCTTTGCTTCATTTAGCGGTAATTTCACCATTCTTACTTGCTATTTTTGTACCTATCCTGTTTAAGGTTTTTAGGGGAGTACATACGGGGTGGTTTGTTCTTACATTGCCAGTTCTTTTGTTCAGTTATTTTTTATCTTTTATATCAATCACCTCTGCTCAACAAACTGTCACCAAATCCTTTGCTTGGATTCCATCTCTAGGAATAGACTTTACGGTTAAGGTCGATGGTTTAGCTTTGTTATTTGCACTATTAATTACAGGTATTGGTTCTTTAGTGGTTCTTTATTCTGTGTATTACTTACAAAAGGATAAAGAACAGTTAAAAAATTTTTATGTATATTTGCTGCTGTTCATGGGAGCAATGCTCGGTGTTGTTCTGTCAGATAACTTGATTGTTTTGTATACTTTTTGGGAATTCACTAGCTTTTCTTCCTTTTTACTAATTGGCTATTGGTACAAACGTGAAAAGTCACGGTATGGCGCCCAAAAATCAATGCTGATTACTGTTTTTGGCGGACTTTCCATGTTAGGAGGTATCATTCTACTCTATGTAATGACAGGGACCTTCAGCATTTCTGCGATCATTCAGCAATCGCCAGAACTAATGACAAATCACTTATTTATACCAGCAATGCTTTGTATTTTACTTGGAGCTTTTACAAAATCAGCTCAATTTCCATTTCATATTTGGTTACCGGATGCTATGGAAGCTCCAACGCCTGTAAGTGCCTATCTTCATTCAGCAACAATGGTGAAAGCGGGGATTTATTTAGTAGCGAGAATGAGTCCAGTCTTTGCTGAAACGGCTCTATGGGTATGGTTAGTAGCAGGGTTTGGGATTGTCACATTGTTTTGGGGTTCTTTCTCAGCCGTTAAACAAACAGACTTAAAAGGCATCCTTGCCTTTTCAACGATTAGTCAACTCGGGATGATTATGACATTGCTTGGTATTGGTGGAGCTGCGTTACACTTCGATTCTATTAAAGACAGTTATTATATGGTCGCTACAGCAGCAGCTGTATTCCATTTAATTAATCATGCCACCTTTAAGGGTGCTCTATTTATGGTAGTTGGAATTGTCGATCATGAAACCGGAACAAGAGATATCCGTAAGCTTGGTGGATTAATGCCATTCATGCCAATTACCTTTACTGTTGCGATTATTGGGACGTTTTCGATGGCTGGTCTTCCGCCTTTTAATGGGTTCTTAAGTAAGGAAATGTTTTTCACTGCTATGGTACGTGTGTTAAGCATGGATATCTTAAATATGGAAACGATTGGAATACTGTTTCCTGTTATCGCGTGGATTGCTAGTATTTTTACTTTTGTGTACAGCATGATTTTAGTATTCAAAACGTTCACTGGCAAATTTCAGCCTGAGAAGCTTAAGAAAAAGCCGCATGAGGCTCCAATTGGCATGTTAATTCCACCGGTTGTTTTGGCTTCACTTGTTATTGCATTTGGATTTTTTCCTAATGTTCTTTCAAATACCATTATTTCACCAGCCGTTTCTGCTATCATGCCTGACTTTGCAGTCGATGTTCATATTTCATTCTGGCATGGTTTTAATACGGAGCTATATATGACTATTGGTGTTATTGCAATTGGTTTCTTGCTGTACAAGACTTATCCAAGATGGAGAGAGGTTTATAAGATTTTCCCTGAGAAACTGTCCTTAAACCATCTTTATGATGGTGCATTAAATAGGACAGAAAAGGTTTCTCGCAGAATAACCAGCAGTATCTTAACGGGATCCTCTAGAACGTATCTTCTCTACTTGTTTATATTTTTTATTCTTATTCTAGGAGCTACGTTATTTATAAAGGATGCCTTTAAGTTTGATACAAGTAATATATCAAACATTCATATTGCTGAGGTCATCCTTGCTGTCGGTATTTGCATTGTAGCGATAAGCATTCTTTTCGTTAAATCACGATTGACTTCAATTATTTTATTGGGAGCGGTTGGCTATTCTGTTTCCTTATTTTTTGTGATATACAGAGCTCCTGATTTGGCATTAACTCAACTTGTTATTGAAACAATATCTGTTGCGTTATTTTTGCTTTGTTTTTATCATTTGCCAAAGCTAAAGAAGCGCGAAGAACGAATTTCGTTTAAATTAACAAATGCCCTTATTTCTATAGGGGTCGGAGCCATTGTTATTCTGATTGGCTTATCAGCACACAGCAATAAGTTATTTGATTCGATTGCACACTATTATATTGAAAACACGTATAAAGAGGCAGCGGGGAAGAATATGGTAAATGTCATCTTAGTTGATTTCCGCGGACTTGACACCATGTTTGAAATTACTGTCCTGGCAATTGCTGCAATTGGTATTTTTGGATTAATTAAGCTACGCCTTAAGGGAGGGAAGAAAACTGAAAACAAATGATGTAATTTTACAAACCACAACGAAAATCGTATTATTTATCATTCTTATCTTCTCTGTGTTTATTTTCTTCACAGGTCATTACACACCAGGAGGAGGCTTCGTAGGGGGGCTATTAACATCTGGAGCTATTGTATTATTACTATTGGCTTTTGACTTAAAGACGGTAAAAAAAATATTGCCATTTAATTATATGTACATGATTGCAACAGGGCTTCTTTTTTCCATTGGAACAGGAGCAGGGGCATTGCTTTTCAACATTCCCTTCCTTACGCATGCGTATACGCATATAGATATTCCAATCTTAGGAGACCTTTCCCTGCATACAGCTACGATTTTTGATTTAGGTGTTTTCTTAGTAGTTGTAGGAGTAACAATGACTATTATTCAAACGATTGGAGGAGATGAATAATGGAAATAATCATGATCTTTGTTATTGGGATATTGTTTATGTGTGCAACCTATTTAATGCTTTCCAAAAGTTTGCTGCGCATTATTGTAGGAACTGGGTTATTAAGTCATGGAGCTCATTTGCTTATTTTAACAATGGGAGGCTTAAAAAAGGGAGCTGCGCCATTGCTTGGGGAAAATGCAGAAACCTATACAGACCCAATTCCTCAGGCATTAATTTTAACGGCTATTGTCATTAGTTTTGGGGTAACAGCCTTTTTCTTAGTTTTAGCCTATCGTGCGTATCAAGAGCTTGGTACTGACAATATGGAAAAATTGAGAGGAATGGATGGCAATGATTAATTTTTTACTTTTACCCATACTAATTCCTTTAATTACGGGAGTTATAATGATTTTCTTTTCGAAAAACGTTATCGCTCAAAGGTGGATTTCAGGTATATCCTCCATTTTAAATGTAATTGTATCTGTCCTATTAGTACAAAAGATTAGACAGGATGGTATACAAACACTGGATGTTTCTAGCTGGGAAGCTCCATTCGGAATTACGCTCGTATCTGACATGTTATCAGCATTGCTTGTGCTTACTACTAGTATTGTTGCATGTACTACTCTCCTTTACTCTTTCCGAAGTATTGGAGAAGCGCGGGAAAGGTTCTATTACTATCCATGTTTTAACTTTTTAATTGTTGGCGTAAATGGTGCATTTACAACAGGAGATATTTTCAATCTGTTTGTATTTTTTGAAGTGATGTTGATGGCATCTTATGCCCTTATTGTACTTGGAGGAACAAAAATACAACTGCGTGAATCTATAAAATATCTTCTTGTGAATATTATTTCTTCTGCTTTATTTGTTATCACAGTTGCTTATTTGTATTCAGTTGTTGGGACACTGAATATGGCCCATATTTCGGAAAGAATTAGTGAAGTGGGGCAGCCGGGAATTGTAACAGTCATTGCTATTTTATTTTTAGTAGTTTTTGGGTTAAAAGGAGCGGTTTTCCCCTTATACTTCTGGCTTCCAGGTTCTTACTATGCTCCGCCTATTCCCGTAATGGCGTTATTCGGGGCTTTGCTGACAAAGGTAGGGGTATACTCGATTATGAGAACATACACTTTACTTTTTTATCATGATACTGGCTATACTAGCAAGATTTTAGCCATTCTGGCCATATTGAGTATTATCTTTGGTTTAATTGGTGCACTTGCTTTTTCGGACATCAAAAAAATTATTATTTACAATATTATAATTGCAGTTGGCGTTATTCTATTTGGTATTTCTGCGATGACACCAGATTCGCTTACAGGTTCGGTGTTTTATTTAATTCACGATATGATTATTAAAGCCACGCTATTTCTATTAGTAGGTATTATGATCAGTATTACTGGAACTAGTAATTTAAAAGAGATTAGTGGACTGATTAAACAATACCCTGGTTTAGCCTGGACCTTTTTCTTAAGTGCATTATCCCTTGCAGGAATTCCTCCTTTAAGCGGTTTTATCGGAAAGCTTTTAATTGTAAAAGGTGGTTTTGAAGCAGAGAATTACCTTGGTGCTGCTATTGTATTACTATCTAGTCTTCTAATATTGCTTTCGATTATGAAAATTTTTATAAATGGATTTTGGGGTACACCTCGTTCCTATGATGGGGAGGAGAAAGTACCAGTGAAGACTTTAATGATTGCACCAATAATCCTAATTATGATTTCGATTCTTTATGGTGTTGGAGCTGAAGCGGTTTATCCGTATATCTCACAGGCAGCTGAGACATTGGTTAAACCAGAAATTTATATTGATGCAGTCTTAAAGGAGTGATAACGTGGCATTTCAACTATTATTAAACGTGCTTCTTGGATTTATGTGGATGGTAATGACTGTATCGTTTGAACCTGTTGCTTTTTTAAAAGGATATCTTTTTGGTTTGCTAATCCTCTATATATTCAGGAATTTCTTTTCATCTCGATTTTACCTTTTTAGAATACTTGCTGTATTGAATCTCACATATATTTTTATTAGAGAATTAATCAGCTCAAACATAGCAGTTGTAAAAACGGTCTTAAAGCCAAAGTTGGATATGAAGCCGGGTATTTTTGCATATCCCACCATTTTAGAAAAGAATTGGGAGATAACCATTCTAGCAAATCTGATCACCTTGACACCTGGAACTTTAGTGATTGAAGTATCTCCTGATAACAAAATATTATATGTGCATGCTTTGGATATTAATGATGCACAAGAATCCATTGACTCTATTAAAAACACATTTGAGAAAGCAATTCTGGAGGTGGGGCGATAATGTTTGAAACATTTATGTATATTGCAATATTGTTAATCGTCATTGCTATGATAGGATTTACCTACAGAGCAATTAAAGGCCCAACAACACCTGATAGAGTGGTTGCACTAGATGCTATCGGTATTAGCTTAGCAGGTCTTACCGCACTAATATCCATTGTATTAAATACGAGTGCTTTTCTTGAAGTTATTTTAGTCATTGGTATTCTGGCATTCATTGGTACTGTAGCCTTTTCTAAGTTTTTAGAGAAGGGAGAGGTGATTGAAAATGACCGAGATAGTTAAGGTGATTGTTGGCTTATTAATTGCCATTGGAGTTCTTCTTCATTTAGTAGCTGCTTTAGGTGTTATAAGACTTCCAGACGTATATACAAGGAATCACGCAGCATCCAAAGCATCAACACTTGGAATCATGGTTATTCTACTTGCTACTTTTCTATATTTTTATTTTATTAATGGTCATTTTAATTCAAGGATTTTACTGGGGATTGTTTTCTTCTTTCTAACGTCACCTGTTGCAGGGCATTTAATCGGTAGAGCTGCCTATAATTCAGGCGTAGAGCTATGGGATAAAAGTATACAAGATGATCTAAAGAGTAGTAAAGACGAAAAGAGACTTCAGAAATAAGGAATATAAATAACTCAAACCCTTCCGTTTAAATAGATGGAAGGGTTTTGGAGTTTCCAAAATAAGCTAACTGTTTTAACTTACTGTATTGTTTGATTTATTAGCTTTTGTTAAAAAGTACGCAGTTACCCAAGCAGTGATAGGAATAACAATCGCAACTCCAATACCAGAACAAAGTATGGTAATCATTTCGGAGCTGAAAATTTTTGAATTTACTACTTCTCCAATAGAATAAGCCAAATCTTTAAACCAAATTAACAAAGCCAAATATCCTCCGACAAAGGCGAAAAACAACGTATTTGTACTCGTTCCTAATATATCTCTTCCAATACTCATACCAAAAAGGAATAACTCTTTTCGGCTTATGTTTGGGTTATGATATTGCATTTCTCGCATAGGGGAAGAGACGGCTATAGCGGTATCTGTTATCGCACCTATCGTACTCATAATAATGACAGATGCTGCAATTTTTACAAAATCTAAGCCTATGTAAAAGGAAAACATACCAAGCTCTGCAATTTCTTCTTCACCAAACCCTTGAATCATCGCCTTATTAGTTGTGTAAATAATAATTATCAGCAATAAAACTGTAGAAATAAGTGTTGATATAAAGGCCGGCTTTGTCTTATTATTGACTTCGTTTATATAGAACAAATTGATACAGCTAATTATGACACATGCAACAATAGTTAAAATAACTGGATTGAAATTTGCGTCGTTCATTAGTATAACCGTGAAAATAATGACACCAAAGTTCAAAAATATAGCAAAAAAAGACTTTACACCCTTTCTTCCACCAAAAATGAACATTAAGAGAAATAATATAACGGCAAGCAATACTAATACATTCATAGACTTTTCCTCTTTCGATTCACAAAAAATATAGTTGTGTATAGGCCAATAGGAATTGTTAGTACTATTCCTATGCCCCCGGCTAAAGCTCTAGCAATTTCTAATGATAGGTTCAGGGAAAGAGTATAGCCAAATGGTGAGCCATTTTTAAAATAGAGAATGAGAAGAGGAATCGAACCGCTGACATACGCAAAAAACAGAATATTAGTCATCGTCCCCATAATATCTCTGCCAACTTCCATGCCAGATTTAATAAGAGCCTTTATCGGTATATGATTGTTTTTATCATACAATCCAAAAACGGTAGAGGACATTGTAATGGCTACATCCATTACAGCTCCTAATGAACCAATGAATAAACCAGCCATAAAAACCATTTTGTATGGGCGCGTAATAAATTGCAGTTCCTCATAGCGAAGTCCCTTCTCACCAGTTATGAAAAGAACTAGATACGTAATTAATAAGGAGCTAAAGGTTCCAAGCAGAGTGGCAATAATAGCAGCATATGTCTTTTCATTAAATCCATTTACTAACAATAAAGTAACTATAGTAAATAATATAACGCTAAAGACACAAATCCAGACTAAGCTCAAGGTTGAATTATTTATGTATAAATCTAATGCGTAAGATAAAAGGAAAGCATTAACAATTAAACTGATAATGGACAGCAGCCCTTGCTTTTTTCCAATCAAAAGTAAAACTATTATAAAGACCCATGCAATCATCAGTAAATATTTATCACGTTTCACATCAAGAATCGTGCCAGTTAATTTACCGTTATGGTTATCATGGAGAGAAACAAATAAATCATTACCTGCATGAAGTTTATTATCTAAAGCTTTAAAATCTGAATATTCATTAATCAAATATATCTTTTTACCTTTGTCACTGCCATTTTGTAATTCAGCAACGATATTTTGTACATGTATCCGATCTTCATTATTTGCATCTTTTACTGCAGTCACTTCCTCTATATTTGTTTTCATGACCTTAGCAATAGGTTTTTCATATAAGGAATAGTTATTTTGAACAAAAATAATAGAGAGTACAAAGGAAAGTAATAAAAGGGTATACAATACCTTATTTTTAGTTGGCATCTGTTTAGATAGTCTACTTAACAAGCATCTTCACCACCTTATAAAGTGTTAGTAAGTTTGACTGAGTTTCAAAATGTTTAGTGAAGGAAACATTTTGCCTATAGATACAATAACACTACTCAGTAGATAATTACAAAGAAGAATAAAAAAGAAAAGATTCCTAATTCTCTGTGAGATAGGGATTCATTTCTAGTAATAAAATAAGTAAGCTATGTTTTCACTTTGGTCTTAGTTTACTTCTTGTATTAATCTTACCACCGGTACACATATTAAAAGTAAAGTATAGATGATAGGTGATAATATAATGAGTCAAATATTATGGTGGTCCTTACTAATTTTACCGTGGATACTATTGTTGTTTTTTGATAAGCAGAAGGTAAAAAGATTCTTTCCAGTATTGTTATTATCCATTGTTTTAAACTCAGTCGTATATCAGTTAGCACAAAAACTAAATTGGTTTACTGTTACGAAAAATTTGCCTTTTTTAACTAATATATCTCCATCAGTTTATGGGATGTTTGCTGTAGGGACTTTATTGATTTTTTATTTTACATATGGAAATTTCCTGTTGTATTTTATTATTAATTTGCTATTTGATATCTTCCAGAGCTATATTGTAACCCCCTTTTACGGGAAGCTTCATTTATTTGAACGGCAAGAAATGAATGGATTTGAATCAGTGCTTTTGATGACTGTCATGTCTCTCATTATGTATGTATATCAAAGGTGGCAAGATACGGTACTGAGAAGTGAATAATTATTCTTCAAAGATGATAAGAGGATTTAATTGTTTAAGACCTTACAAATATTATTAGTCACTTGATTACAGGTGTATTCTGGGGAGATAGAATTATGAGGTACTTAAATTGTTTTTCCCTTCTATGTTTACTTTTTCTTTTAACAGGATGTTGGGATAGAAATGAAATGTCAAAGCTTTCTATTGTTACAGGTATAGGAGTTGATAAAGGAGAGTCACATAAATATAGACTAACGATAGAAACAACAGAAGCAAGAGAAATGACAACCCAAACAGCAACTGGTTCGGCTCCGTCAAATGTTTCCTCGTTGGAAGGCAATACTGTGGCTGAGATTGCTTCTAAATTTAATATTGTTAATGCTACTCATCCTGTATTCTCACATACGAGATTGTTAGCGATAAGTGAGGAATTAGCCAAGGATGGCATCCTAGATTTTATGGACTTCTTTGATCGAAACAGAGAAATTCGAGATGATTTTGCGATCGTCGTCGTAAAAGGAAGCAACGCTGAAGATATATTAAAAGTAACTAATATGTACAAAAAAAGCCCTTCGCTTAAATTATTTACACAATTAAACACGATGCAAAAGGAGTGGGGCGGGGCACCAGATATTAAGCTTAACGATTATGTTCGTATATATAATTCGTTTGGACAAGCTCCTGTTTTGCCTGCAGTTCACATACAAGGAGATCCTAAAAAGGGCGGAAGTACTGATAACTTAAAAACAGAGGTACCAGATAGTCAAATAATAGTAGATTCTATGGCAGTATTCAAAATGGGCAAACTTGCCGGGTATGCGAATTTAAATGAAGTTAGGGATATGCTCTTTGTACAAGGGAAGATAAAAAATACAGTGCTAACGGCAAAATGTGAAAAGAGTGAAAAAAGGTTTGGTTATCATATTACACATACTAAAACAAAAATTACGGCAAAGGAGACAAACGGAATACCAAAATTTTATATAAAAATAAAGACAGAGGGATATTTGGAAGGTAATAATTGCCTAGAGGATATTAGTGAAGCTGGTGCCTTTGAAGGATTAGAAAAAGCGATGAATGATATGATGGAAGAAAGCATTAAGAAATTAATTGTTAAAACAAAAGAAGAGTTTAATGCTGATATTTTTGGATTAGGAGAAAGCCTTAGAGAACAAGACTATCAACATTTCAAGAAGTATAAAGATACTTGGGATGACGGGTATGCAAAAGCCGAAATATATATTGATTTTAATTCTGAAATAAAAAGAGCAGGCTTAAGAAAAAATCCATACTTAATGAAAAAGTAAGTATTAGTGTAAATTACTTCTTATATAGTAATGTGGTTGGAAGATGAATACCAACATTAAAAAGCATATCTGAGAAGAACTGATATGCTTTCCTTGTCGCTGATTATTTATGTCTGATTTACTTTTGTTTCGATAACAGCAGCCTTTTTAGGCATAAAGCATGCTACAACGAGTGCTATAAAGGATAATACTAACATAAATAAATAAGCATCACTTGAGCCATAAATAGAGGCTAATTTAGCAAGCATTGCAGCAGACGTATTTTCATCTTTTATGGCCAGCTCTGTAGCATGTGAACTTGCCTGTACTGTATAGACAGTAATGACAACGGCTGTTCCGATGGCACCAGCTAATTGACGAATTGTATTATTAACTGCTGATCCATGTGAACCTAAGTTTCTAGGTAAAGCATTCAATCCTGCCGTATTTAAAGGCATTGTAATACAACTCAGTCCGATTCTTAAAATAATAGTCCGAACCATTAAATACATATAAGTAGTTGATTCACTTAAATCGATAGCTCCCCACATAGAAATAATGATAAATACTAAACCAGTTACAAAGAGAGGTCTAGCCCCGTATTTGTCATACATTTTACCTGTGACTGGAGATAAAAACGCATTAATCACAGCTCCAGGCAACAGTAACAGGCCAGCTTCAAATGCACTAAACCCTCGTCCATTTTGAAGGTAAATAGGTAAAAGAATAAGGTCTGCATACATAATCATAGTAATCAGTATGTTAATAAAGGATGTAAGGCTAAAAATTCTATACTTAAAAACAGTTAAATTGAGTAAAGGGTCGTTAGCTCTTAATTGACGCATACAGAAAAGGGTAGTCACAATTATTCCAATTACAAGAGTAGTCAGTATCACTGGATGATCCCAGCCTTTGCTTCCTGCGCTGCTGAATCCAAATAAAATACACCCGAACCCTAGCGTTGATAAAGTAACACTGAGTATATCTAATTTTGCTTTTGAAGTTTCTGAAACATTCATCAAAAATTTGAATGCTAACAATATCACCAAAACAACAAACGGAACTAATCCAATAAACAGCCATCTCCATGACACATATTCAATGATAAACCCAGATAAGGTCGGGGCAATTGCAGGAGCGAAAATCATTGCAAAACCAATGGTTCCCATAATGCTTCCACGCTTTTCAAGAGGATATAAATATAAAATAACTGTCATCATCTGAGGCATAATTATACCTGCTCCAATAGCCTGAATCATTCGTCCAACTAGCAAGATGCTGAAATTCGTGGCTATTCCGCATAATATCGAACCAACCAACAAAAAGAACATAGAGCTAATAAATAATTGTCTAGTAGTAAACCGCTTCATTAAAAAAGCAGTAATAGGAACTAAGACGCCATTTACTAGCATAAAGCCCGTTGATAACCATTGAATAGTGGCAGCATTCACCTTAAAGACATCCATTAAACTGCTTAGTGCAACATTTAATAAAGTCTGATTTAAGGTAGATAAAAAACAGCCTGCAATGAGCACAACCATTAAAATCTTTTTATTTGTATCTGTTATTTCCATTTGCATTTCATAACTCCTTTGTTTCATAATTAGTTTTACGACATCGTGTCGATAAAGTTCATAGTATCAAAATAAGTATTCCATGACCATGAACAGATTTTTAGACTTTGTCTATTACTCGACAATCATAACTTTAAGTGTCGATGAAACTAGCAGAAAAACTACAAAGGAGTTAAAAATGACTATATATAAAAAGGAAGATCCTCGCTCCATTCGTTCTAAAGAAATGATAAAAAATGCCGTTTTTGAACTATTAGCTGAGAACCATTCTGTTACAGACTTAACGATAAAAAAAATTACAACGAAAGCTAACTTAAACCGCACAACTTTTTACTTACATTATCAGGACATTCAAGATTTACTTGCACAAATCGCTGATGAGCTTCTAAATAGCCTTTCTGAAAAAATCACGGCACTTACCCACACAAAAGATTTATCAGAAAAACAGAAACTAACCCAAATGCTTGATAATCTTTATGCTCATCGTATTTATTTGCTTCGATTATTTAGTATGGATGACTTTGAAGAGCAGCTATTTGGCATGCTAAAACATTTAGTAGAAACGAGAAGGGACAACTCCCATACAGATTTACCAGAAGATTATGTAACAGTTGAGATTAAAACAGCATCTTTGGTAGGAATTATTATGTGGTGGATAAGAAATGGACTTCAATATAGCTCAGAATATATTGCAAAGCAAATTAGCTTGCTGTACAGAGGGTAATATTTTGAAATTATAAAATATTCAGTTGGGATATATTTATCTTCAAGGATAGCAGATTCCTTATGTATTGCTTTCATTGAGGTATAAAGAGTATTAATTAAAACATAATAAAGCTAGGAGTGTCTGAATAATTTAGGAATTTCTTTTATTATGTCATTCAAATTAGAAAATGTCCTAGAACTGAAAGACAATGAGAAGAAGAGCTATGGTAAGTAAAGGGCTATAGTAAAAACGGAGGGAACTACTTTGGAAAATCATCATATTCGTCTCACATCATCTGAAATTGGTGGATTATGGGCCAATTATCTTAGTGATTCTCTTTACATTTGTGTGTATAAGTATTATTTAGCAAAAGTAGAAGATGCAGAAATCAAAACAGTGTTGGAACATGCATTAGATTTGTCACAACAGCATGTAAAAGTTATCTCAGACATATTTAAAGAAGAAGGTCATATTATACCACATGGTTTTACAGATGAAGATGTTAATGTAAATTCTCCTCGGTTATTTTCTGATGAATTTTTCCTTCTATATACAAGACAGATGACTAAGGGAGCTTTAGCAACTTACAGTGTCATATTGCCACATACCTTTCGTAAGGATGTGAAGGAACATTTTATGTCTTGTATTTCTTCGACTATGGAGTTGTTCAATGAGGCGGCAAGTTTATTATTATCTAAAGGACTTGAAATTCGTTCTCCCTATATCCCTTATTTAGAAGAAGTAGATATGGTAGAGCAACAAGGGTTTATAGCAGGATGGTGGGGAAAGCAAAGACCATTAACAGCTAGTGAGGTTACTCACTTATTCTCAAATATCCAAACGAATCATATGGGGTCAGCAATGGCTACTACTTTTGGACAAGTAGTCAAATCAGACGAAGTAAAAAAGTATATGAAACGAGGAAAGGAGATTTCTAAGAAACATGTGGAAATCTTCAGTAAGTATTTAATTAAAAATGATTTGCCTGCTCCTACAACTTGGGATGCACATATTCAGCCAATAAAAGAGCCTCCTTTTTCAGATAAATTAATGATGTTTCATATCTCCTTAATGGTTGCTGCTGGCGTTGGTAATTATGGGACAGCACTCTCTGCTTCAATGAGGCGTGACATAGGTGCTGATTACACACGCTTGTTAGGAGAAATTGGTCTCTATGCAGAGGATGGTATGAATCTGCTTATTAAAAATGAATGGTTAGAGAGACCGCCATTTGCCGCTGACCGAAATCAGTTAATGAACTAACCCTTTACTAAAGAGGAAGGTTCAGTACATAAATATGCAAAATAACCCTCTTTACGAAATGTACAGGCCTTATTAATAAGTTAATCTAATTGTTAATGCTGGTTTATATCTTATTTTTTTGACTATAAAAAGCCATATAACAAAGAGTAGACATGTTGTTATATGGCTTTTGGTTGTCTGAATAATTCAAGGATTGGAATGATATATCAGCTTTGTCTGTTTTTTTCAGGATGTGCGGGTACACCCTATATGTGCAAACTAAAGGAAAATTAGTTATTAATAAATATTCATACTCATTGTGAAGCATACTTATAATACAAAACCGAAGGGCGTATTTCAAATTTTCAAATTCTTAATTATTTCTGAGGTTGTAAGCCTGAGTAAATTCGTGGAGGAACCTCTATGACTAAAAAAGTTCGTCGCAAACTAGCCAAGATAAGTATTTGGGGCACAACCTATATCCATCCGAGAAGCCCTTATATAGTAGCTTTGTGGTCTGTTACTTTTCCTGGCTATGGGCACTTATTACTTCATAAATATATAAGAGGATTTGCCCTTATTATTTGGGAAGTATTTATTAACCAGAAATCTCAATTAAACCTCGCAATGGCCTATTCCTTTATGGGAGAAATTCAGTTAGCAAAAGATGTATTAAATGTTAATTATGTGTACATGTATATACCTGTTTATTTGTTTGCCATATGGGACAGTTACCGTGCAACGGTAGAATTAAATAATATTTATTTATTAGCTGAAAAAGAAGAACCACCAATTGAAGCGATCACTGTAAAACCCTTTGAAATAAATTATGTGGATAAAAGAGATCCACTCATCGCAGTCATTTGGTCATTAAGTATACCGGGTATGGGTCAGTTATATTTGCATCAAATATTTTCAGCCATCTTCGTCCTTATAACAACTGTCTTCTTTGTACATTTTTCCCATGTAATTGCTGCATTTCATTACTTATTATTAGGAGATATTCATAAATCAACAGATATCTTAGATAAACAATGGTTCTTTTATTTGCCGTCATTATATTTCTTTAATATTTATGAAACGTATTTAAATACTGTTGAGAATAATAAACTCTTTGCAGCAGAACAAAAGATGTTTTTAATAAATAATTATCAATCCTTTAACTTAAAATTTAAAAGTAACCGGGTGAAATAACGATGCAAGTTTTTTCTACTTTTGAATATTCTCTTCAATTGGAACTAGCAATAAGAGAGATTGAACAAAAAGGTATTCATAATATTTTAACTGTCCCTTTAGATTCTATTAATACAGAGAGCGTTGGGCTTTTTGATACAATCCATCAGTCAGATGGAGTCTCCTTAATAAATAAAGGAATCGTTTTTTCTGTGTTTTTTTCTGTGTTAGGAGCAAGCAGGGGATTTGAACTAGAGTGGGGGCCAATTTATTGGGGGTTAATTGGAGCGATATCTGGTTTTATTTTTGGTTTAATTATCGATTTATTTATCCACCGGAGAAAAAAAGTAAGCGTTAGAGTAAAAGGCAAAAAAACGGAAGTTCTTCTTATAATTGAATGTATGGATTCAGAACACAATGAAGTGGAGAAAATTCTTTGGAAACACTTTGCATTAAGTGTGGGCAAAGTAAATTAACAAAAGAAATCCAGAAACATCAAAGCAGAGAGGTTTAAAAACTAGCTGCCTAAAGCATAGTCCTACTAGAACTTTTCATCAAGAAACCAGATGATCTAAAAAAATAGGTTGAAAAGTGATCCACAATCATGGTATTCTACTAACTATTGTGACAAAAAATAAATTAATATCTTCTTATCAAGAGAGATGGAGGGACTGGCCCGATGATATCTCGGCAGCGGAACTTAACATTTAAGTTGCTGTGCCAAATCCAGCAAGCACCAGCTTGAAAGATAAGAGGAGTGTTTTATAGATAAATATAAGACCTCTTCTTGTCGTTCAAGATAAGGTCTTTTTTGTTGCAAAAAAACGTTTTATTTCATATTCTTTGGAGGTTTTTGAATGAACAAAGGGAATCCATGGGCGTTGATTCCATTTGTTGTTTTTTTGATTTTATTTATTGGTTCAGGGGTTATTACAGGTGATTTCTATGCTTTTCCTGTCCTAGTAGCCATCGTTATTTCGGGTGCTGTGGCACTGGCGATGAATCGTAAGGAAACTTTTGAACGAAAAGTTGATATATTTTGCAAAGGAGCAGGAAATTCCAATGTAATGCTGATGGTTGTCATTTTTCTCTTAGCCGGAGCATTTTCAGAAGTAGCAAAAGGTATGGGAGCGGTGGACTCCACTGTTAATCTGACTTTATCCTTTGTTCCGCAAAACTTGCTTGTCGTAGGTATATTTATCATTGCCTGCTTCATTTCCCTATCAATGGGTACTTCAATGGGAACAATTGTTGCACTAGCACCAATTGGTGTTGGGATAAGCGATCATACCGATATTTCCATGGCTTTAGTAATGGCTGGTATTGTTGGCGGTTCAATGTTTGGCGATAACTTATCCTTTATTTCCGATACAACCATTACGGCTGTTCGTTCACAAGGTGCAGAAATGAAGGATAAATTTAAAGTTAATTTTTGGATTGTATTGCCAGCAGCTATTATAACGAGCATTATTTTAGGAGTTATTACAATCGGGGGAACGTCGCAAGTTGAGCATTTAAGCTATAGTTGGGTAAAAATCGTTCCATACCTTCTAGTTATTATCTTTGCATTAGCAGGTATGAATGTATTCCTTGTTTTAGCATTAGGGACTGTTCTCGCCGGAGCCGTTGGTTTATTAGATGGCAGCTATCAAATAATGAGCCTTCTGCAAAAGATTGGAGAAGGAATGGCCGGCATGTATGAAATAGCCTTTCTGGCAATATTAATAGCTGGAATGGTGGAAGTTATTAAGTTTAACGGTGGTATCGACTTTCTGCTGCATCTCGTGACTAAGAGAATTAAATCCAAAAAGGGTGCAGAATTTGGTATTGCAGGTTTAGTGAGCTTAGCCGATATATCAACGGCTAATAATACTATTGCTATATTAATTACAGGTCCTCTCGCAAAAAATATCGCTGATCAGTATGGAATAGAACCACGAAAGTCTGCAAGTATATTGGATCTCTTCTCATGTACGTTCCAAGGTCTTCTACCATACGGAGCTCAAATACTGGCAGCGGCAAGCGTAGCCGGAATATCTCCAGTGAGTATCATGCAGTATTCATTTTATCCTATTCTCATCGGCATCTGCGGTATTATTGCTATTCTTATTGGCTATCCGAAAAAAAAGAAGATATAAACATCAGTGATTTTCACATAAAATAGCTGCCAATTTGGCAGCTATTTTTTTAGCAATTTAGTGACCTATAAGAACCGCTTATGAATGTCTCATTAAGTAAAGTCAAAGCCTATGTAAATCAAGTGTGAAAAAAGGAGAAGACAGTAGTTATTTTGCAGTAATATCGGTGGCAGATATTTTCCGTGAAAACTTCGCGTTTGCGCAAGAAACTCTTAGTATATAGTGGAATTATGCAAACAGTTATGTTAACAGGAGATAATGGCAGTATGAAGTGATACAGAAGCTGCTATGATCGTAACTTTAAATATATTGCGATTATTGCGAACAAAAAGTTAAACTAGAAATGAGATATCTATATACGACATAGAGGGAGGAAAAAATGAATAAAAAAGACATTGAATATAAAATTCTGGAATTGAAGAACGAATATTTACAGGTTCAAGATAATTTAGAAAAATTGGAGTATGTAAAAGGAAACTTAGCTCCTTTACAAAAAAGGCTCACTGAAATGGAGGAAGAATTAAAATCACTTAATCAGATGTTAAGCAAAGCTTAAAAGAATGTAAGTTCCAAGATTAACGAAGGTAATTACAAAGCCATCCCTTTTACAAGTGGATGGCTTTTAAAGTAATAAGATAATGTCAGAACTCAGCTCTTATCCTTAATGATCTGATTGCGGTCTTCCATTTGAGGTGGTTCCTCAAACCATCCGTGCTTAATTTTAATTTTAATGCCTTCTTGAGCGAAAAAATATACATCTTTCGCAAGCATAATCGACTTCATTGAAAGATCATTTCTTAAACTAAAGAAAGCACCTGTCCCTGCTCCAACAAGTCCAAATCCATTAAGTATGTAGATACAATGCATCATAAGCTTGTCAGAGAAGGGCGGAACTGTTGATGTGGTGACCGAACCTGCAGACGAGGTGGAAAATGAAACATCACCTTCTCGAAGAATTTCCTCCATCATTTTTATTTGTTTCTTCGCAAGTTTCTTGCCTCTTTGGAAGTAATGTCTTGCTTCATTATTTTGTGCACATTGTGCAAAGCCGGTAATCAGCTGAACCCCAATGTTATTGGACTGAAGATTATGATGCAGAATGCCGATTTCTAGATCGTTTAAAGCTCTTTTATCACCAGTTAGCTTAAAACCCTCCAGATATTTTTTACTTTCGATATATTCGGTTTTTTTCGGCAATGTCACTTGAGGAGGAAGGGAAAGAATTCCTTTTTCAAGCAAGTAACATGTCGAAAGCTTGTAAATCTTTTGAGTTACAGTAGTAAGTCCTTCATATATTTGCATCACTCTTTTATTGTAAGACATGTTCATATTTAATGTATATAATCCCATACTTACTTCCTTTAGCACACGAATAAACATAATATCAAACCCATTATCATATAACTTAGGAGCTTCCAAATTTACATCTTCTGAAGTAAATCCTACTGGCTTTACTATTCCTTGCTCGGAAAAAAGCTCCTCTATTTCCATAACAAAAAAATTAAGTTCTTGCCATAAGCCACCTAGGATGTTTCTAGCTTCCATATCATCTGATTTTTTAATAAAGTACTCTAAGATCCTCATAATTAATGTTTTTTCTTGATATGTTTGCCACAGAGATCCTATTTCTGAAACACTTATCGTTTTGCTTTTGTTCAAGAAGTATACCTCCCATCCTGTATAATCAGTTAATATATAATCTTTGCAATAATGAAGAGAAAATACTAAATTTTAAAGGAGATTTATTCATAAAAAAGAGGCTAGTTGGTATCGTTCTTTTTAGTATCATCTTAACAGCATGTGTGTGGGGAACGTCTGATGATTCTTTCCAAACTTCTTCAGATTATTCAGGTGCAAAAAACAGTTGAGGAGGAAGCATAACAAAATTACTTAACTGCGGGAGCAATACCAGATGGACAGCTTATTGGATTTACTTCCCAACATCATGATAGGGAAGTATGAATGAAGCAATTGATTTTTGGGAAAGCACTATAGAAATAATGAAAATGAAGTTCTATGATGGAATTGCATCGTATCCTAATAATTCAAGTATGAAATTTACGGTACAAAATGTAGATGATAAAGTGATTAAGACAGAAGAATTATGGAAGTAATAAATCGTAAGCTGTTAGGAAGTCTGGCTTTTTGTTATAGTGTATACATATTAATGGAACGATTGGAAAAAGGAAAATGACAGTGAAAGCATTATTTTCTAGCATCATAAAAAATAATAATTATGTTCATATTTTTAATAATATAACAGACCAGAAAGAATATTTAAATAAGGTGATTGATTATATCCTCTCTGCCATAGAACAAGAAAAGCATATTTTAGTCTTCGAAAGTGAAAAGTTAATACTTGATCTACACAAGGAGTTAGAAAACATATTGACGAAAGAACAATTATCATATGTGCATACTATAAATAATTTTGATTATTATTTTTCAACAGGAAGCTTTCAACCTTCTGTAATCTTCAATAATCTTACAAAAATACTGTCTCCTTTTGTAGAGAAAATATATCCATAAAGTGTTGGGCACATGTGGAATGGGGCGAGCAGGAAGGAATTTTTAATATATTGAAAGAGTTTGAAAAGGAAGCAGATAATTTTGTGAGACTAGGTGGTATGAGCTTAGTATGTGCTTATGCGGCGATTGAATTCATACGCTTCACACTTCACTAATGACTTCACACAAATTTATTATTATTGAAAATAAAATAGTAGAGCCAGAATTATATTTATTGGATGAAGCTGACTAGTCCTATATAAATCCAGCAGCCAGCTGGTAGTGCAAGACGATATATAAAAGGTACAGAAGTAATTTGGTCATAAGTCGTTTAATACCTGTTATATTCGTTTATACATTATTGATTAACAGGTAGAAGAATTAAATTATCTAAAATGTAAATCGTAATTATTGCGATTTACATAATATCCGTGTATAATGCAATAGTAGTTGTTATTGTAAGGAGTGAAAATTTTTGAGTAATAAAAAAATCCCGGTAATGGTATTAAGCGGATATCTTGGTTCAGGTAAGACAACACTGCTTAATCATATTTTATCTAATAGAGAAAATCTTAAAGTTGCTGTTATCGTAAATGATATGAGTGAAATTAATGTTGATGCATCATTGGTAAAGCAGGGAGGATTTTCGAGAACAGACGAGAAGCTGGTAGAAATGCAAAATGGCTGTATATGCTGCACACTTCGCGAGGATTTAATAATAGAAGTGGAAAAACTCGCCCAAAACGGTGATATTGATTATATTATAATTGAATCCAGCGGTATTAGTGAGCCAATCCCGGTTGCGCAAACATTTACATATGTGGATGAGAGTATGGGGATTGATCTAACTGAATTTTGTAGACTGGACACTATGGTAACGGTAGTAGATGCTAATCGGTTTTGGCATGATTATGGTTCAGGGGAAAGCTTGCTGGATCGTAAACAAGCTGTTGATGAACTGGATGTTCGAGAAGTAGCTGATCTGCTAATAGATCAAATAGAATTTGCCGACGTTATCTTACTGAACAAAATGGATTTAATTTCAAAAGAAAATCAAGAAAAATTAACAGCAATCATTAAACAATTTAACCCTGAAGCGAAAATATACAGAAGTGAATTTTCACAAGTTCCACTCGATAAAGTGTTAAATACAGGCCTTTTTGATTTTGAAGCTGCTAGCCAAAGTGCAGGTTGGATGAAAGAACTTAATGAGGAACATATACCTGAAACAGAAGAATATGGAATATCTTCTTTTGTATATCGGAGAAAGAAGCCGTTTCATCCAGTTAGACTAATGGCTTGGATTGAAACATGGCCAGCAGAAGTGGTACGTGCTAAAGGGTTTATATGGCTAGCGACTAGGAATAATGATTCTGGGCTGTTATCACAAGCAGGCACATCTTTATCGATTCAAGGAGCTGGGAAATGGGTAGCTACATACCCGGATACGGAAATTAACCAAATTCTAGAGGAAGATGCTGTGCTGCAAAAAAGATGGGATCCTGTGCATGGTGACCGAATGACAGAGTTAGTTTTGATTGGCATTGGAATGGATCAAAAGCAACTAGAAAATGATTTAGATAAGTGTCTTCTTACAGAGATAGAAATGGCTAAAGATTGGACCAAATTTTTAGACCCATTTCCATCATTTAACGTCTAATAAAAGAATCAGGAGGAACAAAAATGAGAGTGAATATTACATTGGCATGTACAGAAACAGGAGACAGAAACTATATTACTACAAAAAACAAACGAAATAATCCAGATAGAATAGAATTAATGAAATATTGCCCACGTTTAAAAAGACGAACTTTGCATAGAGAAACAAAATAAGTATTGATTAATTAGTTATAGTTTTTAAATCGTAATAGTTTCGATTTATAAAAGGAGGTTAAAATAAGTGGCAAAAAAATCTAAAGTAGTAAAAGAGAAAAAACGGCAAGCTATGGTGGAAAAGTATGCAGCTATTCGGATCGAATTAAAGGAAAAAGGTGATTATGAAGGACTTAGAAAACTTCCGAGAGATTCCTCTCCAACACGCCTAAAAAACAGATGTGAAGTTACTGGCAGACCTAGAGGGTACTTAAGAAAATTTAAAATGTCCCGCATTGCCTTCAGAGAGTATGCTCATAAAGGGCAAATTCCAGGTGTTAAGAAAGCAAGTTGGTAATAAGTTAATAACCAGAGTAATGCCCCCCTATTTTTGGAGTAGGGGGGCATTTATCATTAACTTGTTAAGATTATGGTGGCGGATAGAAAAACTTCTCATAATTGGTGTACATATACCGTATACTGCTCCACTTTCATTTTGGCTTCATCTTTATTGTCTGCATCAACAATTGTACAGTTTTTATATAAAGTGAATGATATGATTACCTGCTACTAAGCATAATCCAAGTAAAATCGCTGTTAGTGATTGTTGACCTATAAGTTTAAAAGCTTGTATAAATCCTAACTCTTTCCATATTGTAGCCAAGGTTACGACACATGATGTCAATGTAGAGGCTAAAAACACTAATAAGAATAATTGGAAATTAGTAAGGATAGAAAACAGCGCGCCATTTCCTTCATTTAAAATAAGGATTCCATCTTTTCTTATTATTGAAAAAGCCAAAGCTGCTGCGCCTTCTACTGGCAAATGGAAAAGTTGTAATAAAGGATGAAACAGTAAAGCAATAAACGAAATGATATTCATATATTGCAACAGACTAGCAGTAATGCAAATAAGTAGAAAAATAGGCATTGCCTGCTTAAAAAATTGCGCTAAGTCACTACTTACTTGAAGCTTTATCGTTTTTAATTTTGGTTTTTGAATAAAAGCTTTTCTAGTAATAGTTGATGGAGGGAATGATTGCTTTTTAAACCACAGATAATTGTGAATGATACTCCCTGTAAGTAACAGGAAAATATAGGGAAAGAAAAGCCACACAGCATGGGCTGAATTAAAAATCGATAAAGTTGCACCAATTTGATAACTGCATGCAGACCCAAAAGAGATAAACGAGATACATTGGGACCTGTTGCAAGTATGACAACCTCTGCTTTGAAAGACTGCAACAACATTACAGCCAAACCCAGTGATGATCGGTAGTATATCTCTGCCAGTTAAACCAATTTTATATAACATTGGTTCCAATGTATCTACTATGCGATCCTTTATGCCGGATTCTTCTGTCATTGCTTTACTGCAGCTAATCATCAACACAACTGGAAAGGCCCAAATAAAGGAATAAATTCCGAGTGTTAATAGTCCATAGTTCCCTACGAAAATTTCTTTAATAATGCTGGGAGCACTAGTAAAGAATAGTGTAAGTTGACTGAGTATATACTTTTCAATCAACGGCTGTAACAAGTTAGAAAACTGGTATGCGACGATAACAGGAAACAAAAACATGGCTACTAAACTTAATAAAGCAACGAAG
This sequence comes from Bacillus sp. Au-Bac7, assembly GCF_021341655.1. NCBI lineage: Bacteria > Bacillati > Bacillota > Bacilli > Caryophanales > Bacillaceae > Bacillus > Bacillus sp. Au-Bac7. Next base: position 7,413 of record NZ_JAJTTG010000010.1, on the reverse strand, counting down.
CTTTTGCCAAAGTAACTTTTTTCAAAAAACAGAGTAGGTGGGTCTACTTTAGAAATCGGTAAGTTTATAAGTTCCTTTAGTTGTGATTGATTTATCGTATCATTTTCCTTTAAACACTCTTTAAATAAGTTAACAGTATCCTTTTCTACTTTTCGGGTATCTACAATAAAGATAGGCAGCTTTTTTCTTGTTATTTGTTTAAGAAGCAAACTCTTACCTTCAGGAGACATTTTATCTGAAAAGGTAACAAATAAAAGAATCTTTTTGGTTGCTTTTTCAATATAAGGAAACAGCTCTTCCAATTCCTCTGCAAAATGTGTACCTCTTACTACAAGAATAATAGTAGAAGCACTATATATATCTTCATAAAGTTTTGTCTGTATTAGTGAATTTGCGTTATTAATGCCGGGTGTATCAATTAAATTTCCATTCACAAAATAAGTACTTTCATTATGGATAGTTGATCCTTTCACATTTATTTCATTACCTATCGACCTACCAGCTAACTTAGTAAATAAGGTTGATTTTCCAGAAGATTCAAAGCCTAAAATTAATGAATTTAGGCTTTGGGTTTGAATTTTCTCCTCTAACACTCACAATTCACCTCGCAACAAGATAAATCGTCTAAAAACAGATTGTTTTTTCGGTATAAATCAAAAATTTCGGTTGGATATTGGAAATTAGTACGATCAAGTATTTCTTTAACAATCACAGCAAATCTTTGGCGGAATTTATATATATAGCAGAAAATAACCTGCTGATGCCTAACATTTGGTCCTGCTAAAAATACCCCTGCAGTAATAGTAGATTCATCTTTATCTGTTAATTTAGGCGACTGTTCATTTTCCCACTCAAAAAGAGAATAAATTTGTTTAACACCAGGAATAAAACCAGCAGCTAAAATTGGTCGGGTTTTTGAAACATGAGTAGTTCCATCAGACAAAAATAATACATAGTCATCATCTCTTTTAGAGATTTTTAAAACCTCTACATCAAGCAGTTCTAACCGACCTGTCTCATCAGCAATTTCTAATCTTTCCTTTGTAAAAGGAGACAAGGATTTACTCGGATCAGCCTCAACATTGTCCCATGGAGCACTTCTAGAAATGACTGTAACATTCTTTTCATTTGCTGTAAGATGATAGGCAGCATCTATTCCGCTTTCGTATCCGCCTATAACGGTGAATTCATCTCCTTGCAAGTTATCCCACGATTTAACTAAACTGTTATGAAGAGCAAGCTCCGCACCCTCAAAGGGTTTTAAATTAGGTGTTTGATATTCACCTGTTGCCCAAACTAAAAAAGGTGCTTCTATCATTTGCTTGTCTGTATATAACAGAAATTTATTTTTATCTTTAACTACTTTATCAACATAAGCCTTCTTTATTGGCAATTTATAGTGGTGAGCTAATAATTGAAGATAATCTGCATATTCATTGCCTGTTAAGTGTTCTTTCCCGAAAGTAAACGCTGGAGAAGTTTCAGGAGTCAGGGCATTCAAATCTAACATCCCGAATCCATGCCCTGTAAAGGAAGGGGTAATCAGCTTCATTTCCTTTGGCCATTTTCGAAAACTGGCACCAATTTCTTCCTTTTCTAAAATCACAAAGTCCTCAAAGTTCATTTTCTTTAATAAGATACCTAAGCCAATTCCAGATGGCCCTGCACCTACAATAACTAATTTCATTGAAAAGTCATCTCCTGATTAAATATAAGAGAGCAAATTTAATATAGATTGCCTCGAATGTTATGTAAATAGTAATGATTACGATTTGTATTATAAATTAATATAAATCGTAATCATTACGTTTTATATTAAGCATTTTAAAAAAATAAGTCAACTAATTACTTCTAATTATTTTAAAAAGCTAAGGAGTTTTAATAGAGTTAGCTAAGGTAGATAGGATGTGAGCAATCGTTAAAAGTTAGAAAGGGGGAGGACCGCTATTAAGTTGGACCTCCAGTGTTATGAGTTTGCTTATGTACATTGTTCTTACAATAAACTACAACTTAAGAACGAATTCCTGCAAAGGCGTTTTCTACTAAATGCTGGACATATGTTTCATCCAATGTATCTCCAGTAACAAGCAATCGATAAAAAATCGGCCCATAAATGAGATCAATGCATATGTCAATGTCGAGTCCTTCTTTCAATTCTCCTTGTGCGATTGCCTGCTCCAAAAGACCTCTTGCCTCCAGTCGGCGAGGGCGAAAAAAACGAGTTCGATAGGCTTCTGCCAATCCTGAATCAAACTGTCCTTCACCTAGTAACTGCGTTATGATTGTCCCTTCTCGACTGGTTAAAAAATTGGTTAAGTTAGTAGCGTGAATGACAATATTATCTAATGCTGAACCAGTATCAGGCACAGGCAACCTAGCAGTGGCAGCATCTAGGAAACTCTCCATTATTACAGCAGCCTTATTCGGCCACCACTTGTAAATCGTTGCCTTGCTGACTTGAGCACGCTCGGCTATTTTATCAACCGTAACGGCTTGGAAGCCGTTTTCTAATAATAATTCATAAGAAGCGGAAAGAATAGCCTTATGTGTTTCCACATTGCGGGGCCGGCCTCTTTTTCCATTCATGAAGATCTTCCTTTCATTCATTAATTCTATAAAAAAACTATACGTTCAGTATATCAGTTAAGTATCCAAAATAAAATCCGGTTTGCCTATTTACAAAACTAAACGTTCAGTATATTATTTAATCATTAATTAATGAACTAAACGTTTAGTATTTAAAATTAAAAGGAGAGGGACTAAAACCAAGTTCCAAAAGAAGTAGCAGGAATGAATAAAACCATATTTTATAAGGAGTTGTTTGAATGTCTATTTTTAAATCTCAATCAATGGAAAAAAATATCCCGTCGTGGTTAACCATACTAATAGCTGCAGCATGCGGTATTATTGTTGCTAATCTCTACTATGCACAGCCACTAGTGGGAATCATCAGTGAGTCCATCGGATTGTCTGCAACCAGTGCTGGTTTGATTGTAACTTTAACACAGTTTGGTTATGTTATAGGTTTGTTATTTATAGTGCCTTTAGGTGATATTATGGAGAACCGAAAATTAGTTTTTTTCGCGCTGCTTCTCACCGGGATAGCCCTTGCCATCACTTCAGTAACAAAGCAGGAGGCCCCATTTTTAGCAGCTTCCTTTTTCATCGGTTTAGGATCAGTCGCAGCACAAGTACTTGTGCCTTTTGCATCATACCTTGCATCCGATTCTTCTCGAGGCCGTGTTGTCGGCAATGTGATGAGCGGTTTGTTACTAGGCATAATGCTTGCCCGTCCATTATCAAGCTTGGTAGCTGACTATTTTGGCTGGAATTTTGTTTTCGCTTTTTCTGCAGCAGCAGTAATGCTTTTGGCTTTCGTACTATTAAAGGTGCTGCCAGAAAGAAAACCTACTACAAACACAAGCTATAAAGCTTTGCTCGGTTCGATGTGGTATTTGCTGAAAACAACACCAATATTAAGACGAAGAGCTGCTTATCATGCATTTGTCTTTGCGTCATTTAGTTTATTTTGGACAACAGTGCCAATGTTTTTAGCAGGTCCAACATTTGATTTTTCACAAAAAGAGATTGCACTATTTGCACTTGTCGGTGTAGCAGGTGCAATTGCTGCACCAATAGCTGGGCGGTTGGCAGATAGGGGGTGGACCAGACCAGCAACAGGAGTGGCACTCGCCACCGTCATCATCTCCCTGCTGTTGCCGCTGCAGATTCATACTGGTTCCAATACAGGAATAGTTATACTCGTCGTTTCTGCGATTCTATTGGATGCAGGTGTATCGGCAAATCTTGTTCTTGGACAGCGCACTCTCTTCTCATTAAGTCCAGAAATCCGCAGTCGTTTAAATGGGTTGTTTATGGCTATTTTCTTCTTCGGAGGCGCTATCGGCTCTGCGGTTGGAGGTTTGACATACGCAAAAGGCGGCTGGAGTGCTGTGTTATGGATTGGAGCGGCATTTCCAATTATCGCAATACTTTATTTTGCCACTGAAAAAAAGAAAAAAGACTTGTTGCATGCGAGAAAGTGACGCCATATATAATAGATGAAAAAACCATCCCATGACGAAAAGGGGATGGTTTTTCATCTATTACAGACTTCCTTGTAAGACACAGAAAATCATGTAATGAGAAGAAAAGAAACCCTTTAAATAAAAAATTCACAGAATATACAAGAGAATATTGCAATTATGTGAAGCTTACTAGTACTTTTTATTCAATAGAAAAAAACATGCTACAATAACAGTGTAGTAAAAACATACAAGATCTTGTGAAGTAGTGAACAAATGAAAATAGAGGAGCTGGAGTAAAATGTTAGACCTATTAAGAAAAAATAATATCGCAGCAGGTATTTTAGCAGTATTCCGCATTTATCTTGGTTATCAATTTATTCATGCTGGTTATGGAAAAATAGTGGGCGGCAGCTTTGATGCAAGTGGTTTCCTTCAAGGAGCCATTGCTTCTAGCACAGGCGATCATCCTGCGGTACAAGGCTGGTGGGCAGCATTCTTAGAAAACGTTGCATTACCGAATGCCGGTCTGTTCACATTCCTAGTACAATGGGGAGAACTACTTGTAGGTATTGCCTTAATTCTAGGTTTATTCACTAACTTTGCAGCCATTATGGGAATGATGATGAACTTCTCTTTCTTATTCAGCGGTACAGTAAGCACAAATGCCCAAATGATTCTTCTTGCAATCTTCGTCGTAGTAGCAGGAGCAAATGCAGGTAAATTCGGATTAGACAGATATACAATGCCTTATCTTAAAAATGTTCTTACAAACAAAACAAATAAAAGAAAAAAAGATGCAGCAGTTGTATAAGTAAAATGATAGTAAAGAAGTCAGGCAGCGATGTCTGGCTTTTTTTGTATCTTTTTTTAAGCTAATAATAATTAATTAGAACGCTTTTTTGGCTATGTAATTGAAATAATTCTTTCGATAAAATAGAAATAAATTGAAAGGAGGCTGCAATGAATACTAAATGGAAATGGGTCGCTTGCATTTTTGGTGTGTTTATCATTTGCTGTTATTTTCATACCAGTTGAATTGAAGAAAGATCAGAAACGAACAATTTATGATATAAACAGGATTCGTGCAGAAGAAACTTTTAATCAGGAAGAAAAGGAATATATCGTGTATTTTTGGCAGAAAACTTGTTCTTCTTGTAAAGAAATAGAACAAACAGTATTAGAGTATAGGGAAAAGTATCCCCTTTATATTGTCGATATGGAAAATGATAAGAATAAAGCTGCTTGGTATGATTGGGAACAGCATCATAAAGAATACGACCAGGTTATTGGCGAGGTTAAAAATGGCAAAGAAATAATAAATGGACATGTGAATATGGATGAATTCTTGTATGATCGTGAGGTTGAGTGGTCCATTGAATTAACAGAGGATGAAAGGATAGTAGCTGTTCATAACACACCACTTGGTAATACAAAACCGATTGTGAGTGCAGAAATAGAAATTACAGGTACACCGACTATGATAAAAGTTAAAGAAGGAAGAACGGAAGAATTTAGTGTTGGGACTATCGAAGCTTTAGATTTATTGAAGTGAAGGACTTATATTTATTACCAATTCTTCCAGTGTTATGGCTATTAATTGAACTTTTCTATTAATTCAATTAATTTGAAAAAGATATTGATATACTTTGTTAGAAGCCAAATAAATGGAGGTATATCAATGAAAAAAATGAAAAAACTAATTGTATTAGTGGTAATTATATTATGTTTAGGGGCTGCTTTACCTAAATATAATCAAAGTGTTTCTGCGGAATCAATCGTAAGCGCTTCAAGTGACGAAAATGATTTATTAGGTATTATGGAAGAAATAACTGATGAGCAATTTAATAGTAGTGTACAAGCAATAAATGATGGGATTACTATTGAAAATGGAGTGTACAAGTTTGACAAAAACCTAGTTAAAGATACAACCTTAACTGAAAAGGAGATTGAAAATATTGATGCATTATTTTCAAACTTTCTTACTCAAGGGGAAATTGCTGAAGTTGATAAGGTTGTGGTTGACGATGAATTAGCAAAAGACGACATTAAAAAGAATGGTAGAGCTATACCAGCTGTACTACTAGCAGCAGCTACAACAGTTGCTGCATTTGTTGCCCTTGCTATTATTGTGAATATAATAAATGATTTGTATAAACTTTCAATGTCAGGATATTGTAGTAAATGGAAAAAGTATTCTCAGATCAAAAAGGCTTGTAAACAATTAGGATATTTAAAATGATTATCCCTATAATTATAATTATTGGATTTGGGGCTACTACCTTAGGAGTGTTGTTTTTTGGAATTTACTTTTTCTTAAAGTATTTTAAAAATTTTTGGAAAGAATGAAATTTATAAATAACGTAAACGAAAGAACTTTTGCAACTACGTACTGTAGTTTAATTTAAAACTTTACCTAATAAACCCAACAGTCTTCAAACTGTTAAGTTCGAAAACTGCTGGGTTTATATTGTAATAAAAAAGGAGGATTTAAACTTACACATATCTGTCCAAAGTCACTTTTCCTGATTTTCTCAATATATTAGGTTCATCTATCTTTGCGATTTTCTCTATCTCTTTTAAAAGGGAAGATCTTAGCCATAGAGTTTTTAAAATGGATACGGTTGCCTCAATAATGGGAATCAATATAATTTCTGTTAGCCTTTGTCTTCTGAACATAGTTGGTTAACTCATAGGTTTTTTTATGCTTTGTTTAATATAATGAATATATACTCAACAATTGTAGTTTAATCATTTTAAGGTTATAAAGGGCAGCATTCCTGATTAATTAAAACTAGCTTATGGCAGAAACGGGGCAGCATTCCTTTAATAAATGAAGAGAACCTTTCTTGTGTCACAATCATGGCAGTTATGTTGAAGAAGGATTTTTCTATGTCTTGGCGAATTTTTGGTTCAATAGCACAAGAACGAGTTGCCATTTAAGTAGCAATTTTTAGGGAGAGTAGATGTTGACATGAATCAATTATATTTGTCATTAAATGAAGCTGGATTGATTTTTAAGGGGCAAGCAGCACTTGCTCAAGAGGAAGTTGATTACATTTTGCTTGAAACCTATGAGAACGGAACAACAAATTCAGTGGATGTGAATACATTCGAAACGCTTTTTGGGGATGCAAAAGGTAATCCGACCTATGAAGCCTTGTCAGGAACTCATACTTTTAAATTGGGAGATGAAAATTACACAATGACTGCTGAAGAAATGGGCTATCAAAAGTATTTCGACCAATGGAAAGAAAAAGGATTGTTTAAATCTTTGTCGACTAACAGGAGAAAGATTTAATCAGCAAGAGTTATCATCTGGTTGGTACTACATCACTACATCGGCAACATTCCTGTAATACATGAAAACTTAGCTTATGGAAGAAAC